>CAZHGD010000098.1:424-27597 GCA_964531735.1 uncultured Fimbriimonadaceae bacterium | reverse complement strand
GGCGCCGGCCGGCGCCGCCGCCCGGCCGACTCCCGCTGCGCGCCCGCCGCTGCCGCAAGGCCTGACGAAGCGTCGTCTCCATGTCGGCCTGCAGCCAGAGCTCGCTGCCGGACCACCACTCGGCCACGCGGCGAATGGTCTGGGTCTGGCGTACTTCGTCACTGATGTCGGCCAGAATCGCCACCACCGCCTCGCGGACCGCCTCAGCCCGCGTCGTCGGTTCCTCGCCGGCGTCGCGTAGAGCGGCCGCCAGGCGGTAGTCGATCAAGTCGGGCGCCGCCTCGAGCAGGCCCGCAAAGGCCTCCGCTCCGTGGCTTCGCACATACTCGTCGGGATCCTGCCCGTTGGGTAACGACAGCACGCGGCCTTCGAGGCCCTCTTCTATGAACGCTGCGGCAGCCCGCTCGGTTGCACGAATTCCGGCGGTGTCGGCGTCGTAGCAGAGCGTCACGCGACTCGTGTGCCGGCGGAGCAGCCGCAGATGCTCGGCGGTCAGCGAGGTGCCGAGCGTCGCCACCGCGGTGGTCACGCCGTACTGGTGGAGGGCGATCACGTCCATATAGCCTTCGACCACCACCGCGCCATCCTTGAGGGCGTCGCCGGTGTAGGGCAGCCCGTAGAGGAGGCGACGCTTGGAGAAGACCGGCGATTCCGGGCTGTTCAGGTACTTCGGCTCGTCGTGCGGATCGATGATGCGACCGCCGAAGCCGACCGTCCGGCCCGCCGGGTCGATGATCGGGAACATCACCCGGCCCCGGAAGCGGTCGTAGTAACCCTCGCCGCGCTCGCGGCGCTTGACCAGGCCGGCGGCTTCGGCATCGGCCAGCGACACCTCCGCTCGCGCCAGGTGCCGGCTCAGTGCGTCCCAGCCCGGCGGCGCCAGACCCAGTCGAAAGCGCTCGATGGTCTCAGCGGTCAGCCCTCGGCGAGTCAGGTACTCCCGCGCCGCGGCGCCGCCTTCCGGGTGGTGCAGGGCCCGTTCGAACAGGCCGGTGGCCAGGCGGCAGATGTCCAGGATGCGAGCGCGCTGGTCGGCCTTTTCCGGATCGCGGCGGGTCGACTCGAGGGTCATGCCCAGGCGGCCGGCCAGGAGTTCAGCGGCCTCGCCGAAGTCCAGGTTCTCGGCCTTCATGACGAAGGCAAAGACATCGCCGCCGACGCCGCAGGCGCCGCGGCAGACCCAGACGCCCTTCTCGGCATTGACGTAGAACGACGGTGTCTTCTCGTCGTGGAACGGGCATAGGCCGCGCCACTCGGTGCCCGCCTTCTGGAGGCGCACGTACTGGCCGATGACCTCGACGATGTCGAGGCGGTCACGCAGATCGTCCTTGGTGATGACTCGCACGGGCAATGCTTACTCTGGGAAGGCGGCCCCGCCTGCTCGTTCCCGACCGGCGGCCGGCCACCTCCTCGGGCGGGGGCACCTAGAACGAGCGGCTGGCCGTGAACCGGAAGACCGGCCGGAACCCGTGGGCGCCGCGGTCGACGGTGGTGGCCGGAAAGTGCAGATCGAGCGACGGGCGCAGGCGCCACTCGCCCACCTGACGGGTCAGGCCCAGCGACAGACGACCATCCTGGAAGCCGTTGACCCGCCCGGTGTCGAAGCCCAGGGCGCCACCGAGATCGAAGGTCCCGCGGTAGTCGGGCAGTAGGAAGTGATGGCTGGCCGACAGCTCCCAGTAGGCACCGGTGCGACGGTCGCAGTCGTACCACACATAGACCGCCGGCGAGCCGGTGACCTGGAAGTCGACGCCGCCGAACAGCTCGGTCGACTTGGGCAGGGGATGGCGTCGCGCCCGGTCGTAGTACACGCCGCCAACCGTCACCGCCGCCGGCGTCCGGTTCTGCCAGGTCCATTGGAGCGCGTAGTTGGTCTCCGTCAGGCTGAGCGAGTTCTCCAGGCGCAGGTTGGTCCAGAACGAGGCTCGCGCGGTGCCCAGGAAAGCGTACGAGAAGCCCGGCTGCAGCGAGGCGCCTTGCCGCATCGAGGTGCCCCGGAAGACGTACTGCGACACGAAGTCGGTCGACACGTCGATGCCGGCGGCGCCGTGCGCCAGCGTACCGGTGAGGCCGATCAGGACCAAGAGTCTACAGTGCATGGGCGAGGGCTGCTCCGGGTATTCAGTGCGGTGTGACGAGCCTCAGTAGCACCAGTCGCGGCTGTAGCGGAAGTCGCGGTCGATGGTCCGCTCGCTGATCTTGGCGATCACCGGCAGGCGGCGCTTGAACTGCGAGCGTTGTACCATGCGCGTGACCCGCTGCACAAATGCCGGCTCGAATCCCATGGCGACGGCCTGCTCGGGCGGGAGGCGGTGGTCGATCAGCTCGACCAGCAGCGCGTCGATCAGGCTGTAGGGCGCGCCGAGTTGCGCCTCGTCGGTCTGCCCGGCAAACAGGTCCGCGGTCGGCGGCTTGTCCAGGATGGGCTCAGGCACGCCGAGGTGGGCGGCGAGCTGGCGAACCTGCGTCTTGTAGAGATCGCCCAGCGGGTTGATGGCATGGGCCATGTCGCCGTGCAGCGTACCATAGCCCAGCAGCAGCTCCGACTTGTTCGAGGTGCCGACGACCAGCGCGCCCAGGTGCTGTGAGAAGTCGTAGAGGATGGTCATGCGCTCGCGGGCCATCTTGTTGCCGCGCCGGAGCCGGTCGGCGTCGGGCTCGTCAGCGACGGGCACGGCGGCCTGAGCGTAGTAGGCGTCGATCTGCGGGGTGATGTCGATCTCGGCCGCCGGAGTGCCCAGGTCGTCGACGCAGGCCATGGCATCGTCGAGGCTGGCGCGGCTGCTCGTCCGGTAGGGCATCAGCACGGCATAGGTGTTCTCCGGCCCCAGCGCCCGGGCGGCCAGGTACAGACTGACGGCCGAGTCGATGCCGCCGCTGAGGCCGATAACGGCGCGCTGCAAGCCGACTTTGCGGATCTCCTGTGCCAGGAACGCCACCAGCATCCGTTCGACCACCGTCGTGTTGATCTGGAGATTTGCCGCAACCGCCTCCTCGCGCACCAGGCGCGCTGCAAGGTCGTTCATTGATAGGCCTCCGCCATGATGCGCTGGAGTTCGCGCTGCACGACGGCCAGGTCTTCCGCCAGACTGGCCGGGCTGACGCTACGGTGCCAGCGGATGAGGTTCGCCGGCTCGAGCTCGACCTCGAGGAGCTGCTCATCGAATAGCTCGGCGCGGGCCAGCGGGTCGCCCCCTGGCGCCAACACCTCGCTGCCACCCGTGAAGACGTAGCTGTCCTCGACGCCGACGCGCTGGCAGTTGAACACGACCAGCCCGAACAACGAGGCGTAGAGCCAGTTGAGTCGGCGCCAGACTTCGAGGTTGGCAACCGTCTCGCGGGTGGTGTCCTGGACGCCGCGCGCCGGCGAGTTGGCCAACGCGAGCAGGCAGTGCAGGCCTTCGAGGTGCGGACCGTCCAGGCTGAGCACGTACACGGCGGACGGATGCCACAGATCCTCGCAGAGGAGCATGCCGCTCCGGCCCAGAAGTGGTGATTCGTAAGCGCGCAGCGACTGGCCGGGGGCGAAGTAGCGACGCTCGTCGAACATGCCGTAGGTGGGCAGATGGACCTTGCGGTGCACCGCCAGCAGCTCGGGCGGCTGGGCCGGCGCCAGTCGCAAGTGGGCGGCGCTGTTGTAGCACTGGTAGCCGGCGCTGAGCTCAACGAAGCCGAGGACCACCTCGAGCGGGTTGGCGCCCGGCGTGAGGCCAGCCAGCAACTCCGGCAGCTCACTGGCGGGTTGGGCCACCTGCGGGACGTGGTCACGAAGCAGGTAGCCCGTCAGGCTGAGCTCCGGGAAGACCACCAGGTCGCTGCCGGCCGCCCAGGCGTCGCCGACGATGCGGCGGTGCAGCTCCAGGTTGTCGTCCAGGCGCCCGAGCTTGGGGGCGATCTGGGCCAGGGTCGCTTTCATACGGCAGCGCTTCCTTCCAAGCGGCGGGTTCAGCCGGCGAGGAACTTCGCCATGCGGGCCAGGCCCTCCTCGATGTCCGCCATCGAGGCGGCATACGAGAGTCGCACGTTGGCCGGCGCGCCGAAGCCCTCGCCCGGGACCACCGCCACCTGGGCGCGCTCGAGCAGTCGCTCGGCCAAGGCCGCCGCCGTCTCGCCTGGCGCCAAGTGGGCGCTGACGTTCGGGAAGGCGTAGAACGCACCGGCCGGCTCCGCGCAGGTGATGCCCGGCAGCGCGCGCAAGCCGTCGACCATCACGCGTAGGCGCGCCTCGAAGGCTTGGCGCATCGACTCCACGCAGCTCTGGTCACCGCGGAGCGCCGCCTCGGCCGCGGCCTGCGTGACCGAACAGGTGCCGGAGCTGTCATGGCTCTGGATACGGATCTGCGCCGCGATGAAGTCCTGCGGGCCAACCGACCAGCCGCAGCGCCAGCCGGTCATGCTGTAGGTCTTCGAAACGCCATTGGCGATGATGACGCGATCGCGCAGGACGGGCCATTCGGCCAGGCTGACATGCTGGCGGCCGCCATAGATGAGCTTGTCGTAGATCTCATCGGAGATGACGACCAGCTCTGGCGCGGCCTCCAGCACCGGGACCAGCGCGGCGAACTCCTCGCGGGTGTAGGTGGCGCCGGTGGGGTTGGAGGGCGAGTTGATGACGATGGCCCGCGCGAAGGGGTAGAGCTCGAGCGCCGCGGCGAGTTGCTCGGCGGTGATCTTCAGGCCGGTCGCCTCGGTGGCGGGAAGGAAGACGGGCACGCCGCCGGCGAGGCGGATCTGGTCCGCGTAGCTGACCCAGTACGGTGCGGGCACCAGGACGGCGTCGCCCGGGTTGACGAGCGTCTGGAAGACGCCGTGCAGCGCATGCTTCCCGCCGACGGCCACGCACACCTGGGCGGGCTCATAGGTCAGGCCCTGGGTCGCCAGGCTCGCCGCCACGGCCTCCCGCAGCCCGGGCGTCCCGGCCGTCGGGCAGTACTTCGTGAAGCCCCGCTCCAGGGCTTGGCGCGCGGCTTCCTTGATGTGTTCCGGAGTGTCGAAGTCGGGTTCGCCGGCCCCGAACCCGATGACCGGGTGACCGGCGGCCTTGAGGGCCTTCGTCTTGGCAGTCAGGGCCAGAGTCGGTGACTCGGTGGCGGCCAGGGCGCGGCTGGAGACTCGCATGCTTGTCGGCTCCTCTCGTTGTAGGCAGAAACCTGTCCAGGGCGGTTTGTTTCACGTGGAACAGCGCGGCTAAGCGGCCAGCTCGCTCAGGGCGCCCGACAGCTCGGCCAGGGCGCCGCTGTGCAGCGGCCACAGGTCCGTCATCGGTTCGGCCTCCCGCCAACCGTCGAGGCTCGGCGGGTCGGGCACTAGCGCCGCCGTGCCCAGGCGGCCACCCGCACCGCTGAGGATCCATGGCAGCCCCGCGAGGCTGTTCTCCGCCACCCTCGCCGCGGCCGCCTCCGACAACTCGACGCCCAGCCCGCATAGCGCGACCGGACCCAGCCGAACCAAGGAGATGGGCACTTCGACTTGCCCCGTACGCCCGTTCATCGCCGCCTGGTAGACCCTCTCCAGCCACTGCCAGCGCACCGTCGCCTCGAACCGCTGGAGCCGCGTGCCATCCTGGCAGCCGAACTCCGCGCGGTCGGCCGCCTGACGCACGGCGTACCGGTCCGGCAGCGGCAGCGTCGCCACCGCGCGGGACGCGCTGGTCACGTCCAGCGCGCAAGGCACCCGCTCCTCGCCCGAACCGAGCGCCCGCAGGACCGCCGGCACGAGCGCATCGGCCACACGCCGTGTCTGGCCCGCCCGCTGAGCTCGACCCATCGGCTCCTGCGCCGGCGTGGCGTTCATCCCCAGCACCACCGCGGGGCCGCCGAGTACGGCTTCCAGCGCATCCTCCGTCTCCCGCCAGACACCCAGCTCGCCCTGGCCTCGCGTGGTGTCTACCAGCCGTGGCAGAGCCGCGTTCGCGATGACCAGGCGCGGGCGGCGCGCATCCGGAGCGACATGCAGCACGTCGACGAAGGGCAGGCCGGGCTCAAGGTCACCGGAACCGAGCCCGAAGTCCACCTCGCCGGTGGAGGCCGTCACCACGGCGTCGCTCGCTCGGCTGGCCGCCAGCCAGCCCACGCTGGCCGCCAGGCGGACCACGCTCGCGCGGTAGCCGGCCGGCTCGGTTCCGCCGCAGAGCGGTGCCGCGCCGCGGTTGGTGGACGCCACCACCGTCGCCCCGAGCCCGGCCGAGCCGACGGCACTGGCGATCGCGTCCGCCGTGGCTCGGCAGAGCAGGCTCGCCTCGACTGAGATGAGCACCCAACCTGCGTCGCCGGCCAGGAACGCCACCGCGCGGACCTCTTGCACCCGGCGGCTGCCCGAACCCGAATGCAGACCGGTTACCGATCGGCCGACGGGCATGGAGGCGGGTGCCGTCACCCCGCCGGCCGCGTAGCCAACCCGCCACCGGGCGCCGCGGCCGCAGTGGGTCTTCTCAAGCGGAGGGAGAGGGATTCGAACCCCCGGAGCTTGCGCCCTACGGTTTTCAAGACCGCCGCCATCGACCACTCGGCCATCCCTCCGGTTCCGTCATTGTAGCATACGCCCGGGCCGCGGCGCGGCGGCCGCCTCACGCCCGCTGCCGTGCCTCTCCCAGAGCCTGCGCGAGCGCCTCCGCTTCCTCCTCCGCCAACCCGATGTCGGAGTGACCCGCGCGGACCGACTTGGCGTAGGTGCTGCTACCTTCGCGTCCGAAGAGGCTGTTGATCACGAAGCCATCGCCCTGGTCGTCGAGCACCGCCAGCGCGAACGACTGGCACCCGCCCACAGCTGCAAACGCATCGTACCGCACCAACCCGATGTGTTGCAGGTCGCCCCGTTGCCGGTCGGCCAGCCGCTCCAGCGCGGCCCGCAGGGCCGCCGCCTCGAGTTCGAGCGCCTGCACGCGCCCGAGATGGCGCTCCAGTAAGCTGGCCAGGTTCTGCCCGTCCATGCCTTGCGCCAGCGCCCCGTAGCGCCGCTCCGCGATGCTGAGACGGCAGGACAGGCGGACCCCCACGCCACCCAGCACCACCAGCAAGGCCGCCAGCGCGGCCATCCACACCTGCGCGCTGGCCCAGCCGGCCACCGCTAGTGCCTGTCCACCCATCGTCAAAGGCCCTCTGTCAGCATAGACCCAGCCTCCGCGGGCGAGACGCCCGCCACCAGAAGCCGCTTCCGTTTGGACCGCTGGCCCGACACCACCGTGACCGAGCGCTTGCCCACCCGCAGGCTACGAGCCACCACAGCGATGACGGCCTCGTTGGCCGCCCCGTCGACCGGCGCGGCGCAGACGCGGACCAACCACCGCCCGTCCCGCAACCCGCCCAAGCCCTCCGGCTGGCTCCGCGGTGCCACGACCACGTCGACCAGCACACCCTCTGGATGCTCGTGCAGGCCCGGCCTCATGGCGCCAGGCGTTCCGCGATGCGCGTCAGGTCTTCCGGTGTGTAGAAGCGGATGACCAGGCTGCCACTGCCATTCGGGCTGAGATGGACCTCCACCCGCGTGCCCAACGCGCGCTGCAGTCGCTCCGCGAACGCGGCCAGCTCCGGATCCATCGGCACGAACTCGCCCGGCTCGTCGGCGCGCCGCCGCGAGGGCCGCGCGCGCCGCTCGCGCGCCAGCTCCTCGGCCTCGCGCACCGTCAAGCCGTCAGCCACGATGCGACGCGCCACGGACACCTGCTCGGTCTCATCGACCAAGGCCAGCACCGCGCGCGCGTGGCCCTCGGTCAGGCGGCCGTCGATGACCATCGTCCGCACTTCGGGTGCCAGGCGCAGCAAGCGCAGCGTGTTGGCGACCGCTGTGCGCGACTTGCCCACCTGCTCCGCGAGTTGCTCCTGCGTGAGGCCGAACTCCTCCATACAGCGTCGGTACGCTTCGGCCGCTTCGATGGCGTTGAGGTCCTCGCGCTGGAGGTTCTCCACCAGCGCCATCTCCAGCATCTCGCGGTCGCCGGCGGTCACCACCATGACCGGCACCGTGGTCAGGCCGGCCCGCTGCGCCGCGCGCCATCTGCGCTCGCCAGCGACCACCTCGTAGCCCCGACCATCAGGCGCGGACCGAACGGTTACCGGCTGCATCATGCCATGCCGGGCCAGCGAAGCGGCCAGTTCGTCGAGTTTCGCCTCATCGAAGGTCTGTCGCGGCTGGTAGGGATTGGCGCGGAGCTCTCCCACCGCGAGCTCCGACACCCTCGGCGCGCCTGGCGCCTCCGCCTCCGGCAGGAGCGCCGACAGCCCTCGCCCCAGACCCGAGCGGGGCGTCCGCGGTCCTCCTGGCTTGCCTCCGTCAGCCATGGTGACCCAATCCGTTCTGCCCGGCGGCCGCGCGCACGGGGAGCCGCTGAAGGACTTCCTCGGCCAACTCGCGGTACGCCACCGCGCCGGCCGAGTCCGGCGCGTACACGCCGATCGGCTCGCCGTAGCTGGGTGCCTCGCCCAGCTTGACGTTGCGGGGAACCACCGCCTGGAACGCCCGCGACCCGAAGAAGCTGCGCACCTCTTCGGCCACCTGCCGCGCCAGGTTGGTGCGGTGGTCATGCATCGTCAGGAGGACCCCATCCAGGTCGAGCCGCGGGTTCAGCCGCCGCTGCACGAAGCGCACCGTGTTGAGCAACTGGCTCAGTCCCTCCAGCGCGAAGTACTCCGTCTGGACGGGAATCAGGACCCCGTCCGCGGCCGTCAGGGCGTTCAGCGTCAGCAAGCCCAGCGACGGCGGCGCATCGATCAGCACCACCGCCGCTTCGGCGGCCAGCTCGACCAGGGCTTCTTGCAGCCGCCGCTCGCGCCCGCCCGGCGCACTGTCGGTCGCCAACTCGACTTCGAGGCCCGCCAGGTTGAGCGTCGAGGGCGCCACGCGGAGCCCGGCCCAGCGGGTCTCCACCACCACTTCGGCCAGCTTGCGCCGCCCGACCAGCGCATCATAGAGGCAGGCGCTCAGTTGCCGCCGGTCGATGCCCAGCCCGCTGGTGGCGTTGCCCTGCGGGTCCATGTCCACCAGCAGCACCGGATGGCCCAACCCGGCCAGCGCCGCCGCCAAGCTGACCGCCGTGGTGGTCTTGCCCACTCCGCCCTTCTGGTTCACGACTGCCGTGACGTGGGCCATGGTCTCCTACCGCCCAATCGGGCACCGTCGCGCCGCGCGTCGCCGGGCCACCGGCGCTGTTTCACGTGCAACACCAGGCCGCCCGCCGCGCCTACCGATTCCGCGGGGAAATGACCAGCCGCCGATGCGGCTCCTCGCCCTCGCTGAAGGTAACGACGTCCGGGTCATTCTGCAGCGCCGTGTGGATGATCCGGCGTTCGGAAGCCCGCAGGCCTTCCAGTATGACGCCTCGCCGCTCGTCTTTCGCGCGGCGCGCGTGCTCGCGGGCGATCTCCTCGAGCCGCTCCCGCCGCCGGTCACGGTACCCGCCCGCGTCCACCGTCACGCGCTGCCGGCGGCCTTCGCGGTTCACCATCAGGTTCAGCAGGAACTGCACCGCATTGAGAGTCTGCCCGAAACTGCCGATAATGACGCCCAGGTCGTCACCGACCACGTTCAGGACCACTTCGTCGTCACTCTCGGAGACGACCACGACCTTCGCCGCCACGCCCGCCAGTTCGAGCATCTCCGCCAGGCAGCGCTGAGCCCCGGCCGCGCCCTCGCCCGCGCCGGCCGGCCCGCCGTCCGCCTCGCTGGCGACCTCCGCGCACTCCTCGGTGGTGTAGACGCGCGCGGTGATCCCGTGCTCGTCCTGCTCCAGCACCTCGACGGCAACCTGCCGCTCGCTCACTCCGAGCGCCGCGGCCCCTTCGGAGCGGGCCTCCTCTGCGTCACTGGCGTGGACCCGGATCTCGTTCATCCTGCCTATCCTCCTCGCCTGGCCCGGCCCCGCTTGCGCGTCGCCTTCCCCGCGCCGCGGTCACCGTCGGACGACTTGCCTTGCTGCGCCGCCCGCAAGCTGGTCACCTCGCCGCTGACCGCGGCGGGCGCGGCCGCTTCACGATGCGACATCGTCTGCTCAATGGTGCTGATCAGGTTGAACGTCAGCCAGTAGAGGTAGAACGCCGACGGCAGCTTCCACATGTACATCATGTAGGTGAACATGAAGGGCATGACCCAGGTCATGATCTGCTGCGTCTGAGCTTGGCTCGGCTCGCTCGGCTTGGGCTGCCGCCGCATCGTCAGCCATTGCGTGGCGAACATGCTGATGCCGTACACGACGAGCAGGATCGTGTCCGGCCCGGCCAGCGATTCCACCCACAGGAAGCGCACCTGGAAGTGCCAGGTGTAGGCCCGGATGCCTTGGTACACGAAGATGAACACTGGGATCTGCAGGACCATCGGCAGACACCCGCCCAGCGGGTTGATGCCGTGCTCGGAGTAGACCTGCATCATCTCCTGGTTGAGCTTCTGCGGGTTGTCCTTGTACTTCTTGCGCAGTTCCTCGATGACCGGCTGCATCCGCTGCATCTCGGCCATCGAGCGGTAGCTCTTCCGGCTGAGCGGGAACATCGCCGCCTTCAGGCCGACCGCCAAGACGATCAGTGCCAGGACGACGTTCCACCCCTGACGGCCCCCGGTCAGTCGCACCAAGCGGTCCAGCACTTGGTACATGGTGGTCTCGCGCGTGATCTCATCGATCCGCTGGAGCACCAACCGGTACGGGTCCGGCGCCTCCACCCAGCGCCCGCCGCCGCCTTGCGCCTGCCACTCCCACAGCGTCACCGAGCGCCCGCCGTAGCGCTGGAGATCACCGCTCAGGGCCTCCAGTTCGCCGCGCGCCCGCTTCATGCGCAGGCTGGGCTCGCCCCGGGTCGCGGCCTCTTCCGCGTACAGCTCGGCGGCCCGCAGCTTCGCCTGCCCAGCGTACTGGTACGCCGCCTTCGGCTCGGTGCCACTGGCCTGTTTGCCGTCCGGCGCCAGATAGCGCGCCAGGCTGCCATACAGCCGCGCCGCTTCCAACTTGTTGCCGCCCTTGCGGTGCTCTTCCAGCCAGGCCGCGGTCAGGATCCAGGCGGGCAGACGCGGGTCGCTGCTGGCGCACTCCTTGATCTTGGCGGTCAGGATCCGCACCTGCTCCTCGGCTGGCAGCCCCGCCCAGGCCGCATCCTGCAAGCGCAGGTCCTGAGCATAGGGCGGCGCGCCGCCCGCCAGCAGCTTGGCCACCAGCGCGGCGTCGTCCGCGCGCGAGGACTCCTCGGCGGGGCCCCCACTGGTGGCCCCGCCCCCCTCGGGCCGCGGTGGCTGCGGCGCGCGCCAGGTAAACACCAGCAGACTGAACGCCACCAGCATCAGGGCGATGCTCATCTGGCGCCGCGCTCGCTCTGCCTCTTGAGGATGCACTGCAGTCCTTTCGTCGCGCTACGGCACTGGATCGTGACCACCGGGGAACAGCGGATTGCACCGCAACAGTCGCCGGGTGCCCAGCCAACAGCCCTTCATGAAGCCGTACCGCTGGATGGCCTCCAGGGCGTACTGCGAGCACGTCGGCTGGAAGCGGCACAAAGGGGGAAGGCACGGCGACAGCCACCGCTGGTAGGCCCGAATCGCCCCAGCGGCCAATGTGGCTGCCCAGCTCGGCCGCTCAGCGTCCGCCGCCATGGCCCGAGGGCTCCATCATGCCTGCCCGCTGCAGCATTCGGACTACCTCGCTCGCCAGCGCGTCAGCCGTGGCCACCACCTGGCCCGCCTCCGCGCGCCAAACTATGTCCCAGGCCCCCTCCAGCTCGCCGGTGACCGCCATCAGCGCCACCTGCACCCGCCGCCTGATCCGGTTCCGCTGCACCGCCGTGCCGAGTCGCCGCGGACAGATCACACACAGCCGACTGTGCTCGGCACCGTTGGGGCGCGACCACACCGTGCCGCTGCGCCCGCTGACCCGGCGCCCCAGGCGCCGGACTGCCTCGATGTCGCGCCGCCGCGATAGACGGGCCCGTCGGGGCAGTCCCATGGGTGGCTACACCGTCAGCCGGGCCCGGCCCTTCCGCCGCCGCCGCGACAGAACCGCCCGCCCGCCGCGCGTTGCCATGCGGTTCCGGAACCCGTGCCGCCGCTTGCGCCGCCGCGCCTTCGGCTGGTACGTTCGCTTCATCACGCCTTCTCCAAATGGGTCTACCCACGCCTGCGAACCCCCACTATAGCACAGCAGCACGCCTTCCGACAAGGCCGAACCAGGCCGCCCTGCTCGCCTCGCGGGCCGCGCCGACGCCCCCCGGCCCGGCGAGACCAACCGCGCCGGACTCACCGCCAGCCCGCCCACGGCCCCACCTGCGTCCTACGCCGCCGCGCCCGACCGGGCGCCATCTCCGCCGCCGCGTGCCGCTCACCGCGCGGCCAGCGACGGCGCCCACGGTAGCCGGCGGACCGGGCCGGCCCGACTCGCTGCCGCCCGGTTGCCTCAGCCACGGTGCCCGTGCTATACTCACCGCACACCCGCACGGTACCGTCCGCCCAGGTGGCGCTTCGCCCGGGGGCGCGGGGATCCGTTTTTCCACCATCGTGGATAATCTTGTGGATAACCGTATTTGGGCGGGGACTCGACGCCGGTCCGGGTGGTTCGCCGCAGGCATCACCTAGCGCCGCCGGACCTCGTCGGCTGTCCTCACTGGGACGATGTGTTGCGCCTCGGTCCGACGGTGCTCCCTCGAGCGCTGGTGGTCAACCTGAGGCCGACGATGGGCGCCGGAGCAAGGAAGGAGACCCAGCGGGATGGCAGAGCCGTCGGCGGATCTGGCACGGGCTTGGCATCGGGCCCTGGCGGTCCTCAAGCGACAAGTGTCCGGCCCGGCTTTCGACCTCTGGATTGGCGATGTCGCGCCGCTCGGCTACCGCAACGGTGTCGTCGAGTTGGCGGTGCCGTCGGCGTACGTCCAGGAGCTCATGGCGAACCGCTATACCGACGCGGTCCGCCAGGCGCTCGCCGAAGCCATCGGCGAGCCGCTCGAGGTCAGCTTCCAACTGCAAGCCGACCGGCGGCCGGCGGTCGCACCGCCGCCGCCGGTGGCGGCCACGCTCCTGCACGACGAGGACGCCCCGCGCGACATACCCTTTGCCTCCAGCCCGTTGAATCCGCGCTTCACGTTCGACACCTTCGTCGTCGGCTCGTCCAATCGCTTTCCCCACGCCGCCGCGCTGGCCGTCGCGCGCAACCCGGGCAAGAACTACAACCCCTACTTCGTCTATGGCGGCGTCGGCCTCGGGAAGACCCACCTCACCCAGGCGATCGGCCACCGCGTCCGTGAACTCAATCCGGCGGCCCGCGTCGTCTACGTCTCGGGCGAGACGTTCCTCTACCACTACGTCAGTTCCATCCGCGAGGACCGCACCGCCGAGTTCCGCCGCCGCTACCGCAACGTGGACGTCTGGCTCGTGGACGACTTCCAGTTCGTCGCCAGCCGCGAGCGGACCCGCACCGAGGCGGAGTTCTTCCATACCTTCAACGCGCTCTACGAGACCGGCAAGCAGATTGTCATCACCAGCGACCGGCCCCCGAAGGACCTCCTCATTGACGACCGCCTCCGCAGCCGCTTCGAGTGGGGCCTGGTCACCGACATCAAGCCTCCCGACATCGAGACCCGTCTGGCCATCTTGCAGAAGCGTGCTGAAGAAGACCATCTGCAGGTGCCGGAGACGGTGCTGATGTACATCGCGCAGGTCGTTCGCGAGAGCATCCGGGTTCTCGAAGGGGCCCTGGTCAAGGTCGTCGCCAGCGCCTCGCTGCTGCACGAGACGGTCACGCTCGAACTGGCCCGCGACTGCCTCAAAGACTATAGTGTCGGTGAACGCCCGCTGGACATCACCGCCGAGGCGATTCTCCGCGCCGTCGCCACGCACTTCGCCCTTGACCCGGCGGCCCTCCAAGGCAAGTCGCGCCGCCAGGAGGTCGTCCTCGCCCGGCAGGTGGCCATGTACCTCTGTCGCGAGCTGATGAAGCAGTCCTACGCCGACATCGGCAACGAATTCTGCCGCGACCACTCCACCGTCATCCACGCCTGCACGAAGATCGCCGACCTGCTCCTGGCCAGTGATCCCGACGTCGCCGGCGCCGTCGAGACGGTCTCCCAGAAGGTCGAACTCCACCAACTCGGCTAAGTAGCCGCGCGGAGATCCTGTCCGGTAGGGACGGGGCTTGGTGCCCGCCCTGTCACTGCCCGGTAGGCGCTTGGTGGCCCGCAGCCGGGCGACCCAAGGGTCGCCCCTACGGGACAACATCACCAGCAGGCTGCCTAGACCTGCCCCGCCGCGCGCCGCACCCGGTCCTTGTCAGCGCCATCACTGTGTGGACAACCAGTGTACGGACAGTGGATAGTTTGGTGCACAGCCGCCCAGCCCTCGCGCCACCGGCGCCCGCCCCCTTGGCAGACCAGTTGTTCACCGCGCTCTCCACCGCCCCGAATCGGCTCCACGACCACTGTTCAGACAGTTATCCACGTTTCCACCGGAATCAGCGATCCGGTTAGCAAGAAGAATAGATTCATGATATCGTAGTGACCTCTGGCAAGGACCTGGGGAAAACCCGCGGTCCCTGGGCCTGTGCGGCCAGGAAGGGCAATCCATGAAGATAGTCTCTCGGCGCGACGACCTTCAGCAAGCCGTCACTGTCGTCAGCCGCGCGGTGTCCTCGCGCAGCACCTTGCCGATCCTCAACTACCTTTTGCTCGATGCCCAGGCTGAACAGCTCACCCTCAGTGCCACGGATCTGGAGATCGGCATCCGCGCCACCCTCCAGGTCGAGGTGGAGGAGCCCGGTGCCACGACCTTGCCGGCCCGCCTGTTGTCCGAGCTGATCTCCGCCCAGACCGCCGCCGCGCCGTTGTCGCTGGCGACCGACGACCAGGAGCAAGCCGTCATTCGCTGTGGCCGCAGCCTTGTCGAGATGCACGGCCTGCCCGCCGAAGACTTCCCCGTGATTCCGTCGCTGGCGCCCGCGAGCACGCTCGACGTGCCGCATAAGGCCCTCAAGCGGATGATCCAGCAGTGCATCATCGCGGTCAGCACCGACGAGACGCGCGCCCGCCTGACCGGGATCCAGATCCTGCTGGCCGACGAGCGCCTGCGGCTGGTCGCCACCGATGGCCACCGCCTCGCCACGGCGAGCATCGACATGCCGGGCTCGACCGCCAACCAGGGCTGGATTGTGCCGGCGCGAGCGCTCCGCGAGGTGGAACGGCTGCTGTCCGATGACGAGCAGACCACGGTCGCGATCGACTTCACCGACAGTCAAGCGCAGTTCCGCTTCGACCACGTCACCATCGTGACCCGGCTGATCGAGGGCGAGTTCCCCAACTTCCGCAAGGTCATCCCCGCCACCCACGAGTGGACGCTGGCGGGTCCCGTGGCACCGCTCCGCGAGAGCGTCCGCCGCTGCAGCATCGTGTCGCGCGAGGACAACCGCAAACTGGTCTTGCAGGCGACGCCCGCGGGCAGCTTGCAGCTCTCGGCGCACAGCTCCAAGATTGGCAGCGCCGAGGAAGAGGTCGACCCGATCCAGGTGGCCACCGGCGAAGGTCAGACGGAGAACCTCGAGATCGCGTTCAATGCCGCCTATCTGCTCGACATTCTCAACCAGCTCGACAGTGACGAGTTGCGCATTGAGCTGACCGCGTCGAACCAGCCGGCGGCCATCCGCCCGCTGGCCGAAGAGGACTACGTCTACGTCCTGATGCCGATGCAGATGGGCTGATGTACCTGGAGCGGTTGGAGCTACGCGACTTCCGCAACTACGAGACGCTCCGGCTCGATCTGGCCGCGCCGCTGACGCTGTTCTGCGGGGCCAACGGCCAGGGCAAGACGAACATCCTCGAAGCCGTGCTGCTCCTGGCCCTTTCCCGCAGCCCACGGACCACCCGCGACGGTGACCTCATCCGCTGGGGCGCCACGGAGGCGGTGGTCCGCGGCGAGGTGCGGCGCGCCGCGCGCCAACCAGTGGCCGTGGCGGTCGGCCTGCACCGCTCCGGTGGCAAGACGCTCCGAGTCGACGGCCAGCCCCGGCGGCGGCTCATCGAGGTCATCGGTGAGGTCAATGCCGTGCTGTTCGGGCCCGACGGACTGCGTCTGGTCAGTGGTGGTCCGTCCGAGCGGCGGGCCTTTCTCAACGGTTGCCTCGGGCAGACCAGCCGCCGCTATCTGGCGGCCCTGGCCAACTACCGCGCCGTGCTGCGGCAGCGCAATGCCTTGCTCAAGAGCGGGCTGAGCGGCCGACTCGACGAGGACCTGCTGCTGGCGTTCGATGATCGGCTGGCCAGCGAGGCAGCGGTGCTCATCGCCGACCGCGCGGCGCGGGTCGCCGACCTGGCGCGCCACGCCGCCGCGATGCACCACCGGCTGTCCGGTGCCGTCGAGGCGCTCGACGTGGCCTATGAACCGGACGTGCCACTGCCACCGGAGGCCAGCGAGGCGGCCCTGGCCGAGGCCGTCCGCGCACGCCTCCTGCAGCGGCGCGCCATGGAGCGCCGGCGCGGCGTGACCCTCTGCGGACCGCATCGCGACGATCTGGCGGTGCGTCTCAACGGCACCGACGCGCGGACGTTCGGCAGTCAGGGCCAGCAGCGCACCGCCGCGCTGGCGCTGAAGATGGCCGAGCTGCGGGTGGTGGCCGAGGCCATCGGCGAGCCGCCGCTGCTGCTGCTCGACGACGTTCTGTCGGAGCTGGACGACCAGCGCCGGGTGGCGGTCCTGCAGCTCGTCGAGGAGGCCGACCAGGTGCTGGTGACCGCGGCTCAACTCGAGCCCTTCGGGCCGCGGCTGCAACAGCGCGCCGAGGTGTACCATGTCAGCGGCGGGCGGCTGATGCCCGGTGAGCACCACCATGCGTGAAGCACCTCGCAGCAGTGACGGGCTGACGCGGGTCCACGGCCTGTTCGGCCGCCTGCTCGACCAGCGCGGCGGCGCCGGGGCGGTGGCGGTGGCACGCCTGGAGTGCGTCTGGACCGAGGTGGTCGGCGAGGCCCTGGCGCGGCAGTGCCGGCCGTTGTCGCTGTCGCAGGGCAAGCTGGTCATCGGCGTGCCCTCGCCCACCTGGAACGCCACCTTGCGCACCATGGAACGTCAGATCCTGGCCAACTTGCAGCGAGTCTGCCCCGAGCTGGGCATCCAGACGCTGCGACTGGTCCTCGGCGCGCGGCGCACCGAGGAGGCACAGCCCTCACCAGCGGCGCTGCGCGACCAGGACATCCGGGCGATCGAGCTGAGCGCCGCGG
Source organism: uncultured Fimbriimonadaceae bacterium (assembly GCA_964531735.1). GTDB lineage: Bacteria > Armatimonadota > UBA10988 > UBA10988 > UBA10988 > CAZHGD01. The sequence goes on along the minus strand of CAZHGD010000098.1, from coordinate 10,435 downwards.
AGTTGCGCGATATCGACGAGACGGTGGCTCCGTTGGCCGACGAGGCGCTGCGCGAACGGGTCGCGCAGATGATGGTGCGCCAGAAGCAGGTCCGGCAATGGCGCCTGGCACACGGCTGGACCATCGATCCCGCGACCGGCCGCACGCTGCCGCCGCGCTGACCGGCGGCGCGGCGGCGAGTCCGCGCGCCCGCCGGAGGACTTGCCGGCGGCCGCCAGGTGGTGTACATACCGTGAGCGGGTGCGCCGGCCACGCGCGACACGGGCGTGTCGGCAGTCGCACGTCCGACCGACGTTTGATCTGGACCGCAACGGGTACAAGCACGTCAACGACCCCAGCGCAGGGGCCCTGAGCTGTGCTCGTCTAGTGAGGAGCAACCATGCGGATTCGTCTGCCCCGAGGATTCACCCTCATCGAGCTGCTGGTGGTGATCGCCATCATCGCCATTCTGGCTGCCATTCTGTTCCCGGTGTTCGCCAAGGCGCGTGAGAAGGCGCGGCAGAGCTCCTGCGCCTCGAACGTGAAGCAGATCGTCCTGGCCAACCGTCAGTACATGAGCGACTATGACGAGACCTGCCTCCTGTGGGGCCGCTTCTCGTACTCCTACGCGCCCAACGACTACTGGTCGATGCCGTACCTGCTCAGCCCGTACGTGAAGAACAACCAGCTCTTCTTCTGCCCGTCGGCCAGCACGACGGCCAACTGGGCCTCCTACCACATCAACTGCGCGGCTCTGGTGGGCGGCAACCAGGACCCGGTCAACTCGTTCCGCGACCCGCGCAACAGCCCGCGCGGTGCCACCGTGGCCACCGACTCCATGATCAACAACGTGGCCACGGTGTTCTGCTGGGACGGCTGTGTCACCAACTCCGAAGACTGGACCTGGACGCACTACAGCAGCCGCACGGCCGACACCGGCAGCTACGGTCTGTCGGCCCGCCACAACGAGGGGCTGAATGTGGGCTACTACGACGGTCACGTCAAATGGGCCAAACACAGCGCGATGTGGACCTGCAACGACGGTGCGACGCCGATCCCGGACACCACGACGCCGGCCAACCGGACCGTCTGTCCGGCGAACCCGTTCTACACCGCCGCCGGCGAGTAGCGACCGGTGCCGCTCACCGGGCCGTGGCCAACCGCCACCAGGGCCCGGTGAGTTTTGGCCGCCGCGCTGAGCCCGCCGAGCCGCCCGCTGCTGGCGGCCCTGGCGCGTCTTGGCGGCGCGGAGCCGCCGGCTCGCTCCGGCTGAACAAGCTCCGCCGCCGGCACGTCTATCGGCCCAGCGCAGGGAGCCCAGCTCCCGCGTGTCTCCTGAGGAGCTGCCATGAACAGCCGAACGACCCGAGCATTCACCCTGATCGAGCTGCTGGTGGTCATTGCCATCATCGCGATTCTGGCCGCCATTCTGTTCCCGGTGTTCGCCAAGGCCCGTGAGAAGGCCCGCCAGTCGAGCTGCCAGAGCAACGAGAAGCAGATGGCACTCGCCGTGCTGCAGTACATGAGTGACTACGACCAGGTCACCATGCGCTGGCGGCGCTACTCCTACAGCGCGCCGAACGGCACCTTCGCTGCCGACATCGCCAGCATGCCGGCCCTGCTGACGCCGTACGTCAAGAACATGCAGATCTTCCGCTGCCCGTCGGCCAGCACGACCTCCAGCTATCTGTCCTACCACGTCAACGTCTGCGCGCTGGGCAACGCCGGCCTGGGCAATCCGATCGACGACGTCAACTACACCAACACCGCCGAGTCGCAGATGAGCTCGGTGGCCACGGTGATCACCTGGGACGGCAGCGTCAGCAACACCGAGGACTGGACCAACTGCCAGTACAGCAGCCGCAACCCGGACGCCTCGAGCTACGCGCTGTCCAACCGGCACAACGAGGGCCTGAACCTCGCCTACTACGACGGGCACGTCAAGTGGCTGAAGTTCGACAAGGCCTGGGTCTGCAACGACGGCGTGACGGCCATTCCGACCACCTACGTCCCCGGCAACCGCACGGTGGTGCCGGCCAATCCGTTCTTCACCGGCGCGGGCGAATAGCCGGCACCGCCAACCGCCGCGCCGTGGCCGCCGCTGGTCACGGTGCGGCGCCGCTTGGCGAGTGGCTCAGCTCGCGCCAGCGGACAACACGGACCGGCATCCGGTACCACGGATCGGCTGATGGCACCGTGTCGCTGACCACGCGCCCGACGCCCGGCTCGGCCTGGATCCAGCGCCCCTCGCCGAGGTAGGCCAGGACGTGCACGCCGCCGCCGGTCACGGCAAGGTCGCCCGGCGCCAGGCGGAGGTCGCCGGCCAGGGCGTTCAGCGACGGCGCCTGACAGATGGGCACGGTGAGGCCACCATGGCCATCGCCGAGCGCCTTGGCCGAACAGTCGTGGCACCACAGCCAAACCGCGCGCCGCCAGGCGCTGGGACTGGGGCCGGCCAGGGCCATCCGGGCGTAGGCGTCGATCAGCCCGCGCCGGACAAGCCCGGAGCAGTCGATGCCGAGCCAGTTCTCGCCGCCCCACAGGTAGCGGGTACCGGTGTACGCGCGCAGCCGTTCGACGTAGACCGCCTGCAGTCTCGAGGGCGGCGCCAGGCGGCCCGGCGCGAGTGACCCGAGCAGCACCACGACAGCGACTCCCAGCAGCAGCCGGCGCCAGATCCGGTGTGGCCAGGTCGCCAGCAGGAGGCTGCCCCAGAGCGCCAGGCATAGGCCGGCGAGCGACCAGCGCGAGCTGGCCGCGTTGATCGGCCAGCACCAGACACCGGCCAGGAGCAGGGCGCCCGACCACCAGACCCACCAGCACCAACGGGGGCAGCGCCGGACGGGCGCCGGCGCGACAGGCATACCCACAGGCCACGCTCCGCGCGAGTGGCCTAAATCGCCTCTTGTCGCCGGCCACGAGATATGGTATACACCAAGCATCATGCCCACGCGACCAACCAATCGGCAGTGGTGGTGGCGCACCTGGTGGAGGTGCGTCCCGTAGTCGTGCGTGTGTGATAACCACAAGGTTTGAACCGGACCACGGGACCCGACAAGCGGCCCGTGGTCCTTTCCGTTTGGGGGAAGGTGCCCGGGCCAGGATCCCGGGGCTCGGACGGCGGCGCGGCCCAGGGCGACAGCCAGGAGCCGCCAGAAGAGAGACACCGACATGACACCCGACCGCGAAACCTTCCGGCAGCTCGCCCGGCGGGCGGAGATCATCCCCGTCTACCGCGAGATTCTGGCCGACGTCGACACGCCGGTGTCGGCCTTCCTCAAGCTCGGCGACTCGCCGTATGCGTTCCTGCTCGAGAGCGTCTCGGGCGGCGAGCACGTCGGCCGCTACTCGTTCATCGGTGCCGACCCGGCCATGGTGATCACCACCAAGGACCGCCAGGTGACCATCACCAACGGCGAGGGCACCACCCAGCGCGAGCTGGCCGCCGATGAGGATCCGTTGCACGTCATCGAGGCCGCGCTCGGCCGCGCGCAGTTCGCCGCCTACGGCGACCTGCCGCCGTTTCTGGGCGGCGCCGTGGGCTACATGTCCTACGACCTGGTGCGCTTCTTCGAGCGCCTGCCGGGCGGCGGTGTCGACGATCTCGGCCTGCCCGACACCTGCTTCATGATCACCAACACCTGCCTGGTGTTCGACCGGGTGCTCAACCGGGCCAAGGCCATCGCCATCGCCCGCGTCAAGGACGGCGACGCCGACGCGGCCTACGACCAGGCCTGCGCCGAGATCGAGGCGCTGGTGGCCCGCCTGCGCGAACCGCTGCCGAAGCGCGAACCGCAGCGCAGCAGTCGGCCGATCGAGGTCCGCAGCAACTTCACCCGCGAGGCCTACGAGGCCACCGTGCGCCACTGCCAGGAGTATATCGCGGCCGGCGACATCATCCAGGTGGTGCCGTCGCAGCGGTTCGAGGCCAAGCCGCACGCCGAGCCGTTCGACGTCTACCGCGCGTTGCGCAGCATCAACCCGTCGCCGTACATGTACTTCCTGCGCCTGGGCGACCTGCACATCGCCGGCTCGTCACCGGAGATCCTGGTCACCGAGGCCAACGGTCAGGTGCGCACTCGGCCCATCGCCGGCACGCGCAAGCGGGGCCGCACACCGGGCGAGGACGCCGCGCTCGAACGCGAGTTGCTGGCGGACGAAAAGGAGCGCGCCGAGCACATCATGCTGGTCGACCTGGGCCGCAACGACCTGGGCCGGGTGTGCCGCTACGGCACCGTCGAGGTGGACGAGCTGATGGCCATCGAGCGCTACTCGCACGTCATGCACATCGTCAGCAACGTGCGCGGCACGCTGCACCCCAGCCGCGACCAGTTCGACGTGCTCCGCGCCGCGTTTCCCGCCGGTACGCTCAGTGGCGCGCCGAAGATCCGCGCCATGGAGATCATCGACGAGGTCGAGCCGACGCGCCGCGGGCCGTACGGCGGCGCCATCGGCTACTTCAGCTACAGCGGCAGCATGGACACCTGCATCACCATTCGCACGCTGATCATGAAGGACGGCAAGTGCTACTGGCAAGCCGGCGGCGGCGTGGTCGCCGACAGTGATCCGGCGTTGGAGTATGACGAGACCTGCAACAAGGCGATGGCCATCCGCCGCGCTCTGGAGCTGGCCGAGAGCGGCCTGGAGTGACCCATGGTTCTGATGATCGACAACTACGACAGCTTCACCTACAACCTGGTCCAGTACCTCGGCCAACTCGGTTGCATCGTGAAGACCTACCGCAACGACGCCATCGGCGTCGCCGAGATCGAGGCGCTGGCCCCCGAGAAGATCGTCGTCTCGCCCGGGCCGTGTACCCCCACCGAGGCGGGCTGCTCACTGGAGGTGATCACGCACTTCGCCGGGCGGATCCCAATTCTGGGCGTTTGCCTCGGCCACCAGTCCATCGGGCAGGCCTTCGGTGGCGAGGTGGTGCGCGCGGGTCGGCTGATGCACGGCAAGACCAGTGACATCCTGCACGACGGCCGGACCATCTTCAGCGGTCTGCCCAGCCCGTTCACGGCGGTCCGCTACCACTCGCTGCTGGTCCGCCGCGAGACACTGCCGAGCTGCCTGGAGATCTCGGCCCAGACCGACCAGGGCGAGATCATGGGCCTGCGCCACCGCGACCTGCTGGTCGAGGGCGTGCAGTTCCACCCCGAGAGCATCGCCACCGAGCACGGCATGGAGCTGCTGCGGAACTTCCTGGCGCTGTAGGGTCAGCCCGCGGCCAGGCGACCAGTCCGGTCGCCTGGCCGCGGCTCGTTCACTTCGTCCGCACCACGCGCACCGCGGCTTGCAGGCGGGCCCACTGCTCGGCGGCCACCGACAGGCTGACCTGCCGTTCGCCGCGGAAGCGGTTCTCGTCATCCAGCGGCAGCAGGCCGCGCCTGGCCATGTCCGCCAGCGCGCGGTAGGACCAGTGCTTGCTGTCCACATCGCTCGGCGCGGCGGTGGCGCTGCCGGCCGGCGGGCGGATCTGGACCTCGACCGCCACCTGGCCGCCACTGCGTTCGCGCAAGGCGCGCCAGGCGAAGTCCGGCCGGCAGATGGTGTCCAGCGTCGCGCCCAGCGCCGCGGCGAGCTGGTAGCGCGACGCCGGATCGCTGGGATGGAAGGTGCCGTCGGGATAGCCGCTGAGCAGTCCGGCCGCGAGCGTGTAGGCCACGTAGCGCGCGCCCGGGTGCTCGGCCGGCACATCGGCCGGCAGCACCTGCGTCACCGGCGCCGCGGCGGCGGCCTGTTGGCGCACCTGCTGCAACAAGGGCTCGAACGCGGTCAGCGTCAGCGGCGCGCCGGCGTTGCCGGCCGCCGCCTGCTGCACCAGCTTGCCGGCCTCCTCGTGAAGCTGCTTGACCAGCGCGGCCATGAACCAGCGCGGCACCACGTCGTCGCGCGTCCAGACCGCCACCGGCTTGGCTTGGCGAAGCGCGTAGAGCCAGCCGTCGTAGGAGGCGACCAGCACGGTGTCGCCGACCACCACCGGCGTGGCGTGGACATAGCCGTTGGTGGCGAAGGTCCACAGCGGCTCGGTGCGGCGGGCGTCACGGTCGAAGGCGTAGAGGCTCTTGTCTCGACACCCGATCAGCACGGTGTCGTCCCAGACCACCGGGCTCGAGTAAGCTGAGTCGGGCAGCTCACGGCGGGCGCGGACTCGCCCGCTGGCCAGGTCGATCCAGTAGAAGGCCGGCTGGTGATCCTGGTGCAGGCGCACCGTGGCCACGAAGACAGTTTGCTGGGCCACCGCCGGCGAGGCATGGACCCAGCCGCCCAGTTCGCAGCGCCAAAGCTGGCGGCCGGTGCCGAGTTGGTAGGCGTACAGACCACCATCGAACGAGCCGACCAGCACCGTCTCACCCGCCACGACGGCCGACGAGTCGACCGCGCCGCCGGTCTCGGCCGACCACTTGCGCTCGCCGCTGGCGGCATCCAGCGCGTAGAGCCGGCGATCGCCCGAGCCGATCAGCACCAACGGGCCGGCCAACACCGGCGAGGCGCTGATCTCGCCGCCGGTCTGGTACGACCAGAGCACCTGCCCGGTGGCCGCGTCGACCGCATAGACCGCGCCGTTGCGCGAGCCGACATACAGCACGCCGGCGCGCACCGTGGGCGAGGAGGTGATCAGACCGTCGAGCGGGCGCTGCCAGCGCTTCTTGAGCCCATCGCGCTCGACGGCCGCGAGCACGCCGGCGGCCGACGCGGTGTAGACCAGGTCGCCGGCCACCGCGGGTGACGACCAGAGCGCGCCGCCGACGGCGAACCGCTCCAGCGGCTCGCCGCTGTCGAGGCGCAGGCTGTGGAGGCCCTGCTTGTGCGCCGCAGCGTAGACCAGGCCGTCGGCCACGGCCGGCGAGGCGAAGGTCGGGCCGATCTTGCGCCGCCAGGCCAGGTACAGGTACGGCAAGGTGTCCGGCGCGCGGCCGGCGGCGGCCAGCCCGCCGGGGGCGCGGCGGAAGACCGGCCAGGTGCCGGCCCCGGCGGGCGGCGGGTCAATCTGCACCCGCGGGCGGCCGGCGGCTACCTTCAGGCGCTCGGGCAGGTTGGCCTGCAGCCAGTCGTAGAGGGGCAGCTCGGAGTTCGGACCGCGCACCGCCAGGACCGTGCGGTCCGGCCCGATCAGCCAGGTGTAGGGCGTGGTGAGCGCCTCGTCATCGGGCCGCAGCGTCAGGTAATAGCCCGGCCGTGGCCAGGTGGGCTCCCAGTAGATGCCGACACCGCCACCCCAGGGCAGCGTCCGCTCCTTCGCGGCCAGATCGAGCAAGGTGCGGGCGTCCTCGCGGCCTTTCTCGCCGAACGGCACCACCAACACGGCGCGGCAAGGGTAGGGCACGCTCAGCGCCGCCTTGCGCAGGGCCGAGAGTTCCTCGGTGAAGAACAGTTTGAACGTGCCGCGCCGCGAGGGTCGCGGCGCCGAGAAATGGGCGATCAGCACGCCGTCGGGCAGGAGCAAGTCCTCGGGGCTCGGGTTGCCGTAGGCCCGCGGGCGGTGCTCGTCGGCCAGCGCGGCCAGGGGCACCTTCGACAGGTCGGGCAGGCGGTCGCCCACAGTCAGGTCGCGGGCGGTGAGGGGCGAGGCGAGGAACAGCGCGAGCAGACAAACCGTGCCAACCAACGAGCGCATGACAGCTCTCCGTGCCGGCTACTGGTCGGACGCGACGGCCCCGTCCGCGGTTCCCGCGTCGGCGTCAGGGCAACGGGTCGGGCAGGAATCGCCGAGCGGCGCGGCAATCGGCTGTCGGAGAACCGGCATGGCGTCGCGGTCAGCGTTCATCAGGCGGCGGACAGCCGCGGGGCTGGGTGCGCTGGCGGCGTGCGTGGTCCTGGCCAACGGCTGCACCCGCCAGGTCCGGCGTGAGTCGGCGCGGCCGGTCGCCGCCGGCGTCACGGCACCGCCCGGCACCGCCGCACCAGGCGTCGACCGCCTGGCCGAGCTGTGCGTCGATGCGCAGTGGCTGCTCCTCGGCTGTCGCACCGGGCGCTACAAGCTGCCCTACTGGGTGGCCTCGCGCACCGCCAGCCTCGATTGCTCCCTGGTCTTGCGCTGGGCCATCGCCAGCGTCGACCTCTGCGGCGAGGACCTGCGCTCCGGCAACCCGGAGCTGATCCGGCTGACCGTCGGCAACCTGGCCAAGCAGATGCGGGCGGCGCTCGACGTCATGGGCGAGAGCACGGCCAAGGACCCGCAGGCGGCCCTGACCGGCAGCGTGCTGTTCACGATGGTCGGGCCGGAGCAGGTCACCCCGGCTGCCGAGTCGCTCTACGCCGAGGCCAACCGCGACGAGGCGAAGTGGCTGACGGCCACCGACGCGCGGCACGACCAGTGGGTGGTTCAGCAGGCGCGTCGGCTGGCCCCGCTGCTGGCCGAGCCCGCTTGCATCGCGGGTCGCGAGCGGCAGCTCCGGGCTGCGGCGCAGGCGCTGCAAGCCGCGCCTGAGGAGGCCCGCAAGCTGCGTGGCGCCCTGAGGCTGCCCGCGGAGTTGACCGCCGCGCGCGCCGCCTACGTGCAGCGCCTGACCCGCGCGGACGCGGCCACGAAGTAGGCGCAGCCGCGAGATAAGTATACTGTCCCCGAGGGATGCTTGACAGCGCGGGTGGCGGACGCCGACAATGGGTGGTGCGGCGGGTGGCGGCGAGCGAAAGGTGGGGTCCATGGCCGAATTGGGCGAGGTGCGGCGCACCTTGGCGGTGCAGTGGCAACGCTACGCGGCGTTGCTGGTGGCGGGGCTGGTGGTCCTGCTGCTGTGGACGGCGGCGGTGGTGATTGGCCGGGTCAGCGTACCGCTGTTCATCATGGCAGCGCTGATGGTCAAGGCGCTGCTGGGCCTGCAAATCGCGCCGGCGCTGTTCCGCAAGGTCGAGATCTGCGAGTGCGGCTTGCGGGTCCACGGCCTGGGCGGGCCGGTGGAGCTGCTGTTCGAGGACTTCGAGGCCATCTACCTCAACGCGTTCTGGCGGGTGCTGCCGTTGCCGGGCGAGCCGCGTCTGGCACGGCTGCTCCGTGTGCAGGGCGGCGAGACGATGCTGCTGCTGCCCGACGACCTCGAGGATTTCGACGGGCTGCTGGCGCGCTGCGCCAACGAGGTGAACAGTCGCCGGGCCGGCGCCGCGCTGAGCGCCTACGACGATGGCGAGCCGCTGCACCTGGGTCCGCTCACGCTCGACCGGCGGCAGGGCGTCACGTTCGACGAGCAGACGGTGCCCTGGTCCGAGCTGGGCTCGGTGGCCTGCCGTGGCGGCGTGCTCCGCCTGGCCTCCGGGCAGCTCTGCCCGCTGGCACTCGTGCCCAACCCGCAGTGGCTGTTGCGAGTGCTGGAGCAGCACGAGATCGAGGTGACCGGTCTGCGCGAAGCGCTCGGGGGCGCGGCGGGCTGATGCCGGCCGGGCTGGCGGTGTAGCATCGACTTGGCCCTGACGGTACAATGGAGTGGACCTGCGCCTCAACGACGGCGGCAAGGAGACGGCGGTGGGCATCGGCAAGCGGATCAGTCGGATCATCCGGTCGAACCTCAACGATATGCTCTCGGCGGCCGAGAACCCGGAGAAGCAGCTCGACCTGTTGATCACCGAGATGGAGGATGGCCTGCGGCTGGCCAAGCAGAGCCTGATCGAGCAGATGGCGGTGGAGAAGCGGCTGCAAAAGCAGCTCGATGACGCCGATCAGACGGCTCGGCAGTGGTCGGCTCGGGCGCAGGCCGCGGTGGACGCCGGCGAGGACCAGCTCGCGCGCGAGGCGCTGCGCAAGAAGCGCACCTACGAGGAGCTGGCCACCGAGTACGACCGCCAGCTCTACGAGCAGCAGAACGCCGTGGACGACCTGCGCAACCAGTACAAAGAGCTGGAGGCGCGGCTGGCCGAGGCGCGCGAACGGCGCCGCGGGGTGGGCGTGGAGCGGGTCCGCCGCCAGCGCGCGGAGTCGCGCGCGGAGCAGCCGCCGCGCGCCCGGTCGGTGGACACCAGCTCGCTGGTGGACCGCAGCGCGTTCGACAAGTTCGACGAGATGGCCGACAAGGTGGACAACCTGGAGGCCGAGAC
>CAZHGD010000098.1:0-400 GCA_964531735.1 uncultured Fimbriimonadaceae bacterium | reverse complement strand
GAGATGCTGGAGCCGGACGACGCGCTGGCGCGGCGGATCGATTCGGCGACCGCGCGGCGCGGCGGCGAGTCGCGGCGGCGCGACGAGTCGGAGCTGCAGGCCGACATCGAGCTGGAAGAGCTGCGGCGCAAATCGGAGCGGCGGCCGGCCGAGGCGGAGGCCGGCGAGACCGGCGTCGAGGTGCTCGCCGAACAGCAGGAAGACATCGGCGACATCGAAAACCTGGCGGGCCAGGCGCTGGTAGTGCAGTTGGTCAACATGATGCTGCGCCAAGCGGTGGCCGCTGTTCTTTACCCGGTGCAATGGGTGATGTTGCAGCCGGTCCAGTTCGTTGCCCAAGGCAGTGGTTACTTCCAGTCTTTGCAGACGGCCCAGCAAGATGCGGATGCCGCCCGCAAGC
>CAZHGD010000097.1:0-27824 GCA_964531735.1 uncultured Fimbriimonadaceae bacterium | reverse complement strand
CGGGACGGTGTGGCGTGCGACCGGCGGGTTGCCGCCGGACTGCCGGTCAGGGCGTTCGCTAGGCGGCGCCGGGTCAAGCTGAGACAGGAGTTGCGTGAGATGGCGACGCAATGGGGCGATGTGGTCCGGACCGGTGACGCAGGCGGGTCTTCTTGGAGCGGGACCATCGCGGCGTACCTGATACCAGAGGGCTACACGCCGTGGTGGGGGCTGAGCGAGTGCCCGACCGGGTTCAAAGGCGTCCGTGTCGGCTGCTGTGGGGCCTCGGCCGGGCTGTCTTGTGTCGGCTGTTTCAGGGCCCCAAGTTACCCCGGCGGGGTGTTCACGATAGTGCCCGGTGGCGGCACTGGCTCGGTCCCCGGAGACGCATACTACGACACACTGGCGGCCGCCTGCGACGGCTACATCCCGGTACCGACACCACCGTATGCCTTCGGCGAGGTGTATGTGTTGCTGTGGCAGGCAACCGTTGCGGCTTGGTTCGGCCTTGTCGGCGGGCAGACTGCCTACCGGCTCTATGCCTCCGCGTTTGGGTTCCTCTATCCGCCTCCCGGACAAGGCGACGTGGTGCGAACGTGGATCTCTCCCATACCAAGCATCACCTCGGGCTACAGCCTGAGCACTGGCGGGATCATCAAGCGCCAGCACGGGATCAGCTTGCCCGAGATGATGGGCGGCGGCGCGGCCCGGCAGATGATGCACCCCACCGACTGCCATGTGCGCGACGCCTGGTACCTGACCCCCGGCAGCGTGGCCACGGTGAGCGCCTTCGGCCTGTCGGCCAGCGCCACTCGGCGGGACGCATATCCCGGCCAGACAGACGTGGAGATCGGCGACGCCATCATGGGCTATGGCGTGCCGAACATCGGCGTGTCGATGAGCCAGCTCGGGCTTGGCTACACCACCGGCCCGTTTGCCACCGTAACTGGGCCGGGCTTCACCGGCATGGACAACAGCTTTGAGGACGGCGCCGGCTTCGAGGTGCCGTTTCTGCGCGCCAGGGGCACCGGCGGCAGCGTGAGTGGATGGAACATCACGGGCGCTGCGAACGTGTGGAACGTCGCCTCATGGCAAGGCGAAGAGAGCCCTGGCCTGCAGTACTCCTTCGACGCCCAGGTCTGTGTCTGGGACCAGACCGACCCCGTCGACCCCTTGGTCAATGCCGGCATGGTCGACGAGGACGGCCATCCCATCATCACCACGCTGTCCACGCTGCCGACCGGTCCGAGCCCGGGCGCCTGGGTGGGTAGCGGCCATGCCTATGGCCTGACGGTGCCCTACCGCATCCACCCGTCGCAGACCATGAGCGTCGAGATCGACCCGTTCTGGGCCATGAATCACTGGTGCGACGCCGGTGGCACGCAGGTCTTCGCCGACAAGGCGCTGCCGGTCAACGACCGCTACCTCTGCACGCGCCCACCAGGGGTCAACAGCGCCGTCTGGAACGCGCTGGCCGGCATCGGCCGCCGTGTGGCCGACGTGGTGCCGCTGGTGGCCCGCCAGGAGCTGCCCGACACGCGCTGGACCGCCACGAGCGGCATCGTCGTGGGTGACCCGCAGGAGCAGTGGACCATCGCGGCCGGCGTCACCGGCGACGTGACCGCCGCCCTCCAGACACGCTACTGGGAGCGCCTGGCGCTCATCCCGCAGCCGGGCAAGGCCATCGACTGGGACTGGCCGCGCAAGCTCTTCGCCTGCGCCGCCGGCGAGCACGTCGACACCGCCGACGAGCCGACCTATGCCGAGGACGTCTACTCGTGGAAGGACCATGGCTGGCTGGAGATCGCCTTCGACAAGCCGGCCGACCTGGCCCTGTCGTTCGTCCTGCGGCTGGGCTACGCCACGGTCCAGGTGTTTGACCCGCACTACACCTGTGGCGCGCACCGCATCGCGGAGTGGTCGTACACCCGCACCGATGCCGCCGTCGACTACCACGTCAGCATTCCGGCCGGGCGCCAGAGCGTCGTGGTCGACCTGTTCTGCCCCGATGACGGCACGCTGCCCGACCTGCAGGTCGTCACCTCGGTCTCGCTGATCGGCCTGCGCAACCCGGGCGCGAGCGAGACCGTGGTGCGGCTGACCAGGCTGCGGCCGTGTGGCGATCAGGGCTGGGACCACACCGGCCGAGGCACGCCCGACCGGCCGCTGGCGGCCGTCGACACCAGTCTGGTCAAGAGCAGCGAGCTGTGGGACTTCATGGGCGACTATGAAGGGGTCCTGGTGCGGCGCGACGGCCTGGTCTGGCCGACGGTGCTGCCCGACGAGCCGAACCAGGGCGGCGTGCCCGAGCGCGGTTTCGGCACCATCCAGAAGGCTCAGCATTGTCCCGATCAGACGGGCGACCTCGGCGACATCAACTACGCCCGCGCGCTGGCGCACCTCGGCCAACTGGGCTGGTCGCAGGGGTTCACGTTCAGCCTCGACCAGGACGCCATCGACGCGATGACCAAGAGCTTCTGGAAAGGCGCCAACAACCCGGAGGTGCTCTGTCCCGCGTGGCTGTTCTGGACCGCCAACCGGACCGTGGCGGCCGACGACGGCGGCCTCAGCGTGCTGGGCGCGATCCACACGCGCGACTACCTGCTGGCTCTGGGCCATCCCACCACGCTGCAGTTGCGCAAGGCGCTCGGCGGCAGCGCGCTCTCGCTGCTCCGCACCACCGGCGGCCGGCGGCGGCTGACCCGCCTGACGCACGGTGTGGCGCGGCTGCGCTATGCGATGTGGCGCCGTGTGACCAGCTATGTGCTGATCGACCCGGGCACCGGTGAGCAGACCTTGCTCCCGTCGAGCCCGGGGGCGCCGCTGCCCGAGCCCGGCGTGTGGCAGCCGTGGCGCGAAGGCGCGGTGAGCGACCGCCTCGATGCCCACGGCCTGTTCGAATGGCCGGGCATGACGCCGGCCCACACGCGGGTCAACAATCCGACGCAGTCGCAGACGGACCCGTCGCTGCAGACCACCTGGGCCACGGTCGAGTACCTGCTGCAATGGTGGTGGAGCGAGGCCTGGCGCCTGTTCGACATCAACAACCCGGCTTCGGAGGCGCTGGCGAAGCAGCACGCCGACTACGCCGGCGAGGCACCGTTGAGCCCCGCATCGCGCCGGCTGGCGTCGGTGCCGGCGCAACTGCCCTGGAAGCTCCGTCGCCTCGGGCAGCCGGAGGATCCCGAGTGCTGCCGCGCCACGGCGCCGGGCATGGGCGCGCCGTGGTTCAGCCCGTCGCGCGGCGGGCTGGTGGGCGGACCAGCCGCCCGCGGCACGGGGCCGGCGCGCAGCCTCGAGGTGGTCTGCGCCAACGGCGTCGGCCGGCACGTGCCGCCGCCCGATCTGGAGGTGCGCGACTCGCGACACGCGCTGCCCTTCGCCCGGACCTGGCGCAGCGACCGGGCCGTCAGCGACTACGGCTCGCCGGGCCTGGCCCGCGGCTGGGTGCACAACTGGGACATCCGCGTCTGGACCGACGACGAGCCGGCGCCGTGGCCGGCCCTGGTGCTCGAGTTCCCCAACGGCCGGCTCCACCGCTGGACTGTCGAGCTGTCCGGCGGCGTGCCCACCGGCAACCTGCTGCCGCCGCCAGGCAGCTCGTACGTGGTCTACGGCACCCCGTCCGCCACGCCGGGGCAGTGGTCCGATCTGACCATGGCCTGGTCGTGTGACACGCTGTGGTCGTTCCGGCCCCACGCGACGCAATGCTACGCGCTGCACCGCCGCAGCGACCCGGCGGGGCTGTACGTCGAGTTTGCCTGGGACACCGAGCGCCGGCTGACCGCGGTGGCCAACGAGGCCGCCGTCACGCTGCTGACCTTGAGCTACGACGCCGGCGGCTACCTGAGCGCGCTGACCGATTCCGCCGGCCGCCAGGTCGACTACACCTTCGCGGCGCTCGGCGACGAGCCGCAGACGGCGCTGGCACAGGTCTCGCCGGTCCACTTGAGCGGCGAGACGCCAGGTGCGGCCCGTTGGAGCTACGCGTACCAGGAGGTGCCCGAGGTGCCGCCGGAGACCGGCACCGTGCTCCTGCTCAGCACGGTCACCGTGCCCGGCCCGGAGCCTGGCCAACAGAGCACCGCGCAGTTGCTCTACCACCTGGACGGCTACCGCGCCGCCGGCGTGGTCGACGGCCGCGGCGTCGCCTGGCGCTACGAGTACGACACCGACCAGGAGGTGGTCGTCGAACTCGATGACGCCGCCGGCACCACCGTCGGCACCTGGTCGCTCCACTTCAATGGCGATGGCGAGCTGCTCGGCAGCACCTTCCCAGGCAGCGCCACCTACACCTATGCCGACCCGAACAACCCGCTGAAGTACACCACGGTGACCGACAGCGCGGGTGTGTCGCAGCACTACAGCTACGATGCCCACGGCCGGCTGACGACCCACACCGACGCACTGGGCAATGTGACCACCAACACCTTCGCCACCTGCGCGCAGGGCCTGGGCGGGCTGCTGACTTCGGTCCGCGGCGCGCTGACCATCGTCAGCAACACCTACGATGCGGGCGACTTCCTGTGGATGACCCAGGACGCCCTCGGTGCGCTCACCACCTTCGGCTATGACGCGCGCGGCAACCGCGCCCGCGTCACCGACGCCAACGGGTACACCACCACCACCACCTACGACGGCCACGACCGTCAGGTGTCGCGGACCGATCCGCTCGGCGCCACCTGGACCTATGGCTATGACGCCTACGGCGACCTGGCCGGCGAGACCGACCCGTTGGGCCGCACCACGCAGCATATCTGGGACCTGGCGGGCAACCAGGTGGCCCAGGTCAACCCGCTGGGCTACGCGGCCACCAGCACCTACGGACCAAGCGGTCACCGCTTGACGGCCATCGACGCGCTGGGGCACACCAGCACCTGGCACTACGATCCGGAGGGTCACCCACTGGTGGACATCACGCCGCTGGGTTACCGGACCACGCACAGCTACAACGCCTACGGTGGCCAGGCCACGGTGCTGACGCCGAACAACCAGCGCACCGCCTTCCTCACCGACGCCTATGGCCGCGCCCTGGCCACGGTCGACCCGAACGGGTTCCGCACCACCACCACCTACGACGAGTGCGGCCGCCCGGCGGCGACCCAGGATGCCCAGGGCCACCTGACCCGCACCGTCTACGATGCCTACAACCGCGCCACCGGCACCATCGATGCGCTGGGGCACACCACGGCCACGGTGCTCGACAGCCTCAGCCGGCCCATCGCCACGGTCAGCCCGCTGGGCTACCGCACCACCACCAGCTACGACGCCCTCGACCGCCCGGTCGGCGGCGTCAACGCCGTCGGCGACACCAGTTGGACCATCTACGACGCGGTCGGCCGCCGCGTGGCCAGCATCGACTCGCGCGGGTACCGCACGACCACCGTCTACGACCCGGCCGGCCGGGCCATCGCCACCATCGATGCCCTCGGCTGGCGCACCAGCACCAGCTATGATGCCGCCGGCCAGGCCATCGCCCGCCAGGACGCCCTCGGCCGGGTGACCACCCAGGTCTATGACGAGGCTGGACACGCGATTGCCTCGGTGCGGCCGAACGGCGCGCGCAGCACCACGGTCTACGACGCCGTCGGCCGCGTCAGCACCACCATCGACGCGCTCGGCCACGCGTCGTCGCAGGACTACGATGCCGACGGCCGCCCGGTCGCCGCGGTCGACCCGCTCGGTTACCGGACCACCTCGGTGTATCTGGTGGCCCAGGACATCACCGCCATGGTCGACGCGATGAGCGCGCGGACCACCACGACGGTGCTCTCGGCCGGCCGGGCGCAGCAGTTCACCGACGCGCTCGGACAGGTCACCCAAACGACCTATGACTCGCTCTACCAGCCGGTGAGCACGCGCGACGCGCTGGACGGCGTCACGGCGTCCCTCTTCGACGCCCTCGGCCGCAGCGTCGCGCTGCAGGACGCCAACGACCACACCTCGCACACCGCCTACGACGCCGACGGTCGCCGCCTCAGCGAGACCACGCCGCGCGGGGCCGAGTCGGCCACCGTCTACGACGGCCTCGGCCGCGTGATCGCCACCACCGATCCGGACGGGCTGCGCACCACCACGCGGTACCTGTCCGACGGCCGCGTCGCCTCGGTGGACGGCGATGGACACCTTACGACCTGGTACTACGACCCGCTCGGCCGGCGCCTCGCCACCGAGGACCCGCAAGGCCACCGGACCACCGAGACCTACGACGCCCTCGGCCGCACCGTGGCGGTCCAGAACGCCGGCGGCCACACCTTCCGCACCGAGTACGACGCCCTCGGCGCCTGGACCGCGTCCATCGGCCCCGACGGCCGCCGCACCACCACCGTCTACAACCTGGCCGGTCAACAGGTCGGCACCCAGGACCCGCAGGGCCGCTGGACACTGTTCACCTACGACCAGCGCGGCCAAACCAGCACTCGCACCGACGGCCGCGGCTGGACCACGACCTATGCCTACGATCCGGTCGGCCGCGAGATCGGCCGGCTCTACCATGACGGCACGCGGGTCACCACCACCTACGACACGGCCGGCCGCCAGACCGCCGTGGAGGACAGCCTCGGGCTGACCGAGTACGTGCTCGATGCGCTCGGCCGGCAGACCGCCGTGGCCGATCCGCGCGGGTTCCGGCTGACCTACACCTACGATCCGGTCGGCAACCGCCGCACCATGCTCGACCACGACGGCGGCCTGACCGCCTACACCTACAACCTGGACGACCAGCTCGCCACGGTCACCAACCCCTTCGCCGAGACCACCACCTGGGACTGGAAGCTGTCCGGCCGGCTGGAACGGCAGACGCTGGCCAACGGCGTCACGGCGCACCACACCTACGACAACGTCGGCCGGCCGGCCGCCCTCGTCCACCGCCGCAGCGACCACACCGTGCTGTCGTCGTATGGGGCCACCTACGATGCGGTCGGCAACCGCGTGCGCGTGGATGAACTGGACGGGACCTACCACTACGCCTACGACGCCACCGGCCAGCTCATCGACGAGCAGCGGACCGGCACCTACGCGTACCGCTACCGCTACACCTACGACGCGATGGGCAACCGCCTGTCCATGGACCGCGGCGGCGGGCTGGTCACCAGCTACACCTACAACACCGGTGACGAACTGCTCACCACCGAGAGCTTCGCCGCAGCCGCGGCGCTGGGCGCGCTGCGGCCGGTGGTGAGAGCGCCCTTCAGCGGTGACGCCCTGGCGCTGGCCACCACGCTGGACACCGGGCAGTACGCCGTCGAGCAGGCCACGGTGGTCCTGGTCGGTGGCGCCGGCACCTGGGACGCGGCGAACCATTGGCTGGTCAGCCTGCAAACCCGCAACGCGGCCGGTAATGTGGTCGGCACCTTGGCCACCGCCACCTTCGCGCAGGCCGGCGCGGGTCTGGTGCGCTTGCCGGTGCCCGTGCCGTCGCAGGCGGTGGACGCGAGCGCCACGCCGCAGGTGACCGTCGCGGTCAGCCAGGTGGGCCAGCCGGGCCCGCTGCTGTCCGCCGCCGGCACCGCGACCCTCTTCCGTGATGAAGACGGCGCCATGGTGCCGTGGGGCGACGGCGGGCTGGGCGGGCTCGTGGCCGCGCCCTACAGCAGCGACGCGCTGGCGCTGGTGATGCCGTTGTCCACCGCGCACACCTACCTGCTGTCATCGGTCACCCTCGACGCGGTCGGCGCGGCGGGCACCTGGGACGAGAGCGACCACTGGGCGGTGACGCTGCTGCTGTGTACGGCGGGGCTGGTCGGAGTGACCACCATCGCCGCCGGCACCATCACCGCGGCCGGCGGCAGCCGCGTCGACCTGACGCTGCCCGAACCGCTGACCATCGACGTCGACGCCACGCCGGTGCTGGCGGTGGCGATCACCAAGGTCGGCCAGCCCCCGCGGCTACTCCGCACCGACGCCGCGGTGACCTTCGCCGGCACCCAAAGCCTGGGCGTGACCAACATAACGTATGACCAAAATGGGAATACCCTAGCTGAAGCGGCTCCAGGTCACACGGTCACCTACACCTGGGACGCGGAGGACCGGCTGGTGCAGGTTGCGGAGAATGGGCGGGTGGAGGACTACGCCTACGGCGCCGACGGCCTGCGCCGGCGGAAGGCGACGCCCGACGGGACGACGGAGTGCGTGTGGGACCAGCAGAACCTGCTGGCGGAGGTGAGCAGCGGCGCCACGGCCGCGCAGTACACGGACTTCCCGGGGTACTGGGGCGGGCTGAGCACGGTGCGGAAGGGCGCGGTGAGCAGCCACCTCACCTACGATATGTCGGCCAACACGCGGCAGGTGACGGACGCCGGCGGCGCGGTGGTGAGCGCGCCGGTGTATACGGCGTTCGGGACGGAGTTGGCGGCGAGCGCGGGGGTGGTGGGGTTTGGTGGGCAGGTGGGGTACTACCGCGACCAGGCAGCGCGGTTGTATGTCCGAGCGCGTCACTACCAAGTGCGGTCAGGATCCTGGCTTAGCAACGACCTTCTATCGCCAATGGAGCCCCCCTATAACCTACGGTTCTATGCGAGCAACCGACCTGTCCGAGACCAAGATGCTACTGGCATGGGGGTAGACCATGCTTCCAAGCAAGAGCTTCGCAAACGAGTCGAGTGGGTAAGGAGCGAGTGGCGCAAGGCAGGAGGCAAAGACGCCTATCCGGCACCAAAGGGGGGCAAGGGCGTGGCAGAAGAGCCGGAGCTCAAGGGCATAAAGCGGCTGTGTCGCGATCACGAATCATTGAAGATCGCGTTGTTTAACCTGTATCGCTCGGGGATAGACCTTCTGCGACGCTCGGACTATCCGGTGGGGGCCGCCTTCCTGGAGTACTGGTACCGGGGGTATGGAGGCGACCTTGTTCTGAACGACAGCATCGCTGGCCTCTTCTGGAAGGACTATCGCGAGCAGCGCGTCTGTAGGGCCGAAAGAGAGTGCCTTAGCGACTGGGCGCGTTTCTCGGGATGCGGGCGATGCAACCCACCACCGGAACTCGTGGCAAGCGACCAGTCAGGCGGTCACTACAGATGTCCCAACAGCACCTCTGCACCAGCTAAGTCCAACGTTGACCTGTTCCTGGCTACCGGAACGCACAGACTACGCACGCTGCTGTTGGGGCGAAGCTGCAGGCCTGTCGATCCAAACTGCAACTCAATGCAGTGCAGCGTAGTTCATGTCTTCGAGGACGACTACAATTTCGACAATTCCTACGCTGCTATTCTGCGTCCGCCATCGTTGGGTGTCGAGATCATGAACGCCTGGGCTGCATGCATTCAGGAGAATGGCTCTCTGGGGCAGACCCCGGCGCCCCGGCACTGGACGTGGTCGTTCCAGAGAGACGTCTGGCAGACCGGGCAATGCCACGAGGACTCCCGAAGGAGAGATTGTTGCGATGAACTGGCAGAGACAACGATCTACTGACGGGGGCCCTCGGCTCGCCAAGCGTGCCGGCGCAGTGTGCTGCCTGGCGGTACTGGCGGCCTGGATGACTTGCGCATGCACGGGTCAGAAGCGGGGTCCGTTCGCCACGGTGCTACCCGAACGAATTGGGGGCACTGCCGAAGTCCGGGTTGGCGAGGACCAAGCAGCAAGGCTGGCCTGGTTCTACATAGGCGAACGATTTGACAGCCGTGTGTACGCCTTGGTCCTGGTTCTGCGCCAGAGCGATAGGCACCTAGCGTTCCTGGTTGAGCATTTCCTACTAACGCCCCGAGCTGAGCTGCGTGGCGAGACGGCACTAGGTAGTTCATCGACTCAGTGCCGCCTCTGGGTCACCGGCGGAAGACCGCTCGGCGGCATGGAGCCGCCAGGCGCGCTTGCGTGCTTCGATCCAGACACGCGGCGGTTTGTGACACACGCGGGTTGGGCGGTACCCATCGGGACGTCGCTCGAGCAGCAGTTGGAGTGGCTTGACACGTGGACATTCCAGGGCCACATCGCGCCTGGCGTGGAACGGGCTAGCATGCCGCCATGGGCCAAGGCGGGGTCGGGCCACGTGCTGCTCGTCGCCGGCTACGACCCGAGTGCACCAGAAGGACCGGCACTGCAGGGCTTAGCCCCGTAAGCTGGCGGCAGCGGCGAATGAGGGCCAGCACAACCCGGCGACGCGGCCATCGGGGGCCAGGTCATGCACGGGCAACGTGAGCACCACAGTCCACGCCGCACCATGCTCGACCACGACGGCGGCCTGACAGCGTACACCTACGACAACGTCGGCCGGCAAGCCGCCCTCGTCCACCGCCGCAGCGACAGCAGCGTGCTGTCGTCCTACGTGGCGACCTACGATGCGGGGAAACCAGGGGACGTGATACTCGTTTTCGCCCAACAACCGGGGAGACCAGGGGACGTGATACTCGTATTCGGGGAAACCAGGGGACGTGATACTCGTTTTCGCCCAACAACCGGGGAGACCAGGAGACGTGATACTCGTATTCGCCCAACAACCGGTGATAACAACCGGTGACATGATACTAGTTTCCAGCGCCGCGCATCGTTGTGGACCGGCGCTCAAGCCCGGTGCGGACCGCCACCACAGGCCGAGCGGCGGCCAAAACTAGTATCATGTCACCGAGTTCGGGGTGTCACCGAGTTCGGGGCCGTGTGGCGAAGCGAGCGGCGGAGCGGCACGGGCCTCGTGCGTGGCGCTCGATGGCGTCGGGTTGCGTTGGTGCCGGTCGATCGCCGTGGTCGGTGGCATCGCCGTTGGGCCAGCAGTCACGGTGCGTGGGTGCCGGCCGGCCGAGCCAGGCGCAGGTGGGCGCCTTCGTGACACCTCATCCGGCAGCGTTGGTGGTGCCGCTGTGCGGTGGCCGCCCTGCGACGGTGCCGCCTGAGCTGGCGAAGCTGCACGAGAGCCGCGAGCCGCAAGCGGAGTCGGCCGAGATCACCAGTCTGGCGCAGACCGGCTTGACGCCATCGGCGGCGTGCGGTAGATGGGGTGAAGTGGTCCAAGTGGGGATGAACGACCGGCAAGACGTCCTCCACGAGGGTTACCTGTTTGCCATGGCCGTTCGCCTCGGTGGCCGTGGCCGGTATGGCTCGGCGTCTGCTGGCCCGCTGGGCTGGCGGGTGACCGGGGCCGCCGCGTGGCCGTGACGGTTGCTGGTGCTTGGGCCTCAGCCGGTCGGCTGGCGCCCGCTACGCTGGGGTGAGGAGTCGCAGATGCCGACTTTGGTGCGTAGAACCGCTCTCGTGGTGGCGCTCAGCGCCTGGCTGCTGCAAGGCTGCGGCGGCTCGCATCGCGGCATGCCGAGCCAGGCCGCGACGGCCGCAGCCACCAGGCAACTGGTGTCGTACCATCCCGCTGACACCAACTCGGATCGCGGGATCACCATCAACGAGCTGACCGGCTATATCCAAGGCTGGAAGGTGGGTCAGTTCGATGATATCAACCTGGTCACCAACGCCATCACCATCTGGAAAGGCGGCGAGACCTACCACTACGACAACACGCTGGCCCCACCGTATGAGGTGGGCGCCGGCAACGACGTGCTGGCCGCCGGCGACCAGTCGCAGGCGACGCTGCAAGTGCAGATGCCGACCGGCTCGCCGCTGGGTGGCGGCCAGACCAGCGTGGTCACCTTCTTCGACGGCGCCAGCACGGACACCAGCGGCCAGGCCACAGTGACCGTCTCGCGCAACGGCGGCGGCATCGCGGCCGCGGTCGAGGATGCCACCGGCAGCCCGTTTGCGTTCGCCTACATCCCGCCCACCGCCAAGGTGCGCCGGGCGCGGCAGGACGGCACACCCATCGCCGTCGGCGCTCGCGAGATGGCTTTCGGCCTGATTTGCCTCAACCCCTACGTGCTCGTGCTACCGCCAGACCAGCGCAACGAGGTCCTGCTCAAGTGCGAGCAGCACGCCGACTGGCAAGCGCTGCTCACCGCCATCAGCACCGCCCTGAAGTCCGAGCCGAAGAACGCCTTCGATGCCAACGTGTTCCCCGACATTCCGCGTCTGGCCTTCAAGATCATCAAGGACGTCCTGTCCACCTATGGCATCACGGCGCGGCGCGACCAGGTCGACGCCAACGGCGACCCACACATCAACGATCCCGCCGGGCCGCTGGTCACCTGGGTCAATCCGCGGCAAGTGGCCTACGAGGTCGACGTCACCCGACAGGGCGCACAGTCGCCCAGCTATCGCACGCTGGTCACCGGGCGTGAAGGCGTGCTCAGGCTCCAACTCGGCTGGCCACCGGTGGTGCCCACCAGCGACATCACCCAGGACTACTCGCTCGGCAACGGCAGCTACACCGTCGACTTCTACAAGGGCTTCAACTTCGGCGAGGTGGGCCTGGACACGGTGGCCCCGCGCGGTGTGAGTAGCTATGCCACCTACTGCAACCTGATGCGCGCCTCGCTGTACCTGATCAGCCTGCTGGCCGACCTGCCGGCGCCGACTGGCCAACAGTTGGCGCAGATCGTGCTGGCCGCCGACGCCATCGATTTCGCCAACACCTTGGCCGACGAGATCAAGGCCCTGCAGGAAGGCGACGTCTACGGCGCCATCACGGGGCTGTGCGACATCCTCTCGCACAACAACTTCGCGGTGCTCAAAGACATCATGCACCTCGTCTGGTCGGACCTCCGCTACGCTCCCGCCTGTCGCCTGCTGGCCAGTGCCAAGGCCGTGCTGGGCACCGTCTGCGCGGCGTTCAAGGCCGTGGACTGGGCCAACGAGAAGCTGCCGTTCTTCTACGACCTGCTCGGCGGTGCTCCCAGCCACGTTCGCTACCACGTGGTGCAGACCAACGGTGTGCTCTCGCTGGCCGGCGCCGCCATCCCGCCGACGGCTGGTTTCACTGCCAGCCCGTCAGCGCCCACCGCCGGTCAGACCGTGACCTTCGACGCCGCGGGCTCCTCCGACCCGGTCACCGCCACCGCGGACCTGGTGGTCCGCTGGGACTTCGACGGTGACGGCACTTGGGATGTCGCCTGGCAGACCGCCAAGACCGTCGACCATCCGTACCCGGTGGCCGGCACGTACCAGGTGTTCCTCGAGGTCAAGAACGCCGCCGGGCTGATCGGGCGCACCTACCGCTATGTCACGGTGGCCTCCAACGGCACGGCCGGCGGCACCGCGCAGCACGTGCTGGCGTTCCGCGACCACCTGCCCTGGGATTCGGGCGCCTTCGAAACGGTGATGGGCGACCTCGGGTTCACCGCCGGCACCGCGGAGGGGCAGTACGAGGTGCGGCCGTCGAGTGACTTGGCCACGGTGGTGCTGCGGCCACAGTACGACCTGGTGATCATCACCAACGACCAGGACCAGAGCTTCTACAACCACCTGGCCGCTGCGCAGGATCGCGTCTACCGCTTCCTGGAGGCAGGCGGCACGGTGCTCTGGGAAGCCTGCGACCTCGGCTGGGCCGAAGGCAGCATGGCCGAGGCCGGCGTCTGTCTGCCGCGCGGCGTGACCACCGACGCGGCCATCGAGAACTACAATGCGTGCCCCGGCGACAAGCCGCTGACCGCCGACCTGCCCACCTCGCTGTACGGGACCTACGCCAGCCACGAGCGGTTCGGCGCGCTGCCGGCGGATGCGGTGGTCTACACCAACAGCGCGGACAACGGGGCCGCCACGCTGTTCGAGATGCCGGTGGGGCCCGGCAAGGTCATCGTCACCGGGCAGCCGTGGGAGTACCAGGTGGACCGCGACGAGAGCTGCGGGCTGCTCTATCCGCGCGTGTTCCAGTACGTCACCGGCCGCACCATCGCGTCGCGCTGGCAGCGCCGGGCGCGCCACTACGACCACCGCCCGAGCTGCGGCCGAAAGGCAGCGAGCGCCAGGCGCCGGCGGTAGACCAAGCCGCGCCGTGGTGAGAAGACAGCCGGTTGGCACGGTGTTGGTGCAGCTCGGTTCGAGTGTTCCTGAGGGCCAACCTGATGGTGAGGCGATCGGCGCCGGCGACGCTCTGCCGGTAGCGCGATGGCGGCCTCCCACCGCGCGGGTGCCCAGTCGGCCAGCGCCCTTGCTCCGCGCCGGTCGGCTGCCGCCTGAGGATCTTCTGTCAAATTGCGGCCGGCCGACCGTATGTATGGGCAGAAGGACCTGCATCCGGCCGCGCGCCACTCAAGCTGCAACGGGTCGTGGTCCGGGCGCGAGGAACTGCGGCGCGGCACCGGTGACTTCGGCGGCCAGGGATGGAGGTGTGGCGGTCCGGGGCGCGAACCACGCTCTGGGCGTCGGTGCGGTCGGACGTATTGGTCGCGCACGGTGACCTCAGGACATCGCGCGGCGGGGTGTCGGCAAGCCTTTGCTCAGCCCCCCACCTGACCTGCCCGCGCCCACGGATGTTCGGCCCAACAGGCGGTGCCTTGCTGCCCGGGTAACCCGGCAGGAGGAGGCCATGCATTGTCGTCTGATGGACGAACGTGAGCTGGAGGGCAGCGGCGCGATCTGGGTGGGCGACATGGCCCACGTGGAGCCAGGCGCCTACCTCCGCCTCAAAGGGCGCACGCGAGCGTGCGGAGCCCGCGCGCAGCGCCCACCGTATCCGGTCGCCGAGGGCACCGGACTGGTCGACCCTTACCTGCGCCGGTACCTCCGTGAGCGGGTCGGTGGTCAGGTGGACCTGACGCCGGCCGAGTTCCCGCCAGCCATCTGCATGTCGGCATCGGTGCCCCCAGGTTGGGACACGCCCGAGGCCGTCTCCGTGCTTCAGACGCGCTTCGCCGGCCGCCCTTTCGCGGTGGGCCAGCACGCGCCGATCCATACTCTCAGTGGCAGTGCGGGCGCCTTTACGGTGCTCTCGACAGAGCCCGACGGCATCGTGCTGCTCGAGGCGACGACCGAACTGACGCTCGGCCCGGCACCGGCAGGCGGCGAGGACCACCGCGCTCCGCGGCCGTCCGACGAGGTGGTGGCCTACGATCGCATCGGCGGGCTCGCCCGCGAGGTGGCCCGGTTCCGCGAGGTGGTCGAGTACCCGCTCGTCAACCCACACCCTTTCCTCCAGGCCGGCGTCCGGCCCGCGAGGGGGGTCATCCTGCACGGTCCGCCGGGCACGGGCAAGACGCTCCTGGCGCGAGCCCTGTGCACTGAGACGGGTGTCCACCTCGAGCTGATCGCGGGGCCGCAGATCCTGAGCCCCTATTTCGGCCAGAACGAGCAGTACCTGCAAGAGGTGTTCCAGCGGGCGCAGCGCGAGGCGCCGGCAATCGTGGTCATCGATGAGCTCGATGCGCTGGCTGGCAAACGGGGCAGTGTTGGGCAGAGCATCGAGAACCGCATCGTCGCCGCTCTGTTGACGCTGATGGACGGCCTCCAGCCGCTCGATAGCGTGGTGGTGATCGGCACGACGAACCGGCTGAACGACATTGACCCGGCCCTGCGGCGGCCCGGCCGGTTCGACCACGAGATCCGCATCGGTGCACCCAACGCACCAGGGCGCGCCGAGATCCTGCGCATCCACACCAGCGGCGTACCGCTGGCTGCCGACACCGACCTGAACCAGGTGGCCGAGACAACTCACGGGTTCGTGGGCGCGGATCTGTCCTTGCTCTGCCGTGAGGCGGGCCTGGCCGCGCTGCGGCGTCATATGGGTGCCGACAGCAGCCCGCAGGACTGGGCCGTGCTGGAGCCGGACCCGTCGCTCACCGTGACGGCGGCCGACTTCGAGGCGGCCTTGCAGTTGGTCCGGCCGTCGGCCATGCGCGAGGTGGTGGCCCAAGTCCCACGCGGCGTGACCTTCGACCGCATCGGCGGCCTGGCCGAGGTGAAGCGCCACATTCGCGAGACGGTACTGTACCCGTTGCGCCATCCCGAGGCGTTCCGCTCGGTCGGCCTCCGCGCCGCGCGCGGGATTCTGCTCTACGGTCCGCCGGGGACAGGCAAGACCATGCTCGCCAAGGCGGTGGCCAACGAATCGGGCCAGAACTTCATTCCGGTCAAGGGACCGGAACTGCGCTCGAAGTGGTTTGGCGAATCCGAGGAGCGTATCCGCGACGTGTTCCAACGCGCCCGTGACGTGGCCCCGTGCCTCATCTTCTTCGACGAGCTCGACGCCCTGGCCGGCATCCGCGGCCATGACCCCACCCACCTGTCGGACAGCCTGGTGCAGCAGTTGCTGACGGAACTGGACGGGCTCTCCGAGAACCTGGGTGTGACGGTGCTCGGCGCCACGAACCGGCCGGAAATGCTCGATCCGGCGCTGGTGCGGCCTGGCCGCTTCGACCTGCAGATCCTGGTGCCCGCACCGGACGAAGACGCCCGTCTGGCGATCCTGCGGATCCACACGGAGCGGATGCCACTGGCCGGCGACGTGGACTTGTCGCGGCTGGCGCGGCAGGCCGAGGGCCTCTCGGGCGCCGACCTGGAGGAGCTCACGCGGCGGGCCGGTCTGCTCTGCCTGCGGCGGCGCACGCCGCCGTTCGCGGACCAGGGAGACCCGGTCGCTCAGTGCGACCTGGCCGCCGCGCTGGACGAGGTGTTGGCGGTGCAGCGCGACGTGGCGCCGCGCCGCATCGGCTTCCGGGAGGCGCGCGCATGAAGCAACCGACCTGGTTGGCAGTGTTGGCGATGCTGTCGGCGGCGGCCCGTGGGCCGTGCAGCCAGACGGCACCGGCCGTCTTCCTGGTGCGGCCGGCCGGCGGTCAGCAGCTAGTCAGCGGCCAGCCGCTGCGCGTGGAAGCACGCGTGACCGCCGGGCCGGCCGCCGAGCCGACCTACGCCACGGCGCGCCTGGTCGGCGTGCTGGGCGAGGCCCGGGTACCGCTCAACGACGACGGTCGGTACGGCGACGAGCGGGCTGGTGATGGACTCTGGTCGGGGCTGGCCAGCGCGCCGGCGGCCGGCCGTTACGAGCTCAAGGTGAGGGTGCAACAAGGGCGTCTGGAGGCCTTCACTCCGCCGGTCGCGGTGGCGGTCCGCCCCGATCCGTGGGCTTGGTGGACCCAGCGCCGACGGCTGGTGCTAGCGGCGCTGGCGGAGCTGGCGGCGGCCGCTGGGGGGCTGATGGTGGGGCTGGTGCGGATGGCGCGGAGGCCCACACTGGAGACCGTAGACCCGCCGGAGCCTGACCTGGAGTTGGCGGACCAGGCCTGGGAGACTTTCGCTGGGGAGGCACCTACAGACGCACGGGTGGACGCACTGTGGCACGAGTACCATGGCCTGAAGACCCGTAGCTGCGCGCTACGGCATGCGGTGGCCGACCTTGGCGACAAAGTCGGCCGGCTGGATGACCGACCGGAGAACGGCAGGGCGATTCGGCGGTCTGTGCATGCCGCGCTGGAGTTGGTTGCAGCCGACTGGGCCGACTTCATCGACCGCCGCGAAGGTCAGTTCGCCTCGCCGGCCGCCGCCAGTACCTGGCGGCACGATGCGCGCCTGCTGGAGTACGTACAGGCGGTTGAGGCCGCAGTGCGTCGGCTGGGCGCCTTCTGCGCCGAGGAGGCGTCCACCGCCTCGATGAAGGGCGCGGTCGCCCAGGTTGCGCGGCGGTTTGCGGACGATCGCGAGGAACAGCAATGAAACTCGGAGTCGACCTCGGGACGTACAATTCTGCTGCTGCAGCCGCGGACCTGGCGGGCCACATCTACGTGGTGCCCAGCCGAGACGGCAAGAACCCGAACGGCGTTCACGTTACGCAGTCATTCGTGCGGTTCCGGCCGAGCGGTGAACCCAGTGCCATTGGCGCAGAAGCTCGCAAGGCTGTTCGGCAAGACCCCGAATCGGTGGTCTGGGGAACCAAACGGCTGCTGGCACGAGGCTTCGACCAGACCGACGAGGACCGCCGGCGATTCGCCTATCCCATCGAGCGAGGGCCCGACAACGGCGTTGTGATGCGGCAAGGCGCGCGCACCTACCGGCCCGAGGACATCGCGAGGATGATCCTCGAGCATCTTCGCACGAACGCCCAGGACGCGCGGCTGACTCCCTTGGGCCGTGGCGAGCAATGCGACACGATCGTGCTGGCCCACCCCGCGTACTTCGACTCGAACCAAATCGCCGCCACGCGTCGAGCCGCACTCGACGCCGGGTTCGAGAAGGTGGTCATGGTCACCGAGCCAGAGGCCGCCTTGCTGGCCTACAACGAAGCGCGCGGCGGCGGCGAGGTCGACGCGGCCAACATCCTCACCATCGACTGGGGTGCCGGAACGCTCGATTTCGTGCTCAGTCAGCGCCAAGAGGACGGCAGTCTGGTGAACGTCGCCACACCCACCGGCTCGACGCACCTTGGCGGACTGGATATGGACGACGCGCTCGTCGCCGCGTGCATCGGCGCTTTCGACCTGGGCCGAGCGCTGGCCGATGACCCCGCCGCCCAGAGCGAGCTGCGCGAACTGGTGGAATCGATGAAGGTCCGCCTCAGCACGAAGCGCAGGGACTGGGGTGACCTCTACATCGAACGAAGCTCGACGAGCATCCAGATCGCGAGGGCACGCAGCGACGTGCCGCCTGGGGAGGAAGCCGATTGGGTGGTGCTGGAACAGGCGCTTGGCGAGCAACCGCATAGCGACGCCGATCCGACGCCGATCCTGGAGCAGTTCCGCCGCCAACTGCGGTTCGTCTACACGAGCACCGGCTTCACACCGGACCAGATTGACGAGTTGGTGCTGATCGGCGGACCCATGTACATGCCGTGCGTGCGCCGCGTGATCGGCGAGGAGCATACCGGCAACGCCAAGGTCCAGGCCCAACTGGCCAAGATCGACGCCGATGGCTTCCCGCTCAGCCCCATGGAAGCGGTCGCTCGCGGCGCGGCGCTCTACACGGGCAACAGCCTGATGCAGTGGATGCCGCCGTTCGCTTACGGGCCGGTTCTGGGGCTGTTGCCGGGGCACCGGTTCGGCGAAGTACTCATCCAGCGGGGCGCCGGCCAGCCTCAGGACGACACGTCAGGCTTCCTCAGTTGCCACTTGCAGCCGGGCTCCGCGGTGACGGTGGGGCTGTTCCGGGTGGAGCATGCCGACGGCGGTCCGCACTACTCGCAGCTTGGTAGCTATGAGTGGTACCCGGTGGTCGACGACTTCGGGCGCGCCCGATTCCGCGTTCAGCTCGAGCTGGACAGCGAAGGCGTGGTGGGCATGACCTTCCACGATGACGTCGCCGGTACACCGATGCGGCTCGACAAGATGACGGACCTCCAGAGCACCGACCTGGCCACACCGCCGGCGCAGTTCGTCCAGGAAGACGACCCGCAGGCGGGCGCGCAGGCCGTTGGTGGCCTGCCTCAGCCGCAGCCCGAGATCAAGCCCGAGATGGTGGCCAGACGCCGGGCCGAAGCGCTCCAGGACATCGACGTGGTGCGCCCGTTTGCCAAGCACAGCCCGGCCCTGCGCGAGGCGATCAGCGAGCTGGAGCAGGCGCTGCGGCAGATGCCCAACGGCCCCACACCGCAGGCCGTCTTCGCGGCTGTGGGTAACGCCCTGACCAAGCTCAAGCACGTCGTGAACGTCGACCAAGGCATTCCCGACGAGAAGAAGCTGCTGCTCAAAGGGGGGAAGTGAATCATGCCACCGCGCGGAGCTGCGCCCGATGACCAACAGTGTGTCGAGGCGCTGGAACAGGGGCGCTACGCCGACGCCGGCATCCCGACGGACCAGGGCATGCCGGCAGTGGTGACGGCGTTGAGCGCGCTGAGGCAGCGCCTGGGGTCGGAGCGCCAGGCACCGCTCAATGAGGCCAGGGAATGGCTGGGGCCGCATCGGGCCTGGTATGACGAGGCCTGTGCGCGCCGCGACCGAGCCGTATGGGCCGCGAGCGGGGCTCTCGACCAGCGAACCAGCCGGGAACTGGAGCGGCGGTTTGGCCCCGAATTCGTGGCCGAGGTGCTGCGCCCGGCGGGTGGCCAAGTGGCCGCTGCGGTGTGGCGGTGGCTGAGCAACGAGATGATGGCCGGCCGCGGACCCGCTACCTGGCCGGACGCAGAGGCGCTGCTCAGCCGCGTGGGCGTCCCGGCGCGACCTGACACTGCCGCCGTGATGCGCGAGATGGAGGGCATGGCGGCCACGTGCCCGGCGTGGCCCATCTACCGGTGGCAGTGGCGCCTGACGGAGATCACGGGGTCAGCCATTGCCGCGGGCCGCCAAGTGCCGGCAACCTTGCGCCTGCCAGCCCACGCGCGACCGGGCTGGGTGGTGCGGGCCACCGTGGACGGTAGGCCGGCTTGGGTTCGAGTCGAGCGTCACCCGGACGAACGGCCGTTGCTGGCCGGTTGCGCGCTGGCGGGCGTGCTCTGCGCGGCGGCCGGCGGCGTGCTGCTCACCGCCCTTGCTTGGAGCGGTGGTCACGCCGGCGGGCTGCGCGGCTTCGCCCGTTCGACGCAGGCGTCGTGGCTGCCGGCAGTGATGCTCGCGCCGGCGGTCACGCTGCTGCTGGTCGTGGCGCTCCAGGGCGCCTTCGTCCGCGGGAGTGAGGCATGTTGGCGCGCCGTGCTCGAAGCTGCTGACCGCCTGCGATTCCGCCTCCTCAAGCCAACGACCCGCGAGCCCATCACGTTGTACCTGGCCATCGTGCCGCTGCCTGCACTGCTGGTCGGCGCGTTGTCGCCGCTCCTGCTGCTCGGCGGCCTGTTCCGCCGGCCAGGGCAGAGCGGTCTGGGCGCGCTCACAGCGCTTGGCGCCGGCGGTCCCGCCATCCTGCTGCGGCTTGGTCCGGCCCTGGTCGGCAGCATCCTGGCCCTGACCTGGTTGAGCGTGGTAGCAGCCCGGAGTCTGCTGCCGGCTGGGCAGCCCCTGTCGCCACTGGCCATGCTGGTCGCCGGCTGGCTGCTGGGTGCTCTGGCAGCAGGGCTCATCTGGCGCTGCGAGGAGACCAACGAAGTGGTGCACGACTGGCTGCCCGTCGGTGCCGGTGGCGCCTTTCCGGGCCTCGGTCCCGAACTATTGGGCCGCCTGGGCATGGGCGACTTCGCGCAAGACCGCGTCACGCACCAGCTATCTGCCGATGGGCCGGTGGTCGAACACTGGCTCACGGCGGGCCTGGTGACTGGCCTGGCCGGGGCCGTACCAGTCATGCTGCGGAACGTCGTCGACCACACCGGCTGGGACGCGGCCGGGCTGCCGTGGCAGTTGTCTATCGCGCTCTCCGTGGCGGGAGCCACGGCGCTAGGCGCCTTGGCTTGGCTGTTGCTCGAGTGGCGCCACTCGCGGGTGCTGGCTGCGCTGCCAACCCGCTGATTCACTGGCGACCGACGTGCCCTGGCCGCCCGGAGGCCGGCGATGGCCCAGATCGGTGTCGAGATTGGCCTGTACCATGTGCGCGCCGCTGCTCTCGGCTGCGATGGCCGCTCCTACCTGCTACGAAGCAAAGACGGCAGGGAATCTGAGGACGGCTGTGCGCTGCCGGCGTTCATCCGGTTCGCGACGGACGGCTGCGTGCGCGACATAGGCGAGGCCGCTCGCAGGGCGGTCGCCGAGGACCCGGCATCGGTGGTCTGGGGCGCCATGCAGCTCGTCGGGCGGGGCTACGACCAGACCGCCGAGGTGCGCCGCCGCTTCGCCTACCCGATCGAGCGCGGACCCGACGGCGGCGTGGTCATCCGGCAGGGACCTCGCACCTACCGTCCCGAGCAGATCCTGGCCCTGCTGCTGGAGGATGTTCGCCGCTCGGCGGAAGACGCCGCGCTCAACCCGCGGCGGCGTGGCGAAGCGTACGACACCGTGGTGCTGGCCCACCCGGCATACTTCGACTCGGCTCAACTCGCCGCCATGCACCAAGCTGCCCTCGGCGCCGGATTCGCGAAGGTGGTCCTGGTCACCGAGCCAGAGGCCGCCTTGCTGGCCTACAACGAAGCTCGCGGCGGCGGCGAGGTCGACGCGGCCAACATCCTCACGATCAACTGGGGTGCCGGAACGCTCGACTTCGTGCTCAGCCAGCGCCAAGAGGACGGCAGTCTGGTGAACGTCGGCACATCCGGCGGCTCCACGCACCTTGGTGGACTGGAGATGGACGATGCACTCGTCGCCGCGTGCACCAAGACCTTTGGCCTTGACGCGGCGCTGGCCGCTGAGCCCGATGCCCGGAGCGAGCTGCGCTCTCTGGTGGAGTCGATGAAGATCCGCCTCAGCAAGAGGCGCGGGGACATTAGTGATCTCAGGACCGAACAGGGCTCAGTGAGCATCCGGATGGCCCGGACACGCAGCGATGTGCCGCCTGGCGAGGAGGCCGACTGGGTGGTGCTGGAGGAGGTGCTTGGCGAGCAGCCGTTGAGTGACGACGCCGCTGATCCAACGCCGATCCTGGAGCAGTTCCGCCGCCAACTGCGGTTCGTCCACACGAGCAGCGGCTTCACGCCGGACCAGATTGACGAACTGGTGCTGATCGGCGGACCCATGTATATGCCGTGCGTGCGCCGCGTGATCGGCGAGGAGCATGCCGGCAACGCCAAGGTCCAGGCCGAACTGGCCAAGATCGACGCCGATGGCTTCCCGCTCAGCCTAACGGAAGCGGTGGCTCGCGGCGCGGCGCTTTACACGGGCCGACGCCTGCCGCTGTGGATGCCACCGTTCGCTTACGGGCCGGTTCTGGGGCTGCCTGCGGGACAGCGCTATGGCGAAGTGCTCATCCAGCGAGGCGCCGGCCAGCCACAGACGGGCATCACGCCAGCGCTTGGCTGCCAGCTCCCGCCGGGCGGCGCGCTGCAGACGGGCCTCTTCCGCGTTGAGTGCCGCCCAGAAGGCGAACGGTACAGCCGGTTTGGTCAGTGCGAGTGGACGCCGAAGACAGACAGCCGAGGGCGGGCCGTGTTCCGCGTACAGCTCGACCTGGATGCCGAAGGGGGGCTGGCCATCACTCTGTACGACGATGTGGCCGGTACCCAAGGCTGCCTGCGCGCACTGAACAGACTCGCCTCAGTTGAGATCCCCGCGCCGGCTGCCTATGCCGGACCGATTGAGGTCCTGAAGGTCGACGCCGAACGAGCCGCGGCGCAGCGCGGCGAGGCCGAGCGGCTGTTGCGTGCGTCGGCGTTGACGGGTCAGTGTGGCGACCGGTCGCGCAGTGCCCTGGACGACTTGAGGCGGGCCCTGGCGGCGACGCCGGAAGGGCCCGCCAGCGAAGCAGCCTATGCCCACTTCGGCCTCCTGGTGACCGCCGCCAATGAGGCGCTGGACGATGATCCGGAGCTCCCTGACGCGGTGCGACAGTTGCTGCGCGGTGAACCCGGACCGCTGCTGCTGCTACTCGGCCAAGGGCGCTACGCCGCGGCCGGCATTCCGACCGACTCCGTGCCGGCGGCGGCGCGAGCCGTCAACTGCCTCCGCCAGATGCTCGGCGACACGGCGCAACGGCCGCTCATGTCCGCGCAGCAGTGGCTCGGACCGCACCGTGAGTTGTATGCGCTGGCTGGCCAGGTGCGCGACGAGGCGCTCCGGTTGTCCACAGAGGCGCGAGGCCGGCTGGAGAACCAGTTCGGTCCGGAGTTCGTGGCCGAGCTGATCCGGCAGGCCGGCGGTGACCGCGATCTGGCCACCGCGGTGTGGCAGCAGTTGAGCACCGAGGTGTCCGACGGACGCAAGGCAGACTCGTGGCCCGCTGCCAGCGAGTTGCTCACGCGTTTGGGCCAACCAGGCGGTCAGGGCAACCGGTCACTAGACGAGCAGATCGAGCACCTGGCGCAACAGCTCCCGGGCGTCGAGCCGACCGCCTACCAATGGTACACCGGTCGAGCAACCATATCGCTCCGCCGCTCGCCGTGCCCGGTGTGCGGCGCCACCGACAAGTCCTGCGCTCATCACCGCGAGGTCAACGTCCACATTCCGCTCCGCGCGCAGCCTGGCTGGGTGCTGCGCCTGGCTGTGCCGGACGATCCGCCCGCATGGTTCAGGCTGGCTGGCCAACGACCGGCTCGGCTCAGGATGCCGGTGACGGCACGGCTGGCCGCTGCGCCGTGGGCAGACATGGACCTCGACCTGGCAGGCATGGTGGCGCACGCCGAGCCGGCCGCGGCGCTGCTGGTGGCGGAAGCCAAATGGCCTCGTGGTCCTTCACCGCCCTGCGAGGTCAGCCGGCCGGCGCCCGACACCGGTTCATCGCCCCCGGCCGCACGTGCTGCGGCGGGAGGCAAGTCGCGCGCTGGGAATCGGATAAGCCGCTTGTCCGCCGATCTTCGCCGCCACCTGCGCCTCAAGAAAGGGTTGCGTCCCTATTGTGCCCAAGAAAGGGTTGCGTCCCTATTGTGCCCGGCTCGTAGTGCCGACTCGGATTCGCCAAGCCAGCACCCACCATCGCGTCGTCCATCGCCCTCTCCTCAAGCCAGTCGGCCTCTGCCGCAGGACAGCCACCTAACCCGCCCTCAGACCGAGCGCAGGGCCTGTTTCACCTCGCTCGTGGTCAGCCCGATCTGCTCGCGCAGGCTCTTGGCCAACGAGCCAACGTTGGCGGACCAGACCAGACCACCAAGGAACAGCACCACCACCACGACCATCGGGATCATCGCCGCGTCGCTGTTGGCCGACTGCGGCCCCGTCAGCGCCAGCATCAGCAGGCCCAGCACCTCACTGCCAAAGGTGGCCCAGAGGAAAATGTCGATGCTGCGAAGTTCGAGCCGCCGCCACTCTAGGATCTGGTCGGCCGGCCGCCCCGGGAACAGTTCGGGCCTGAGCCGCGTGTAGGAGGGCCGACGAAGGAGGTAGACGACACCCAGTACCATCAGAAGCAGTTTCACCGCTTCACTCCTCTTCTCCCCGCCGCCCGGGCCGACCCTTCGCGGGCTGCGCCTCGGCTTGCTCCCCGCCACCGCGCCATAGAACGCGAACACCCCACCGAACCACGGTCCAACAGCCGCTGATGCCAAACCAGCAGACCATGATGAGGGCTCCCAGGCCAACCCCGCTGTGAAACACCTCCCACGTGCCTTGCTGACCGGAGACCGCGTCGTGAACCAAGGTCCATAGCAGCCAGACAGAGCAGCCCACGAGCCCAACCATGCCACCTGCCGCGGAGATCATGAACAGACCTGCCGCCCAGCGAGGGAAGGGCGGACTCCATACCGTCTTGCAGGCCGCGCACTGGTAATCGCCGCGGACCGACACTACCTGTCTGGACGGCACGACCCTTATGTCCTGCCCTCCACAACGTGGACACCGAGACGTCCCCATATCGCACCTCCCAACAACGCCACGTGTACCCGCACACGAGGCGTGTTCTGCTTCCCATGTGGCGTGTGGCCGGGCCAAGGCCGGCGCCGCAGTCGGCCGCAGCGGCCCACGCCGAGCAGCGGTTCAGGGCTTCTTGCTCAGACGCTCCTTGGCTGCCGGCACCGACAGGAATCCGAGTTGACCGTTGGACGGCTTGATGTAGCCGACCATCGTATCAACGGTGGCGGCGGAGAAAGCCCGGGCGACACCCACCGTACCGTCGTGCACGCCCTTCTCAGGCACGTCTTGCGGTCCGCCTACAGGGTTCGCGCCACCGAGATTGGATTCGAAGAGCAGCGCCATGGCGTCGGGGTTGCGGTCGCGGAGTTCCGCTCCTTTGTAGTAGACCGCGAAACCAGGGAAATCGCTCAGCTTATGCCCGACGAGCTGCGTGTTCATGGCGTAGCCCACTGTCAGTTTCGGTCGGGCGGGACAAGCAAAGACGGCGGTGCTATCGGGAAGCACCTTGAGGTAAGGCGCGAGGCCTGGTGTCCAGGCCTTGGGGGGAAGTGCCTCATCGAAGTCCTGAGTGTACTGCATCATGGCGATGGCAAGCTGCTTGAGGTGTGATTGGCAGGTCGCCTGGCGAGCTTTGTCGCCCTCGACACATCCGGTTAACGGCACGGCAATAAGCCAACACGTCGCACGAGCGCACCATCTTCGCCAGCGCATTACTGTTCCTCCCAAACGGCCCACTGCCGTTCATCGGTAGCGTCCCAGTAGTGGTGCAAACGTGTCGCACCCACTGGGTCTGCGGCGGCCTTTCTTCAGGCCGCCAATTGCTCCTCCAGGGCATTGATGGCCCAGTAGGCCCGCGGCAGCTCCGCCGCCGCTTGCTCGATCAGCCGTAGCGTCGGCCCCGCCATCTTCACCCCGCGCCACTTCGCCGTGTCACCGACGATCACGGCCCAGACCAGCGTCAGCGCCGAGTCTTCGGTCGGGAACCGCCCGACCACGTTCGTCCGCCGGCGCACCTCTTTGAAGCACCGCTCCAGGAGGTTGCTGGTGCGGATCCGTGGCCAGTGCTCCGGCGGGAAGCGGTAGAACGTCAGGCAGCTGTCCAAGGCGCTCGTCAGGCAACGCGTCAGCGCCGGGAACTCGCGCTCCCAGCGCTCGCTGAACTGGCCCGCCAGGGCCCGCGCTTCGGCCTCATCTGCCGCGTAGAAGATCGCCCGCAACCCGCGTTTGACCGCCTGGTGATGGGCCTTCGGGCACTTGTCCAGCACATTCTGCATCCGATGCGCGATGCAGCGCTGCAGCCCGGTTTCTGGCCACGCCTCGCCCACGGCGCGCAGCAGCCCCTGATTCCCGTCGCAGATGACCAGCTTCGGCGGGCGCAGCCCCCGCCGGATGAGGTCGGCCAGGAAGTCCTTCCAGTTGCCCGTCGATTCCCGGTAGCCCAGGCTCACCGCCAGCAACACCCGGCTGCCGTCGGCCCGCACCCCGTGGGCCACCAGCACCCCTTCCTTCTCTTGGGACTTCTGCCGCACCGCCAGGTAGACCCCGTCCAGATAGAGGTAGACCACCTCCTCGTCGGCCAGCGAGCGCTGTTGCCAGGCCGCGAACTCCTGCTTGAGCTGGGCACAGGTCCGCGAGACCGAGGACTTGCTCAACCCCGCCTGGCCCAGATGCTCAGCCAGCGCGGGCGCGAAGTCGCGGGTCGACAGCCCATGCTGGTACAGCTCGGGCAGGAAGGCCTGCACCCCACTGGTGATCGCCATCCGCTGGGGCAGCACCTCGGAGTGGAACGGCTCGTCCAGCCCGCGCACCCGCGGTACTTCGACCTCCGGTTCGCCAACCCCGCTGGTCAACCGGCGCGTGCGGCTCCCGTTGCGGTAGCCCGCCTGGCCCTCCTCCCGGCGGTCGTAGCGCCCGCGGCCCAGGCGCTCGTCGAGCTCAGCGTGCAGCGCCGCCTCCAACAGCAGCTTCGCCCCCTCCCGGAGCAGCAGGTCCAGCGCGTCGCCTTCACCGCTCCGCGCCGCCAGTTCGTCCAACTGCACCTCGCTGACCCTTGCCAGCGGTTGTTCGCCACGATACGATCGTCCCACAGCGTGTCGTTCCTCTCTGGGCGCGGTGACCGCCGCGCGCCTTGCCTTCAGCTGCCAGAGAGTACGACACGCTGTGCCTGTTTCACCAGTCCTGGGACGCTGCCGGCCCGGAGGGTCCTCCTCCGGACCGGACCGCCGGTCCGGCCGAGTCGCCGGACTCGGCGCCGGCCGAGTCCGGCTCGGACAGAGCCTTGAGAGCGTAGACCGCCTGGCCATACTCCGGCAGACGGTCGACCGATACTATCCGGTCCAGACTGACGGGCACGGAGGCGGAGTTCGCTCCGCTGGTGCCGGTGACCCGGTATAGCAGTGCGTGCCCGCCGCTGGTCTCATGGGCCCTAACCAGTTCGGGGATGTGATCGCGGGCGAAGTCAGGGTGCCAGCTTGCCGCACTGCGATGCCGATCGGCCTCGGATGGCTCACCTGCCCAGGGCGTCCTCGCAACGAGCTTCAGCACGAATGCTCCGTTGGGCGCTAATGCCGAGCCATTGGCTCCAGGATCGAGATCCACCAACAGAACACACGCACCTGACCGGCCATCTGAGAAGCTCCTCGTGATCCGCGCACGGCCCGCAGGCACCCACGAGTCCAGCGCCTCCTCAGCAATGAGCCGGAGTGCTGCATCTGTGCTTGACAGTAGTTCCGGCGGCCAGTCCATGTGTATAGC
Organism: uncultured Fimbriimonadaceae bacterium; assembly: GCA_964531735.1. Taxonomy (GTDB): domain Bacteria; phylum Armatimonadota; class UBA10988; order UBA10988; family UBA10988; genus CAZHGD01. The sequence continues at coordinate 63 of CAZHGD010000097.1, read as the reverse complement.
CCCTTGCTCTCCTTCGAAAACCCGCGTCGTGGTCAGGCCGCCAACTGGTCTCGGGCGGCAATG
>CAZHGD010000096.1:0-27938 GCA_964531735.1 uncultured Fimbriimonadaceae bacterium | reverse complement strand
AGAGGAGCTGTTGGCGCGGTACGTGCCCACGTTCACGCCCGACGAAGACGGCACCTTGGCGGTGCGATTCGGTGACTTCCCCGGCATCATCACCGGTGGCGAGACCTACGAGGAGGCCCGGGCCAACGCCGCCGCGGCCTTGGCACTCATGGTGGACGAGTATGCTGAGCGCGGCCTGCCTCTGCCCGAGCCATTGGGCGATGCCAGCGGGCACTTCAATGTCCGCGTGCCGCGCACGGTCCATCGTGCCTTGCGGCAGCGCGCCGCGGCCGAAGGGGTCAGCCTCAACGCGCTGGTGAGCCACCTGCTGTCGGTGGCCACCGCCGAAGGACCACCGGCGCGTCGGCGCTGACCGCGTCGGCGGAGGGCTCCGGCCGGCCGCCACGAACCACCCACCCAGGAGCGCATCACCATGGTGACCCGGCGCCTCTGGCCGCTGTTCGCCTGTGCCGTCCTCTGCGCCGGCGCCCACGCGCGCAGCTATGCGCGCATCGAGGCCAGCTTCGCCCTGCCCGAGCTGGCGGGCAACCCCTTCGACCACACGGCGAACGACGTCCGCGTGGTCGTCACCGATCCAGCGGGCGGCCAGGTGTCCTTGCCGGCGTTCTACGATGGCGGCAGCACCTGGCGCGTGCGGCACACGCCGAGTCGGCCGGGCCGGCACACGCTCGGGCCGGTCACGCGCCAGGGGCAGCCGCTGGCCGGCGTGCGCCTGGAGCCGGCGGCCGTCGACGTGGCCGAGCGGCCGGTGCCTGGCTTCGTGCGCCTCGACCCGCGCGATGGCCGCCGCTTCGCCGACGAGGATGGCCAGCCCTACTACCCGCTCGGCCTCAACATCGCCTGGGCCACGCGCGAGCATGACGTGCCGTGGTTCCTCGACCGCCTGGCCGCGGCCGGCGGCAACTGGTCGCGCATCTGGATGTGCCACTGGGGCCTGACCAACCTCGACTGGGTGCCCAAGTGGAGCGCCCTGAAGAAGCCCGCGCCCGGCGAGCTGAGCCTCGAGGTGGCGCGCACCTGGGACCGCATCGTCAACAGCGCCGAAGCCGGCGGCATCCGCTGCCAACTGACGCTCCAGCACCATGGGCAGTACAGCTCGCGCACCGACCCGGCCTGGGGTGAGCATCCCTGGAGCCAAAAGAACGGCGGCTGGCTGCCCGACGCCGGCGCCTTCTTCACCGACTCGCGCGCCATCGCGCTGACCCGGCAGAAGTACCGCTACATCATCGCGCGCTGGGGCTGCTCGCCGGCCATCCTCGCCTGGGAGCTGTTCAACGAGGTGCAGTATGTCGATGCCTACGCCGACCAGCACCCCGAGGCCGTGGCCGCCTGGCACCGCGAGATGGCCGCGTTCCTGCGCGCGCAGGACCCCTACCACCACCTGGTCTGCACGAGCAGCGACCTGGAGCTGCCCGGCATCTGGGACGTGGCCGACTACTACCAGCCCCACGCCTATCCCAGCGATCTGGTGCCCGTGCTGCGCGGCCTGGACGAACGCCGGTTGCCGAAGCCTTGCTTCCTCGGCGAGATGGGTCCCCGGCAGGGCCTCGACCAGGACCGCGGCGGCTTCCTGCACCGCGCGCTGTGGGCCAGCCTGATGAGCGAGGCCGCCGGCGCGGCGCAGTACTGGACCTGGGACACCGTGGCGCGGTTCGATCTCTGGCCGCACTTCCGCGCCGCCGCGTCGTTCGTGCGGGCCAGCAACCTGGCGTCGCGCGGCACCTGGCGGCGGCTCGACGTGGGTGTGACGACAGCCCAGAGCGCGCCGGTTCGCTTCTCGCCCGGCGGCGGCTGGGGCGACGCGAAGCAGACCGAGTTCACCGTTCAGCCCGACGGCACCGTGGCTGGGCTGAGCCGAATGCCCGCGTACCTGCACGGGCAGTACCACAAGGCCAGCTTCCCGAAGGCGGTCTTCCGCGTCACCTATCCGGCCGCGGGCACGTTCGCCGTGCATCTGGCACAGATCGCGCGCGCCGGTGCGAAGCTGGTGGTGACCGTCGACGGGCAGCCGTCCGCCGAGCAGGTCTTCGCGGCCGCCGCCAAGGACACCGCCACCCAAGCGGTGGTCTCGGTGCCGGTGCCCGCCGGCGCCCACACGGTGACGCTGGAGAACACCGGTCTGGACTGGCTGGTGCTGGCCGCGTTCGAGCTGAGCCCATACGGCCCGGCCATCGAAGCGCTGGGCAAGGGTGGCCCAGACGGCGCGGTGTTCTGGCTGGCCAGCCGCCTACCGGCCCAGCCGGTGACGGGCACGCTGACGGTGCCCGGCCTGGCGCCCGGCCCGGTGCAGGTGACCTGGTGGGACACGCGCACGGGCACGCCGGCGAGCCGGGCCACCGCAGCGGCCACGGCCGCCGGCTTGCGTCTCGACACGCCGCCGGTGAGCGGCGATGCGGCCGTCACGGTGGGGCGGTGAGGGCGTGCTGACCGCCGGACTGCCGCCTGCTACGGTGCGGTCGCCGGCACCACGCCCGTCACCGCGTTCTCCCGGTTGGCCACCACCGTGAACTGGACGACGATAGTCGGATTCGTGGCCGGCACGCCGGGCTCGATCCACCCGATGGCGAAGGTGCCGGGGGTGATGTCGTAGATGTCGCCCGGACTCCAGTAGATCTGGCCCGACGAGTCCGTCGTGCCCGACCGGTAGGTGCTCCACAACGTGACGATCGAGTTGCCGGACGACGGATACAGCAGGTCCAGGTGCTTGCCGACCATCGGGCCACCGTTGGCACTCACGCCGGTGAAGCGGATGGACGTCGTCGAGGTGGTCCCGCCCGACGAGCTGCCGGACGAGCCACAGGCGACCATCGCCGACGCGCAGACCACCAGCAAGACCGCGCTACAGAAACGCCGGCGCCACCGTACCCACCGCCCCTGGCCGGCCTCAGACTCGCGACTCTGCGACTCCATGTCAGCCTCCTCGTGCCCCCGAGGCGACCGGCTGGCTCGCCTGTTTGGCACGGCCGGCCACACTCCTCCCGGCGCGGCAACAAAAGAGTCCGGATGAGGCCGCCTGACCGATGTCCGACCTGCAGTGCCCGGAGCAGGCGACGTACGCGCCGCCCACCTCACCGGCCGCGCACGGTCACCGCCACCACGCCGCACGCCGGCACGGCCACCGTCAGGACGCCATCGTTGACCGCCACCTCACGCGCCACCGGCCGCACCGCGTCCGGCGCGTCGAAGGTGTTCTGGGCGTGCGGGTCGCCGCTCAGGACCTCGGCCGTGGCGGCGAGCGGCGTGAAGCTGCCCTGGAAGGTCACCTGGTAGGTGGCGCTGGTGGCCAGGTCGGCGTTGGTCAGCGTCAGCAGCAGCTCGTCGCCGGCCTGGTTGAGCGAGGCCGAGGCCGTGATGACCTCCAGCTCGGTGTGCGTGGTGCAGCGCTGGTCCGCGGGCACCTCGCGCACGGGTGAGCTGAGCAGCAACGGCAACGCGCGACCGCCCTGGTGGCCACGGAACATGGCGAAGACGTGATGGGTCGGCGTGCGGAAGGTGCGCTCGCCGTCCGTGCGCAGCAGGGCGTGCAGGATGTTCACCGTCTGGGCGATGGTGGCCAGGCCGATGCGGTCGGGATAGCGCTGCAAGAGATGGAAGTAGCGCGCGGCGAACAGCCCGTCGCGCAGCGTGCATGGCTGCTCGCAGTTGTTGGTCATCGTAGCGCCGGGGTGCCACAGGCCCCACTCGTCCAGGGCCAACTTCACCTGCTGGTGGCCCAGGTAGGCGTCGACCGCGCCCAGGAAGCACTCGATACGCTGCCGGTTGCGCTGGTCGATGCTCACCAGGCCGGCCCAGTAGTCCGCCTCGGTGAACTCGTCGCCCGAGCCGCCGCCCGAGTACAGGTGCAGACTGGCCAGCTCCATCTCGCCGCGAATGCCGGCCAGGACCTGTTGGAGCCAATCGTCCAGCGGCGCGAACGGCTGCGGATGCCAGGTCGGCTCGACCAGGCTGGCGATGCACTGAATGCTCGGGTCGACGCGGCGCATGAACTTGCGCCAGAGCAGGTAGCGCTGCACGTAGTCCTGCGGCCGGTGCAGCCAGTAGGACTCGTTGCCGATGGCCCAGTAGCGCACGCCCCAGGGCGACTCGCGCCCGTTCTGCCGGCGCAGCTCCGCCTGCGAGGTCCGGCCGGCGCTGTTGGTGTACTCGACCCAGTTCATGGCGTCTTGCGCGGTGAGCCAGGCGGTGTTGGCGCACAAGTTGGCCTCGGCGCCCACCAGCTCGCAGAGGCGCAGGAACTCGTGCGTGCCGAAGGTGTTCGGCTCTTCCTGGTTCGGGTTGCACTCATGGAACCGCAACGGCCGCTGTTCGCGCGGGCCGAGGCCGTCGCGCCAGTCGTAGCAGTCGGCGAAGTAACCGCCCGGCCAGCGGATCACCGGCGCCCCCACCGCCCTGAACACCTCGACAGCCTCGAGGCGCAGGCCCTCGATGTTCGGAATCGGCGATTCAGGCCCGACCCAGAGGCCGTCGTAGATGCAGTGGCCCAGGTGCTCGATGAAGTGCCCGTAGACCTCGGGCGCGATGCGACCCAGGCTGCGGTCGGTCTGGATGGTCAAATGGTCGGGCATGACAACCGTTCCTCAACTCCAGCGCGAGTCGCGGGCGCTGCAGGCCCAGCCGACGCGCGCCACCAGCGCCACTGCCAACAGCAGCGGCCAGGCTGCCACCAGCCCGCCGCCGGCCGAGACGCCGGCCAGGTGGCTCGCCAAGCGGCTGACGCCCAGACCGACGAGCCAGATGACGGCCACCGTCGAGCAGCCGAAGTCGAGGCAGCTCAGCAGGCAGCAGCCGCAAGTGGCCGCATCGACCAAGTCGTCACCGTCGACCACCGGTTGCCGCCGCCGGAACACGGTGCGCCGCGACGGTCGCAGCGGCCGGCCGCTGCCGTGCGTCACCGCGGGACCAGGCACCAGGCTGCCTTGCCCGCACGACCGGCACACGTGACGGGTGTTCGCCGCGCTCTCGGGCACCTCGATCGGGGCGTTGCAGTGAGGGCAGTGGTAGGAGATCATGGGCCACCTCGCCATCGGGTTGCGGCGCGCCGCGCCGCGCCGGCCACGGCTACTCCAGGGCCGCGCGGATGCTGCGCGCGACCTGCTCGGCCAGCACCTTGTAGCCAGCCGGCTTGAAGTGTACGTTCTCCTGGATCTGGATCTCCGCCAGCTTCGGCAGTGCGAAGGCGTAGAGGTCGTCAACCGCCAGGTCGAGCCCGTCGAGGGCCTTCACCGCGGCCTCGTTGTAGGCCAGTACGTCGGCGTTCCGGCGCGGCGGCTTCAGGTTGCCTGCGGGCACCGGGGTGGTGGTACACCAGATCACTTTGGCGCGCGTAGCCAGCATCTTCTCGGCCAGCGTGCGCAGGTTCCGGCCATAGTCGGGCAGTTCGACCTGGTGTTTGCCTTGCGCGTCGAGGCGCAGATCGTGCAGCCCGAAGTTGAAGTGGATGACGTCCCACTTCGCTTGGCCCAGCCACGCGTCCAGGTGCTTGAGGCCGTTGGTCGTCGGGCCGCCGTTGGTGGGTACCCGGTGGACGTTGGCCTTGCCCTCGAGTAGCTTGCGGGTGGGCAGTGTGTAGCCCATGGAGATGGAGTCACCAATCAGCAGCACCCGCGGCAGACCGGCCACATCCTCGACCGGCTTGAGCGACGGATCCGGCGCCGCGGCGACGGCCAGCGGCAACAGCGGCAAGCAGTAGAGCAACGACAGCATCAGGTCCCTCCGTTCGCGCACGCCGGCGGCCTCAGCCCTTCGGCTTGGCCAGCTTGTAGGCGTACTTCCAGACGCCCAGCTCCTGCTGGCCGTCGCTGACGGTCACCACCATCGGGTAGGTGCCGTCGGCCAGGCCGCTCAGGTCGAGTTGGGCGGTGAACCGACACGCCAGGCGGCCGCGCTCGAACGGCACCTCCGCCTTGACCTCGCCGAAGCTCACGGTCAGCTTGGTGACCTGGCGCTCCGGGTCGTAGAAGCCGCCGCGGATCGGCTGGCCCGGTGCCAGGGCCTGGTTGAACCGCGGCGCATCGATGGCGATGGCGTGCGCCTGGCCGGTAGCCTTGTAGAAGCTGTCATAGCCGTCGGCCGTCACCTCGATCAGCCGGTAGCCGGGCAGCCGGTCCTTGTCCTCGAACACCTGGGCGACCGAGCCGCCGATCAGCGCCGGTATGCCCTGGTACTTGAAGGCCCGGTCGGTGTGCGCGTGGCCGCAGATGATGCCGGTCAGCTTGCCCTCGGTCAGCACCTTGCCGAAGCGCGGGTCCGGTGACTGCGGGTAATGGACGAACAGGTACCGCCGCGTGCCGGCGGGCACGCGGGCCAGGTCGCGCTCCAGCCAGTCGATACCGGCTGTCGGCACGCCCCACTGCCACTTGCCCTTGAGCAGCGTGTTGAAGTCGACGCCCACGAAGTGCACGCCAGCGTAGTCGAACGACCAGCGCAACGGACCGATGAGCTGATCATAGAGGCCATAGCCGTACCGCGGGTCGGCCTTGTCCCAGCCGACCTTGGCCTGTACGCCGGCCACGTCGTGGTTGCCGGTGACGGCCAGCCACGGCACCGGGAAGTCGCGCAGGCACTCAGTCAGGTAAGCCCACTCGGCCAGTCCCTGCTCCAGCGGGTGGGCGTTCGACAGGTCGACGTTGTCGCCGGTCAGCACACAGAAGGCCTGTTCCCTAGCGATGCGGGCCACTTCGGCGCGGAAGTCGGCGAACTTGGCCTTGCCCGCGCGCGGCACGTGACAGTCGGTGGCGTGGACGAACCGGAACGGCAGGCGCTGCTCCTGCGGCCGCAAGCCGAAGTCGGCTGCGGTGGCGTCGCTCTCGGGCGTCACCGCACGCCAGCGCGACGTGCTGGGCCAGACGCCGGTCGGCCAGCAGACGGTGACGATGGGCGCCGCCCGGTCGCCGCGCAAGGGGTCGACCTGGGCGTCCAGCGCGTAGCGGCCGTCGGCGCCGGTGAGCGCGAAGCTCAGTCCGTCGGTCACCGACACGCCGGCCAGGCCGGCCTCGCCTGCATCGTGGCGGCCGTTGCCGTTGGCGTCACGGTAGACCAGCCCGGACACCGGCCGCGCCGCGACCGGGCCGACCAGCAGCAAGACAGCAACGACGCAACGCGACAGGCGGCGAACCATTGGACGACTCCCACGCCGGCCATACGCCGGCCTGGCGCGCTGTCCTGCCGGCCGCGGCGAGTCGCGACTAGCGGGCGAACTGCTCGGCCAGCCAAGCGTAGGCCAGCCGCAGGGACTCCTCGGTCGGCGCGTGGCCGGCGCCATGGTGGTGGAAGCCGAGCGCCAGTTCGCGGCCATGGAGCCGGTAGACCAGCGCCGCCGCCTGCAGGTACTGCCAGCTCGCCGGCCGGTCGGCCTCGCCGCCGAGCAGCAGGAACGCCCGCGGCGCCAACAGTGCCAGCAGTTGGTGATGGGCCAGGTCGAAGCCGGGCTGCGCGATGCGCTCACCCAGGTACCACGGTGCGTCCCAGTTGGTGAACGACCAGCCGAGACCGAAGTCGGAGCCGATGATCGCGGCGATCCGCTCGTCGAACGCGGCGGTGTAGAACGCCATCTTGCCGCCAAGCGAGTGGCCCATGGCGACAATCCGGCTCGCGTCGACATCGGGTTGCGCCAGCAGCAGGTCGACCGCCCGGCTGGTGTCCCAGGCCAGCTTGGCGATGCCCGCCCACTGCGGCTGCGTGGCGCGCAGGTGGTCGGCGGCGGCCTGCCACCAGGCGAAGCCCGCGTTCTCCGCCGGCTCCGGCACCGTATTGAACGGGAACGCCTCGGGGCAGACCACCACGTAGCCTTGCTCCACCAGGTGCCGGCCGAACTGGGTCACCGGCCGCTCGGTCAGTGGTTCACCCGTGCTCAGGTCCAGGCCCGCCATAGCGTCGGGATGGTAGAACGGCACCACGGCGCCCGGCCGGGGCTGGAGGGCCGGCTGCCGCGGCTCCATCAGCAGCACCAACTGCCGCGTGTCGGGACCCGTCGGCTGCCGGTAGAGCGTGCCGTGCCAAGTCGGCTGGTCCACCGCGCCGACGACCTCGGCGGCGCGGTCGTACTCGCCGAACGAAGGTCGCCCGAGCAGGTCCTGCCAGCGTCGTAGCAGTTCGGCACGTCGCTGTGTCCAGGCCGGCAGCGACGGCGTCTCACCCGGCGCGAACAGCGGCGCCAACGTCTCGGGCGCGCCCCGTTCGGCGCTGTCGGGACGGCTGAGGCGTTCAGATACGGGTTGGCTCATGGTGGCGGCGCTCCACGCGCGCCATTCGGCAAGGCGACCGGAGCCACCTGCCGCTGGCCGCGATCCGGCGGCCGGCGAGCGGGGTTCGGCGCGCCTTGACAGATCCGGCCGCGACCCGCTATTGTACCAATCGCGTCGTTGTCTCGTCCGAGGCTATCCCGTCTTGTCGTGAGGCGCGCCCGCGCCGATTTGTCGGTCGCCGTTCGTGCCCGAGGCTTGTCCGGCCGCTGCTGGCGCCGGTGTCAGGCCACCGTCTACAAGCCCCCTCGCGCCGTCCTACGACCACCGACCGTTCGACGGTCACCGCCAGTCTGTGGACTGGCCAGGAGATACCGCTATGCGTCGTCGTGCTTTCACGCTGATCGAGCTGTTGGTCGTGATCGCGATCATCGCGATTCTGGCCGCCATACTGTTCCCCGTGTTCGCCAAGGCCCGCGAGAAGGCCCGCCAGTCCAGTTGCTCCAGCAACCTGAAGCAGATGGCTTTGGCCTGCCTGTCGTACGCGCAGGACTATGACGAGTCGATGCCGACCTACTACGACGGCACGAACGCCTACGGCTGGGAAGAGAAGGTCGGGCCGTACATCAAGAACACCCAGATCTTCGTCTGCCCGTCGGGCAAGGGCACGACCTGCACCTCGCCGGCGCATCCGCCCGAGACCAATGTTCGCGCCCGGCTCGGCGCCACCAGCTACGGCCTGAACATCGTCAAGCTGCCCTACGCGGGCACGGTCTTCCAGGGCATCTACGGCCACGAGGCGCTGGCCCAGATCACCGCCACCGCCGAGATGATCATGCTGGGCGAGGGCAACTGCGAGCGGCTCCGCGATGAGGCCTACATCACCAGCTTCAACTCGGCCAACACGGCCTACGCCCGCCACAACTCGGGCGGCAACTTCGCCTACATGGACGGCCATGCCAAGTGGGTCAACAAGGTCCGCCAGCGCGACTTCACGTTCGACCAGTCGACGCCGCTGACCACCGTCCCCTGACGGTCAGCCCGTCCCTGACCCGGGCCCGGCCGCCGAGCGGTGCTCGTCGGCCGGGTCCGTGGCGTTGGGGCTACTTCGGCTGGAACCACTGCTCCAGGATGCGTGCCAGGATCATCGTGCCGCGCTCGTTGGCGTGGACCGCGTCGCCGCGGAACCAGCCGTAGCACTTGCCCGAGTCTTTGATGTACTGCCACCACGGCCCCGTCAGGTCGACGAGCTCGCACTTTTCCTCGCTGGCCAGGCGCAGCAGCTTGGCGCGGTAGTCGCTACCGGTCGGGTTGATGCCGAACGTCCAGTTGACGATGTGGGCCGACTTCTCGAACCCGAACGCCGGCGTGAGCAGCAGGATTTCTGGCTGCTGCTTCGCGCGGACCTGCTGGATGCAAGCGCGGATGCTGTCGACATCATCGCGCTGGCTGATGCCGCCGATCAGCAGCAGATCCGGCTGGTGCTTCAGCACGTACTCCTCGATGCGGTTCTCGTCCTTGTACCACCAGCAGCCGGTGGAGCCCCGGACCGAGGTCACCCGCTGGATGTCCACCTTCGGGTAGAGCCGCTTGAGCAGCAGGTCATAGCCGGAGTGGCTGGTCTGGTTCATGATGCTGTCGCCCAGGAACAGCATCTTCAGCGGCCCGCCCTCGCGCAACCGCGCCATCGTCTTGCCGATCAGCGGCCAGCGGTCGGCCGGCGGCGTGTACTTCAGCGGGTCCATACCGGCGTACAGCGCGTCCATGCGCTGCAGCGGAGTCAGCCCCGCGTACGGGTCGGCCACCTCGCCATGGACCAGCAACACGCCCAGCCGCGCCGTCCGCGCCGCGCCCGCCGGTGCCGCCAGGCGCAGCCGCACCTGGTGCCAGGCCGTCGCGTCCAGACCGGCGAGCAGACGTCGCGCCGCTGGCCGTAGGCCGGTCGCCGGCACTTGCGGCTCGGCCGGTCGCGCCTGCCACGGACCGTTGTCCACGGCGCATTCCCAGTCGGCGGTGTCGGCGCCCGCCGCCTCGAACACGCCGATCTGGTCGGCCTTCACGCGTAGCTCGATGGTCGCACCCGGGGTGTTGCTCACCGCCACATGGCGGAACGGCTCAATCGGGCTCGCCTGCCCGACCTGCCAGCCGCGGTCGAGCTTCGCCACCTCGTAGGGCACACACCGGCCCTGGTCCAGCGGCGCCGCGGTGAGCGGTTTGGGCAGTCGGCGCGGCGCGGGCGTCGCGCCGGGCGGCTGCGCCGCCTTGGCCGCGGTCAGGAACGCCTTCAGCGCCTCGGCGTAGAGCGCGTGGCCCCGATCGGTCGGGCGCACGCCGTCGGCGCTGACCTGCTCGGCCGTCAGCTCTCCGGCAACGATCTTGCGCGCCACGTAGCGGCCGAGGTTGACGCTGGGGATGCCGTAGTGGTCGGCCACCCGCTCATGCTGCGCGATGACCGCGGGCGTGCGGCCCTGGCGGTACTCCTCCAGCCAGGCTGGCCGGAACGGGTAGAGGAAGACCAGGTCGGTGATGCCCGCGCGCCCCCACACCGAGCGCACGACGCCCTCGATGGCGGCGGCCACCTCGGCGTCGGTGCCCGCGTCGTCGCCGGCCAGGTCGCAGAACATCAGCGAACCGGGCAGGTGCTCGCCGAACACCGCCTGGCCCCGCGCCGCGCAGAACGCGCCCCACCACGAGCCGCGCCCGCCGGTGACCTGCGGCACCCCACCGCTCGAACCGGGCCAGAGGGTGCGGATGGCGCTCATCGTCTGGTTGCGGCACTCTTTGGCCGCGCTGCTGGCGCCCTCGCCGGCGGCCACGGCGCCGCCGAGCCAGACGGCGTTCATCCAGTTGCCCGGCCGCAGATTGCGCTCTGCGTTCGGCAGTCCGTCGCGCAGGACGAAGCAGGCTTCCTCGGCTCCAGCCGGCTGGAGCGCCAGGACACCGACCAACAGACCCCATGCCGCCACGCTGTTCATGCGAGCCTCTCCAAGCGGCGGGCTGCCTGGCTGTGGCCGTGTCAGAACAGCAGCGCGAACGCGTTGATCATGTAGACCAGACCGACCGCGCCGACCGCCAAGCCGATGAGCCAGAGCGCCTGCCGCTTGACCAGGGCGGCCACCGACGACAGCATGATGGCGACCTGGAGCAGCATCACCGCCAGCGACATGTTGGCGTTGCGCCGCTTGTACACCTCCTCTTCCTTGGTGCGCTTCTCGGCATCCGCCTTGATCTCGCCCTTCTCCTGGTCGTAACGGGTAATGTCGGCCTGGCAGCGGGCGATGGACTGGTCGAGGTGCGCTTGCGCCTGGGGTGTCCGGGCCTCGAGGCGGTGGTACCGCAGCAACTCCAACTGCACCTCGCAGGTGTGTTGCTTGATGCTCTTCGACTGGAAGTGTGCCCAGCGGTTGTTCTCATCGGTGGTGGTCAGCGTCGCTTTGGTCGAGTAGCTGCCCGCCTTGAGCGAAGCAATGGAGGCGCACACGGCCAAGATGACGGTGGTCATCGCCACCCACTGGATCCACGGCTCTTTGGTCGCGTCAGCCATTGGGCTGTCCTTTCGTGCGGCTGGGGTTGCCCACAGCGCGATTACCTCAGTGCCGCGGCCACGGACCGGTATCACACCGCAACGCTGCCGCCAGGGCCGATTCGCCATCCGGCCGGCGGCGGGCTATCATGGGCGCGCCAGCACAGTGGAGGTAGGACATGACCGCAACGGATTTGAACGGCGCTGTCGCCATCGTCACCGGTGCCTCGGCCGGCTACGGCGTCGGCATCGCGCGCGTGCTACGGCAGCGCGGCGCACAGGTGTTCATCACCGCCCGCCGCGCCGACAAACTGGCCGCGGTGGCGGCCGCACTGGGCGCCGAGGCCATCGTCGCCGACGTCACCTCGGCCGCCGACTGGGACCGCGTGGTGGCCACGGTCACGGCCGCGGCGGGCCGCATCGACGTTCTGGTCAACAACGCCGGCGCCGGCGTCAAGATCGCGCCGTTGGTGGAGCTGGACGAGCAGGACATCCGCACCTGCCTGGAGGTCAACCTGACCGGCGCCATCCTCGGCTGCCAGCGCGTGGCCCCGGTGATGATCCAGCAAGGCAGCGGCACGATGATCAACGTGTCGAGCATCTGCGACAGCCAGGCCTGGCCAGGCTTCACCATCTACGGCGCGGCCAAGGCCGGCCTGCTGCACTTCTCGAAGCACCTGTACGTCGAGCTGCGCGGCCACGGCGTCCGCGTGACCTGCCTGACGCCGTCGTGGGGCGATACCGACTTCACCGCGGCCCTCGGCTGGGCGCCGCAGCCGGACGATGTCCGGGCCAAGATGACCCAGGCCGACGAGCTGGGCGAAGTGGTGGCCAACGTGTGCGAACTGCCCGCGCACCTGGTCATTCCGACGATGACCGTGCTGCCGCTGGTGCAGGAAATCCAGCCGTACTGATGCGGCCGGCCGCCGTCCTAGCAGCCCCCAAAAACCCATCTCCGGCCGCTCCGGTTGTGCCTCGCAGCATAGTGGGGTCACATAATGGGGTCAGGTGCGATTTGCGCGCAAATCGCACCTGACCCCATTATGTGACCCCATTATGCTGTGACCCCACTATGCTGACCCCATTATGTCTCAAGCCAGCCCCGCGGCCAGCATCGCACACACATCGTGTGCGGCGCATACCTGCTCGGCGGTGGGTCGGCCTGGGGTGGCCGACAGCGCCAGGGCCTGCTTGGCCAGTTGCGTCGACCGGCTGCCCTTGGCCCCGGCCGAGAGCTTCTCCAGCGCGGTCCGGGCCGACGCGTCTGCGATGGCCCGGCCGGCCGCGGTGCGCCAGGCGACCAGCGGCTCTAGCACGGCGGTGGCGGCACCGCCGCTCAGGCCGCCGGCCAGCGCCTGTTCGGCGCAGTTCGCGGCCAGCTCGCGGCCGGCGGCCGACTCGTCGGCGAGTCGCGACAACAAGCCAACCAGCAGGCGCGGCTTGCCGTCTGCCGCCACCATGCGGGCCACGATCGGCTCGACCACCGCGGCGCTCCGCAGCCGACCATCGGTCAGGCCGGCCGCCATCAGCTCGGCGGCGGCGGCTCGGACCGCTGGCTCGCTACGCTCGGCCGCCCCGCAGATACCGGGCAGCAGCGGCGCCAGGTCAGCGCTTGCGGCCATCAGGTCGCCGATCCGGCCGCTCACCCACGGGGCCGGCGTCGGCTCGCCGCGAGGCCGAACGGGGAAAGTGAGTGCCCTCCGGCAGAGCTCCTCGGCGCCGGCCGGCCAGGCGTACATCGACTGCGCCAGGTCGAACCACGGGGTGCCGCTGACCAGCGGGTAGTCGGGCGGGTTGAGCCCGGACGCGCTGGTCAGGGCGGCAGCCGACTCCAGGCAAGGCACCGGCACCGCCCCCAGCCGGCACCGCGCCGCCGCAGACGGCAGGTGGTGCGCGCTCGGGTCGTCCTGTACCAGCTCCACCAGCCGGCCGAGGCCGGGCGTCAGGGCTTCGACCTCGGTTCCAGCCGGATCCAGCGCCAGCATCAGGGCCAGCCGCACTGGTTCCGGCCAGCGTGGCAGCGTGCCGCTGACCGTCGGCCAAGCCATCGTGCGGGCCGCGTGGTCCAGTGGCACGCGAAACAGTGCGGCGGCCAGCTCGAACTGCGTCCAGCCGCTGATCGTCGCTCGCCGCGACAGGCGGTCCGCCAGCACCAGCGGGTCCAGCCAACCACCGGTGTGGGTCGGCGTACACAGCGGCAGCTCGTGGTCACCCGCGCGGAGCGCCTCCACCGCGGCATCGACGCGGGCCAGCAGCGCGTTCCGCCAACCGCCCCAAGTGTCCGGGTCGACCGGTGGCACCTCGCCGATCCAGGCTTCGGCCAGCCTGGCGACCACCTTGTCGCGCAGCGCGGCGTCGATCAGCCGGCGCAGGTGCGACCGCTCGCCGTCGGTCACCGGCCGCCGCAGACCGGCCAGGACTTGCTCGAGCACCTCGCGTTGCTCGTACAGCGCCTCCGGCCGCAACAGCAGCCGCGCCACCTGTTCTGCGGTCTGCGGCAGCGCCAAGGGCGGCTCGGTGCGCCACCGCTCGGAGTGGGTGAGTCGCGGTTCGGGCACCGGGCCGTCGCCGGCCAGCGCGGCCAGGGCGCTGGTCAGCCAGGCGCGCCGCGCCGGTTGCGCCTCCGCGGCCAGCTCTGCGGTCAGTCGGGCGTGCAGCTCGTCGGTCTCGGCCGGGGACACGCCTGGCTCGGGAACGGCGGGCGCCGCGCTCGGCAGCAGCCCGCGCAGTCGGCCGCCGACCACCTCCGGCGCCGCGTCGATCAGGGCCGCGACGGCGCCGCGCAGCGGCTCCTCGTCACGCCACCAGGACTCGGCCTCGAGCCAGGCCAGCACCGTCTCGGCCACCGCCGGTTTGGGATGCGTCAGGGCACTCAGAGCCTGCTCCAGGGCCGCCGCGCGCAACTCCGGCGTGCGCTTGGCGATCTGTCGGAGAAGCGCCACCGCGCTCTTGGCCACGCCGATGCCGCCCGACGCCACCGGGGTACCCAGCAGCGGCAACACCTGCTCGTCGCTGAGCCCGCCGCCAGCCAGCAGCTGCCGCGCCGCCGCCAGGCCCAGCGTGGCGGCCGGCGGCGTGCCACCCGTCAGCAGGTCGAGGGCCATCTCCGTCCGGGACGCCCAGTCCTCGTGGGTCGGCTGCAAGTGGTCGACGAGGTTGGCCCACCAGCTCGCCCGCGGCGGCTTCCTCGCCTCGGCCAGCCGCGCCAGCAGCAGGTCGAGCAGCTCGCCACGGGCCACGCAGCCCGCCGCCACGGCCTCGTCCAGGAAGTGAGCCACTTGCTCGGTCCACCAGTGGGTCTCCAGGGCAGGCTCCTCGCGGGACGCCAGGCACGCCAGCCCGATCTCGACCTCGGCCGGGTCCTGCCAGTCCAGCGCGCGGCAGCCCACAGTGCGCACCAACCGCGCCAGCGGCGGCAACAGCACCTCACTCGGCATGACCTGTCGATGGAGCAGGTCCAGGCCCAGCCGTAGAGCCGCCCCGCTCCGGTGCTCGAACCAGCCTTCGGCGCCCTTCACCCCCAGGATGCGCAACAGCACCGTGTCGCGCCACTCCTCCGCGCGGCCGAGCAGCAGCATCCCCGCACGGTACCAGATGCTCTCTCGCTCCGGGTCGCTGGCTGCTAGGTTGGCCAGGCTCAGCCGCGGCACGTTGCCAAACAGCGCCGCGTCCACCTCGCGCCGCGTGCCCAGGGCCGTGATGGCCAGCCGGGCCGCGCACAAGCGGAGGTAGCTCGCGGTCGCAGTCTGTCGCAGTTCCTCGACCAGCCGCGCCAGGTCCTCTGCCTCGGTCACCTGCGCCGGTGGCACCAGCACTTCGGTGTCTTCCCGGCGCCGCTCCTGCAGCCAGGGCAGGAGCGCCTTCCGTAGCGCCGCCCGCGCCTCCGGCTCCAGGTCGTGCGCCAAGCGCTCGACACCCTCCAGGTCGCCGGCCTCCACCACCATCTGCCAGCGCCCGGCTTGCTCCTCGACGGTCGTGTCCATGGTCTTCCCCAGCCCGTCAAGCGCGCCCCGACGCCAGCATCGCTTCCACATCGTGCGCCGCGCAGACCTGCTGCGCAGTGGCCACGCCGGCCAGCGGAGTGAGCGCCAGGGCCTGCTTGGCCAACTGCGTCGCACGGCTGCCCTTGGCGCCGGCCGCCCGCTTCTCCAGCGCCGCCCGCGCCGCGGCGTTCTCGATGGCCCGGCCGGCCGCGGTGCGCCAGGCGAGCAGGCCCTCCAGCAGCGCGTTGCTGGCCGTGCCGTCGGACAAGTCGCCGGCCAACGCGGTCTCGGCGGCTGCCGCCGCCACTTCGCGGCCAGCCGGCGACTCCTCGGCCAGGCGGCTCAGCGTGCCGATCAGCAGGCGCGGCTTGCCTTCGCGGACCAGCATTCGGCCCGCCAAGGCGTCGGTCAGGGCGCCGGTGCGCAGGCGCCCGTCGGACAGCGCGGCCACGAGCAACTCGACCACTTCCGCCCGGACCACCTTGTCGCCGTGCTCGCACAGCTCGACCAGCCGCTCCAGCACCGGCGTGAAGTCGCAGCGCAGGTCGTGCCAGCCGGCCAGGTGTTCCAGGAAGCCCATGCCGCGGCCGTACCGCCAGTCGTTCACATCGTCTTGGCCCAATGAAACGGCCAGCGCGGCGGCCATGCCGCCCGGCCACTCGAAACAGCGCGGCGAGACCGCCCACCAGTAGGTCTGCTCGACCAACAACGCGTCTGGCGGCAGGATGTGGTACAGCCCGCCGTGGCGGTTCACGTACAGCTTGCGGCGGTACGGCAGGAGCGGCTCCGAATCGGCGCCCCAGCGGCAACGCGCCGCGGCACAGGCCAGCCGCAAGGCCGCGACCTGCTTGCCCGCCAGATGGACCAGCCGCGCCAGTTGGGCCGACGGACTGTCGCCGGCCCCGGCGGTCAGCGCCGAGCGCAGCCGGCGCAGCACGCCGCCGGCCTCGCCACCATCGTCACTCGGCGCCAAGGCCACGCGCAGGGCCAGTTGTACCGGCTCGGCGAAGCGCCGCAGGCCCTTGGCCAAGTGGTCCCACAACTCCGCCCGCGCCGGCGGGTCCGGTGGCAGGCGGTAGAGCGCGCAAGCCAGCTCGAACTGTCGCCAGCCGGTGATGTCGCGGCACCGGTCGAGCCGCTCCGCCAGCACTTCGGGCGCCAGCCAGCCGGCGGCCTGGGTCGGCGTTCCGAACGGCAACCCGCCATGGCCCTGCCGGAACGACTCGGCCAGGGCCTCGATCCGCGAGTCGGCGTCACCACGGTAGGCGTCACGCCGCTTGGGCGGCAACTGCGTCACCCCGCCGAGCCACACGTCGACCAGGCGCGCCACCGTGCCGTCGTCCAGCGCCGGCTTGACCAGGCGCTGGAGGTGACCGCGCTCGGTCTCGTCGAGCGGCAGGCTCGTTGCCGCCAGGACGCGCTCGAAGTTCTCGGGCCGGAGCCGGTCGGGCCGCAAGAGGATGCGGACAGCCTCCTCGGCCGTCGCCGCCGGCTCGAAGGCCGGCCCCTCACGCCAGCGCTCGGCGAACGTGTACCGGGCCTCGGGTACCGGGCCGTCGCCGTCCACCGCCGCCAGCGCCGCCGTCAGCCAGGCTCGCCGCAACGGCTCGCCCTCGGTCGACAGCTCGTCGGCCAGACGTTCCCGCAGGCCGGCCACGTCAGCGGCTTCCGGCGCCGCCGTCGGCTCGGCTGCGGGTACGGCGGCGGCCGGCAGCAGCGCGCGCAGCCGCCCGGCTACCGTGGCCTCGGCCAGCGCGGCGACCTCGCTCACTTGAGCTCGCAGGCCCTCGTCGGACCGCCACCACGGCTCGGCTTCCAGCCAGGACAGGACGGCATCCTGGACGGCCGGCTTGGGATGCGTCAGCGCCCCCAGGGCCTGCTCCAACGCCGCTGCGCGCACCGACGAGTCGCGCTTCGCCACTTGCTTCAGCAACGCCACGGCGCCCTTGGCCACGCCAACCGCCGTGGCCGCTGTAGCCGGACCCAGCAAGGGCAGCAGCTCCTCCGCGGCGACCTGCCCGCCGGCCAGCAAGGCCCGCGCCTGGGTCTGCCCGAGCGTCGCCGCGGCGGGCGTGGCCGCCGAGAGCAGATCGAGCACGGTGTCGCGGCGGGCCGACCACTCCGAGTCGGTCGGCTTCAGCGCGTCGATCAGGTGCGCCCAGAAACTCGCCCGTGGCGGCTTGTCGGCTTCGGCCAGGCGGCGCAAGAGCAGATCGAGCAGCGGCCCGCGCTCGAACCGGCCGGCCGACAGCGCCTCGCTCAGCCGGGCAGCAAGGTCGGTGACGTTGCTCTGGGTCTCCACCGGCGGGTCGTCGCGCGCCTCCAGGGCCGCCCAGGCCAGCCGCGCGTCGAGCGGGTCGCGCCAGTTCAGCAGCGCCAGGCCGGTCTGGCGCGCCAGGCGGCCCAGCGCCGGCAACAGGTCGGCCGCCGGCAGACGCGATACGGCCAGCAGCGTCCGCCCGAAGGCAAACACCCCGGTCGCCCGACCCTCGGTCCAGAACTCCTCGCCGTCGATGCGCAGCAGCCGCAGGAGCACCTCGTCGCGCCACGGCTCCTCGCGGCTCAGCAGCACCTGGCCCAGGCGGTACCAGGCATTCTCGGTCACCGCCTGGTCCGGGTCCCAGCCGCCGAGCCACCAACCACTCGCAGCGCGGCCGAACAGGGCCGCCTCGACATCACGCTGGGTGCCGAACGCCGCCACCGCCAGCCGCGCCGCTCGGAGCGACGCGGTGTAAGCCGGACCCAGGCGCTGGTTCTCCTTCTGCTGGCGATGCTGCTCCGCCGGGTCGTTCCAGTTGTAGCGCGGGTTCGCCACCCGCAGCCACTCCTTGCGCTGCTCGCGCAGCCACGGCAGCAGGGCCTTGCGCAAGGCCACACGCGCGGACTCGTCCAGGTTGAGCGCCAAGGCCTGCACGCGCGGCTGCTCACCGTGCTCAATCGCCGTCCGCCAGAACGCCACCCGCTGTTCAGGCCCCTCGCTCATCTCCCTCTCCCGCCAACCGCAGGGCCAGGATGTGCTTGCACGGGCCGCGACCCAGGCCGTGCGCGAGCACCCACTGGCAGGTGCAGTCGCCGTCCAGCAGTCGCCCATCCGGCGCCACCTGCGCGCTCACGCGGTAGGTGGCCGTATCGCCCTGCACCCAACCCACATACCGCGTCCCCGCCGCGGTCGCCTCGCGCCCTTCCAGCTCGATGCGGCCCTCGCTGAGCAGGCGCCGCGAGTGCGTGTCACGCGGCTGCACCGCGAAGTCCGTGCCCGCCACATAGGGCAGATCGCGCGGGTAGAAGCGGTCCTCGGGCAGGTCATAGCCGAGCAGGCCCTGCTCGCTGAGCAGGTCGACCAGTTGGCCCGCCACGCCCAGGTCGGCATCCATCGCCTGGGCCAGCTCGGCGGTGGTGAAGCGTTGCCCGGCCGCCACCAGATGCCGGCCATAGGCCACCTGCAGCTCGTCGAGCGGCCGCCGCGCGCTGCGCAGGGCCTCGCCGTCACCTGAGAACCCTTGCGCCGCCTGGCTCGACAGGCCCATCGTGACGCGTGCCGCCCGCGACTCGGCCACCCAGAAGGTCGGCCCACCGTCGCCGACCGCCCAGACGCGCAGCCGCTCGACCTGCGGCGACAGGCGCCTCAGCAGCCGCAGGCGGTGCACACTGTTGACCGCCGTGCCCGCCGCCGCCGCGCTGCGCGCCGCGGTGAGCTTGCCTGCCGGCGTCAGGTAGAGGGTCTGGCCGCCGGGCTGGTTGGCCGGGAGTCCATCGAGCAGCAGCCGGGCCTGCACCTTGTTCAGCTCGCAGAACGGCGTGGCGGCCCGCTGCAGCGCCTGCACCTGGAGGAACCCGCGTACCCAGCGCTCGGGCAGCTCCACTTGGTGCTCCACCGCGCTGCCGGCCGCGGTCTCCAGCGTGACGGAGTCCTCGCCCACCTCGAACGCGGCCCGTTTGCCCGGCCGCAAGCCGCTGAGGTGGGCGCAGAAGTCCGGCCCGAAGTCGACGTTGGTGGTGCCCTCGCTGCCCAGCTCGCCTTCGTGGAAAGTGTCCGGGCTGAGATCGGCCCGCGCGTAGACACCGGCGCAACTGGAGAAACACTCCAGCCGCACCCAGTCGGGCGCGCAGGTGACCACCGGATCGAGCAGCCGCCACAGGTCCGGCCGGTAGAAGCGCGCGTCCACCACGTCGCGGAGCGTCAGCAGGCAGTCGCGGAACAGCAGCGGTTGCGCCAGCTCGCCGCGGAACAGCCAGGGCTTCGGCAACGGTGGTTTGCCGGTCCGCTGCATGGCCGCCAGGAACACATGCAGCAGACCGGTGACCACGGCCACCGTGCTGGCACGACGGTACGTGGCGGTATAGAGCATCCGCGGACTCCCGTTTGGCCGTACGTCGCCCGTCCGATGCCGTCGCCGACTGACCGCCCCGCCGCCAGGCTACCCCGCGAGCGCCTTCTCGCGGCAGGCCTTGAGCCAGGCGAAATCCTCGCGGGTCTGGTCGACCAGCTCCTGCACGGTCAGGTCGCGCCAGCTATGGCCGCCCTGGTACTCGCTGTGCAGCGAGACGACACCGTCGAAGCCGATCTGGTTGAGGCACTGCCAGACCCTGACCCAGTCGACCATGCCGCGGTGCAGCGGGAACATGCGGTCGCGCCAGGCGCCGTTGCGGCCACCGTCGGCGTCGAAGGTCCAGGCCATCGACTTGACCGCCATCAGGTTGGTCCGCGGCCCGAGCAGCTCCAGGCCCTGCCGCCAGACGTCCTTGCCGCCTTCGATGACCATGTGGCCCGGGTCGATGTAGGCGCCCAGCGTGCTCGGGTCGGTCCCTTCCAGCAGCCACCAGACCATCGCGGGATTGGCGGTCACGAAGTTGTTGGAGTGAATGTGCAGGTTGCAGCGCACGCCGTACTTGGCGGCCGCCGCCGCGATGCCCTCGAGCTTGGCCTTGCACAGGTCGAGCGCGGCGCGGAACTCGCCGAACTGGCGGTAGGTGTAGTACCCGAGCTTCAGCTCCTTGGTGCCCACCTCGGCCGCGCCGGCGATGACGGCCTCGCTGTGGTCGGTCTCGAGGTCGACGATGCCGGTGGTGAACATCGGCACGGTCAGCCCGGCGTCCTGGATGACCTTGATCGCCGGCTTCAGGTCAGCGGCCACGTTCTCGGGCAGCACGTACCCGCCGGTGCGGACGGTCAGGTCGAGACCGTCAAAGCCGAGCGACTTCACCACCGCGGCGGCCTTGTCCAGCGGCCACTCCTGCAGGTGCTTCGAGAACATGACGTATCGCATCGGGATCGGCTCCTTGACGCGCCGCGGGCGCAGCGACTGGTTTGGCCGTGGCGGCCCGCCATCCTTCCGGAGTCCGCGCCGCCCGGACAAGGCCCGGTGGCCGGCGGGCACGACCAAGCCAGGCAGACGGAACGTTGCAGATCCGGAGGCAGCCTCCGGATCTGCAACCATGGACCCGGATCCTCAGGCCAGCCCCTTGGCCGCCAGCTTCTCGGCGATGGCCGCCTTCAGCGTCGGCAGCTCGGGGATCAGGCTGTGGAACTTCACCTCGCCATCGATGGCGATCGAGGGGATCGAGGTCACGTTCAGCGCGCCCATCAGGCCGACGGTGGCCGGCGTCTTCAGCTTGTGCTCGACCCACTCCACGCGGCCGGCGAAATCGGGGATCGCCTGCTCGACGGCCTCGACCATGTACTGGCACGGCGCGCAGGCCGCCGAGTCGAGCGTGATGATGTCGATGCGGACCACGTCCGGCCGCGCGTAGTCGGGCAACTCGAACTCGATCCGCACCGACTCGCCGGCGGCCACCTGCCCACTGTGTTCGCCGTGGACCACCTCGGCGATGGCCGCGAGGTTCTCCGGCGGCACGGCGTAGGGGATGTCGCAGCCCGGCGCCAGAATGAAGCCCGGGCTGCCGCCCAGGTCCAAACAGTGCCGCGCCGCGCGCCGGTTGTCGTCCGGACTGCCGAACAGCATGACGGTGGTCAGCGGGATGTTGCCGCCAAAGGCCAGGCCGTGCCGCCGGGCGATCTCGCCGACCCAGGCCAGGTCGAGTTGCTCATCGACAAACACCGCCGCCGGCCCGGACTCGCACATCTTCTCCACGTTGCGCTGGGCGTCGCCGCAGACGAAGAACGCGCTGGGCACGCCGCGAGCGCGCAAGCCGCCGAAGATGGCCGCAGCCGGCGGCGTGACGAACTGCCGGAAGTGCTCCGGC
This sequence comes from uncultured Fimbriimonadaceae bacterium, assembly GCA_964531735.1. Lineage (GTDB taxonomy): Bacteria > Armatimonadota > UBA10988 > UBA10988 > UBA10988 > CAZHGD01. The sequence continues at coordinate 6,048 of CAZHGD010000096.1, read as the reverse complement.
GAGATCTGGCTGGTCATCGGGTCGACCACCGCAATCACGTCGCAGCCGGCCGCCAGGTACCAGTCGGCGACCTGCTCGCCCACCTGTCGGCAGCAGTCCATCAACTCGGTGACTTCGTCGGGCGCGTCGAACATGCGCATGAAGATGCTCGGACCGAGCAGGTGCAGCGCCAGCGTGAACGGGCCGGTGAGCAGGCCGAACAGCGCGACCTCGTCGCCGACCTGGGCGCGCGCCTGGCGCATGGCCGCCAGGACCACGGGGAAGCGGCCGGACTCGGGGGTCAGCCGGGGCAGCGCGGTCAGGGCCAGGCCTTCGCTCAGCGGGTGCGAGGTGACCGCCGGCGGATTGTCCTCCGACCAGGTCAGGGCGCAGCCGAGCGCCTCGGCTTCCACCTGCAGGTCGAAGACCACCGGCAAGCCGTCGGCGCGGTAGCGCTGCGCGGCGGCGGTGACGCCGTAAGCGATGGCGTCGGCGTCGCGGAGGTACTCCGCGGCGGTCTTGCCGGTCAGCGCACCGCCGTGACAGCCGACGTACGGCACCCACGGGGTGCGCTCGGTCGGCTCGCCACGGAGGGCCGCCAGCAACAGGTCGCGACGCGTCTGGGCCATGCCCGTTCTCCTCGACGCCCGGTCACCCCGGCCGTCCGCTCGATTCCCACCCGCCAACGCAAAGGAAAGCCCGGCGCCGCCGGGCGGCGCCGGGCCGGATCAGGCAATACCTACCGGGTCGGGACCCCATGGATGGCCCCGACTGCGGTCGGTCTCTCAGGCTTCGTGTTCAGGCCGACGCGAGGGACGCCGGCCACCGAACAATGGCCGTCAGGCCACCTTGGCCTTCAGGGTTTCGACCGCGCTCCCCGCGTCCGGGGCGTACAGGTCGGCACCAATCTCCTGCTTGTAGGCTTCGGTCACCGGCGCACCGCCGATGATCACCGTGACCTTCTCACGCAGGCCGGCGGCCTTCAGCGCTTCGATGGTCTTGGCGATGCTCGGCATCGTGGTGGTCAGCAGCGCCGACAGCGCGATCACCGTCGCGCCCTGGTTCTGCACGGCGTCGATGTACTTCTCCGGCGAGACGTCGACGCCCAGGTCGACGATCTTGAAGCCGGCACCCTCCAGCATCATCGCGACCAGGTTCTTGCCGATGTCGTGCAGGTCGCCCTGCACCGTCCCGATGGCCACCGTCGCCAGCGGCTTCAGATCGCCTTCCTTCAGGTGCGGCTGAACGAGCGCCATCGCGCCCTTCATCGCCCGCGCCGCGATCAGGACCTCCGGCACGTAGAACTCGTTGTTCTTGAACTTCTCGCCGACGACCAGCATCCCCGGCACCAGACCGTCGTTCACAATCTGGCCCGGCGCCACGCCCTCGTCGAGCGCCGCCTGGGTCAAGCGAGTGGCCTCGTCCAGGCTACCCTTGATCACCGCTTCTTGCAGCGCGGCCAAATCAGCCATCGAACAGCCTCCTTGTTCGGGCCCGAGACGCCGCCTCCAGCCCGCGCTGCATTCTACCGCACCGCCGAGCGATCCGCGCCCTCCACACCGGCAACTTCGTGCGCCGATTTGGTACTCTGGTGCTTGGTGAGGGGCCGCGCCGCTGATCAGCGCGCTTGGTCGAGGAAGGCCACGAAGGCGGCCTCGTCGCGCGTCAGTCCGTCGAAGGTGGCCACGGCGGTGCCGTCGGCGCGCAGTATGGCATAGAAGGGCAGCGCGGCGGTCTGGAACCGCTGCACTTGCAGGTCACGGTACTGCTGCTGGAGCGGACCGGTGTCGGTGTACAGGCGCACCCGGACCAGGCGCGCCAGTCGCGCGGCCACCGCCGCGCGCGGGAACAGATTCTGCTCCATCCAGCGGCAGTTGGTGCAGGTCACGCCGGTGAAGTCGACGAACACCAGCCGCCGCGTGGCCGCCGCCTGCTGCAGGGCGGCATCGAGATCCTCGAGCCACTCGCCGCCACCCGCGGCCGCGCCGCGGCGGTAATCGCTCGGCGGCAACAGCGACTCGACCAGGGCCGTCAGCTTCGCGCCGGTCAGGCCCCAGAGGAACCACAGGCTCAACAGACCGAACGCGCCCACCGCCAGCCAGCGCCTGCGACTCGGCCGCGCGGCCGGGCTGGCGTGACCCATGGGCAGCCAGCCGGCCAGGTACAGCGCACTCAGCAGCGCGCAGACCGCCCACAGCGCCAGGACCAGTTCGCGCGTGAAGACCAGCCAACGCCAGACCAGGTCGGCGTTGGAGATGAACTTGACCGCGGCGCCCAGCTCAATCCAGCCGAGCACCACCTTGGTGGTCTCCAGCCAGCCACCGGACCGCGGCAGCGCCGCCAGGTACTGCGGGAACAGCGCCAGGAGCACGAACGGCAGCGCGAACGCGAGGCTGAACGCCAACATGCCGAGGATCGGCCACAGCCACTGACCATTGGCCGCCCAGACCAGCACGCCGCCGACGAACTGCACCGTGCAGGTGAACGCGGCGAGGGTCAGCGTCAGGCCCATGAACAGCGCGCCGAGGTAGCCGCCCAGCTCGCTCCGCCGGTCGGCGAAGTTCACCACGCCGCTCGGCAGCCGCAGCTCGAACGCGCCGAACAGGCTCAGCGCGAAGAAGCCGAACAGCGCCGCAATGAACAGGTTCAGCCACGGGTTGGCCGCCAGCCGCTGCGCCCCGCCGGCGCCCAGCGTGGCCGCCAGCACCAGCCCCAGCGTCGTGTAGGTGACCATGATGCCGAGGCCGTAGGACACCGCCAGCGCCACGCGGCGGCGTGGGTTGTCACCCGCCTGCTTGGTGAAGTAGCTGACGGTGATGGGCACCATCGGGAACACGCAGGGCGTGAGTAGCGCCGCGAGACCGGCGAGGAAGGCGACCAACAGGAATGTCGGCAGCCCCTGAGCCCGGGCGCGGTCGGCCACCGAGGCGGCCGGCGCCACGGGCGGCGGCGCTGCCGCGACCGGCCCCGCTGAGGCCGGCGGGCTGTCCGCGGGCGGATCACGGTACGCCGCCCGCACCGGCCCGGCGGCGACGGTGACGGTCGCCTTGACCGGCTGCCGCGCCGGGCGCAGACACGATCGGTTCGTGCAGGCCTGGTACTTCAGCTCACCCGCCAGCACCAACGGCCCAGGCTTGGCGCCCGTCGGCACGCGAAAGGGCTGGCGGAAGGCCACCGTGCCCTCGTGGATCGTCACCGGTACGTTGAAGCCCTCGTCGAACTTGCTCAGCGGCGTCGGCTCGCGCAGGTCACCCAACGCGGCCAGACCAGGCGCCGGGGCGAAGCGGGTCGGCACCGGGCCTTCGGCCGGCAGCCTGGTGCCGTAGAGGTGGTAGCCCGCCGCGATGGCGGCGGTCATCTGCAGCACCGCCACCTCGCCCGGATGCGCCGTGGCCGGCTCGACGGTGGCGGTCACCTTGACCGGATCGGGCGCGGCGGCCAAGGGCACCACCAGCAGCAGCCAGCACCACCACCCGAGACGCTTGGCGCTCATATCCGGCCTCTTCGCGTCACCCCAGCGACCCGGCGGCGATGGCCTGTTCGCGGGCGTGGTAGCTGCTGCGGACCAGCGGACCGGCCTCGACGTGCTCGTAGCCCATGGCGCGTCCGGCGTCGCGGAGATCGTTGAACTCGGCGGGTGTCCAGTAGCGCGTCACCGCCAGATGCTGCTGGCTCGGGCGCAGGTACTGCCCAATGGTCATGATGCGCACGCCGGCGTCGTAGGCCTCCTGCATCAGCTCGAGGCACTCGTCCCAGGTCTCGCCATGGCCCACCATGAACCCGGTCTTGCGCGGAATCTCCGGCGCCAGGCGCGCAGCCGCTCGGAACAGCTTCAGACTGCGGTCGAAGTTGGCCTGCGGGTGGACCGGCTTCGACAGGCGGCGGACGGTCTCGAGATTGTGGTTGAGCACCGCCGGCCGCGCGGCGAGGACCGTGGCCAGCGCCGCCTCGTCACCCTTGAAGTCGGGAATCAGCACCTCGACGCGGCAGTCGGGCAGCCGCCGGCGGATCTCCTCGATGGTGCGCGCGAAGATGCGCGAACCACCGTCCTTCAGATCGTCCCGGTTGACCGAGGTCAGCACGGCATACTGCAGGTTGAGCTTGGCCACGGCCTCGCCCACCCGCTCCGGCTCGCCCTCGTCCAGCGGCAGCGGCCGCCCGGTGGCGATGTTGCAGAAGCCGCAGGCGCGCGTGCACACATTGCCCAGCAGCATGAACGTGGCCGTGCGCTGGTTCCAGCACTCGCCGATGTTGGGGCAGCGCGCCGACTCGCAGACGGTGTGCAGCTCGAGATCGCTGACCAGCACCTTCAGCTCGTCATACTCGCGCCCACCGGGGAACGGCATCTTGAGCCACTCGGGACGAGACGTCACGGCCATGGGACCAACCTCGGCAACAGTGTTCACCCGCGCGCGGGTTGTGTCAATGCACGCTGGCGATGCGGCCGGCCGCTGGGCATGGGGTACCATCCGCAGGGAGGCACGAGCCCTGACCCTGGAGCAGGTCCGGGCTATCCTGGGCGAGCACCGCGCGGAGCTGACCGAGCTGGGCGTGCTCTCACTGCGCGTGTTCGGCTCCGTCGCCCGCGGCGAGGCCACCCCGGACAGTGACGTGGACCTGTTGGTGGAGTTGGACCCGCAGCGGCGCATCAGCCTGCTGGACTATGCCCACATCCTCGGGCAGTTGGAGGACGCACTCGGCAGCCGAGTGGACCTGGTCGAGGCCCACCTGCTGCGGCGCGAGTTCCGCGAGCAGGTGTTGGCGGAGGCGCTGGATGCAGCGTAGAGCGTGGCGCCTGCGGGTCCAGGATGTGCTGGACTCGATCGCGGCGATCCAGTGCTACTCGTCCGGCATGGACCGAGAAGCCTTCATCGCCGACGCGCGGACGGTGGACGCCGTGCTGCACCGCATCGCGGTCATTGGTGAGGCCGTGAGCGCCGTACCTGACGAGATCCGGGACCGCTATCCGGCCATTCCCTGGCGCGACATCCGGAACATGCGCAACGTGCTCACCCACGTTTGCTTCGGAGTGGACTTGAGCCGGGTCTGGGACGTGGTCGAGCGCGATCTGGACCTGCTCGCCAGTCAGTTGGCTGCCATGTTGACGGCGGAAGCGGACGGCACCCAGTGACCGGACGGCCGCGCACCAGGCCACAACCGGTCGGCTCACCGCCCGCCCGTGGTCGTCCCTGCCCCCGCTGGCGGCGCGATCTCGATCGGCGCGCCGTCGTAGAGCACCCGCGCGCCTTCGGTGACCACCTCGTCGCCTTCGGCCACGCCCTCCAGCACCTGGACCTGGCTCGTCGTCCTCAACCCCAGGGTCACCGCGCGGCGGACGGCCTTGTCGCCGGCGCGCACGAACACGAAGCCGCGCGTGCCGTCGGCGTCCTGCACCGCCTCGGCCGGCACCAGCCAGGCGCGGGTCTCCGACGCACAGTTCACCTCGGCGGTCGCCTGCGCCCCCGGCGTCAGCCGCGAGTCGGCCACCAGCACGCGGATCTTGAAGCTGCGGCCGTCGGCCTCGGCCACGGGCGCCACCTCGCGCACGCTGCCGTTGAACACGCCTTCCAGACCCACCACGCTGACCCGCGCCCGCCGGCCCACCTGCAGCTTCTGACGCTGCTCGGGTGACGCCAGCGCCACCAGCTCGGCCGCGTCGGCGGTCTCGATCACCGCCAACGGCATGCCCGGCAGGATGGTGTCGCCGACGCCGACCGACAACTGGGTCACCACACCGGCCACCGGCGTGGTGACCGCGCAGCGCTCGAGTTGCTGGAGGGCCAGCCGCCGCTGCGTCTCGGCATCGGCCAGGCCGGCCTGTGCCGCGGCGATGTCGGCGGTCAGGATCAGCGCCTCGCGGCGGCTCAGCCGGGCTTCACCCTCGCCCGCGCGCGCCAGGTCCACGTTCGCCCGGGCCGCCTTGACCTCGGCCCGCCGCACCGCGGTGCGCCCGCGGGCCTGCTCGGCTGTCTTCAGACCGGCCCGCGCCTGCGCCAGTTGCGCCTCGGCGGCGCGCGCCTGCTGCCGCGCCACCTCCACCCGCTCGGCCCGCGCGTCGCTGGCCGCCTT
>CAZHGD010000095.1:0-27949 GCA_964531735.1 uncultured Fimbriimonadaceae bacterium | reverse complement strand
TGCCCCGGCCCGCCGCGCCCGCCGGGCCGCCCGAAGGCGTGCCGATCGTCGCCGCCGGCCTCGAGGCCGACCCGCCCGCCAGCGCGCCGGACGAACTCAAGCTGCTGCTCGACGGCCGCCTCACCGAGTTGCGCTCGTGGCTGGCCACCACCGGCCGCCGGGTGCTGATCATCGCGCGCCGCGACAACTATGCTTACTACACCGGCGGGGCCGACAACCAGCTCGCCGCTGACGCTGCGCCGGCCGCCCTGGTCGTGCTGCCCGACCGCGCGCTGATTGTGGCGCCCACCGACCTGCTCGACGCCGCTCGCGCGCAAGTGCGCGGCCTCGGGTTCCAGGGCCTGCGGTTCCGCTGGGACCTGGCCCACGAGCCGAGTACCCTGGTGGCCGCGGTCCGCGCTGTCGCCGGCGACGGCGACCTGGCCGCAGACGTGCATCTGCCAGGCACCGAGTTGGTCGCCGACGAGCTGGTGCCGCGGCGACAGCTCCTGTCCGCCGTCGAGCAGCAGCGCCTGGCCTGGCTGGCCGCGCAGACCAGCGAGGCCGTGGCCGCCGCGCTGGGCGGTGCGCAGGCCCAGCAGAGCGAGAGCGACCTGGCCCGGCGCGTGACGGCGACCGTCACCGAACGCGGCCTGTCGGTCGCCGACCTGCGCGTCACCGCCTTGGCCCGCTTGGAGCATGACGGCCTCGGTCCGGCGGGCGACACCAAGCTCGACAGCGGGGCCGCCGTGCACGTCACCACCTCGCGGTGGGGTCTCCGCGCCACGGTCGGCCGCACGGTCACGCCCGTGGCACGCCCCGAGGCCACCGAGGCGTACGCGACCGCGCGGGTCGTCTACCGCGGCCTGCTCAGCGCCGTGTCGCCGGGCGCCCCGCTGCGCGACATCCACCAGGCCGCGGTCAAGGCCGCCGAAGGGGCTGGCGTGCCGAACCTGTTCGACCTCCAGGCACCGGGCGGTGTCGGCGCTTACGAGGTGGCGGGCCGGGCGTTCACGCCCACGGCGACGGCGCGCCTCGAACCTCGCCAGGTCGCCACGCTCACGGTGCGGCTCCCGCGCGCCTACCTGGCCGACACGGTGCTGGTGCGGTCGGACAAGATCGTGCTGCTGACCGTCACGCCGGGCTGGCCGGCACCGGCGGCGGAACTGAATAGCCAGCTCGTGCCGCTGCCCACGTTACGTGGCGCCGAACTGGCGGTCCTGGCCGCGGAGCAGCAGCGCCAGGAGGCCAAGGCCCAGGCGCGCGCCGTGCGATTCGTCCACGACCTGGTCGGCGGCGCCATTGGCGAGGCCGTGGTCAACGCCAAGAAAGCGCCTAAGCGGCCGGCCGAACAGCCGCCGGTCGCGGCCGACGACGAGCCGGCGCGCCGCAAAGAGCCGGCCCGCAAGCCGCCGGCCGCCAAGGAACGCGGCAAGTCCGCCGAGGGCAGTGGCGCAACGTCGTAGCGCGGCCGCCAGGGCCATCGTTGACGATCCGGGGGGTAGCCACGCGGACCGGAACGGCTGCCTAGAAGCCCAGTCCCAGCGAAGCGCCGATGGTGTGCTCGCCCACGCCGGCTGGGCCGCGGCTCTCGCCGGAGCTGTCGAAGCGGTAGTTGAGCTGGGCCTTGAGCCGCAGATCCCGGCCGTAGGCGACACCCCAGGACAACGACTGCATCCAGGAGTCCTCCAGGTTGGCCAGCCGGCGGCGCAGATCGCTTTGGTAACCGAGGCTGAGCCGCCAGCGGTCGTTGACCTGCCAGTCCATGGTCGCGCCGAAGCGGTTGGTCCAACCGCCCCCGACGCCCTCGGGCACCAACAACGTGCCGCGCGAACTGACGCCGAGCCGTTCGCCGCGCCAGTCCAGACCGGCCTCGATGCCCATCAGGTCCGCCACACCGCGTGAGGCGAAGCCGTCGAGTGCGGCGTAGCTACGGCTGAGCCGCCGGAAACCGACGTCCACGGTCAAGCTGTCGCCGAACCGATGCTCGTAGCTCGCCCGAAACGCCCTTGCGGCCTCGGCCCCGTACTGCGCGCCGACCCGGTCACCCAGCGAGCGAGCGTACTCGAACAAGACGCTGTCGTCGCCCATCCGCAGTCGCAGATCGGCGTTCAGCACATGACCCTTGACGAACCGCCGCTGGCCGTCGGACCCGCGCTCGAAGAACCGAATGCCACCAAGGCCGAACCCGGCCTCGACCGGGCCGACCGTCGCCACGCCGGCCGCGGCGCGCCAGCGGTCGCTCGCGACCGTGGCCGGAGCGTCGTCGGCGTAGTCGGCCAGAACATCGGCAGGGCTCGACAGGCGCGTCGTGCGGCCGCGCAGGCCCAGCACGCGATGGGGCAGCCCGGTCAACAAGTGCTGCGCTTCGTCAGCGTCGACGTCCATCCGCTGCAGTTCGGGCCGCAAGGCGCGCAGTAGACGCTGCATCGCCGCCGCCACCTGCTGGACCTCGCCATCGGGCTCGGCCACAGCCGCCGTCGCCGCCTTGGCCTGCTTGGCCAGGCGGTCATAGGCCGTCTTCCAGAGCACGGCCAACTCGACGCGAGTCAGCTCGGACCCGGGCTCGTAGCGCACCAACGCGCCGTCGAACAGCCCGCTGCCGCGCACCGTGGCCAGGTCGGCATAGACCGCATCACCGGCCGCGACCCGCTCGAAGGGACCGGCCCAGACTGTCGAAACGGCCAGCAAGGCCGCTCCAAGCGCCTGCCGCCACATGGCTGGACTCCGCCCTGCCGCCGTCACAGGGCCCGCACGCGCATTGCTTGCACGGCTATCTTCAACGTCTTGCCCACGTCTTCTCTTGACGCTACCATAACCCCGGTGGTTGCTTTGTCAAACCGGCGGTTTCCGCTCCGGCGGGACACCGGCGTGACGGAGCACCGGCCGCGGAGTGTCGTGCCTGATGGGTGACCGTGTCTTCGACAAGTTGGACCGCCCGGACAGCCTGGCCCACAGCCCGGTGTTCATCTTCGCGGGCGATGCGCAGGCCGCCGGCGGGCTGCGCGGCCTCGGGGCCGTGGGGCGCGGACCACGCCTGCGCTATCGGCGCCGGGCCGACTTCCTCCAGCTCTGCCGCGACCTGTGCCACGACGGTGCCATCGACGGCTGCCTGATGACCCCGGCCGACGCCGAGGTGCTGGCGGTCGACGAGCGATTCTTCGACACCGTCGACGTCACGCCGCTGGTTCGCACCAACGCCGAGACCGCCATCTGGAGCCCGCGGCACGGCGTCTACAACCATTCACCGTCGAAGCCGTTCCTCACCGTGCCGCCGGCCGACGCCGGCTTCTGCCGCGAGCAGATCTGCCAGACGCAGGACTTCAATGTGCGCCTGGGGCTCTACAGCATCACGCTGAACAACGACGTACACCTCGACCGCGAGATGCTGTCGGCGTATCTGTCGTTCGCGCGCGAAGTGGGCCGGACGCCGGGCTTCGACCACTTCCTCGAGGTCTTCCTGCCGAACCTGCCGCAGCACGGCCTCAACCAGGAAGCCATCGGTGAGTACGTCGCCGACAGCATGGTCCGCACGATGAGCTATCTGCGGCGCCACGAGCGGCCGAAGTTCATCAAGACCGCCTTCACCACCGCCGCCGTGTGGCGCGAGTTGTGCGACTTCGACCCGACGCTGCCGATCGGCGCGCTGGGCGGCCCGCGCACCGACGCGCGCGGCACGCTCGACCTGGCCGAAGCGGTCATCCGCAACGGCGGCAAGCTGATCCTGTTCGGCCGCGCCGTGTTTGCCGACGAGGACCCGGCCGCCATCTGCCGTGCGTTGCGCCGGGTGCTGGACGGCGAAGACGCCGCCATCGCGTATGAGGGCTACCAGGCCGAGGTCAAGCGCTCGCAGTCCGCTTAGCGGACAGAGGGGGCGGACCGGTGACGTCAGACGAGGACCAACCCGCACTGGTTGAGCGCGTGCTGCACTGGCTGTACCGCGACGAACTGCGGCACTCGCGACTGATCTGGCGGCTGGAGGCCGACCAGCGCAACCACTGGTCGAGTCTGTCCGACGCCCTGTTCTACGACGCGGCCGGCGCCGCCGTGCTCGATCTGGGCGCCCACCCGCGATTCCAGAACGCCGTACGCCCGTGGCTGCAGACAGCCGCGACCGATCCCGCGGCCCTGGAGCTGCTGCTCGCCCTGCGCGCGCCGGCGCACTGCGAGGTCCTGGTCGATGGTGCCTACGCCGCGGTCCTGCGGAGCCTCGGCCAGTGCGTGTCGGCCGGCGAGTTGCAGGTTCACGTCTGCGCGCCCGGCGAGCTCGGACCGGCGGCCCGGCCCTACGAGCCGACCCGCCTGACCATGCGGCATCGCGCGATGGTGGCCGAGGACGGTTGGCGGCCGCAGGACTTGGTGCATGAGACCGACGAGGAACAGGACGGCGTTCGCTGGGCGATCATCCGCGACGGCCGCCTCGCCGCCCGACTGCTGGTCCAGCGCATCAGCCATGGCCTCATCGAGATCTCGGATGTCCACACCCACCCGGAGTACCGGCGCCGCGGCTACGGCAGTGCCCTGGTGCAGAACGTCGTCCGGCGGGCCCACGAGCATGGGCTCGCCGCCACCTATAGCGTCCATCCGGACAACCGGCCGTCGCTGGCGTTGGCCGCGGCCGTCGGATTCCAGCCTGCGTTCCGCTGGGAACGTGTCATCCTGGAGCGCCACTGAGCCGTCCACCGGGCGGCGCCTGCAAGGAGCCACTAGTGACGATTGAGCATGTCGCCTGGCAAGTGCCGGATCCGCCGGCCTTGGCCGCCTGGTACGTCGAGCACCTCGGTTTCCGCGTTGTGCGGCAGATGGCCGAAGCGCCGTTCACCACCTTCCTGGCCACCTCGGACGGCAAGGTCATGCTGGAGGTCTATCACAACCCCATCGCGCCGGTGCCGGACTACCCTGACCAGCACCACCTGGTGCTGCACATCGCGTTCACCGTCACCGACATCACCGGCGAGCGGGACCGCCTGCTGGCGGCCGGTGCGACCATCGACACCGATCTGTTCAGCATTCCGTCAGGTGACCAGCTCGTGATGCTGCGCGACCCCTGGGGCATTCCGCTCCAGCTCGCCCAGCGCGCCACCCCCCTCCTGTAGTGCCCAGGGCGGCGCGCCACGGTCCGCCGCGGCGCGCCGCCCTGGTGTCTCAGCCGACCGGCGTCTCGTCGAACTCGCCGGCCTTGTGCCGGGCCTCGAGCGTTCGGACCAGGCTCACCAAGTCCTGCGCGCCGAAGATGGTGACGATGATGGTCAGGTAGGTGAAGACCGCCAGACCACCGAACCAGGTCACGGCCCAGAGGGCAATCCACAGATTCACGAGGTCACCTCCTTCGGCGGGTCGGGTACCAGGAGCGAGACCACCACCATCACGATCGCGGTCAGCGCCACCGTGCTGAGGCCGACGTACTCGGACTTCCACTCCACGCCCAGCAGCTTCTGGATGGGTGTCAGGCCGACGATGGCCGACAGGCCGCTGAGGAACGAGGCGTAGGCCCCGGCCTTGCTCGCCTTGGGCCAGTAGAGCCCCGCCGTGAGCACCGCGAAGGCGCCGGTGAAGTAGATGGCGCCGGTCACGGCCATGTAGTCCCACAGGTTCTGGCCGAGGTCGTACCACAGGCCCCAGACCAGCAGGAACACGGCCACGACGGCCATGACGACCTGGGCCAGCCGGATGCGCATCTGGCTGCTCAGGCGGTTGCCCATCGCCGGGGCGAACACATCCTGCGTCAGCACCGACGCCCAGCAGTGCAGATAGCTGTTGTACGTCGACATCGCCGCCGCCAACATGCCGGCCGTGAGCAGACCGATGGCGCCGGCCGGCAGCAGCGCGCCGAACGCAATGGGCAGGGCGCGCAGACTGACCTCCTGCGGCAACTCGGTGCCCGGCGCCGGCACGAACACGGCGCGCAGGTGCGGCTGGCTGGTCAGGTAGACCAACGCGCAGATGCCCCAGAAGTACGGAATCATGAACCGGATCAGGAAGCCGACCGAGCCCCAGGCGTAGGTCTTGCGGACCACCTTCAGGTTCTCGGCCGACGAGGCCCGGATGGCTGAGGTCTGCCAGAGCGCACAGGACACCAGACCGAGGAAGAACATCCAGGCAATGTAGGCCGGTCCGATGCTCGGCTCGATCAGCGGGTTGAAGCCGGCTTCGCCGCGCAGGGCTTGCACGGCGGTCACCATCTGCCCCCACCCCACCTTGGTCATCAGGTAGACCGAGGTGGCGACCAACGCGAACGACATGATCACGTACTGCAGGTAGTCGGTCACCAGCACCGCGATCATGCCGCCGAGCATGGTGTAGACCAGGACCATCAACAGCATGATGGTCATGGCGATCTGCAGCTCGGTGGGATCGTTGTGCCCGGTGATGCTGGTCATGAACAGACAGTCCGCCTTCAGGAACATGCCCATGTTCAGCACGCCCGAGAGCGCCAGAATGGCGCCGCCAACCATGCGCACCCCGCGGCCGTACCGCTGTTCGTAGAACTCGGGAATGGTCATCGCGCCGGTTTTGCGTAGCGGCACGACAATGAACCCGGTCAAGCCGACGATCAGGGCCACAATGGCCCCGGCGGCCGCGATGACGAAGGCCGAGAAGCCGCACAGAAAGCCCTTCTGGGCCGAGTACATCACCGTGACCAGGCCCATCTCGGTGGCCACCATGGTCGCCACGCCGAGGTAGGTCCGCACCGCCCGCCCGGCCACCACGAAGTCGCCGATGTCGCCGACGAACTTGCGTGAGTAGATGCCGACGGCGGTGATGCTGATCATGAAGAGCGCCACCAACGCCCAGTCGAGGGGACCGAAATGGGTCTGGAGGCCGAGTCCTGCCAATGGATCCATACACTCTCTCGCCGCGGGCCGCTGCCGACCCGCGCGGATGGTAGGGAACGGCTGCCTCGAAGTCAATAGGCTGTGCGCGCTGCCGGGCGCCCGACGGCCTGGCGCGACCCAGGCGGCCGCGCATTGACCCGCACCGCCGCCTGGGCTATCCTCGCCGCGCGGAGCACCCGATGATCGACTGCCCTGTGCTGATCCTGACCGCGGTCGCGTTGCTGGCCGGCGCCGCCGGCGCGGCCGAGACGACGCTGTATGCCGCCACCGACGGCAACGACCAGTGGTCCGGCCGGCTCGCCCAGCCCAACGCCGCTCGCACCGACGGGCCCGTCGCCTCCCTTGGCGGCGCCCGCAACGCCGTGCGCCGCTGGCGCCGGAGCGGCGGCGTTGGCAGCGTCACCGTGCAGTTCGCCGCCGGCGTCTACCCGACGCTCGAGACGGTGACCTTCGGTCCCGAGGACGGTGGTACCGAGGGTGCGCCGGTCAGTTACCGCGCCGCGCCGGGCGCCAAGGTGGTGTTCAGCGGCGGGCGCCGGATCGGCGGCTGGCGCCAAGGCCACGGTCCGGTCTGGGTGGCCGACGTGCCGGAACTGAAGGACGGCCGCTGGCTGCCCAACCAGCTCTGGGTGAATGGCCGCCGCGCCACCCGCGCGCGCACGCCCAATGAGGGCTACCTGCGCATGACCGGGCCCCTGCCCGGCATCGACCCGCACCAGCAGCGCGGCGACGCCAAGGCTTGTCTGGGCTTCTCGTACCGGCCGGGCGACCTCAACCCGACCGACGACCTGACCGACGCCATGGTCGTGCTCTACCACTCCTGGACCAACTCGCAGCACTGGGTGCAGTTGCTCGACGAGCAGAACCACACGCTGCACTTCCAGAACCGCTGTGGCTGGCCGGTCGGCTACTGGGAGCGGCAGCAGCGCTACCACGTCGAGAACGTGCGTAGCGCGCTCGACCAGCCGGGCGAGTGGGTCCTCGACCGCAAAGCCGGGCAAGTGCTCTACATCCCGCGGCCGGGCGAGGACCTGGCCACGGCGGAGGCCGTCCTGCCCGTGGTGGCCAACCACCTGGTCCGGTTGGCCGGCGAGGCCGACGCCGGGCTGCCGGTCAGCCACCTCGTGTTCCGCGACCTGGCCTTCCGGCACGTCGACTGGCAGTTCCCGCGCGGCACCACGCTCGACGGGCAGGCCGCCACTTTCCTCGGCGCCACCATCGAGGCGCGCGGCGCGCACGCCTGTCGCTTCGAGGGGCTGGAGGTCGCCCATGCCGGCGGGTATGGTGTCTGGCTGGACGTCGGCTGCAAGGACAACCTGGTGCAGCGGTGCCACATCTGGGACCTCGGCGGCGGCGGTGTCCGGATCGGCGACGGCCAGACGCGGCAAGGCGCCGCGCTGGCCGAGCGGAACACGGTCGACAACTGCTTCCTGCACCACCTGACCGAGGTGTTCAACGGCGCCTGCGGCATCCTCGTGCAGCGGTCGAGCCACAACACCATCAGCCACAACGAGATCTCCGATCTCTACTACACCGGCATCTCGGTCGGCTGGAGCTGGGGCTACCAGGAGTCGTCGGCGCACCACAACGTCGTCGAGCACAACCACGTACACCACCTCGGGTGGGGCGTGATGAGCGACATGGGCGGGTTCTACACGCTGGGCATCTCGCCGGGCACGCGCATTGCCCATAACAGCTTCCATGACGTGCTGTCGTACAGCTACGGCGGTTGGGCGATGTACACCGACGAGGGTTCGAGCAACATCGTCATCGAGAACAACCTGGCGTACAACACCAAGACCGGCGGCTTCCACCAGCACTACGGGCGCGAGAACATCGTTCGCAACAACATCCTGGCGTTCGCCTCCGAAGGTCAGGTCCAGCGTTCGCGCCAGGAGCCGCACACCAGCTTCACCTTCGAGCAGAACATCGTCTACTTCGACCAGGGGCAGACCCTCAGCGGCAACTGGACCGACGGCCACTACCAGATGCGGCGCAATCTCTACTGGGCCGTCGGCGGCGAGCCCGAGTTCGCGGGTCTCGACTGGGCCGAATGGCAAGCCAAGGGCCAGGATCAGGATTCGCAGGTGGCCGACCCGCGCTTCGTCGACGCCGCCGCGCGCGACTTCCGGCTCCGACCGGATTCGCCCGCGCTCCAGCTCGGGTTCAAGCCAATCGACCCGGCCGGCATCGGCCTCTACGGCGACGCGGCCTGGGTGGCCCTGCCGCGCGGCCTGCAACGCGCCGTCATGGTCTTCCCGACCGGCTACGGCCAGCCCACGCCGGTCAGCGACGACTTCGAGGGCTCTGCGGTGGGCGCGCCGCCACCGAACGCCAGCGTGTCGGTGGGCGGCGATCACGCTGCCATCGCCGTCACCGACGAGACCGCCGCCAGCGGCCGGCATTCGCTGAAGGTGGTCGACGCGCCGGGCCTCAAGAACGTCTGGGACCCGCACTTCGCCTACCAGCCGCACTTCGTCAAGGGCGTCGCCACCGTCAGCTTCGCGCTCCGCGTCGAGGCCGGGGCCAAGCTGTACCACGAGTGGCGCACGGCCGGCCACCCGTACCTGACGGGCCCGAGCCTGCACGTCGAGCCCGACGGTCGCCTGCTCGCCGGTGGTAAGGAGCTGCTGAAGCTGCCGGTGGCCGAGTGGGTTCGGCTGCGCATCACCTGTCCGCTGGGCGCCCGGTCGACCGGTCGGTACAGCGTCGAAGTGACTTTGCCACACGAGCCGACACGACGTTTCGAAGGCCTGGCCTGCAACCAGCGATTTCGCGCCTTGCATTGGCTGGGTTGGGTCAGCGAGGCCACCGACCGACGAGTCTTCTACCTCGACGACATCACTGCGACCTGCGACAGCCCGAAGCAAAAGTGATTCGCGCCGCTCTAAAGGTTGGTTTATGAACGACCGACGCATATTGGGGCAAAGGCGGCACACCGATGACGTTACCAGGGTCGCGTCAGCACCGTGTGGCAAGGATCGCCCGGACCACCGGCCATGGTTCGGCGGCGCCGGATGAACCAGCTACTGTGCTGGTGGCCGAAGATGACGATGGCGTGCGACGCCTGGCCGAGCGGATCCTGCGGCACGACGGGTACCAGGTGGTGGTGGCCGCCGACGGCGCCGAAGCTCTCGCGCTGGCCCGCCAGATGCGCCACCTGACGCTGCTCATTTCCGATGTGGTCATGCCGGGACTGAGCGGCGTCGAACTGGCCGAGCATTTGCGGGCCGAGCAGCCGGGCATCAAGCTGTTGTTGATGTCCGGCATGACAGGCAGCGCGCTGCCGCCCGGCTACAACGGCGCCTTCCTGTCGAAACCGTTCCGGGCGGCCGAGCTCAGCGCCAGTGTTCGCGAACTGCTCTCACCGGCGCCGGCCGCCTAACGGCGCACCGTGCAGTCGAGGTTCTCGCCGACGGCCAGTTGGTCCAGGGCAGCCTGCAAGGTGGCGGGTGCCACCTGGCCAGGGATGTCCACCGCCAGCGTGAGCCGGAACAGTGGCGCACCGGTCACCGGCGCCGGGTACACCTCCGACTGCAGACTGACGATGTTGCCGCCGAGGTCGTAGAGGGCGGCGGCGATGGCGTGGACAATCCCCTCGCGATCCGCGGCTTCCACCTCGATGGTATAGCGCGCGGAGCCACCGGCCACGTGCGGGGCGACGGTGGTCTCGATGTGGATCTTCAGACCGCTGTCAGCCTCGAGCTGACCGGCCTCGGCGGTGATGCGCTCGATGACCGCCGGCTCGCCCGACAGCAGCAGCATCACACCGAACGAGCCCCCCAGCACAGCCATTCGGCTGTCCTCGACATTGCCACCGCGGCGCGCGATGGAGGCCGTCAGCCCGGCCACCAAGCCGGGACGGTCCGGACCGATGGCCGAGAGCACGAGATAGCGCCGGTCGCTCATGTACGCCTCCGCTGCCGGAACCGGCCCGGGCCGCCTAGCCCGTGGTCCGGCCTCCTGTTGCGCAGACCCATAGTCTATCACGCGCGGCAATCAGCGGGCGCCTGGCCCCTCGGGCTGCCGCAGGTCATCGAAGTACCGTTTCACCCGTTGGCGCTGGGTCGCGGGTATGTCGCCGCGCGACATGGCATCCTCAGCGGCGCCGCGGTAGTCGCCGATGACATCCTGGTAGGGCACGCGCGAGTTGCCGAGCCGCGGTGCCTCGCGCGGACCGCTCTGCGTGTGGACGCGGCCACCGCTGCCGGCCTTGCCGCCCACTCGCTGGTCGTCCTGCATGGTCTCGGTCCGGCGCGGCGCGTAGAGGCGCTCCCACTCGGCTTTGGTCTGGTCCGGCGGCGAGTCGCCCTCGTGGTACTGCTCCTGCGGCGCGCCTTCCGAGGGAGTCGGCTCGGCCGCTTCGTTGGTCGTGCCCGGCCCGAAGCCGCGCCCCGCCTTGCCGGCACCTTCGCCGGGCTTGTTGCCCTTCGGCTGGCACAGCCCGTTGGGGCACTGGCCACCGTTGCGCTTGGCCTCGTCGCGCAGGTCCTCGGCGCGCCCGAGCGAGTCCTTGCCGTTCTGCACCTGCTCCTGCAGGTCCTCAAGCTGCTGCTGCGACGGGTCGCCGCCGGCACCTTCGCCCAGCGCTTTGGCCGCCTCGTCCAGCGCCTTCGCGGCCTGCTCGTCGCCCGACTTGCCGCCGCCCCGGCAGCTCTTCTCCAGCGCCTGGGCGGCTTTGTCCAGCGCCTCGGCCTGCTTCTGGTAGGGCGAGCCCTTCAGACCTTCGGCCGCCCGGCGCAACTGCTCAGCGGCCTGGCGTCGTTCGGCCTCGCCGAGTTGGCCGTCGCGCAGTCGCTGGCTCAGTTGCCTGAGCAGCTCCTGTGCGGCGGCCTGGCGCGGGTCCTCCAGGCCGCCGGCCAAGTCGGCGCTCAGGCCGCCCTGTCGCCGCAGGTTGTCCAGCGCCTGACGACTGGTCGACCGGAGCGCATGCCCGGCTCGGCGCTCGCGCTCCTGCTGCAGGCTGCGCTGCACCTTGTCCAGCCGCCGCAGGGCCTCGTCCTTCGGCAGCCGCGCCCGCCGCAGGCGGAGCGCCTCGCGATAGAGCGCCCTGGCCTGCGCTCGAGCGCGAGGGTCATGGCGCTGCGCCGCCTGCCGTTCGGCCTGCTCCGCGGCCACGGCGAGTTCCTGGCCGACCTGCCGCGAGACGAGTTCGGTCGCCAAGTCGGTCTGCGTGCGGAACGTGTCGAACCGCGGTACGACCGCGCAGACGAGCAGCGCCGCGGCCAGCACCAGGCACGCCCGCGTCTCGGCTGGCCAGGTCCGCGGCAGCGCGCGCCGCAGGTCCACGGCGGCAGCGTGCCGCTCGGCATCGGCCAGCAACGGCTCGCGCGAGGGCGCCGGCGCGCCGCTCTCGGCGAGCGACACGGCGGAACTGAGGCGCTCGTTCAGGCCCAGCCGCTCATCGAGCAACAGCGCCGCGCCATGCGTGGTCAGGCGGCGACGGCCCAACGCCAGCGCTGCCACCACGGCCAGACCCAGGACCGTGCCGATCAGCCACCAGGGCTCGAACCGCAAGCGCCAGAGCTTGTCGGCCGCCAGCACCACCACCGCGCCCGCCAGACCCGGCCGCAGGTAGCGCGCCAGACGCCGTTCGGCCGCCTGCCGCAGCAGTCGGCCGCGCGCCCGTCGCAGGACCCGCTCCAGTGTGTCAGCCATGTGCGGCCACCTTGCGCCACCACCCGGTCAGGTTCTTCCCCGGCGCGGCATCGTTCACACCCACCGGCACCACGCCGCGATGCGGCTGGTACAAGCGCACCTCGATCGTGCCCAACCGCTGCGGCCGCCGGCCGCCACGCACGTCGATGGTCCGTGGCACCCCGCGCGCCTCCCACGGACCCGGGCCAGGCGCCAGCTCCACCGGCAGCGAGACCACCAACCGGTACTGTCCGTCGAAGACGTGCTGGAACGCAAACGAGCCATCGGCCGCCGTGGTCACCGAAGCGGCGACCTGCCGCTGTAGCCACGGCGTCAGCGGGCCGGTGTAGCTCGCCCAGCCAGCGGCGTCGGCGGCCGACAGCAGGCCCACGCGCACGTTCGGCCACGGCTTGCCCTGCCAGGTCAGGCGGCCGCTCAGGCGTCCGTCGTGCCGCGGCGGCGTCCGGCCCTCGAGTCGCGCCAACAAGTCACGGTTGCGCTCGCGCAGCAGCGGTGCCAGGCGCGGCAGGCGCGACCACCGCCAGGCCGTCAGCGCCACGCTCTCGACCGCCTGCGGCCAGGGCAGCACGAACCGCTCGGGCGTCAGCAGATCGGCCACGGCACGCTCACCCTCTTCGCTCCAACTGCACTTGCCCAGCAGTTCGAGATGCGCGGCCACGAACAGCGGCGAGGTGGCGGGACTGCTGATCTGCGTGCGCTCCACCGCCAGCACGGCCGCCGGATCCCACCGGGCCGTCGCGCCGTCGTGCAGGTGGATCAGGGCTTCACGCGCCTGGCAGGTGACACCTCCGGTGCGGGCCAGCAACGCCACGCAGCGCTGGTCGAACTCAGCGGTCAGAGGCAGATTGGCCACGCTGTGTCCGAAGGTCACCCATCCGGGCAGCGGGCCTTCGGCATCGGTCAGCAGCACCACCGCCCGCACCGGTCCCGGTGGTGGTTGGCTCTTCGACGCCACCAGATAGCGGGCGAGGGGCCGGCCGTAGCCATAGCTGTTGACCCACTGGCGCTGGCGTAGCACCAGCCCGCCCGAAGCCAGCAGCGTCAGCAGCAAGGGCCCCGCGACGAGCGCCAGCCGCGACCGCCAGCGAACACCGGTCAGGCCACAGAGGACCGCCAGCGTGCCCACCGCCAGGCCGCCCCAGGCGCGGCCGGCGATGCTGTGGACCGCGATCTCGCGCCAGGCGATCGGCGCGAACTGGCCCGCCTCGAGCCAGTTCGAGAGCACTGCCACATCGCGGCCGGTGATCTGGTGGCGGAGCAGTGAGTGCGCGGCGAGGCCGACCACCGCGCCGCAGGGCAGTTGCGCGAGGACCTGCCAGCGCGTCGGCGGTTCGGTCACATCGTGCAGCCACCCGCGGCGGTGCCACAGCAGCCACACCAGCCCACCGGCCAGTGCGGCGCGTGCCAACGGCAGTTGCGAGCCCGCCAGTGCCGGTGGCAACGGCCAGAGCGCCATGACCAGGACGGCCACCGACAGACCGGCCGCCACGCCGGTCCGCCAGTGGGGCCGGCGGACCGCGTCGGCCGGGCCGAACAGCGCCGGGTTCATCAGCCTGACCTGCGCCGCGGCAGCCGCCATGGCCACCGCCAGCGTGGCCAGCCGCAGCACGGGCCAGCGGCCGATCATCGCGAGCCGGTCCAGAAACTCCTGCATACCGGCGACCGCGGTCGGCACCGGGCAGTTCGGCCAGGCCAGACCGGGCACCAGTTGCTCGATCCAGCGTGTGGTCAGGAACTCGGCATGGCCGGTGAGCAGGCCCAGCACATGCATGCCGCTGACCGCGCCGAACAGCGCGATCAGCGCCACCGCCCCCAGCACGTCGCGCCAGTCCGGCCGCCATGGCGGTGGCACCGGCCTGTCTGGGCTGTCTGACTGGTCCTCCACCGTGGCCTCCACGGTCGCATTGGTCCGGTCGCTCAGACCTTGACCACACCCAGCCCGAGCCGCTTGAAGGCCAGCGTGAGCCCCTGGCGCATGTCGGCGGTCGAGGTGATGCTGCGCAGGTCGACACCCAGGCCGACAATGGTCTGGGCGAGCTCCGGACCGATGCCCACCAGATAGCAGTGTGTGCCCAACAGCTCCGCGGCGTGGATGGTCTTGATGAGGTGGTCGGCGACGTTGGTGTCCACCACCGGCACGCCGGTGATGTCGATCAGCACCACCGAGGCCTGCTCGCGCGCCACCGTGGTCAGCAGCTCATCCATGATCTGCCGGGCGCGGTAGGTATCGATGGTGCCAATCAGCGGCAGGGCCAGAATGCCGTCCCAGACGTTGATGACCGGCGTCGACAGTTCCAGCATGGCCTGGCGCTGG
This sequence comes from uncultured Fimbriimonadaceae bacterium, assembly GCA_964531735.1. Classification (GTDB taxonomy): domain Bacteria; phylum Armatimonadota; class UBA10988; order UBA10988; family UBA10988; genus CAZHGD01. Next base: position 13,162 of record CAZHGD010000095.1, on the reverse strand, counting down.
CGGTCCATCATCTGCATCTGCAGTTCGATGTACGCCGAGCAGAACCGCAGTGAGAAGTGCCGGATGGCATCGTCGAGCAGGTTGATCAGCCGCAGCCGACCCTTCGGCTGCGATTCGTGCTGCCAGATCAGCGGCAGGATGACCTCCTTGTAGAGGAACATCGCCTCCAGTATCTCGTTCAGCTCGAATCCGGCCGGCAAGCGCTCATGAACCAGGTGATCGACGAACTCGCCGACCGCCGGGGCCTTGGCGTCGTCCGCCGCTACCGGCAGCAGGTTGATCATCCGGCGCGTGTTATCGGGCCAAGTCTCCGGGTCCGCCTGGGCGTAGCGCTCCACGCGCTGACGCACCAACTCCAGATACGGCTCGAGGATGTCCTCGAGGTGCTCTTCCACGAACTCCCGCAGGGCCGACATCCTTGCGGCTCCTCTCTCTATTGCAGACGCATCACCAACACCGCCAGATCATCGTTGCCGCGCGCGTAGCCCTCAGCCAGACGGTCGGCGAACTCCTGGGCCGAGCCTAGCGGTCGCCGCAACTCGCGATCCAGGTCAAACCGCGTGCTCAGGCCGTCACTGTGCAGCACGAGCCATTCACCGCCACTGTAGGTGTGGGTGAAGAGCTTCGGCGCGCGGTAGTTGGCCCCCACGATACCGTTGGTCGAGATGGGCTTGAACGAGGAGTCGGAGCAGGTCCGCACCTCGATGTTGCCGACGCCGACGTACGACACCTGGCGTTGCGCATGGTCCACGGCCAGGATGCCCACGGCCGCGCCGCGGGTCTCGCGCAACGCCTCGTCGCAGCGCTGCATGATCTGGACCAACGTCTCTCGCCGGTGCTCCTCGACCGTCTCGACCGCGCGCCGACTCGCCAGCGCCGCCAGGCCACCACTCCCCAGACCGTCGGCCAACACCACCAACGTGCGGTCGTCACCGGCGATGATCCGCCAAGTATCGCCGCAGTCGGTCTGGCCCTGCTTCGGCCGCAGGACGACGCCGTAGTTCAACGCAGCCATTTGCGAATGGTCACTTTGGTGCCCACCCCGCGCTCGGACTCGATTTCGAACTCGTCGACGAGACGACGCGTGCCCGGCAGACCGGCACCCAGGCCGCCCGAGGTGGTATACCCGTCGCGCATCGCCTCCTCGATGCTCTGGATGCCCGGTCCCTGGTCGAGCGCGGTGACCTCGATGCCGCGCCGGGCACCGCGCGACACCGTGGTCAACTCAATCGTCCCCGGACGGGCATAGTTGTAGATGTTGCGGGCGAGTTCGCTAATCGCCGTGGCCACCCGCGCCAGGTCGACCGGCCCAAACCCGGCGTCCTTGGCCATCAAGCGGCCCTCCTGCCTCGCCCGGACAATGTCGAGCTCGTCTTGGATGGGCACGACAATGCGGTCAGGCATGGCTGTCCGCCCCTTCGACCATCGCATCCAGCTTGGCCAAGCCCTTCTCGAGGTTCAGCGCCGTGGCCACGCCTTCCAGTTCGAGGCCCAACTCGACCAGCGTGATCGCGACCGCCGGCTGGATCCCGGTGCAGACCACGTTGGCCCCCATGAGCCGCGCCATCAGCGCCGCATCACGGATGATCTTGCCCAGGAAGCTGTCGACCATGTCCACCGCCGTCAGGTCGATGACCACCCCGGTGGCACCCGTGGCACCGATCTGGTTCAGGATGTCCTCCTTGAACTGGACGGCGCTTTCGTCGTTGAGCTCGATCTGGATGGAGGCAATCAGCGCGTTGCCTATCTTCAAGATGGGTATTTTCTGTACCATGCCGTCTCCTCAGTCGCTCACCACACGGCCCGTCAGGTCATGCACGTCGGCACCCGTGACCTCGACCGCGACCAACTCCCCCGGCTCCGCCGCACCCGTGGCCCGCACCAAGCCGTCGATCTCCGGGGCGTCGCGAAAGGACCGTCCCACCACCTGGTCGCCCGACACCGCCTCGACCAGGACCCGTAGCCGCCGTCCGACCCAGCGCTGGTTGCGGGCCAGCGAGATGGCCGCCTGCTGCTGCGCCAACTGCGCCACGCGCGCCGCCGCGACTCGCGGTGGCACCTGACCCGGCAGCTCGGCGGCCGGTGTGCCGGGCTCCCGCGAGTAGGCGAAGAACCCGACTCGGTCCAACTGCGCCGCCGTAAGGAATCGCTCCAGCGCCGCCAACTCCTCCCACCGCTCGCCGGGGAAACCGACAATGAAGGTGCTCCGCAGACAGATGTCGGGCAATCGCTGCCGCAGCTTGTCCAGCAGCCGCAAGTAGCCGGCCTGCCGGCCGCCTCGCCCCATGGCCTTCAGAATGCCATCGTCCGCGTGCTGCAGCGGCAGGTCGAGGTACTTGGTCACCGCGTCCACTTCGGCCACCGCCTCGATCAGCGCGTCGTCGATCCGCGTCGGATAGCAGTACAGCAGCCGGATCCACTCAATGCCCGAGACGGCGCCCAGCCGGTGCAGCAGCTCGCCGAGCTGCCGCCGGCCCGACTGATCCTGCCCGTACTGCGTCAGGTCCTCGGCGATCAGCACCACTTCGCGCACGCCGTCGGCCGCCAAGCGCGCCGCCTCGTCCACCACGGCCGTCATCGGCCGGCTGCGGAAGGACCCGCGAATGCTCGGAATCAGGCAGAACGTGCAACGACAGTCGCAGCCCTCGGCGATCTTCAGATAGGCTGTCCACGGCGGCGTGGCCCGCCGGCGCGGCAGGTAGTCCTGGTAGGGCAGGTTCGGCAACGACACCGCCACCGACCGCTCGCCGCCGCGGCGCACCGCGCGCACCAGTTCGGCCAACCGCGGGAACTCGCTGACGCCGACCACCAGGTCGACGTCGGGGCACTTGTCGCGCACCGTCTGCGGCGTCAACTGCGCGAAGCAGCCGCTGACCACCAGCACCTCGCAGCGCCCGGTGTGCTTCAGCCGCGCCGCCTGGCGGATCTCACGGAGCGCCTCGTCGCGCGCGCTCTGCAAGAAACCGCAGGTGTTGACGACCACCACGGTGGCTTCGGCCGCCTCGGTCGTGACGCGGTAGCCGTCGGCGCACAGCGCGCCCAGCATTTGCTCGGCGTCGACCAGGTTCTTGGCGCAGCCCAGCGCCACCAACGCCACCGTCGGCTCGACCGGCGCGCCCTCGCGCGGCACACTCAACGCGCGGCCCTCCCGGCTATCTCGCCGCTCAGCCGGCTGGTCAGCCGGCCTGCCAGACGATCGGCCTCAGCGTCGGACACTTTGCCGCCCGTCTCCTGCGAGACGACGTAGAACGCGTCTTCGGCGGCGCCACGCCAAGTGGTCACCTTGGCGACCATGATGTCGAGGCCCTCTGCCGCCAACGCGTTGGTCAGCCGGTACAGCAGGCCCTTCTGGTCGTCTGCACGGACCTGCACCACGGTGTGCTGGCTGGAGTTCGTGTTCGAGCAGGTGATGCCGTGGATGACCACCCGTTCGGGCACCACCTTGCCCCGGCGCTCCAGCACCGTGTCCGCCGCCTCGCGGTCGCTGAGCACACTTTCCAGGTCGTGCCGCAGGCGGTCCTTCTTGACCTGCCCCAGTGGCTGGCCGAAGTCATCGACCCAGATGGTGGCCACCGCGCGCGACGGCAGGGCGCCGTCGGTCACGCAGCAGATGTCCGACTGCACCAGGTAGATGTCGAGGTTGTTCGCCGTCACGGCCGCGGCGATGTCGCGCAGCAGGCCGGAGCGCGCCACGGTACACACCGTCAACTCGGTGTGCATCGCCTGCAAGGCATGGTAGAACTCGACCACCGGGTTCTCGCCCGCCGCTACCCGCTGCAGGTAGCTGATGTGCTTGGCGATCAAGGCCGGCGGCGTGTTCACCGCATACCACGTCGGCAGGCCGAGCAGGTCGCGCTTGACCACCTCGGGATCGACATCGCGCAAGGCCGGCGCGTCGCGCAGCCGGCGCGACAGCCGCTCGCGGGCGCCGGGCTCGTCGACCATCGGTCGCTCGTGGATCCACTTGGCCGCCTTGGTGAACAGGTCCATCAGCAGTCGGCGCTCATTCTCGCGGAAGACATTGTCGCCGACCGAGTCGGCGTCGGCCCAGGTCAGCGCCACCAGCATGTCGAGCTCGTCGAGCGGGTCTTCGGGCGGCAGCAGCTTGACGAACCCGTCAATCGTCTCGGGCAGCGGCAGCGCGCCCAGGCGCGCGGTCCGCATCATGGTCAGGTGCCGCTCGATCAGCCAGCGCACCCGCGCCACCCCACCCTCCTGCATGCCCAGCCGCTTGGCCACCGCCTCGCCCACCACAGCCCCGGTGCGGCTGTGCTCGTTGCTCTTGTCCAGCTTGCCGACATCGTGGAACAAGGTGGCGAGGAACAGGACCTCGGGCTCCCGTAGCAGCTTGATGGCGTCCGAGACGACGTGCTCGTCCTCGCCTTGCGGCCGGTCGCGCAGCCGCTGCAGTTCCTCGACCGCCTTCAGCGAGTGCTCACCGACGGTGTACTCGTGCGCCGGGTCGCCCGGCAGGAACGCCATCATCGGCTCGAACTCGGGCAGCACCTGCTCCAGCACACCCGACCAGAGCATGTTCCGTAGCGTGCCGGCCACGTCCCGCGGCGACGACAGGATCCGGAGGAAGCTCGAGCCCACGGCCAGTTTGCGGCGGGTCACTTCGTCGAGGGCCCGAACACTGCTGGTGACCAGTCGGTCCAGTTCGGCCGACATGTGCAACTGCAGCCGCTGCCGCTCCTCGTAGAGCAGCACCAGGCGGGCCGGGTCCTCGCGGATGATGCCGTCGTGGTTCGGGAACAGCGTCCAGTTGGCCACATGCGTGCCGTGGCGGAACTCGATGCGCTCGCGGCGCGCCGTGTAGAGCAAGCGCCGTGAGAAGTCGTGGATCTGGCGCGTGCAACCGTACAGCTCGCGCATGACCTGTTCGCCGGCCGACTCCGTCGTCGGCCGGTAGCCCAGCGCGCGGCCCAGATCGTCCTGGTACGGCACGTGCAGCACGTCCAGCTTCTGCCCCCGCGCGTAGTGCAGCCAGTTGCGGCAGACGTAGACGAACTCCAGCGCTCGGAGCACGGCCGTACACTCGTCCCAGGCCACCTTGCCGCGCTGCCGCAGGACACCCAGGATGTCCCAGTCGTTGATGCCGTAGACGACCTTGGCCACCCAGATCGCGGCGTGGAAATCGCGCAGCCCGCCGGGACCGGCCTTCAGGTTCGGCTCCACCGCGAACACCGATTGCCGCCCGTCTTCCCACACCACCTGGCGCTCTTCCAGGTTGACGTGCAGGAACTCCACCGGCTCGATGGCCGCCAGCAGCGACTGCATGAAGTGGACGTGCAGCGAGCCGTCACCGGCCAGGTGCCGCGACTCCAGCAGCGCCGTGGCCGTCTGGTGATCGATCAGGCCGATGTCGTTCAGCGGCCGGTAGGAGTGGGCAATCTGTGGGTGCCGGCCGGGCACCAGCGCGTCGCCCAGCAACAGCAACGTCTCGCGCACCACGGCGTCGATGCACTCCTGCTCATTGGCCGGAATGAACACGATATCGATGTCGGACCACGGCGACAGCGAGGCGCGCCCGTAGCCGCCCACTGCCGCCAGACACAGGTCGGCCTCGGGCGGAAACCGCCCGAACGACTGCTCCACGGTCCGGCTGGCCAGCGCGAACACCTCGCCCAGGACCACATCGAAGATGGCCGCCTGGGCCTGGCAGTGACTGCCGCCCGACGGTTCGCTCTCGAACGCCGCGTGCAGCCGATCACGCTCGCCATCGATGAACTCACGGATAGCGGCGATAACTCGCGGGCGACCGGCCACGGCGTCGGGTTCGGGGCCCAGCAGCGCGCGCAGTCGGTCCAGCAATGGTCCACGTCGATCGGAGCTCAAGGGGGTCTCCACCGCCGCGAGCGGGCCTGGCAACAGCAACCGTACCGGTCAAGGATAGGCGCCGCCCGTTCGGACGTCAACAACAGTGGCGTCACCCGCCGGCGATGCGGGCCGGCCGACACCGACCGGTTCGCCCGGCGGCGTAACGAACCCGGGCCGGCAGGACACCGGTCACCGGCGGCGGCCCGAGCGGTCGCCGGCGGAAGGGACGGTCGGGTGATGCGGGTCCTGCTGGTCAACACCAATCGGATGCAGCCGCCGGTGGCGCCGCTGGCGCTGGACTACCTCGGCGCCACGCTGCGCTGGCACGGGCACCAGGTGGACCTGCTCGACCTCTGCCTCGCGGCCGACGCCAGCGCTGCCGTCGACCGACAGCTCGCCGCCGCCGAGTACCAGCTCATCGGCCTGACCTTCCGCAACACCGACGAGTGCTACTATCCCGGCCGCGAGTGGTTCGTCGACCACCTGCCGGCGCTGGTCGCCCGGCTTCGCCGTGGCAGCGACGCGCGCCTCGTGCTGGGCGGCGTCGGCTACTCCATCCTGCCGCAGGCCGTGCTGGCTGCGTCCGGCGCCGACTGCGGCATCGGTGGCGAGGGCGAGTTCGCGCTGCTGGCGCTGGCCAACGGCGAGCCCGAGCCACCGGGCCTGATGCGCCGCGACAGCGACACCTGGCGCCTGGTGCCGCCCACGCCGGGTGACTTGGCCGCCTTGCCGCCCATGCCGCGCGAACTGGTCGACAACGAGACCTACCTGCGCCTCGGCGGCCAACTCGGCTTCGAGACCAAGCGCGGCTGCGCGGCGCACTGCATCTACTGCGCCGACCCACTGGCCAAGGGCCGCACGGTCCGCTTACGACCACCGGCCGCCGTGGCCGCCGAACTCGCCGCCCTCGCCAGCCGCGACCTGAACTGGCTGCACACCTGTGACGCCGAGTTCAACCGGCCGCTCGAGCACGCCCTGGCCGTCTGCGAGGCGATCCTCGCTGCCGGTCTGGGCGACCGGCTCCACTGGTACGCCTACTGCGCCCCGACGCCGTTCCCGCCCGAGCTGGCGCAGGCCATGCGGCGCGCCGGCTGCGTCGGCATCAACTTCGGCGCCGACAGCGCCGATCCCGCACAGCTCCGCCGGCTCGGTCGCGACTTCCAGCCCGACGACATCGCCGCCGCGGTGGCCGCCTGCCGCCGCGAGGGCCTGGCCACGATGCTCGACCTGCTGCTGGCCGGCCCCGGTGAGACCGCCCAGACGGTGCAGACCTCCTTGGCGGCCATGCGCGCCATCGCGCCGGACCGCGTCGGTCTGTCGGTCGGCCTGCGCGTCTACCCGGGCACGCCGCTGGCGGCGCTGGCCGCGCGACAGCCCGAGGCGCTGCACGCTCCCGGCGTGGCCGATGGTGACTTCGTGCGCCCGGCGTTCTACTTCGCGCCGCCGCTGGGGCTGGAGGTCTTCCCGCTGATCGGCGGCATCGTCGGCGACGATCCGCGCTTCTTCTTCGCCGACCCGACCGCCGCCGACCGCAACTACAACTACAGCGGCAACGACGTGCTGACCGGCGCCATCGCCCGCGGCTACCGCGGCGCCTACTGGGACATCCTGCGCCGGCTGCAGGACGGCCTGCCGCCGCAGGCGCCCGCCGGCACGCCCTGACGGCCGCGAGCTACCGGGCGTGCCCCTCCACCACGCGCCACAGCCAGAGGTCACCCACGTGTCCGACTTCGGCCAGGCCGTAGCGCGCTTCGACGGCCGCCGCGTCCACCTGGGTCAGCCGGACCCTCAGCGCCACGTACTGCACGGCCTGGTAGCCTCGCAGGACCTCGTCGTCAAGGCGTCCTGGCGCATTACGGTAGACCGCCAGGCGGCGCCGCGCCAGATGGCTGGCCAACCCGCCGTCGCCCGCCAGTACGGGGGCCTCGTCGGGCACTTGTGCCATGAGGCGGTTGACCTCGCGCGCCTCGGCGCCCGGCCATCGCAGCAGCCGGAACGGATCGACGGCCACTCGCGACCACCCGTAGCAAAACAGCCCCGCCGCCACCGCCACACCAACCAACACCGACCGCGCCACGTCCTCGCGACGGGAGCGCTCGGTCGCCGACACCGCGCGCGCCAACCGATCGCTCAGCCAGCGGGCCCCCCGAATGCCGCCAATCAGCACGCCGACCGCCGGCATCACGTGGTACCAGGCCATGATGACGTGCATCCACGGGTTGCCGCTCAACTGGTTCAGGGCTACTTCCGGGCCCGCGATGAGCAGACCAACGGGATCCAGCAGGCAGACCGCCGCCACGGGGCCAATGATGGCCACCAGATAGCCGATCAGCCGGCCGCAGTAGGCAGCGGCGTGGGGCCACGCGGCGTCGAGTACGGGCCCGCGCTCGGCGAGCAGATGCCCATAGAAGCTCTGGTGCGTCGGCGAGTAGTACGGTGTGATCACCTTGATGGCCACAACGCCCCACACCACGGCCAGCGCAGTCAGCGCCAGGCCGCGACGCGGCTGCCCGCACCAGGCGAGGAAGACGCCGAGCATGGCCACCGTGCCCGGGATGCTCTCCTTGCAGCCCAGCGCCAAGACCAGCATCACCATCGCCGGCCGCCAGCGCCGCTCCACCGCGAAGTAGGTGCCCCACAGCACCAGGGCCCCGGCCAGGACGCCGAGGTGGAAATCGAACCAGATGGCGCTGTGCAGACCGGGGAAGCACAGGTACAACGCCGCAAACACGAACCCCGCTGCGCCGGGACCATACCAGCGTCGCGCCAGCAGAGCCACCGGCACCGCGCCGGAGGCCGGGACCAGCGCCTGCGCCAAGAGGAACCAGGCCGGTGTCTGCCACAGCGCGTAGAGCGGCACGAAGAGCAGCAGCGTGGGCTCGAAATGGTCGGCAAACCGAGCCATCGGCAGGCCGGCGAAGCGGATGTCCAGCGAGTACTCGAGGAAGCGGCCGTGGAGCGTGTTGTACACGGCCTGCTCATAGATGGCCATGTCCTGCGAGCTCTGGCCGAACGTATACCAGCGCAGAATGGTGCCCGCGGCCAGGCCGCCGCCCCACAGCAGCGCCATGGCCCAGATGACGCGGGTCGAGCCCAGGACCCGGTCGAGCCGGTCTGGCACGCGCCGAGCACCACCGTCAAGCCACCACCACGCCGCCAGGCCAGCCGTGATGCCCCACGCCCAGCAGTCGACCAGCCCACCAAGTGACACACTGGCGGGCGCCATCAGCGCCAACGGCTCAACCGCGAGCAGGCCCAGCGGTCCCAGACACTGCGCCAGCCGACCAAGCAGCGCCTGGACCTGACCGGGCTCGCCGGCGCACAGCCAGCCCGCCAACAACCACCCGGCCACCGCCAGCAGCGCGCCACCAGCCCACCACTCGGCCACGAAGCCGCCGCAGTGATGCGCCGCCATCCCGACGCCCGCCCAGGCCACCAACGCAACCTCGGCCAACCCCGGCAGCCCTGCCAACGCCCGCGCCACGGCCCGAGCCTTGCCCCACATCGGCTCTTCTCCACCCATTCGCGCCGCCGCAGCGCAGGCCGCACCCAACCCACCACGCCGCCAGCCACTCCTCCGGTTGTAACGCCGGGCTCAGGCCCGGTCAAGTCCGGCACGCATCCTCCAGCGGCCGCACCGGCTCCCCTACGGGCGAGCGACACCATAGAAGATGAGCCGCGAGCCGCGCCGCTGCCCGATGACCACCTCCAGGCCCCGCTCGCGAATGGTCCGGCCGTCGGCGGTCCAGACTGCACCGGAGTCGTAGTCCTCGAAGCGATAGCGCTTGGCCGGGTCGACCGTCAACAGGTCGAAGGTCATCGCGCGCACGTCGCTCTTGGCGCGTCGTAGCGCCAGGACCATCCCCTCCTGGGTGTCCCGCAGGTACAACTGATAGGCCATCCACGCCGCCGGATCGCGCTGCTGGTTCGCCAAGGGGTAGTAGTCACCGCCAAAGTACCGCTTGCAGCGCCGCGCCTGGACCACATTGGCCTTGAGTTGGCGCCAGTCGTCTTCGGTCTTGGCCACCAGCGCGTGCTCCATGCCCGGGCTGAGCGCGCAGCGGGCTTCGTAGGTGTCGAACGTCGACCAGCCCCGGATCATGCTGCCCTGGCTGGGCAGCCAGTGCTGGATCCCGTAGCTCTGGTCCTGGGTCGACTCGGCCGTGGCTTCCGGGAAGCAGTTGTAGTCACTCCGCCACAGCGGCTGCCCGCGCGACAGCGACTCGAGGTCGATCCGCCGGCCGCCGCTGGCACAGTTCAGGATCGCCAGCCGGGGGAACCGCTTGAGCAGGGCGTCCCAGAAGGCGAAGTGCCCTTCGATGAACCGCATCTCGTTCAGGCCCCACCGGTCGGGCTCGGCGGCGGCTTCGAGATAGGCGTTCGGGTCGAGGTTGAAGTCCTCTTCGTACCAGTCGATCCCATACGCCGCGATCAGGTGGCTCACGGTGTCCACCGCCCATTCGAACGCTGCGGGCCGGCCCAGATCCAGGAGGAGCGTCTGGCCCGGGCTGACCTTGCCCTCGCGATTGCCGGTCAGGAAGTACTCCGGGTGCTCGAGCGTGACCGGTCGCCCGTGGATGGCCCGGCAGGGCTCCACCCAGACCAGGAACTTCAGGCCAGCCGCGTGAGCCGCGTCGCTGACCGGCTTGAGCGTGCCGTGGTGCCAGTTCGGGTTCGGCCGCCAGTCGCCTGCCATACTGCCCCAGTCGCCTTCGAACACCGTCCGCGATGGCACCAACCCGGTGCCGTACCAGCCGGCGTCGAACCAGTAGACGTCCAGCGGCACCGCGTACTGCTGGAGCTTGCCGATGATCGCCAGATGCTCGGCCGAGGGAATGCCGCCCCAGACGACGCCCGAGACCGGCGGCTCGACCGGCTGGCCGCCCAGGTGCGGCGAGTAGTGGTCACGCACCACGCGCCGGAACAGGTTCTGGCCGTGCAGCACCTCGCCTTGCCAGTAGAGGAACAGGTTCAGCGTCGAGCGGACCGACTCACCTGGATGGAGGATCGTGTCGAGGTTCTCGGTGCCAGCCAGGATGGTTGACCTGCCGCCGCCCCGGTGATCGAAGTAGGCGCGCCAGGCGCCGCTCCAGCCGAGCGCGGTGATCAGCCCGTCACCGCCGGTCTGGTAGTTGAAGAACGGCAGCCAGTGCGCGCTGGAGCGCCGGTCGTGCGGCAACTGGTACGCATGGACCCGGGCCCACTGGGCATTCGTCGGCGTGTCCATGGCGATCCGCCGGCGCGGGTCCCACATCGAGTTGTGCATGACCTCGCCGCGGAACTGGAAGTCGTCTTCGTGCCCGGGCGAGCCGACCGACCGGTGCAGGACCGGCATCGCGCCATCGGCGCCATGCCAGTACGTGTCGACGCCCCAGAGGTCATGGACCTTGGCGGAATCGCCTGGTCCTTCGTTGCGCACGCGCACCACCCACTGGAAGGCGGGCAGCCCGCGGAACTCGGTCAGCCGCAGCTCACAAGACAGATGCGACGGGCTGTCGCGCCAACGGAGGATGTGGAGGCGGGTCTGGTCGGCCTGCCAGTCGCCCGACTCGATCTGGGCCGTGTCGATGCGGACCCACTCACGGCTGCTGCGGTCGCCGCACCTGAACGAGAACGGCAAGTCGGCGCCGTAGCGCTCGGGCTGGGGCTGGCCGCGGTGGAGGAGGAAGTCCTTCCACCGGCCGACGAAGGCCAGCTCGTCGGCCGTCGGTTGCGAAGCGTACGGCTCGACGGGCACCTCGTCGCCACCCGCCGGTCCGCCCACCGCAGCACCGTGCAGTAGCCACGCCATCGCGCAAGGCAGGGCCATGGTCATCTCGCGCTCGCCTGCCTCAGGCGGCCGCTCGCCGCCTGGCCGCGAGCCGACACGCCTGACGCCGGCGATGCTGTTGGCCACGGGCTGCGCCAGCCCTTCTGGCCGCGCCCGTGCGCTCGCCTGGCTGTACAGCCGGCTGCGCGACCAGCCGCTCGGCTTCGCTGTAGAGGTCATCAGGGACGGAGATGGCGACTTTCCCACCGCACCGGTCGTATGGGTACGTTGAAACGCCGCCCAGGGCTGACCAACGGTCCGTGGCGGACGCCACCATGGCAGCGGCACCAACGGTAGGGCCGCCTCGCCGAGGCGGCCCCTCGGCGCGGCCGGGCTGGTCACCAAACGGGCGACGCGTTCGGCGAACGCGCCCTACCGCTGGCCGCGCACCTGGAGCAGCCCGGCAACCCCGCCCCCCAAACAACCCGGGGGGGACATGATACTGGTTTTGGCGACGCCTGCGCCTGTGGCCGCGGCGCGGTTTCGGACTGCCCGCCTTGGCCAGGACGCCGACCGACTCATCACCGGTCTCGAAGGCGGACGCGGCCTGGTCCAGGCTGTGGCACGACGCCTGGAGTGCGCCTCCGTCTGCGCAGCTTGGGCCCACTCGGGATCGACGGCAACGACTCCTCGAACTCGCCGGGCGAGACGTAGCCCAGCGACGAGTGCTGGCGCGCCTAGTGGAACACACCCTCGATCGACCGCACCAGGTTGCCTATGCCTTCATGGGCGTCCTGGTACTACCGCAGATGTGCGCGCAAGCTGAATAGCACTTCAGCGCGGGCGTTGGCTCGGCGCCTGCGCCGGACACAGGGCAGGCACCACGCCGTCGTTGGCGCCCCTATCTCCAGAACTGCCACCACCGTTTGTGCTGTGCACTTGCTGGCGCATCCGGCCTCGGTGTCGGCGATTCGACGCTTGCTTGCGGCGACGTCGACCGTGCAGACGGGATCTGCTCGCCGCTGTTCGACCTCTGGCGCTGGCCCGGCAGGATCATCTGTGGTCCTGCGACAACGATCTCTCTGGGCTGCCACTGGTAGGCAAAGCCGACGTAGATGTCCACGAGAGTTCGACCTCCGTTCGGGGACATCTTCATGACGTCAAACGCGATGCTGTGGTCTGGGTACTTGCCGACGGCCTCGATGGCTGCTATCGCATCAGTCGGGCAGATGGTCTGGTTGGTGGTCATCAGGTACACCGGAAGAGATGGCTTGGCTCGCCTGACCGCAGTCCATAGGTCCGTCTTGTTGGTCAGCAGTGCCTCATGAATGTGCAGTTCCTGGAGTATTCCGGACATCTCTTTCGGAAACAGCACAAAGCCACATGCTACCGATGATGGATCGACCCGCAGCGGAGCATCCCCGGCCTCGAGCCTGCACAGCACGTACTCGCTCCCATTCTTGGACAGCCTGTCGGTCGTCATCGGTCTTCTCCCTTCCGCTTGGCCAACCAGAGTACATCAACCAAGCGACATGGTACTAGTACCGCACCAACCTGATTGTAGACCAAACCAGAGCTTGCCCTGAGTAGTCC
>CAZHGD010000094.1:0-28379 GCA_964531735.1 uncultured Fimbriimonadaceae bacterium | reverse complement strand
CACGGGCGTGCCCGGCTGCGGCGCCGGCCCGAGCGCGACCGCGCGGTCGACCGGTGCCGCGCCGTTGGCCACGGCGCGAGACAGCTCGATCCGCCGGATGGTGGCCCGGCGCACCTGGAAGAGGCTGAAGACCACCGCCTTGCCGTCAGGCGTGAACACCGGGTAGTAGCCGCCGCCCGAGGTGATGTGGGTCAACTGGCTCATCGAGCCGCCGCCGGCCGGGATGGCGTAGAGGTTGGTCGCCGCCACCGACAAGCCTTGCGCTTCGGCCGAGACCGCCGCTTCGGACCGCGCTCGGGCACTCTCGCGGTAGCTCACGAAGACCACGCTCTGCCCGTCCGGCGACCACGCCGGGTACTGGTCGGGCCAGACGTCTTCGGTCAGCCGCCGGTAGCCGGTGCCGTCGACGTTGATGACGGCCAGGTCGCTGCCTTGCGGGCTGGCCACGGAGAACGCCAGCCGGCGGCCATCCGGGCTCCAGGACGGCGAGAAGCAGTCCTCCGGCAGATCGCGCGAGAGGTACTTGACCTCGCTGCCGTCCAGCCGGCAGACGGTCAGCAGGGCCCGTTCGCGGTGGTAGCTGACGAACGCCACCTGCTGGCCGTCCGGGCTGATCTCCGGTTCGGCCACGCGCAGTCCGCCCAGCGCCAGGCGCCGGCACCGGTCCGTCTGCCGGTCGTAGACAAAGGCCGCGTTCAGGACCGCGCCGCTGCCGCTCTTGACGCGCCCGCTGTACATCAAATAGCGACTGTCCGCCGACCAGGACAGCTTCCACGAGTCGTACAGGTCGAGGTTGTCGGCCAGTTGGCGGAAGTGCGAGCCATCCGGGTTCATCAGGTACAGCCCCGGGATGGGCTCCTCCCAGTCGGCCACACCGTAGACGGCCACACTGCGCCCGTCGGGCGACACCCGCGCGCCGAGCGCGGCTTCCAGCGGGGTGGGGTAGTCAGTGGTCGCAGCCAACGTCGGATCGGCCGCCGGTAGCCCCTTGGCCCGCTCGCGGAGACGATCGAGGTAGTGCCGAGTGAAGCCCTCCACCAACTCACCGGTGGCCAACCGGAAGGCGATGTCGAACTGCGGCACGGCGCCGTATTGGTCGAGGATGCGGCGGAACACGTCCTGGCCATACTTCTCAGCCAGGTAGAGGCACATCGAGTGGCCTTGCTTGTAGACCACGGCCGTCTCAATCACGTTGTACCGCGCCTTGGCGAGGTCGAGCTTGCCGCCGTACACGAGCTGGTTCTGCTGCGCGGCCTGAAGCGCAAACCGCACCTCACCGCGCTCCTGGCCCGAGGACAGGTACTCCGCCAGACCCTCGGTGAACCACTGCGGCTGGAGTTCCATGCCGCTCCACTCGATCCAGTCGCCGAGCACGCGCCCGAACCGGCGCAACGCCCAACCGTTGAGCACGTGCACATACTCGTGGGCCAGCAGGTGCCGCAGCCAGGGCTCGCGGTCAACCCGCGCCTGGTTGATGACCGGATTGCTCAGGTAGATGACGTGCTGCATGCGCCGCGCAAAGTTGTTGAACCCGACGTCATCGAAATCGGCGAGCACGACGGTGGTCTTGTCGGCGGGCTTGGCGCCGAGGGCGGCGCAGAGCGACGGATGCACCTCTTCGAGCAGGTCCACGGCCAGGCGCGCGGTGCGCTCGAGGGCGGGGGGGAACACCGCCACGAAGTGGTCGGTCTCCAGCTCGGAGAAGGCCACTTCGGGATGGTTGTACCCGTCCGGTAAATCCGCGCGAACCGCCGTCAGCGGTCCGAGGCTGCAGACAGTGAGCAGGACCGCGACGGAACCCCATCGCCTCATGCCGTCGTCTCCTTTGGGCGGCCTCGCAACCCGCCCCAGACGGGCGCTGTGTGACTATAGCATCGGCCTGCTGGGCGTGTCAACAGCGCTTGCCGTGCGCCGCGAAAGGTGCTACCATGCCTCTCTGCTTGGCGAATTACCCAACCATTGGAGAACGCAGTGGAGAGTAGCCTTCGGGCCGATGTGGCGCTCGAATACCTGGACACCGTCATGGCCGAATGTGTCCTCAGCGCCGGTGCGGCCGTCAAGACGGCCGACGTGGCTCGCGAGGTGGGCGAGCGGCTCGGTGCCTCGGCGCGGCTGGTGCGCAACGAGCTTGGTCGGTCCGCGCGCCTCTGCCTGGTGGACCGGCGCTGGGATCTGAAAGCGCGGCACGAACACCAGCGGCGTAGCGTCGACGGCGGTTTGCAGTATCTGCTGCGCGAGTACGGCCGGCCGCTGACCCTCGCGCAAATGTCCCGCGAGCTGGCCCTGCTGCGCACCCAGAAGCGCGACGACATGCTCCGTGTGGTCAGCAACCTGGTGGCCACGCGCGACACCTATTTTACGACTCCCGAGGGCCTGGTCGGCCTGCGCGAGTGGCTGCTGGATGTGCTGCCCGGCGACGACGATGCCACGGTGCGGGTGCATAACTTCTTCCAGGCCGATGTGCCACTGGATGCCCTGTGCGAGCGCCTCGATCTGGCGGCGGCGGCCGACGCCGCCAGCCCGCTGGACGGGCTGGCGGCCGTCGCCGCCGGCGTGGATGAGCCCGTCAGCAGCCGGGTGCTGTTCTATGCACTCTGGCGGGCCCGCGGCGACATTGGCGATCCCGAGGCGTTGTTCGCGGCGGCCTGTCGCGATGAGCGCCTCGCGCTGATGTCCGGCCCGGCGTTCGCCGGCCACGGTTACCTGGAGCGGCTGTGCGGCGCATTGGCCGAGCTCTCCTCGCAGCACGACACGGAGGCCTCGGTCGCCGAACCGGTCGACATCCACGACGTGGTGGACGGCGACGTGGCGCTGGACGAGGACTTCGAGCTGTCGGCCGATGACGTACAGGAGATTCAGCGAATCATCGGCGAGGCCGGACACGCCTTGGCGCTGCAGGCCCTGGTCAGCGACGTCTTCGAGTTGTTCCCCGGCGACTTGCAGTACCTCTCGGCGATCAAGGCAGTCAACGACACGTTGCGAGCCGATGACCGCTTCGTGGCCCTGCCCGACCACCGGTGGCACCTGCGGGTGCTGCTGCCGCCGACGCTGTACCGGGTGCCGGTTACCTTGCAGCTCTCACCGATCCAGGTCACCACGCTCAGCGGCGACGTGGTCGACGCGGTGCTCAGCGATGCCGGGCTCGAAGGCGGCCTGCAGTACGAGGTGCGGGCCTGGGACCTGGAAGACATCGGCGAAGAGGACGAAGTCCCCGAGCTGCGCGAGGGCATGGTGCTGGCCAAGCGCCAGCGGTTCGTGACCAGCTACCGGCACTTTGTGTCGGGCACCGTCAAGGTGCGCCGCATCGACCGCGGCGTCTTCCCCACCGAGCCCGACGTGCGCCCCATCCGGCTCCGCGACGCCGCCAGCGGCGATGAGTTCGAACTGTGGCTCAACAACACCAGCGGTCTGCTCTGCGGACTCGACGAATGGTACAAGGGGCGCCTGCAGCCGGCCGGCAGTGTCTTCTTCCTGGAGCGACAGGAGGAGGATCTCTGGTTGGCCGAGCTGGCGCCCGAGCTGGACGCGGTGCAGTCGATCCCGCAACCGCGACTGGATGAGCTCCTCGTGCTGCGGGTCCGGATCGAGCATGCGCAGGAGGTCTCCGTCCTCGAGATCATGCGCCAGTTGATGGAGAAGCACCCTGGCGGCGTCAGCTTCCGCCGGCTCTACACGGAGTGCAACATCGTCCGGCGGGTGGCCAAGCGGGTCATCGCGAGCAACCTCAGCAGTTATCCGATGTTCAGCCTGAACGACGACGAGACGCTCTGGCTCTACGACGAGCGCAAGGCGGCGCGGCCGCGTGAGGCCGCCAAGCAGGCGTTCATCAGCGGGCGCGAAGGCGCCTGACTCGAATCGGCAGGAGCGTCTCACCGGCCAGGAAGGAATCGTTGGGCGACCGGCGAACGGTGGGCCTGAGACCCCCGCACGGGGGCTGCGCGCCAGGCGCGGGCAGGTGTCAGCGCGGCCGGCGGTCGCCGGAACGGACGTGGCAGTGCGGGATCGGCAACGGTCATCGCCGGGCTGACAAGTGCCTTACGCGAGGCGTGTCCCGGTAGTGTTCGCGGACGGCGAAAGGGAAGCGACTGGTGATCAAGGGCTGGCGGCTGTTGTTCTATGCGGTGATCGGCGTGGCGGTCTTGAGCATCGCCTACATCACCGTCAACTACATCCTCACCGAGCGGCTCGTCAAGGCGACGGGCGACGGACAGTTGGCCGTACGCCAGGCCGCCGCCCGGAAGGTCATGGGACGGGCGGCCGTGAGCGAGAGCGGTCGGCGCAAAGCCATGGACTTCCTGCGCGGCCAGCCGCAGACGGTGCGTGACAACGTCGTCTGGTCCGTGGAGAAGATGGCCGAGCAGGGCGGCGACAAACGGGCGGCCATCGAGTGGCTGGTCCAGATCGCCTGTGACCTCTCCGGCAGCCTGCCGGCCGGTGAAGCCGATCGCGACGCGGCCCGGCTGGCGGTGCAGCGGCTGGGCCTCGAAGCGGTCGACCCGCTCATCGTCCGCGTCGGCGAGACCACCCACCGGACGCTCGAGCGTGAGAACTACGCGCACCGGCGCGCCGTCGCCGCCCGGCTGCTGGGCCTGATCGGTGATGCCAAGGCGGTGAAGCCGCTGGTCAAGGCGCTGCGCGACGATTACGAAGCGGTCCGGCAGCAGGCTGCCGCGGCCCTCGCGCGCATCAACACCCCGGACTCGCGCACCGAACTGGATGAGTACCTGCGGCCGCTGCTCGGCGTCCTCGACGGGCGCTACTACTGCTGGGTGCGGTTGGACTCCGAGGGCCGCATCCGCCAGGCGCTACACCGCGAGAGCATGGTCTACGGGCCCTTCGTGGTCAAGGTCAAGCCCTACGAGGAGGCTAGCGACGCTGACCTGAAGCGCCAGCGCGACTCCGCCGAGGAGATCCTGGAGAAGGAGCAGAAGCGCCAGGCCGAGACCCGCAAGCGACTCGAAGAGGGTCGGCGTGGGCAGGTCCTGCGCGTCAAGAAGGGCCCGCTCGAGCTGGCCATCGAGAAGGTCACGCTGGTCCGCCGCGCCGACGGTGGCGGCGAGGACGTCGTCGAGGATCCGGCGCGCGCCGAGGTGTCGCTCATCGAAGGCGAGCCGCTCGAGGTCCGCGTCGACGTCGCCAACCGGGGACCCGAAAACGACTTGGTCAATGACTTCTACGTGGCCATCTACGGTGCCAGCCGCAAGCCGAAGAACCACCCGGACCGCCCGACGGCCAAGGGCGAGTTCGCCGAGTTCGCCGGCGAGCGGGCTCGCGATCTGCGGGCGCTGGCGGGCACGGCCGAGGTCCGTCATGTGCGGACCATGTACGCCAAAGACCGGCCGGAGACGCCCGAGGACGACACACGCGACCGCGTCTTCCTGACCATGCGGTTCAACGCCATCGAGGGCGACCGCATCGAGGCGTTGCGCCAGTTGATGAGCATCGCCGACGAGAACAGCATCGACGCACTGGGGCGGGCGCTGTCCGACCGCTCCTATACGGTTCGGCGGCAGGCGGCCTTGGCGCTCGAGCAGATCGCCGAAGCGCGGCACATCTCCGCTGCGGCGCGCGGTCGCATCCTCGCGACCTTGCAGCAGAAGGGCCTGACCAGCAGCGACCCGGTCGTGCGCTGTCTCGCCGCCGAGGGCTCGCGGCTGGGGTCCAGCGCCGCCACGGGCCGGGCGCTCCAGGGCCTGCTACTGACCGACCGGGATGCCACGGTTCGACTGGTGGCCACCCGCGCCATGGCTGGTCTGCCCGCCGAGGAGCGCGAGCGGTTGCTGCCTGGCCTGGCCGCGCAGGATGAGTCCGTGCGGCTGGTGGTGCCCCGCCTGTTCGCCAGCAAGCAGGATGCGGCCCTGGCCCGCCGGCTGCTGTTCGGCAACGAGCCCGCGGTCGCTCGCGAGGTGCTGCGCTCGGCGCAGCGGTTCCTGAGCACTCAGGACCTGGTCGACGTGGTGCAGAAGCTGACCGATCCGCGCACCCGCGCCCTGGGAGCACGGCTCCTGGCCGACCGCGAAGACCCGGCCGCCAAGCCGGCGCTGCTGGCCGCACTGAACGACAAGCAAGGCGAGGTCCGCGCCGCGGCCGCCGCCGGCCTCGGCATACTGCTGGCCAAGCAGGCGGCACCGGATGCGCAGGTGGTCAGCGCGTTGGTCAAGGTCATCAATCAGGAAGCCGGCGAGTATGTCGGCGTGCCGGAGAAGAAGCAACCCGAAGATCCGTCGACGGCGGTGATCACCGACAAGCAGAGCCGCGCCGCCGCGGTGGCGGCGTTGGCCGGGCAGGCCGACGCGGAGTCGGCGGCAGCGCTCACCGAGGCCTTGAAGGACAACAACCCGGACGTGCTGGCCGCGGTCATGCCGGCGGTCGCCAAGGGCACCGTCAAAGGTCAGAACGAGCGGCTGATCAAGATCATCACGGACACCAAGACGATGCCGGCCCGCGTCCGCCAAGCGGCCATTCTGGCGCTGTGGACCGGTGGCGAGGGTAAGGACACCAAGGCGCTGGACGCGCTGGTCGGGTTGCTCAACGACCCGAACAACGCCATCAAGACCTCGGCTGCGGTAGCCCTGATTGGTCTGGGTGACAGCCGTGGCGACAAGGTCCTGCGCGACCAACTCAATAGCAAATCCGCCGACGTTCGCCGCGAGGCCGCGAAGCTCATGGCGACGCTGCCCGAGGAGTCGGTGAAGAAGCTGTCGGGCATCAAGGCCAAGGACCGCGACGGCCTGAACGTGCTGATCGAGGAGCTCTACCTCACCGGCAGTCTGCCGGTGAACTTCCGGTTCATCTGCGGGGCACTGACCTTCCTGGTGGATCAGCCCCGGACGGTCCAGCGGCTCCAGGCGGCGTTGAAAGACGACCATCCCGCCCTGCGGGCGGCGGCGGTGACGGTCTTGGCGCAAGCCAAGGACGCCAACACGCAGGGCTTGGCCAGGGCGGCGGCCATGGACCTGCTGGCCGACAAGAGCGAACTCGTCCGCGCAGCGGCGCTGAACGTGGCTTGGCGGCTGAAGGTCACGGAAGCGAAGCTGCGCATCGCGGAGCAGATCCGCACCACACCGGACGCGAGTGAGCAGGTGCGGCGCGCGGCTCTGCAAGCGGTCACTCAACTGGGCGCCATCGACTAAGACCTCGACGCGCACCAGCGACGCGAGCGCCCGGAGGCCGGTCGATGCCGCCTCCGGGCGCTCGTTTTGGGCTGCTCGGCGAGGTCGCGCGAACCACAGGGCGCTGCGCCGCGCCCCGCCAGTCGATCGAGTGGACCGCCCGACGCCGTTGCCGCAGCGGCGCGCCTGAACAGCGGCCGGGCGGTGCGGACGACGCCACCCATCGCAGCGGCCGATCCCGTTGCTTCTGGCCGCTGCGCGACCGTCCGCGCCGGCGGGCCAGCGGGCACTGCGTGGCCGACGCAGCTTGCCGGCGGCGTCGCCGGGCCCGTCGCCGTTGCTGGTCGGTAGGCCCGAACGACGCGGCTGCGGTCCACCTCATCTACGCAGGACTTGGCGCCCCGTGGGCGGCTGGCGGGCACTGCCCTGTCGTAGTCTCTGTCATAATCTGCGTTATGATAACTGCCGAAATGACCACGGCCTGGGCCGCCCCACGGCGCCCGTCCTGGCCTGAGACAGCGGCGCACGGCGCATGCCTAACGGCCGAGTGTCACCGCTCGGAAGCACCGCGCGCTACGCGAGCCGCCCGGCGGCAGCGAGGAGTGATAAGCTGTTCAGCAGCCGGATGGCGACCGGAATCCACCAGGCCCGGCGCCTGTGCAGTCCACCGGAACGTCGCACCCGGCCCACCTCCGACCGAGGACGAGCAGCGGGTCGCACGGGCTGGCCGCCGAGCTGGCTGAAGACCGGAACGCGCCCAGGCTGGAGTCCTGGGCGACCCACCGGGCGCTGCGCACGCCGCCCGGTGAAGGCTGGCTGTGATACCCGGTCAGACCTCGGCCAGAGGCCCTTTCGTGCCCTGCTGCGTTATGTATAATCGGCCGTTCTGCCCACCCGCACCGGCCCGTGCCGCGTGCTACGGACCGGTACCGACGGTGGTGAGCCGGAGTGGCTCGCCGCAGCCACCCAGGCCGGCGATGGTCAGCCGGCCGGTGAGCGTCTGTTCGCGCCCGGCTGGTGGCAGGCGGAACGGACCCACGGCAACGGTCTGGTAACGCTCGACCCGTTGGCGCAGCCCGACGCGGTCGGTGCCGACCTTCAGTTCGCAGCCGCCGGGACCGCCGGCCGGTAGCCAGGCGGCTTCGCCGCTGTTCAGGAGCACGACCGTCAATTCGACGGGCTGGCCGGCCGGCGGCTGCACGCTACCGCCGTTGTCGACCGTCGCCCCGCCGCCCGGCCAAGTCAGCCGCAGCTCGGCGATCTCGGCGTTGGCCCCGGCCAGCGGGCCGGTCCCGCGGTATGGCGCGCCGCCAACTTGGGTGCGCGGCAGGCTGGCAGTATCCGTGCCGCTGGCCGCGGTCTCCAGTCGCACCGGTCGGCCGGTCCGCCGCGCGGCCAGGTAGGCCTCGCCGTGCCGCGCCCAGAGGCCCGACAGCGCGCGCGCGTCGGCGTCACGATCGATCCGGATGCGGACCGGATCGCCGGTTCCGGCGTCGTTGCCTTTCTGTTGCACTGCTTTACCGATCTCCGCCGCGGCCCTCGCGGCCGGACGGACGGAGCCGTCCGGCGAGAGCACGCCGTAGTCGCTCTGCTCGTCGAGCCGCCAGCCACCCGGCCACCACCAGCCGGCTGCGGCATCGGCGTCGGAGTCGTTCACGACGCGGAGCATGGTCTCCCAGATGCGCTCCTGGTCGCGCTGCGTCTGCTCGGTGCCGCCGCGCGGCCCCAAGCTGCTGCCGAACTCACACCAGAAGACGGGCTTCCCGTTCCCAGCCCACCGCGCGTACGCCGATACCAGGCCGGTCTGGCGCCCTTCGGCAAAGCTCGGCGGCAGACCGTAGCCCTCCGGCGACGTGAAATCCAGCCACGCCGCACCACTCACCAGGTCATAGGCGAAGACGCCGTTGGCGCCCGGCTGGCCGGTGCCGCCGTAGCCGGTTCGGGCGCCGAGGAGCGTCCCTGGCGAGACCTGGCGTAGGTGCTGCACCACACGCCGGTACCCACGGCTGATCAGGTCGTCGGCGAAGCGCCGGTACGCTGCCACCATCGCGCGGTGCTCGCCGTCGCGCTCGATGTGCGCGTCCAGTGGGTTGGTCACCTGTCCATCCGCAGTGCGCGGAGCGGCGACGCCCCACGCCGCCTCGGCGGCCGCCAGGTCACCGTACTGCTCGGCAAGCCACGCCCGCCACCGCGCATCGAACGCCTCACGGTCGCGATGGCGGCCAAGACGCGGCTCCCAGGCCAGGTCGTAGGCGAACACAGTGTCGTTGCCGGCCAGGCCGGCCGCCTCGATGAGCCGAGCCACCTGCTGCGGTCGAAAGTCGAGCGGGTGTGCACCGGCCAGGAAGACATTGGCCCACAGGCCGTGCCGCCGGCACCGGTCGAGGAAGTCGCGCAGCGGGCCGGCCTGATCGGGCGCGCCGTACATGATGCTGACCAGGTTCCAACCCAGCGCCTGGATCTGTGTCAGGTCGGCCTCAACCACGTCCGGATCATAGCGCTCGGGCGAGAGCCAGTGCCGCCAGTAACGCCCGCGCTCCAGACCACTGACGCACCGCGGCCAGTAGTTGACGCCATGCAGAAACAGACGTTTGCCGCCGACCACGAACCGGCCGTCCTTGACACTCACGCGACGGCTCGCGTCGCCGGCCGCGGCGGGCATCACCCGCACCAGCGAGGAGAGCTGGTCGAGGATGACGCCCTCCCCTGCCCTGGCCGTCCGCAACTCGACGACGAGCTGATAGTCGCCGGCGGCCAGTGCCGCCGGCTCGGACGCTGCCAGGCCACGCGAGCCACCAGCCGGCACCGTGCACGAGGCCCGCGCCTCACGGAGGGGCCGGCCATTCTGGACCACTCGCCAGGTCACTGTGACCTCGGCGGCAGACGCGGTGGTGTTCAGCACCCGCGCGCCCAGGTCCACCGCGCTGCTTGGCGTCACCACCAGCGACGGTGCTCCGCCACTCAGCAGATGGACGCCCAGCCGGGTGCGGCGGAGCAGCTCGACGGTGGGCTTCTGTTGTGGCTCGGGCACCTTGGCCGATGGCAACCAGCAGATGGCCGCGCCGTCGGTCGTGACCATCCGGCTGGCGGCCGGCGCCAGCAGCTCACCCACCACCGTGTAGCGGCCCTCGGTCTCGGCCGAGGTGACCAGCCCGCGTGGTCGCGCCACTGGTTCGCGGACCTCTTGACCGCCGCGCGTCACGTCGTACTGCTGGTACCAGGGCGAGACCGTGGCGATCGTGGGCGGCAGCCAGGGCGCGCCGGTCAGTGGTGAGGCCGCCGTGGCCACCGGGCCGATCGCGTACTCCAGCGAGCGTATCCGCGTGGCGCCCTGCCCCACCGCGGGCCCGAACGACAGCGCCCGCGCATTGGCCGGGACGAAGCTCGTTTCGGCGCGCTGCGGCGGTGAGCCGTCGCGCCAGAACACGAAGTCGTGCGGCTCCAGGAGGTGCGTGGTCCACTGACTGCGCAAGGGCACCTGGGCGATCCAGCGCGAGTTGTCCGCCTCTTTCCACTCGACGGTGATGGCCTGGCCCGGGGTGCCGCGCACGCTGACGATGGTCAGCGTTTCTCCGGGCCCGAACGGCGCCCGCTCGAATGGCGGCGTGCCCAGCACCTCCCAGCCGCTCAGCAGCGGCACCTCGACCGCCAGCGCGTCGACCTCGCCGGTCGGACCCTTGACGCCGTAGGTGAGCACGGGCGCCGGTTCTGGTCGGTTGCTGCTGCGACGCAGGCCGCGCGCGGTGGCCGGCGCCAGGACGATGCGGCGATCGGTCACCGACTGCAGAATCTCGCGCCGGATGGCCCATCCGTCGCCGCGCGGATACAGCACTTCGCGGAACGGCTCGCCGCCGCTGGCCAGCAGGTCGCCACCGTCCGCCACGAACGCCGCCAGGCGCTGCGCCGTCGCCAAGGGCAGCAACTCCAGCGATGGCACTGCCAGCAGGCCGTCGTCGGCCGGATCGAGCGTGCCCTCGAGCATCGCCGGCGGGACCTTGCGCACCACGTAGCCGGCCTCCTTCAGCAGGCGCTCGAACGCCTCCGCGGTGGCCGTCCAGGCAGGTGTCTGCCACGGCCCCGGGCCGTCCAGGAGAACGGCTCGCGGCCCGGTGACGCGGCCAGCCACCGGTTGTCCCGACAGGGCCACATCAGCGAATCGCGCTCCGAGGCCGCGCGTGCAGAGCTGCCAACGCCCGGTCCGCACGGCCGCGACCGCGGCCGGCAGGTCATAGCTGGACTGCCACTGCCACTCCGGCCGCCCCGCCTCACGCGCTTGCGCGGTGACGCGCTGCGCGTCCCAGGTCAACTGCAGTTCGTACCGGCGGCCGTACTCCCAGGTGTCGGCGCCGGTGCGGCGGCCTTCCAGGCGCGTGCCACCGCTGCTCTGCGCCTGCCAGGTCGCGTCGTACTGCTCGACCAGTTCGAAGTAGCGCTTCTCGCCCTGTGGGTCCTCGACGAGGGCCAGTTGCCAGAACCGGTCACTCCGCTCGCTCAGCAGGACCCCGGCGAACGCCCAGCCGCCTTGCGCGGCGCGCCGCAGCGGTGTCACGGTGACACGTGCCGTGCCGGTCGCCAGTCGCGGCATGGCCGTGAGCAGCGCTCGCGCCTCGTCGCCGCTCGCCTCAAGTCCGGTCGGGGTGGCCGTCCAGGCGCCGGACGTCACCGCCCAGTCACCCGCGACTCGCCATCGCGGCGGCAGGTCGCCCAGCGAGTGCTCGTAGCGCTCGACGGCGCCGCACGCCGCACTGGCTATCACCAGAACTGCCCAGCCTGTCCGCATTGGAGGCCTCCACCACAGCGGCCACCTTCGCCACGCGCCGGCCCGGCCCTCCATCGTCTATTCTCTACCTTGCCTACTAATCCGGTATGGAATACAATGGGACCCGGGCTGAGCGGTTTGACAGCCCGGATCGGCCGTGGCATACTCCGCGCGTCGCGCCTTGGTGCCGACCGGCCGCATACTAGCCCAAGGAAGGTTCCGTACATGAACATCGCATCGGACGTGACCAAGCTGGTCGGCAACACGCCGTTGGTGCGGCTCAACCGCGTGACCGCCGGCTGCGTGGCGGAGGTGGCGGCCAAACTGGAGTCGTTCAACCCGCTGGGCTGTGTCAAGGAGCGCATCGGCGTGGCGATGATCGAGGCGGCCGAGCGCGATGGGCTGCTGGACGCCGAGACGGTCATCATCGAGCCGACCAGCGGCAACACCGGCATCGGTCTGGCGATGGTCTGTGCGGCCCGCGGCTACGCGCTAATCCTGACCATGCCGGAGTCGATGAGCATTGAGCGGCGCAATCTGGTCAAGGCGCTGGGCGCGCAACTCGTGCTGACGCCGGCCGCCGACGGCATGCCGGGCGCGATCCGCCGGGCCGAAGAGATCGCCGCCGCGCTGCCGAAGGCGTTCATCCCGCAGCAGTTCAAGAACCCGGCCAATCCCGCGGTGCATGCCGAGACCACGGCCGCGGAGATCTGGCGCGACACCGACGGGCAGGTGGACTTCGTGGTCGGCGGCGTCGGTACCGGCGGCACCATCACCGGGTGTGCCCGCGGCCTCAAGCCGCGCAAGCCCGACCTGCAGATCGTGGCCGTCGAGCCGGCCGCCTCGGCCGTGCTCAGCAAGGGCCCGGAGGCACGTGGCCCCCACCCGATTCAGGGCATCGGCGCCGGCTTCATCCCCGACGTGGTGGATCTGTCGGTCGTCGACGAGATCTTCGCCGTAGCCAGCGAGGACGCCATCAGCATGACGCGCCGGATCGGGCGTGAAGAAGGCATCCTGATCGGCATCTCGGGTGGCGCGGCGGCCGCGGCGGCCGTCGCCATCGCCAAACGCCCGGAGAATGCCGGCAAGCTGGTCGTCGTGGTGCTGCCGGACACCGGCGAGCGGTACCTGTCGACGCCGGCCTTTGCAGACAATCCGCCCAGCGTCCATGTGCCGGAACTGGCCGACCAGGGCGGCTAGCCGAAGGAGCGAGCAAGCCACCGTGTGCTCAGCAACACGCGGCCTCAAGCGGCTGTGGCCGGCAGTCCTGCTGTTCGTGCTGGCAGCAGGCTGCCGGCGCGGTGGCCCCACGAGTGCCGGGTCCAGCACTGGCGGCGCGGCCTCCGCGCCACCGCTGGTCATCGGTGCCGTGTTCCCGTTGAGTGGTGGCGCGGGTCGCATCGGTGAGATGAAGCGGCAAGGCGCCGATCTGGCCGTCGAACACCTCAACGCGGCCGGCGGCGTGCGCGGTCGCCCCTTGCTGATCCGCTACGCCGACAGCCGCAACTCGACCACCGAGGCCGTGGTGGCTTTCAACAAGCTGGTCGACGTCGACCGCGTGCCAGTGGTCATGTCGGCGATGAGCCAAGTGTCGCTGGCCCTGGTGGCCGGCGCCGACCGCAAGCAGGTGGTCCTGTTCGCCAACGCCAGCCATCCTGAGCTGACGCGCAAGAGCCCGTTCGTCTTCCGCAACCTGCCGTCCACCCGCCAGACGGCAACGACCATGGCGGATACGGCCTTTCGGGAGTTGGGGCTCCGTTCGGTGGCGGTGCTGTCCATCAACGACGAGTACGGGACCGAAGCCTACCGGGTGTTCGAGAGGCGCTTTGTGGCGCTCGGTGGACGGATCGCCGGCGCGGCGACTTTCGAACTTGGCGGCACCGACTTCCGGGCGACATTGGCCAAACTCGCTCAGGGCAAGCCGCAGGCCTGGTGGATCCCCGGCTATGGCGCCGCCTTGGGTCTCGTGCTCAAGCAGCGAGCCGAGTTGCGCCTGCCGGGCACGATCCTGTGCGACCTGGGCCTGGTCGACAGCAACGTGCTGCGCACCGCTGGTGCGGCCGCCGACCGCACCGTGGTGGTGGCCCCGGCGTTCAGTCCGTCGGACCGGCGCGAGCGGGTCCAGCGGTTCGTCAGCGCCTTCGAGGCCAGATACCATGAGCGGCCGTCGTTCGACGCCGCCTGCCAGTACGACGCGGTCCACCTGATCGCCGAGGCGCTACGGCGGGCCGAACCGCTCAACGGCGAGACGGTACGCCAGGCTCTGGCGACCACCAGCGGGTTTGTGGGCGTCTGTGGTCCGACCTCATTCGGCGAGGACCGCGAAGCCCAGATGAAGGTCGTGGTCCGGCTGATGCTGGACGGCCGGCTGGCCACGCTGGAACGGGCGCTGCTCAAGCCGGTGCCGAACGCGCCACCGACGGCCAACAAGCGCGCGTCCACGGCGCCGACCGACGAGCACGGGCAGGAATGACCGGCTACCTGTGCCACGGCCTGGCCGCCGGGTGCCGGTGTGCGTTGTTGGCGTTCGGTTTCGGTCTGGTCTACCAGACGGCCGGTGTGTTCCACTTCGCCCACGGCGCCGCTTACGCGTTGGGTGGCTATGCCTGGTGGCTGCTGCTCAGCCGCGCGGGCTGCCCCTGGTGGCTGGCGGCGCCGCCGGCGGTCCTGCTGGCCGCGGGCACCGGCTGGCTCGTGGAAGTGGTTGGCTACCGGCCCCTGCGCCGGCGCGGGGCCGGCAGTGAGGCGCTGTTCCTGACCTCCCTGGCCGTCTACACAGCGACGGCGAGCCTGCTGGCCGTCCTCTGCGGGCACGACCAGCAGCCGGTGCCGGTGCCGAACCCGTGCTGGGATGTGGCCGGCACGGGCGCGCGCGAGGCGGTCGTCGTCTCGGCGGTCGAACTCACCACCATCGCGGTCGCAGTTGCGGTGTTCGGCGCCATCTGGTGGCTCCTGGCTCGCACGCCATTCGGTCTGCGCACTCGTGCCTACGCCGCCAATCCACTGCTGGCCGAGGCGCTGGGCGTCGACACGCACCGCTTGTTGGCGCAGATCGGCGCCCTCGGCGCGGCGCTGTCGGGCCTGGCGGCGCTGTGTGTCGCCGCGGATGTCGGCGTCTCGCCGGCCATGGGCCTGGAGGCAGTGGTGGTTGGTGCGGTGGCGGTGGTCGTCGGCGGCCTCGGATCGTTGCCCGGCGTGGGGCTGGCCGGTCTGCTGCTGGGACTGCTGCGCCACAGCGCCGCCTATATGGTTGGCACCCGTTGGGAGGACGTGCTGGTCTTCGCACTGCTCCTGGCCGTGCTGCTCTGGCGCCCGCGCGGCCTCTGCGGAGTCCGCGGCTGACTACAGGTTGGCGCCGGCCGGCAGTCCTTCCAAGGTCTGGCCCGGATCCAAGGTGACCCGGAAGTCGGCCGTCGCTCCGCCGAGCGACGCCGGCAGGCTGATCCGGAGCGTGTAGCTCCCGGGCGTGATCGACTGGAAGTCATACGTGCCGGCGGTGCCGGTGACCGACGACAGGTTGGCCTCGACCAACGCCACGGTGGCGCCTGACACCGGCGTGACCGGCACGCCGGCGGCCGTCGCGTTGGCCACAATGAGGATCCGCTGGTCGTTCGTCCGCTGGACGATGGCGCCGAGAACGCGCGCCGGTGTCTGCTGGCCATAGGAGCCGCCCGGCACTGTCCCGGTGCCGAAGTACTGGTTGAAGGAGTTGGCGTCGCCGGAGCCGCAGCCAGCCAACGACCCCAGCAGCAGCGTCCCCAACAACACGCGCCGCAAGCCTCGATGCCCCATGCCTCGTCTCCTTCAGCGCCCGGCGTGTTCCTTGTCACCCAGCGTATCGAACGCCAGCCACAGGCGGGTGGCGCGGCGCAGGCGGTGTACTGCCTCACGACTGGAGCGCCACAACAGCACGCCACTGACCAACGTCAGCAGCGCCCACAGGGCCGCCAAGCAAAGGTACCATTCGGCGGGCACTGTTGGCAACTCCGATGCCAAGAGGGCGTTGCCCAGCAAGGCCGATAGCAGCGCCGCCGCGTGATAGGCCGTGAGGCCCAGCACCGCGCCGAACGTACCATTGGCACGCGCGGCATACCGCGCCGTGCCGTGGAAGGCCAGCGCGCACACGCTCAGCACGAGTCCGCCGACATAGCAGACCAGAATGGTCCCGACTGCGGCCACCCAGCGGTCGCCGGCCGCCACGCACCAGGCGGCCACCACCAGACCATAGACGGTCAGTGTCTCCAGCACGGCATGCGACTGGCCGACCAACCAGCCATCGGCGATCTCGCCGTCGGACAGATCGCTCAGCAGTAGCAGGCCGAGTGAACCAGACAGGCGTTCATCGGTGACCACGCGGCCACACACCGCGGCACCGCTGGTCAGTAGGCCGACCAGCATCAGGAGGCTGAACCCGAGCATCTGCGTCAGGAGCCCGCCGGCCACCGGAGTCAGGCGCACGCCGCACCAGTCCTTGGCCAGGTGCTGGCCGAACAGCACGGCGCTGTTGGTGAGCTCGACCTCAGGCGGCAGGCCGGTCGCCGGCAGCAGCCCGGCCCTGGTGACCTGGATCCACGGCACCGTCAGCAGACCGGCCAGCCCGGCCAGGGCCACGACGGCCAGCCCGGTGCGCCGGAAGCCGCCGCGGCGGGCGATCCGGCCCGCCTTGACCACCAGCGGGTTCTCACGCCAGCGCCGCGGCGCGATGCGCCAGAGCGGCGAGGCCAAGCGGTCGGCCCCGGCCGCAGTGGCCCGTCGCGAACGCTGGGCGGTGGCGCCGGCGACGGCTACCGCCACGAAGACCGCCAACGCACCGACGACGCCGGCCGACCGCGGGGGCCAGCCGAAGAAGGCGGCCGGCCACCCACCGGCGGTCAGCGCCGCCGCGCTGCTCTGCCACAGGCCGACCACCCCGCCGGCACCGACCAGCAAGAGGCCGATGGACCGTAGCGACCGCGCGCCCAGCGGCTCGCGCCCTGCGTCGATCTGGCTGCCCGCGGCCAGCTCGATCAACTGCCGCAGCGCACACAGCGCCAGCGCCGTTGCCGCCACCTCGCCGGTGGCGGTCCAGTCCGGCGGCGCGACCGCGAGCCCGGCCTGACGCGTGCCCAGCCACCAGACCAGCGGCGCGGCCCCGACCACCAGCGCCGTGTCGAGCAGCCGTAGGACAGCCACAGCCACCGGGTGGCCCACGTGACGGGCCGGCAGCCAGGCCACCAGCCAGGCAGCCCGGCCGCGCGTGAAGAGCAGCACGCAGACCAGGTAAGCCATGGTGGCCAGGTGCAGCGCGTACCAGCAAGGCACCTCGCGGCCCGGACCCGGATGATGACCCCACCACAGGCCAGCCAACCAGTACATGGCAATCAGCCAGGCCGGCACCGCGGCGGCGTTGGCCGGCGGCGGCGGACGCTCGGTGCCTTCGCTCAGGCGGCCCCACGCGCCCAGCCACCGCGCCGTCACCGCCAGGCCGTAGAGCACGAGGAGCCACGGCCCGAGCAGCGGCTCGCCCGACCAACTCGCCCGCCGCTCCACCAGCAGCGCAGCCAGTGACACCGGCCAACGCAGGACGCCGATGCCCGGCAACTGGAACTGCTCGTCGAGCAGCCAGCCCAGCGACGGCACGGCCACCAGCGCCACCATAGCCTGGAGCCCGACCATGTTCAGCCCGCGCTGGAAGCCGCCGGTGCGGCGCGCGCTGGCCGACGGGCCGCGTATGATCACCAGCGCGGCCATGCCGAAGATGACCGCCAGCGCGCGGACGGCCGCCCAGAACGACAGCCCGAGGAAGGGCGTGACCACCACGAACAACGGCAGCAACGGCAGCAAGTACGCGGCCACGCCTAGCAGCGGCCATTCGGCCAACAAGCGGATCACGGCGGCACTGCTCAGCGGCGCCACGAGCAGCAGGTCGAGCGTCTCACGCCGCTCCTCCACAGCCGTCTGGCCGGTGCTGAGCCAGTGCGCCAGAGCCAGTGTGAGCCAGGCCAGCAGGCCCACCACCAGCAGCCCCAGCCCGCGCGGCACGGTACCGAGCCACGATGGTGTGACCGGAATCTCCTCCGGCAGCCGGTTGAGCATGACCCAGCCGGCTGCCGCCACCGTGGTGGCAGCCACAAACAGCAGCGTGGCGAGCGCGCAGAGGATCAGCGGCCCCTGAACCGGCGCCGGTCCCCGCCGCGTCCGCCGACGCCACTCGCGCAACAGGAACGGGTTCGACCGCGTCTCGATCCAGGCGGTCAGCCGGTCGGCCTCAGTCTTCGCCATCAGCTTCCTCAGTAGCGAAGTCGTCCTCTCCCAGCGGCGGGCGCTCCGGGGCATAGACGCCGCCGGCGGCCGCATAGCCGGCGGCCCGCTCGCGGTAGGCACCGCGGTAGGCGGCCACCGCCGCCGCGTAACTCGGCGAGGCCGGCGGCAGTTCCGCAGCCCCGCGCAACTCCACGACGCGAGCGCCACTCGGCACAGTCAGCCAGCCACCGGCCAGCGCGACCGGTCGGCCGTCGACGCTCGCCTGGCCGCCGGCCAGCCACCAGGGCAGGCGCATGACGACACCGCCCGGTGCCGCCGGCACCGACTCGAGCGAGACGACCACCGCGCCGTCGCGCCAGGTCCACGACAGGGCCACCGGTCCGAGGCTAGTGGGTACGCGACCCGCCCGCGCGCGGCCCGCCGACGGCACCCAGGCCGGTGGCAACGCGGTTAGCAGCCGCAGACGGTCACCCGTCGTCCTGGCGAGCATCTCCTGCACCAGCCTGACGTACGCCGTAGCCGGCCGCGGATCGAGCGGCAGACCCCACGCACCGAGGCGCTCGCGCTCACTCCAGGCCACCGGCACTGCGTCGGAGAACTCGTGCGTCGCGCTGCTATGCAGCAACATGGCGTACAGTCCAGCCACCGCCAGCGCTGGTTCGTCGCGCGCCAGGTGGAGGCTGGCGCGCGCGGCCGTCCAGTAGGGACTGAGCACGTGGTCACCGGCGGCCCGGCAGACCACCAGACCGCGATCGGTGGCGGCGGCGAGCAGTCGACGCTCGTCCTCCGGGCTCAGTGCCGGCCACGGGGCCAAGTCGGCCTGTCCCCAGGTGCGCAGACGCATCAGCGCCCACCGGTAGGCCTCGGCGGCCTTCGTCTCGGGCAGTTCGAGTGCCGGCGCCGTGTCCAGCAGCGCGGTCCACCGCTCGCGCTCTCGCAGGGCCGCTTCGTCGAAGTCGAGCCGGCGCAACGCGGGCAACTGCTCGGCCGCCGTGGGATCCTGAGACAGCCGGAAGACCAGCGAGGCGGTCTGCCGCGCGCCGACCGGCACGGTGTACTGCGCCAAAGCGAGGATGGCGGCCCGACCACCGCCCACCGCGCCGAGGCCGAAGGGCCCGGTGTACTCTCTGCCCAAGCGCGCCAGATAGCGTGGGGCCGGCGCTCGCGGGTACGCGCACAGCAGGCGCCCGTTGCGCTGGACCGCACCGTCGACCAGGGCGTAGGTGTCGGCCGGATCGTTCAACGGCCACACCACGGGCAAGCCGGCATCGGGCCGCAGGCCGATGGCGACGGGCAGCCGCACGGCGCGCTCGCCCGCGCGCAGCGACACGCGCAGGAGGCCGGCGGGCGCTTCGCCGCTCGTGGCCATGGCCTGGCACCGCAGTGTCACGCCGTCGCGACGGTCCTCCCAGACCACGATCGGCAGGCCGCCTTCGCTCCAGGTCTTGACGCGCGAGTAGACGGGCGACAACGGCTCGCCCGCCAGCAGTACCAGGCTGCCGGACAGCCCGGCCAGGTGCCCCTCGCCAGTGACCCGCAGGCCGGTGCCGCGACGCGGCACCGGCTGGCCGGTCGTGGGCCATTGGGGCAACCATGCCGCGGTGGCCGCGAAGTACTCGAACCGCGGGCCCTCGTCGACCCGAGGATCGAGCATCGTGCCCGTCGCAAGGCCCAGCAGCAGACCCAGCACTAGCTCCACAGCCGGTTCCTGACGCTTGCCCGCGACCTGTCGGCCGCGAGCCTGACCCAGCCCCGCTCGACCTCAGGCAACGCTCACAGGGCACACAGCACGTACAGGTACACCAAGGGCGCATTGACCATCAGCGTGTCGAGCCGGTCCAACATGCCGCCATGCCCGGGGAACAGACGGCCATAGTCTTTCACTTCGGCCTCACGCTTGAAGATGCTGGCGCCGAAATCGCCCACTTGGCCAAACGCGCCGATGAGGATGCCCAGGACCAGCCGGTGACCCAGGTTGGCCCACCAGATCGCGCCGGCCCCGTCGGCCACCGTCGGGGTCAGCCCGACATTGAACACCCAGCCGGCCAGGAACGAGGTCAAGACGCCGGCGACGACCGCGCCGATGCAGCCCTCAATGGTCTTGTTCGGGCTGACCGTACTCGACAGCTTGTGCCGGCCGAACGCCTTCCCGACGACGTAGGCCGCCACGTCGGAGACCATGGTCACCGCCAGCACGAAGAAGAGCAGCCGGCGGCCCATCGGCCACCAGCCGAACCGCGTCGGTGCCAGCACATCCGGTTGGTACCCACGCAGGAGCACCACGGCGCTGAGCAGCAGCCCGCAGTAGATGGCGCCGAACACGGTCAGGCTGACGCACGCGGTCGGCGCGCGCAGGCCCTGTTGGGCGTGAATCGCGAAGTCGACCATCACCAACAGGAAGATCAGCGCCAGCAGCGCCAGGCCATAGTCCTCCAGGTCACCGGCAAACCGATAGGCGGCCATGACGAACCCGACCGCGACCGGATAGGCGACCTCGGTGGCCAGACGCATCCGGCGCCGGCTGGCCACCACCTTCAGCTCGAGCAAGGCGATCACCGCCATGGCCGCGGTGGCCACGCAGAGCAGCCAGCCGCCGGCGAAGGCCAGGAGCACCCAGAGGCAGAGGTACAGCGCGCCCGTCATCACGCGCGGTGACATCACTCGCCCTCCAGGCACGCGCGGGCCAGATGGTGCTCGCTGCGACTGCGGACACGGAAGGCGAGCTCGGCCTGCGGCAGGATGGCCAGCAGGCAGTCGAGGCGGAGCACCTCCGAGATGCGACGGGTCAACTCCTCCAGGCCGGCGCGCCCGGCCTGGAACTTGATGGCGAAGCCGACGCCGAGCATCCGCAGCAGGTCGCCGCGCCCGAACTCCTTGCGCAGCACGCGACGCAGCAGTTCGCGCTGCGGGGCGACGGCGCGCGGGTTGACCAGACCGAGCGAGCCGACCACCACCTCTTCGCCGCCCAGGGCATGGCGGGGCACGTCGGTGCCCTGCGGATAGGTCTGCTGGAACCGCTCGGCGCGCACCAGTGACCAGCAGACGCCGGCCCCGACCGGCGCGGCCTCCAGGAACTGCTCCACCGTCTCGGGCCGGATAAGCGGGCCGTTGGCTGGCCAGAACAACAACTCCGACTCATCGGCGAAGCGGTCCAGGACTGCTTCGACCCGCTCCT
Source organism: uncultured Fimbriimonadaceae bacterium (assembly GCA_964531735.1). Taxonomy (GTDB): domain Bacteria; phylum Armatimonadota; class UBA10988; order UBA10988; family UBA10988; genus CAZHGD01. The sequence goes on along the minus strand of CAZHGD010000094.1, from coordinate 7,090 downwards.
CGATCGGGCTGTCCGAGAGCATGGTCTCGTCGACCTCGGTCAGCAGCGAGGCGTGCGGCGCGTACACCGTCGGGCCCGCGAGGACCACCTTGTCGATGTCGCCGCAGAGCCGGAACGCTTCGGCGGCGTAGCGGACCAGCGGCCGCCCGGACAGCGGCAGCAGGCCGGACGCCGGCGCCCGGCCGGCCAGCTCCGGCTCGAGTTGGTCGCAATCCAGCAGGATGACCGTCGCCATCAGTGCTCCTTCTCCGGCGCTTTCGTGCCTGAGACCCACCTTCCTCTTAGGATACGACAGCATCGCCAGCTTGCCCACGGGGTGACCCGGACGCGTCGCGCGGAGGAGTCGCGCCCAGCGGCACGAACCGAGCCGCCGACAACGGTGACCGAGGCCGTAGTGAGGACCCCCATCATGTCCGTTCCATGCGATCCGGAGAAGCTGCTGGCCGCCCTCGACGATCCCCTGGCGCGACTGGCCACCGATCCCAGCGGCGAACCCGATCTGCAGCGCCTGTGGGTCACCGTGCCGCCGTTGGTGGGGCAAGCCTTCATCGGTGGCCGCCTGGTCGACCGTAAGCCGCTCGTGCGCGCCGACGGCACCGTCGCCGACATCATCACCGACTCACTCCGCATTCAGCCTGGCGACATGGCCTGTTACGGCGATCTCATCCCGGCGTGCATCGACCTGGTTGGCTGCGATGGCGCCGGCCGGCAGGTGCGGCGCACGGTCTTCGCCCTGCCCGATCCCGCCGGCGCCGCCATCTGGTGGGCCGAGGACGACGGACAGGCCACTTACTGCTGCCATGCCGCTGGTGCCACTCAGTCGGTCAGTGAGGCTCAGTTCGAAGCCTCGCTGGAGCACCTGATCAGCCAACAGGCGGCCGAACTGGCCTCGGCCGCCGAGTTCGAGGTGCCGCCGCTGTTCCGGCTCAGTGCGCGCATCGGAGTGCTCAGGGCACTCAACACGTTCGTCGGCCAGCACCCGAAGTACGGCTGGGGCGGCTATGAGGGCAACGAGCACGACGGTTTCCCGCCCACCATCATCAGCCTGACCTCGGCGCTGTTGGACGTCGGGCTGGTTGACACGGCTCAGGAGCTGTTCGGCGCCTGGCTGACCCAGTATGTGCGGCCGAACGGCTCGATCGACTACTACGGCCCGTCGTTGTCCGAGCACGGCATGTTGCTCGACCTGGGTGTCCGCGCCATCCGCATGGCTCGCGATCCGGGCTTCGCCGACGCCGTGCTGCCTGCGCTGCGCGCCCTGGCCGACGCCTTGGCAGCGCGCTACCGGAACCACGGTGACCTGCTGGCCGGCATCCCCGAGGCCGACTACCATGCCGACGCCGCAGCCGGTCAGGCCGTCTACTATGGCAACAACCTCTGGTGCGCGCGCGGTCTGTCGGTCTTCGGTGCCTATCTCGGCGACGCCGGAGGCGACTACCGCGCCTGCGGCCACGCGTGGCGGAGCCAGGCGCAGCAGCAACTGGCGGACGATGTCCTGGTGGTAGCCGGCCAGCCCGACTACGTGCCCGCGGCCCGAGGCGCTCGCAACCCGCCGCCAAGCCTGACCGCGGACCGGGAGTCGAGCTACATCAACTACCGGTTCTGGCCCGAGATGCTGTCCTCACGTCTGCTGACACCCGAGCAGGCCGACGCCATCTTCGCCTGGCGCCGACAGGCCGGTGGCGAGGCTTGTGGCACCACGCGGTTCGTGGCCGGCATCGACGACTGGCCGGCGATGGAAGTGGGCCTGGCGCTCCTCGACCACGACCGTGTGGCGGCGGCCCAGCGTCTGTTGGTGGGCCACATCGGCCTGGCGCAAGCAGCGGGCCACCAGACAGCCTATGAGCAAGTCAGCCTGCGGACCGGCCCCGATGGGTACCGTCAGGCCATCGCGGGCCACTGCGTGCCGGCGCAGGTGGTTGGTCCGCGCCTGCTGCGGAACTTGCTGGTCCACGAGGCCGCCGACGGGCTGTGGCTGAACCGCGCCGGCCTGCGGGCCTGGCTCACCGACGGCTACGGCGTCAGCGGCGTCACCACGCCGTGGGGCACGGTCGCGTTCTCGCTTCGCGACGACGGTGATGGCCTCGAGGCCGAGGCCGACCTGAGCAACCTGCAGGCCACGGTGCCCGTCCGGTTCCGCCTGCGCCGACGCGACGGCCGGCCGCTGGAGCGCGTGGAGGTCAACGGCCGCACCTGCGACGTCGACGGCGACACGCTGACGCTGCCGCAGCGGCCCCAGCACGTGCGCGTCCGAGCCTGGTGAACGCCGCGGGTCCGGCGAGTTCTCGTCTGACTCCACGTCTTCAGGCAGGTCGGCCGCCATCTGTGCCGAAGCCAGTGACCGCCGCCGCGATCCGGGCGGCCAGGACATGGCTTCATGATTCGCCGTCTGACTGTGCTGAGCGCGCTGCTGGCCCTGTGTGCGGGCATCCGTGCCGAACAAGCCGACCCACTGGCGGCCGCGACCGACGCCGCCGCCTGGGACCGCGCGCGCGACCAGGCGCGACTCAACAAGGAGTTCGTCAGCAACACCATCAAGGCGGCCGATGACCGCGGCGTGGCCTGCACCGATTGGTCGTTCCGCCTGCGCGAGGGCGGCTTCGCCGACATCTTCTGCCGCCGACCGATCGACGGACCGTTCCGGCTGCTGCGGCTGCGTGTCCGCAACGCCGGGGCGAAGCTGACGCTGGCGGTCAAGCTGGGCGACTCGTCCGGCGCGGAGTGGCTGGGCCCACGCACGCCGCTGGCGGCCAACGGCGAGTGGCAGGACGTCGACCTGCCACTCAAGTCCTTCGCGGTCGCCTCGTGGTCACGCGACCCCGATGGCAAGCTGACTTTCCCGCTGCCCTACCTGGCGGTGATCGCCTTCGATGTGCGCCCGGGCAGCGACTACCGCCTGCTGCTGGGCGGTGCCAGTCTGGTCCGCAGTGACCCGGGACAGCTCACCGTGGCCTCTGAGCCGCTGCCGCAGCGGGTGCGCGCCGGCCAAACCGTCGGCCTGCGCGCCGCTCTCCAGGTGACGCGGGTGCCGGCCGACGACGCCCAGCCGTGGCAGGACCCGACCTTCGAGTTGGTCCGCGGCGGCAAGGTGGTCCACTCGGCTCCGGTCGCGCTCGCGCCGCCAGGGCCATGGCAGGCCGGCCAGCGCTTCGAAGCCACCGCACGTCTGCCGCTCTCGGCCTGGGCGCCCGGTGGCGCCGCGACCTGGCGACTGCGGGTCCCTGGCTACGATGTCCGCGCCGGCGCCGGCGTGGCCGGCGGAGCACTCGGAGAGGTGATCGTGACTGCGCGACAACCGGGCAACCTGCGCGTCGGCGTGCGCCCCTGGCACGGCGCGCCGACGCTGTTCATCAACGACCGACCGACGCCGGCCATGGCCTACGCGGCCTACGGCCCGTCACCGGAGGTGTTCCGCTCGTTCGGTGAGGCTGGTGTGCGCCTGTTCAGCATCATGGGCACGCCCACCAGTCATGGGTACGGCCTGGCCGTCGACGTCTGGCTCGGACCGGACCAGTTCGACTACTCGCAGCTCGACGAGCGCTTCCGGATGGTGCTCGAGGCCTGTCCAGACGCCTACGTGTTCCCGCGCCTCTACGTCTCCGCGCCGGGCTGGTGGCTGGAGCAACATCCCGAGGCGACGGTCTTGTACGACCCGGGCGACGGGCATCCGGTGCCCTTCGTCCAGGCGGGCCGCAAGGTGCCGTCCTGGTCGTCGCCCAACTGGCGCCAGGCCGTCTCGACCTCGCTCGAACGGCTGATCCGGTACGTCGAGCAGCAGCCCTACGCCGACCGCGTGCTCGGCTACCACATCGCCAGCGGGACCACCGAAGAGTGGATGATGTGGGGCGCCAACGACAACGCCTGGACCGACTACAGCCCCGACAACACCGCGGCCTTCCGACGCTGGCTGACCGCCCGGTACCGCACGGACGACGCCCTCCGCGCCGCCTGGGCGCAGCCGGGCGTGACCCTCAGCACGGCGGTTGTGCCGCCGCGCCAGTCACGCCAGACCTCGGCGGCCGGTGTCCTGCGCGACCCGCGCACCGACGCGCCGAGCGTTGACTACATCCGCTTCATCGCCGACAACACCGCGCAGACCATTGACCTGTTCTGCGGCGTGGCCAAGCGCGCCACCCGCGGTGAGCGGCTGGTCGGCGTGTTCTATGGCTATCTGCTGCAGCTCTTCGGCCAGCGCCAGCAGAACGCCGCGCACCTCGGCTTCGATGCCGTGGTCCGCAGTCCGAACGTGGACTTCGTGTGCAGTCCGACCAGCTATGCCTTCCGTCTGCTGGGCACCGGTACGTCGCACTTCATGGCGCCACTCGGCAGCGTGCTGGCCAACGGCAAGCTGTGGTTCGATGAGAACGACATCCGCACCTCGCTGTCACCAGGTAAGGAGGGCGAATGGGGCCGACCGGCCAACGTGGCCGGCGACCTTCTGCAGCAGGATCGGGAGTTGGCGAACGTCCTGGTCCACGGTGCGGGCCAGTGGTGGTTCGACGTTGGCTCGAACCGCTATGACCATCCCGACTTGATGCGGCACCTCGCGCATCTCGGCCAGGTGGCCGCGAAGAGCCTGGAAGCCGACCGCTCACCGGCCGACCAGGTGGCCCTGGTGGTCGACGGCCGCGGGCTGGCCTGCATCAACGTGGGCGACCCGCTGCTGGAGCGCTTCATGCTCGGCCAACTGCCACCACTGGCGCGCATCGGTGCGCCGGTTGGCCACTACGAGTTGCACGACGTGGACAAGCTGTCGCGCCACCGGCTGATCCTCTTCGCCAACCTGCACGACCCGAGCGCGGCGCAACGAGCGGCGATCGATCAGCTCAAGGGCGACGGCCGCGTGCTCGTCTTCACGCACGCGCCGGCGCCCTACCGCGACGGGGCTTGGGCACCCGACCAGATGGCGGCCGTCTGCGGGCTGCAACTCCGCCTGGAGGACCGCGAGCAGGCGCCCTATGCCAGGTTCGCCGATGATCCGCTGGTGGCCGGCATCGGTGAGGGCTATGGCGACCAGCGGAAGAGCCGACCGACCATCGTCGGTGCCGATCCAGCGGCGACCGTGCTGGCGCGGCTGCCCGATGGCCAGCCGGGACTGCTCCTGCGGCACTACGCCGACTGGACCGCGGTCTGGTCGGCCGCGCCGGTGCTGCCGACCGGCCTGCTGGTCCGCCTGTGCGAACTGGCTAAGGTCCACCGCTACGTCACCGGACCGGACGTGGTCTGGGCAAGCCGCGAACTGCTGGCGGTCAGCGTGGAGCAGGCCGGCCGGCGCACCGTCCGGCTGCCGCGGCCGGCGCGAGTCACCGACCTCTACGGTGGCAAGTTGGTGGCCGGCAAGGCGACCGAGTTCGAGGTGGAACTGCCGGCGGCCGGCACGGGCTTGTGGCGCGTGCAGAACGTACCGTAGCGGCGGCTACGACGCCTCGTCAACGTCGGGGTCGTCTTCGCGCCAGAGCGACAGCGCGGCGGCGGTGGGCTCGCCATCGGGCGGTGCGGCCCGGCTGATGGCGCCGGCCGGAACGTCGAGGCCACGCTCGCGCAGGCGGGCCATCGCCGCGGTGGCCGCTTCGTGCACGCGGCGCGAGGCCCAGAACGAGCGCCAACGCGAGGAGAAGCGCTGGAGTGCGGGCATCGCCGTCAGGTCGCCGTGCTCCGCCAGCCAGGCCAGCGTGTCCAGATCGGGTTGCGCGAACAGGTACAGGCGCTGGCAGACGTACTCCGTGGCGCGGTCGTCGCAGCGGGCCTCCAGAGCGCGCCCGGCGGCATTGCGCAGGAGCACGGAGTCCTGGGTCAGCAGCGCGGCCAGGCAGTCGCCCACGGCCGGCGAGGGGATGATGACCAGTGCCTTGATGACGGCCAGCCGGGCGCGGACGTACAAGCAGTCACTCTGAAACGAGGCCAGCAGCAGCGGCAGTCCGCGGTCATCGCGGCGCGCCAGCAGCGCGCGGCCGGGCAGGCAGCACGCCATCACGGCCGCGCAGGTCGGTCCCCGCACGGGGTCGTCAAGGTGGCGCTGGAGCTCCTCCAGCGCATTGCCTGCTAGTCGGCACAGGCTGTCGGCGGCATAGCGACGCACGCCACCGGCGCGGTCGGTCAGCGCCGCAACCAGCAGCGCCGGCCAGTCCGAGGCCGACAACTCGCCCAGCCGACGCAGCGCATCGCGGCGGACCTCCCAGTGCGGCGCCGTGAGCAGCACGCGCACGTCGGCCTCCGTGCCGCCCGATACCAGGCGACCCGCCTCGGTGTGATGCTCAGCGTCGCCGTGGGCCAGCATGGCGGTCAGCCGAGTGCCAGCGTGTAGTCCGGCCGCTCGTCGAGTTCGACGAAGAGCCCGTACCGCGGGTCGTCGAAGAACACCTCGCGGAGTTGGTCGGCGTGGACCGCCAGATGGCCACAGCGGTCGCTGTGGTACAGGTCGCGCACGGGGTCGAACAGCGGCGCGGTGGCCCAGTGCAGCAGCGTGCCACTGACGTCAACGGCCCGCACCAGCGGTTGCTCGCCGCGCCGGATGCGCTCGCCCACCGCTCGCATGACCAGCACCAAGCGCTCTTCGCCTTGCCATTGCAGCGCCACCAGGTCGCCGTCATGGCGGTCCAGCAACGGTCGACCGGTGAAGTAGCAGTGGTACGACGGGCCCGACGGCCGTTCGGGCGCCGCCTCCAGGGCGGCTTCGGCCGCGGCGAGCTTCTCGTTCGCCTCCGCAAACAGCCGGCCTGCGCGCTCGACCCGGGCGATATCGCCGGTGTTGTCGCTCTGCGCCGCCTCCATCATGGCCACGGCCTCGTTGAAGGCGAGTTCGGCCTCACCGTGTGCCACCGCCGCGCGGCGGTCGGCGTGCTTGAGCAGCGCCGACAGCACCGCGCTCAGTCGCTCCGCCGTGGCCACCAACTGCGGCTCGGCGGCCCGGAAGCCGGTGCTCAGCCGGCGCTTGGCCAGCGCCTTGGCGAGCATCAGCCACAGCAGGACACCGATTACGGCGCCGGCGCCGGCCACCAGCGCGTACCACCGCACCGGCGACGGACCGACCGGCGGTGCCGGACTGACGCCCCCGGCCGGCGCGGCCGGCGCAGTAGTGCCCGCCGGCAGT
>CAZHGD010000093.1:0-28580 GCA_964531735.1 uncultured Fimbriimonadaceae bacterium | reverse complement strand
GGTTGCGGTCGCGCGCGGCTGCGCTCAAGGGCCGGCCAGCGGCAGAATGACCCGCAGCCAGCGCGCCGGGTCGGTGGGATCGAGTTCGAGCCGGCCGCCGGCCGCAGCGACCAGGCCGTGGGCCACGCCCAGCTCGAGCCGCCCATCGGCACCACTCACGCGGCCATCGGCGAACGGGTCCAGCAGGTGCGGCACGCAGCGCGGCCGCAGGTCGCCCGCGGGTACGGTCGCGGTCAGCGTCACCATCCTCTCATCGCGCGCCAGGCTGAGGTGCAGGCGGCCGTCCGCACCCACCGCCGGACCGGTGAGCTCGGCCAGCAGGAGCCACCCGGCGCGTTGCAGCGCGTCCTCGGCCAAGGCCACCACGACGCGGTCGGGCCAGTCGTCGGCCAGGGTCACCTCGCCGGGCAGGATCGCCAGGACCTGGTCGACGGCGCCGATCAGGTCGGTGCTGCCGCCACTGCTGGTCAACTGCCGCGCCAGGGCTTGCAGCAGTTCGGTCACCGTGGTGCAGGCCGCCACCGACTCGCGCAGGTCGGCAAGTAGCTCGGCATCGTCACTGTCCACAGCGGGCAGGCCGCTGGCCAGCACGTGCAGGTAGTTCTGCAGATCATGGCAGGCGGCCCGCAGAGTCAGGGCCAGGTGACGGTCCGGCATCGCTGGTTCCTCGCTGACACGCCGCATTGTAGCGCGAACCGGGCCGGCTGGTGGCCGGCGCGGCACAAAGTCGGCCAAGCGAGGAGGAGGTGCGCGGCGAGCGGCCAAGTCTGGCCGCTGGTCCAGGGTCGCGCCGCTTCGGCGCGGCTGGGCGAGTTGACACGGCGGTTGCGGCCAGCATATAATCGCGCTGCCTCGAGGTACCTGATGAAGAACTGGTCCGTCTCCACGAAGGTCACCGTCGCACTGGTGATCGCGCTGCTGATCTGGGTGATCGGCCGCTCGGTCATGTACAGCCGGATGGCCCGGACCATTGCCCATCAGGCCGCCACCAAAGAGGCGGTCTCGGCGGCGCGGAGCCTCATCCTCAGCCGCAAGATGGCGCGCGTCTTCAAAGACGGCACCGACCACGCCAAGTACCAGGCGATCCGCACCAGCCAGGTCTTCGCCAACGACTACACCACGGTCGAGATTGAGGGCCACCATATGACCATGGCCGAGGCGGCGGCCGGCGCCATGGTGGAGTTCCTGACCGACCTCGAACTGCCGGTGCGCGCCTGCGCCGCCGAGGCGCTCGGACGCATGGGCAAGTCGGCGGCCAAACCGTTGATCGACGGCGCGCTCAACAGCCCGGACCGCGACGTGCGCAGCAACGCCACCAAGGCGCTGACGCAGATTGGCGCCGTGGCCGTGCCCGAGATGATTGAGACGGTCAAGAACGGCAAGCCGTCACAGAAGATCGGCGTCGCCAATGCGCTGGGCCAGTTGCGCTCGCCGCGCGCGATTCCGGCACTGATCGGTGCCTTGAGCGTCAAGGAAGCCGACGTCCGCATGGCGTGCCGCGACGCGCTGGTGGTCATGAAGCAGGCGGCGGTACCGCAACTGATTGGTGCCTTGGCCGACAAGTCGCCGTTCACGCGCCGGCACTCGGCTGAGGCGCTCGGCGAGATCGGCGATGCCGGCGCCGCGGCGCCGCTGCTCAAGGTGTTCGATGACGAGCACCGCCTGGTGCGGCTGGCGGCGGTGTTCGCGGTGGGCAAGCTGAAGCAGCCGATCCCGCGGATCGCCACCGAGCCGCTGCTCCGCAAGCTCGAGGACCGCGACCGCGAGTTGCGCGAAGGCGCGGCGGTGTCGCTCGGCCAGGTGGCCGACCCGGCGGCCGTGCCGCGGCTGATCGCCGCCATGTCCGACCCGATTGAGGCCGTTCGCGAGCAGGCTGCCGGTTCGCTCGGGCGCATCCAGCCGCGAGATGGCGGCCAGTTGGCGCAGATTGAGAACCTGGCCGGCGCCGGCGACGTCGGCGTGCGGTTGGCGGCGGTGCTGGCGCTCGGCCGCATCGGCAACGCGCGGGCGCTGCCGACGGTGCTGCGGCGGCTGCAGCCGAGCATCGAGGCGGATCCGAAGGTGCGCCGGCGCGCGGCCGAGGCAATCGGCCAGATCGGCTCCGGTTCGGCGGTCAGCGCCGGCGAGGTGGTGCCGGCGTTGGTGCAGTCGTTCAGCGACGGCGACTGGCGCGTCAACTACGAAGCGCAGAAGGCCCTGGCGAAGCTCGGTGCCAAGGCCGTGCCGCCGCTGATTGCGGTGCTCCAGAGCGGCGATCCGCTGCCCGCGAGCTACGCGCGGCATGCGCTGGCGAAGATGGAGCGCGCACCGTTGGCCGAACTGAAGAGCGCGCTGCAAACGCCGCAAGCCAAGGTGCGCGTGGCCGTGGCGCTCACGCTGGCCGAAATGCGCAACGAAGAGGGCTACACCGAGTTGGCGAAGCTGGCCGAGAACGACGGTGACGAGACCGTCAAGAACGTGGCCAAGCAGGCCCTGGCGACGCGGACCGTCGGCGTGCTGCACAACGGCAGTTCGACCGCGCCGAAGGCCCCGAGCACGCCGGAGGCGGCGCCGACGCCCGGCTCGTAGCCGCCCGGCCGACCTCTTCGCGCTCCGACAACCAACGGAGGGTAGCGGCATGGCCGAGCGCACCGTCATCGGTATCGACGTTGGCACCCAGAGCCTGCGGGTGATGGTCTTCGACCTCGCCGGGCGCCCACTGGGCAGTGCCTCGCAGGCGTACCCCACGCACCACGACCGTGTCTCCTGGGCTGAGCAAGAGGCTGCCGACTGGTGGCAGGCGGCCGTGGTCTGCACTCGCGCCGCCCTGGCCGAGGCGGGCACGCCGGCCGCCAGTGTGGCGGCACTGAGTGTCGACTCCACCAGTTGCACGGTGCTGCCGGTCCAGCGCGACGGCACGCCGTTGCGGCGCGCCTTGCTGTGGATGGATGTCCGTTCCGTCTCGCAGGCGCAGCGCGTGACCGCCACGGGCGACCCCCGGCTGAAGTACGTGAGCGGCGTGGAATCGGCCGAGTGGATGCTGCCGAAAGCGCTGTGGCTCAAGGAGCACCAGCCGGACGTCTGGGCCGCGGCCGACCTGGTGATTGAGTGCCAGGACTGGCTGCTGCACCGGTTGACCGGTCGCTGGGTGGCCGCGCTCAACCAGGTCACCTGCAAGTGGAACTACGCGGCGCCCGCCGGCGGCTGGCCGGTCGATCTGCTGCGCCAGGTCGATCTGGAGGACATCCTCGACAAGTGGCCCACGGAGGTCCTGCCCATGGGCGCGCCGGTGGGTCAGTTGACCGCCGCCGCAGCCGACGAGCTGGGCCTGAGCACCAATGTGGTGGTGGCCCAGGGCGGAATCGACGCCTACACGGCGATGCTCGGCCTCCAGGTGACCCAGCCGGGTCGCATGGCCGTGGTCATGGGCACGTCGACCTGCCACATGGCCCTGTGCGACCGCGGGCTGTTCGACACCCATGTCTGGGGCCCGTATCCGGACGCGCTGATCCCGGGCACCTGGATCCTGGAGGGTGGCCAGACCACTACCGGTGCGGTGGTCAACTGGTTCCGCGAGCAGTTTGGGGCCGCAGCGGAGCAGGCCGCCGCTGAGCGTGGCGTGTCGGTCTGGCAAGTGCTGGACGAGCAGGCGGCGACGGTGCCGGCCGGCTGCGAAGGGCTGGTGCTGCTGGACTGGTTCCAGGGCAATCGCACGCCGCTGCGTGACCCGCAGTTGCGCGGCGGCCTGGTCGGCCTGTCGCTGAAGCACACCGCTGCCCATGTGTTCCGGGCCATCTACGAAGGCACCGCGTTGGGCACGCGGCACATTCTGGCCGACCTGCGCGCCGGTGGTTTCGAACCGACCGGCCTCTATGCCTGTGGCGGCGGCTCCAAGTCGGCGCTCTGGCTACAGATCCACGCCGATGTCTGCGGCCTGCCGCTGTACCTGACCGAAGTGCCGGACGCCACCTGCCTCGGCACGGCCATCTGCGCCGCGGCCGGCGCCGGCTGCTACGGCTCGGTGGTCGCAGCGGCCGAGCAGATGGTGCACGTGACCAGCGAAGTGCAGCCGGACCCGAGCCGGGCTGAGGTGTACGACTTCTGCTTCGCACAGTATGCGGGTCTGGCCGAGCCGCTACGCGACCCGATGCACGCGCTGGCGGCGGCGACGAGCCGCTGAAGGAACTGCTGTGGAACCAACCGCCCCGCGCCGCCGACTGCCGCTGCTGGTCCGTCTGCTGCTGGTCCTGCTGGCCACGGCGGCGGCGGCGGTGCCGGTGGGCCTGTTGGTACCCGACGATGTCCTCAGCCAGGTGCTGGCGCTCTACTTCCCGCCGACGCAGTTCGATCTGCAGAACGCCGACCTGCTGCTGAGCTGGCGCGTGATGCTGGCCATCGCCGCTGGTGGGCTGTTCTGCGTGGTCTGCGGCATGGTCCTCGGCGGGCTGCGTGCCCTGGTGCGCCGGCGCCGGCGCCGGGCCGCGCCCGATGCGCTGCGTGACCTGCGGCAGGCGACGGCGCGCGGCGACTGGCCGGCGGTGGTCGCCAGCAGTCGGCGCATCGCCGAGACCATGGGCGACGAGGCCGTGCCGGAGCTGCTCGGCGCCATCGAGCGCGCCGCCGACGCTGAGGCGCGGCAGGTGCTGGCCGAAAGCCTCTACCAGGTCGGCCGGGTGGTCACCGCCGAGGTGTCGCTACACCCGCGCCGCTGAGCCCGACCGCGGCTCAGTGCTCCGTCCGGGCGATCACGTCCGCCTGCGCTTCAGGCGACAGGGCGGTGAAGTACTCGCTGAACCCGGTCACGCGCACGCAGAGCGTGCGGTACTCGTCCGGGCGCACCTGCGCCGCCGCCAGCGTCTCGCGGTCCACGAAGGTGTAGCCGATGTGCAGGCCGCCCAGCGCGAAGTAGCTCTCGGTCAGGCACAGCACCACCTGCGGGTCGACGGGTCCGGCCAGCTTGACGTTCAGGCCGCCGGCCGGCGTGCGGTGGAACGGCAGCCGCGCCACGCTACGCAGTAGCGCGGTGACGCCCGCGCGGTCGGTGCCGTGCGTCGGCGACTGGTTCTCGCTGATGGGCTCGCCCGCGCGGCGGCCGTCGGGTGTGGCCGGCATCGACCGGCCCCAGCCGAGGTGGCAGTGCAGCGAGTAGATCGACGGCAGCAACTGGTAGCCGTCGGGGTTCGGTGCCGCCGCGAGCGCATCCAGCGCCAGGTCGCAGAGGGCCACGGCCAACCGGTCCACCGACTCGACATCGTTGCCGAACTTCGGCAGGCGCTCCACCACCTCCAGCCGCAGGGCCTCGTGTCCGGCGAAGTCGTCGGCCACGATGGCCAGGTACTCGGGCAGGCTGAAGCGGTGCTCGGTGTAGACGAGTTGCTCGATGGCGGCCAGCGCATTGGCGGCCGTGGCGATGCCGCCGAAGAAGTGGTACTGGGCGCGCTCGCGCAGCCCGCCGCAGTTGAGGTCGCGGCCGCGGGCCACGCAGTTCTGGAGCAGCAGCGACTCGAAGTGGAAGTCGCGCGGGTCGCCCTGCATCCAGCGGGCGCGCTCGGTCACCACGGCGGCCAGCCGCTCGCCGGCCACACGGCCGAAGGCGGCCACGATCGCGTTCAGGTCAGCCAACGCGTTCGGCTGCTCACCCAGCGCGGCCATCAACCACTCGGCGCAGTTGTGGAACGCGTCACTCGGCGTGAAGTCGAACACGCCGGCGAGGTTGGTGCGGTTGCAGGCGGTCAGCGCGTAGTCGTGCGCCTCGGCGGGCGACCAGCCGAACGCCCCCAGCGCCGGGATGATGCGCGCGTCGTTCCAGAACTGCACCTGCGGCGCACAGGTGGGCAAAGCCTGGGCCACGGCACGCTTGAGCTTGGGCGAGGTGACCGGGCTGAGCCGGACGTTGACGCACGGCTGCGGCACTTGCGCGAGGGCGACGGCCTCCAGCACCAGGGCGCTCAGGTCGTTGCCGGCGTCCTGGCCGGCGGGCGTCAGCCCGCCGACGATGACGTACTGGTTCGACGCCTGCGAGGGGATCGGCTTGGGCCGGTGGTTGTCGGTGGCGGTACCGGTGATCTCCTTGGTCTTGATCACGAAGTGCGCCAGCCAGGCCAGCGCCGTCTCGCGCGTCAGGCTGCCATCGGCCAGGTCCTGCTGGTAGAGCGGCCAGAGGGTCTGGTCGAGCCGCCCGAAGGCAAAGTCGCGCGAGCCGACATAGCAGCTCATCACGAAGTGGACCAGCCAGATGGCCTGGAGCGCGCCGACAAAGGTGGTGGCCGGACCGGCGGGAGATACGCGGAGGGCCTCGGCCACCTGGCGCAGACGGGCCGCGCGGGCCGGAGCGCTGGTGTCCGCCGCCCGGTCGGCCGCGTCGGCATAGCGCCGGGCAAAGCCCACGACGGCGCGGCAGCAGCGAGTGGCGCTGGCAGCGAACCAGCGGGCCTGGTCGGTGCCCAGTCGGGCGGCGGTGGCACGGGCCTCGGCGGCGATCTGGTCGAGGCCCTTGGTCAGGAGGGCCGGGTAGTCGGGCGTGAGGTGCCCGGCCGAGTTGAACCCGGGCAGATGCACGCGGTACGGCAGGCCGTCGGGCAGCCGACCTTCGACCGCGCGGCCGAGCAACGCGTCCTCCGGCTCGATAGGCGTCGACACCTCGGCGAGGATGGTCTCCAGGATGGTGGCATGGCGCGACTCGAGCGGCATCTGCTCGACCTCGGCGGCCAGGCGGTCGATGACCTGCTCTCGCTCGACGAAGCCATGGGTGTCGTCACCGGCGTAGATGCGCGCGCGCAACGGCGCCAGCAGCGCCAGCAGATCGTCCGCCGCGACCGTCGCCGCGGCCGGGACCAGAACCGACATACGCCCTCTCTCCGACGGTCAGCGCCGAGGCCCCGCTTACTTGCTCGGCGAACCGGTCTCCAGCATAACGTCAGTCGGCGACTTGCGGAAGCGGAACAGGACGGGCTGTTGCGGTGCGACGGCGTACAAGGGGTCACTGTTCCTGGCTTGGGCTGTGCGGCGGTCGCGCAGTTCGGCCTCGAACCGCGGGGTGCGCGTGCAGCCGTAGTCGAGCCAACCACCCAGCGTGAGACGGCCAGCCACCGCGGCGCGGCCCTGGCCCAGGCCCTCCCTGACCAACACGTAGGTCAGCAGGCTGTGGCGCAGTTGGCCGTACTCCTTGGCCTGACGATCGGCCCGGCTGGCGGCCAGGAGGGTGAGCCCTTTGTCGTAGGCCAACTGCCCCAGACCGCGACTGCCCAGCGGACCGGGCTTGAATCCCTGACTGGCCACGGCCGCTTCGGCGTGGCAGGCATCGACGACGAAGACGATCTCGCCGGCATCCACGTCCTGCAACCACCGCGACAGGTCGCTGCTGCTGATGGGCTGGGTCGCGGCGGCGCCGGCATCGCTGGGCACGAGGTAGAACGTGCCGCCGTGGTCGCGCGAACCGTGGCCGGACCAGGTGATGACCACCAGGTCCTCGGGCCGCGCGGGCGGCACCTCGACGCCGCCGGTGATGGCCGCCAGCCGCGTGGCGTCCACCGGCCGGCCGGCCAGCCGGTCCAGCACCAGCCTGACGTTGTCGCGCGTGGCCGTCTGGCGCTCGGCGGTGGAGGTCAGCAGCACACTGTCGACGCGGCTCCAGGCGCGCGTCCTGGCCAGACCGTCGACCAGGCTGTCCCTCATGGCGACCGCGTCGGCAGCGGCATACTGCAGCGGCATGAGGGTCGCGTCGGCATAGGTGTCCACGCCGACGGCCAGGACCAGTGCGCGTCCGGTCACTGGCGCCGGTGGCTGCGGCGGCACGTAGGTGGCCCGCGCCGTGGCGCTCTTGACGCGGTCGTCGTTGAAGCAGTAGGCCGACAACTGCAGTGACTTCAGCCCGGCTCGCCGCGGCACCCGCACGCTGAACGTGCCGTGGTATGTGCCCTGCGCGTCGAGCGGCAGGCGGCCTTCGACATGCCCGACCAACTGCCCATCGCGGAACAGCCGCAGGTCCTCGGCGCAGCGACCGGTCCGGGCCCGGTCTGGGGCGCCGGCCACGGTCACGTTGACGGTGGCGGTGTTGTCGGCACCCGGCGCCGCCGCCGCCAGACGCACCTCGGGCTGGGCCGTGTTGAGGTCGGTCAGTGGCCGCACGGCGGCCATGCGCTCGCCGGCCAGCAGGCGCGAGAGCAGGCGCGGCTCATAGTAGTCGCGCATGAACGACTCGAGCGGCAGCGGCGTGAGCGGATCGTTGGGCAGCACCCAGTGCAGGCCCCTGATCTCCTCGAGGTTGTTGGTGTCGAACCGGCCGTCGGGCGCGACCACGGCCCAGGTGCCGTCGGTGAAGGAGTAGAGCGAGCAGATGTGACTGTCGTCGGTCAGGTCCCAGATGGACGTGCCGCTGGCTGTCTCACCGACACACAGGTGACGTCCGTTCGGCAACAGGCAGGCAGCGTTCGGCCGGCCCATGGCCAGCGCGCGGAGGCGGTGTTGCCGAAGTGCGCGGCCGGCGAGTGTGTCCCACTCGGTGACCGTGCCGTCGTAGCCAAGGGTGATGGCCTTCTGGGCATCCTCGGAGATGCGCAGTACCTGACTGGCGACCGACACGGGACAGCGGCCAACCATCTGGCCGTCGGCCACGCGGTAGACCAGGAGACTGGTCGGGCTGACCGTTGACACGGCAACGAAACGGCTGTTCTGGCTATACACCGTGCCTGCCACGGTGGCGCCGACCTCGGTTGTCCAGAGCAGGCGTCGTGACTGGACATCCCACAGCCAGACTCGGGGGTTGAAGTGGGCGGCGTAGGTGTCGCCGGCGGGGCTCAGTTGTGCGCTCGACCGACTTTGATCACAGCTGTGGGTGGACTCGACCTGACCGGTCAGGCCACGTATGAACACTGTGTCGAAGGGCTGTCGTGTGTACAGCAGCACTCGTTCGGCGCCCGGACTCATGGTCAGGTTGTAGATGC
Source organism: uncultured Fimbriimonadaceae bacterium (assembly GCA_964531735.1). Lineage (GTDB taxonomy): Bacteria > Armatimonadota > UBA10988 > UBA10988 > UBA10988 > CAZHGD01. Next base: position 19,659 of record CAZHGD010000093.1, on the reverse strand, counting down.
CGTTGCAGTTCGTCTCGTAGTACCATCGTTGGCGGCCGCTGGCGCAATCCCACAGCCGAGCACCTAGCCATCCTCCCGTGAGCGCAAGCGTGCCAGTGGGGTCCAGCGCCACGGCTTCGGAGTTGATCGCGCTGTCGCTCCCGAGCATGCGCACCAGGCGTCCGTTGTGCAGATCCCAGAGCGCTGCCGGGCTGCGCCCGTGACCGGTGAGCAGGCAGTGACCGGCAGCATCGCTCGCCATCGACGCCACTTCGTCGTTTGGGCCGGTCAGGCGGCCGACCTCGGTGCCGGTGGCCAGGTCCCATATGCGGACGATCCGGTCGTACGTGCCGGCCAACAGCCGGCGCCCGTCGATGCTGAAGCGTGCAGCACCGACACGCCCCTTGAGCCCCATGGGCACGGTGAGCGAGCCACGGCGCAGGCCGTCGGCGGTGCTATACAGGTGCACGTTGTTGCTGCCATCCTCGTCGATGGCCAGGAGTTGCCCGTCGGGGCTAAGGCTGAGGACTGAGCCGAGGTCGGTTGGCCAGGGCAGCACGCGCACAAGGCGGCCGTCGTCGGCGCTGTAGATGGCGTACCGGTCGTGTGCCCCGCAGAGAAGCGAGGCACTGTCCGGCCAGAACCGCAGTGCGTGTACGTCAGGCAGCAGCGCCACTGGTGCCTCGCGGACCAGGTCATAGACGGCGCTCGTCGTCGTGCCGCTCACCAACCAGACGCCAACAACGAGGCGTCGGCCATCCGGGCTGAACCGAGCGGTGGTGCCCGCGTTCCGGACCGCCGCGGCGGTGGCGGGCTGGGGCTGCAGCGGGGTCAGCGAACGCACCAAGCGCGTGCTGGCCAGATCCCAGAGCCGCGCCCGGCCGTCGGCGCCGCCAGTCAGAAGCAAGCGACCGTCAGCAGACAAGTCGAGGCTGGTGATGTTGGCGCCGTTCGAGAAGCGCGAGACCTCGCGCGCGGGCGACAGCGTCCACAGGCCGGCGGTGCCATCGCCGCCAGCGATGATCGCGTGCTGGCCGTCGGGCGTGAACAGGGTCGCCTCGATGCCGTGCGCGACCGGCCCGAGGCGGCTGATCGTCCGCCCGGTGGCTACATGCCACAGCAGGACTGCTGCCTCGTCGTCTGCGGCCGAGAGACACAGCCGACCGTCGGGCGACCATGCAAGACAGGTGATCGGCGAGGTATGCCCCGTCTGCACCACCAACCGCGGCTCCGGCGCTGGCTGTCCCGCAGCCACAGCGACGCATAGCAACACCCACGTCAGCCACTTGCTCATCTGTTGTCCCGTGGCGCCGTCATTTGACCCAGTAGTACACATCCGCGGCGCTCCACCCCGTGACCTCGGTCGTGGCCGGCGCCGTCGGTGTGCCCTTGCTACCCGCCTCGCCGCCGAGTCCGCCTTGCGCCAACGAGTCCAGATGCGGCAGCGGCTCGCGCGAGGCCAGCGCCTTGAGCTGGCTGATGCCGGTTTCGGCCGAGACCAGGCGGCCGGCGGGCATGCGCGTCCAGTCGCTGTGCGCCGGCAGCCGGAACGACGGGCCGTCCTCGGTGGGCCAGAGCACCTTGATGGCGCCGTCGCAGCCCAGTTCCAGCAGCGAGACGTAGACCGGCTGGTCGGACGGGTTGCGGACCTCGGCCCAGAGGCCGTCGCGCTCACGGTAGACCGGCCACACGCCGCCGACCATCGGCGCCGGCCGCCAGTTCGGGTTGGTCGACTGTAGGGTCTCGGCGTCGCAGTGTAGCAGGCGGAGTTCGATGTCGCCGTCCCGGCGCGGCTGGTCGCAGCCCAGGCGGGCCACCGCGTGCCAGCGTGCCAGGCAGAGCAGCGCCGCGCGCAAGGCGGTGGCACTGGCCGGCGCATCGGGCCAACTGGTCAGGTTGCCGAACTCCTGGTCGGCCTCGCGCTTGGTGCGCGTCTGGAGCGCGAGCCGGCCCTGGGCCACGTCCAGGCGCACCGCGGCGGCGCCCTCGCTGACCTGGAGGTCGATCGCGCGCAGATCGGCGAGGCGGGCGCGCCACGCGGTCGCGGTGGGCGCCAGGTACACGGGCAGCGGCTCGGCGCTGTGGTTGTGCGCCGTCTCCACCGCCTCGGCGCCGGCCAGGTCGGCTGCGCTCAGGCGCCGCGCGTCGGATGCCGCCAGTTGCAGCACCGACTCGGTCAGCGCGCGTCGGACCACCTTGGCCGTGGCCAGGCGCGCGGCCGCCTGTAGCCCGGCGCCGGCGCGATAGAGCGCGTAGACCGAGCCGACGGTGACGCCGTGCAGCTCGCCGGCGGGCAACACCAACTCACCGGCCGCCTGGCCCGGTCGCGTCACGGCAAAGGCCGGCACGGCGCGAGCTCCGGTGCCGAACAGCGGCTGGTTGGTGTCGCCCTGGAGCGACGGCTGCTGCTTCTCGGCCAGCCCGACGGCGCTGAAGTGGCTCCAGATGCGCTGGAAGACGGACGCGTACGTGCTGGCCGGCGTCGCCCGTTGTAGCTCCTGGATCAGGAACCAGGTGAACGCGCCGCGGAAGACGCCGGCCTGGGGCCGGAACTCGAGCGCTGACTGCTCGGCCTGGCAGGCGGACAGGGCCACGTAACCGACCTGCTGGTCGTGCTCGATCAGCCCTTCGGTCAGCCGCTGCGCGGCCAGCGCGGTCAGCGCCGGCGGCTCGATGCCGTCAATCTCCTTCTGCCAGCCACGACCACGGGCCACGACCTCGGCGCCGTGACCGCGCAGCCGGCTGGTCGAGCAGCAGCAGTCGAAGATGGCGGTCAGGCTGCCGCGGCGGCCGTTGGCGTGCAGTTTGCCGACGAGCTGGCGGAGCAGTTGCCGCAAGGTCTCGCGGCGCAGGTTGGTGCGGGCGCCGACGCGGGCATCCTGGCTCACATAGTCCCAGGGCACCAGGCTCTGGTCGACGCCACCATCGCCGGTCGGCACGTTCTGGCCGTGGCCGGCAAAGTAGAAGACCACGATATCGCCGGGCCGCGCCTGGTCCAGCAAGACGGCCTGGAAGGCGCGGACGATGCCGTCGCGAGTGGCGGCGCCATCGGTGAGCAGCGCCACGTTGCCCGGCGCGAAGCCGTAGCGGGGGCTGGTCAGCGTGGCGGCGAGCGCCTTGGCGTCGGCCGTGGAGTTCAGGCGTGGCCAGGGCGGCTTGCCGTCCGTGGGCGTGACATGGTCATAGCGGTCGATTGCCACCAGCAAGGCGAGCCGCCGCGGTTCGGCGGCGCCGGCCGGTGAGGGACCTGCGGCGAGTGCCACGCCCAGCATCACACCCAGCCATGCCCCACGCAACGTGTTCGTCCAGCCGTCCACGGTCCTGCTCCAACGCGCTCCGGCGTCGGACCAGGTGCTTGGTACGGCGCCCCTGCGGTCACACGCTCGGTATGGTACCATACGCGCCGGCGGCCGCCGGTATTCCGCTGGTCGGTTCGGATTCTGCCAAGAGTGCCGCGAGGCGCAGCCTCGCGCGTGTCGACGCAACGGTGTCGCGTGCCCAAGCCAGGTCAGCCAACCGGCGATGAGGAGTACGACCTGTTCGTCAGCTACGCCCACGCTGACGACCGAGCCGGCATGGTCAGCGCGCTGGTGGCGCAGCTCGCGGCCGATCACCAGCATTTCGCCGTCGAACAGCTCCGCGTGTTCATGGACCGGCAGTCCATCGCCACCATGGACGACTGGAACCACCGCATCGCGCGCGGGCTGCGCTCCGCAAAGGTGTTCCTGGCCGTCGTCTCACCGGCCTACCTGAGCAGCACCTGGTGCCGGCTCGAGTGTGAGACCTACCTGCGACACGAGCACCATCGCGCCCTCGGCGTGGAAGGCATCGCGCCGGTCTACATCGCCACGGCCGCGGCGTTCGAGGCGCACAGCGGCGCGGAGCCCGGCTGGATCGGCGAGCTGTGCAGCCGGCAGCTCGCCGACTTCCGTGACTGGTGGCCCGACGGCGCCGACGCCTTGCGCCGCGACGATGTCCGGGTCCGCATCGAGGCGCTCGAACAGTCGTTGGCCGGCCGTCTGGAGCGTGTGCGTGAGGCCGCCGAATCGCCGGACAACCTGCCGCGCGCGAACCGCTACTTTGCCGGCCGGCGACGCGAACTGGGCGAGCTACGCGCCGCGCTGGCCGGCGGGCGGCTGGGCGCCGTGTGTGTGCTGGTGGGCTTGCCGGGCCAGGGCAAGACGGCCACGGCGCTCCAGTATGCCCATGCCTTTGCGAGCTTGTATCCGGGCGGACGCTGGCTGGTGCACTGCGCGGGCAGTCCGGACCTGCGCGAGCCGTTGGCGGCGCTGGCCTGGCAGTTCGGCGTGGAACTGACCGCCGAAGAGCGCCGCGACCCGGTGACGGCCTATGCGCGCGTCCGCGACGCGCTGGCACGCGGCCCGCGCCGGCTGCTGATCCTCGACAACGTCGACGATCCGGCGCAGCTGGGCGGGCGCCGCCTGGCCGAGTTGTTCCCGGCCACCGACCAGCTCCATGTGCTGGCCACCGCCCGGGTGGCGCCGCCGCCGGGCGGCGCCGCGGCGGTGCTGAGTCTCCCCAGCCTGAGCGGCGCGGACGGCCTCGACCTGCTGCGCGGTTGGCGCGATCTGGTCACCGACGAGGACCAGGCGGCGGCGCGCGGCATCGTGGCGCGGCTGGGCGGGCACGCGCTGGCCGTCGAGGTGGTCGCCGTGTTTCTCCACCAGCACCCGGAGGTCAGCCTCAGCGGCTACGGCGAACGGTTGGCCACCGATGGTTGGCTGGCGGTGGATGAGTTGGCCGAGGAGGTGCAGCTCAGCGGGCACAGCGAGGCCAGTCTGGGCCGTCTGCTCGAACCGACCCTGGCTGAGCTGACCGAGCCCGAGCGCTGCGCCCTCGACTACGCCGCGCTGCTGCCGGCCGACGGGATCGGCCTGCCCTGGCTGAGGGAGCTGGTTGCCGCCGAGTGGCCCGACCTGGCGGCAGCGCCGCGCCCTGGTCACCCGGATGCCTGGCGGCAGATCGAGCGCCGGCTGACCGGCCTGCGGTTGCTCGCGGCCACCGATGAGCCGCGGGTGGTCAGTCTGCACCGGCTGGTCGGTGAGGTCGTGCGCGGCCGCCTGGCCGCTGAGGTGCTGGACCGCCGGCGGGCCGCCGTGATTGCGCTGGCCGGCGAGCGGGCCGACGCGCTCGAGGCCGGTGGATGGTACCGGCGCGAGAATCTGTGGGAGGTCAGCGCCGTCGCCGCGCTGGTCGAGCTGGCGTGGTCGGCCTCGCCGGCGGCGGCGCTGGGCCTGGCGCACACCGCGACGACGCTGCTGTGGTACCTCGGCCGCAACGCCGCCGCCCAGGCGATCCTGGAGCGCGGGGTGGCCTGGCTGGTGGCCGAGCAAGGCGCCGAGTCGGCCGAACTGGCGCGCTGGTACTCCAACCTCGGCCTCGCGGCCAAGGACCGTGGTGACCCGTTCGCCGCGCGCCGTTGGCTGGAGCAGGCCATCCGGTTGGACGAGCGTCACCTCGGCCCGGCTGATCCGGTGCTGGCGATTCGCCTGTCCAATCTGGCCATGGTCGACCGCGACCTGGGCGACCTGCCCGCCGCCGAGGCGGGCTTGCGGCGGGCCGTGGCGATCCGCGAACAGCGTCTCGCGGCCGATGATGTCCTGCTCGCGCGGAGCTACATCAACCTGGCCGCGGTGCTCTGTGAGCGCGGCCAGCCCGAGCTGGCGCGCGACTACCTGCGGCGTGCGCAGGCCATTGCCCAGGCGCAGCTCGACGAGCGCGACCCGCTGCACGTCAACATCCTGGTCAACCTGGGCCGCACCGAGCGCGCGCTGGGGCATCCCGAGACTGCCGAGCGCCTGTTCGGCGAGGCGCTGGAGGCGGACGAGCGCGAACTGGGCGGCGACCACCCGTACGTGGCCGCGACCCGTTGCGAGTTGGCGTCGGTGGCTCTGCTGCAGGGCGACTGCGCGCAGGCGCGCGACCTGCTCGAGCACGCCGTGGCGGCGTTGGAGCGCCGCGGCGATCCCCAGCATCCGCGGCTGGCCGAGGCCCTGGCCCAGTTGGCCGAACTGGAGCTGACCGTGGGCCATGCGGTGGTGGCGCGCGCGCTGATGAGCCGGGCGCACGGGGCCTTCGGGGCCCGCCTCGGCGTGGCCCACCCGCGGACGCGAGCCGCCGCCGACTGGCTGGCACGGCAAGGTAGCGGGCCGGCCACCTAACTCAGCATGGTCTCGATGCCCGCCGCGTACGGTCGCAGGTAGTGGTGCCAGCGCCGGTCGCGCACCGCCGCCACGAACTTGGGGAAGCTGATGTAAGGCGTGAACCGCGGCCGGAACGGCGGGCTGAGGAACGCCAGGCCGGCTTCGGTGGGCGTGCGGTTGCCCTTCTTGTTGTTGCAGGCCACGCACGAGGTGACCAGGTTGGTCCATTCGTGCGAGCCGCCGCGGCTGACGGGCATGACATGGTCGATGGTCAACGGCACCTCGGTCTCACCGCAGTACACGCAGGCATGGTTGTCGCGGGCGAAGACGCCTTTGCGCGAGACTCGCAGTTGCGGATAGGGCCGGCGGACGTAGTAAGCCAGTCGCACCACCGACGGGGCGGCCAGGGCGGTCCGCTCGCTACGCACGGCGCGGTCGACGGTCTCCACCACCTCGGCTTTGCCGAGGTGCAGGAGCGTGATGGCGCGGCGCAGGTTCGTGATGTTCAGGGGCTCGTAGTTCTGGTTGAGGACCAGGACTTGTCCGTCCATGACTCGCCCTTCCTAAACGCAGAAACCCGCCCCTGCGGCGCAGGCGGGCGGGTTTCCAGACGGTCTCGGGGGTGATCGGCGCGGTGTATCCAGACGTCGCACCGATTCGTCACGCGGTGACGTATCCTGAAGGGTGGCTCAGGTCCGCCAGCCGCGGGACGCCGCCGGGCACACGGGTGTCCGCCGGCTCGCGGGGCAAATCTCCGGTGATGGGTAGTGCTCCAGGTCACTGCTGTCACCTGTCCTTACAATACCGGTGCGCGCCCGATCTGTCAACGTCGTGACCCTCGTCAGACCGCTGCCCGAGCCCCTTTGCGCGGGTCGGCGACGAGTCCGCTGTTACACCGGTGTGCCAGCGTTGTGACACGGAGTTGACACCCATCGGGCACGCTGTGGGCCACTGCCCGAGCCTTCAGCGATAGAGGAGGAGAACAGATGGGCCTGCAACCGTTGGGCGACCGTGTGGTGGTCGAGGTGGTCGAAGAGAAAGAGCGCATTCAGGGCGGCATCGTGCTGCCGGAGACGGCGTCCGAAAAGCCGACCGAGGGCAAGGTTCTCGAAGTCGGGCCGGGCAAGCTGAACGACGACGGTGCCCGGGTGCCGATGCCGGTCAAGGTGGGCGATACGGTCATCTACGGCAAGTGGTCGGGCATGGACATCGAGATCGACGGCAAGACGCTGAAGATCCTGAGCGTCAGCGACATCTTGGCGGTGCGTGAATAACGGGAGACCGACGTGGCGAGCAAGCTACTGGCTTACGACGCCCGAGCTCGGAAAGGCCTGCAGCGTGGTGCCGATCAGGTAGCCAACGCGGTGCGGGTGACCCTTGGTCCGCGCGGGCGTAACGTCGTCATCGACAAGAGTTGGGGCAGCCCGACGGTGACCAAGGACGGCCACACCGTGGCCAAGGACATCGAGCTGCCGGAGCCGATTGCCGATCTGGGCGCGCGCCTCTTGCGCGAAGTGGCCAAGAAGACGAACAAGGACGCCGGCGACGGCACCACCACCGCCACCGTCCTGGCTCAGGCCATCCTGGGTGAAGGTCTGCGCGCGGTGGCCTCGGGCGCCAGCCCGCTGCCGGTGAAGCGCGGCCTCGACAAGGCCTGCGCCGCGGTGGTCGAATGGCTCAAGGCCAAGGCTGTGTCGGTCAACGACAAGGCGGCCTACCAGAGCGTCGCCACCATCGCCGGCAATGACCCGGCGGTGGGCGGCCTGGTGGCCGAGGCGCTCGACCGCGTCGGCGCCAACGGCGTCGTCACCATCGAGCAAGGCAAGGCCTCCGAGACGGCCATCGACCTCGTCGAGGGCATGCAGTTCGACAAGGGCTACCTGTCGCCCTACATGGTGACCAATCCGGACGCCATGGAAGTGGAGCTGGAGAAGCCCTACCTGCTCTTCTGGGAAAAGAAGATCAGCGACGCCAACGTCCTGGTGCCGCTGCTCCAGAAGGTGCTGGAAGCCGGCCGGCCGCTGGTGATCGTGGCTGAAGACGTGGACGGCCAGGCGCTGGCCACGTTGGTGGTCAACAACATCCGCGGCACCTTCCGCTCTCTCGCGGTCAAGGCGCCGGGCTTCGGCGACCGCCGCAAGGCGATGCTGGAGGACATGGCCGCGCTGACCGGCGGCACCTTCTTCACCGAGGACCTGGGTCTGCAACTGGAGAGCCTCGAGCTGGCGCAGCTCGGTCAGGCCGACAAGGTGCTGTCGACCGCCGACCACACCACCATCATCGGTGGGCAGGGCTCGGCCGACGCCATCGCCGGCCGGCTCAGCCAGATCAAGGCCGAGATCGCGAAGACGACCAGCGACTACGACCGCGAGAAGCTCCAGGAGCGGCAGGCGAAGCTGGCGGGCGGCGTGGCCAAAATCGAGGTCGGCGCGTCCACCGAGACCGAGATGAAGGAGCGCAAGGCGCGCTTCGAAAACGCGCTGGCGTCCACGCGCGCGGCCATCGAAGACGGCATCGTGCCGGGTGGCGGCGTCGCGCTGGCGCGCGCCGCGGCCTGCCTGGACGCGGTCGAGACCGCCGACGCCGACGAGGCGATCGGGGTCCAGATCGTCAAGCGCGCGCTGTCGGCGCCGCTGCGCCGCATCGCCGAGAACGCCGGTGCCGAGGCCAGCGTGGTCTGCAATGCCGTCCTGGCGAACGACACCTTCGGCTACGGGTACGACGCCATGGCGCTGGACTACGCCGATCTGCCCGCCGCCGGCGTGGTCGATCCGGTCAAGGTGGTCCGCGCGGCGCTCGAGAACGCCATCAGCATCGCGGGCATGATCCTGACCACCGAGTGCACCGTCGCCGACAAGCCTGAGCCGCCGGCTCCGCCGCCCCCGCCGGGCGGCCCGGGCGGCCCGGGTGGCATGGGCGGCATGGGTGGCATGGGCGGTATGGGCGGTATGGGCGGTATGGGTGGCATGCCCGGTATGGGCGGCATGGGCGGCATGGACTTCTAGGTCGCCTGGCCCATCTCTGCTCAACAGAGCCGCCAACGGGGTGCCTGCGGGCACCCCGTTGGCGTTCGTCGGGCAGGTGCCGCCGCCGACAGCCCTAATGCCAACCTGGGAGGCATGGCCATGGCCAGGTCAATCGGGCTGCTGCTGCTGGCCGTGTGCGGTTGGCTGGGTCCGGCGCGGGCGGCCGACGCGCCGCCGCAGCGCCTCATGCTGTGGGACTGCGATGGCACCGCGGGTGTCGCCGGAGTCGAGTTGGACAGCGCCGAACGGCGGCAGGGCGCGGCGTCGGTCCGTTGGCGCCACCACCCGGTCACACCGGTGCTGAACCTGCCGCAGGTACCGGCCGACTGGTCCGGCTACCATGTGCTGCGCTTCCAACTCTACAGCGGCCAGGCGCTGCCGACGCGCATCATGGTCATCGTGGCCTCGGAGAACCCGGCCACCGAGGGCGCCGACTACTGGGGCTACGCACTCAGCCTCAACTTCACGGGCTGGCGGCAGATCGACCTGCCCATCGGGCCGACGGTCGGTGCCGGCGCGCGCTCGCCGCGCGGCTGGAACCACATCGACGGCGTGGCGCTGACGGCCGCGGGCTGGGGCAACACGCCGCACCCACGGGCGGATCTGCGGCTCGATGCCTTCGAACTGGTGGTCGACCCGCCGCGGCCGGGTCCGCTGCTCAGCGACGCCGACTTCTTCGCCGCGATGGACCTGGCCCGGCCCGGGCTGGAAGCCGTCCGGGCGGCCGTGGCGCGCCGCGACCTGCCGGCGGCGAAGACCGCGCTGCTGGCCTACTGGCGCGAGCGGCGCACGCCGAAGTGGTGGTTCGAGTGGCGCGACCGGCCGACGGACGTGGTCACCGGCGGCGGCAGTGACGGCTGGGACTACTACGCCGCCGGCGTGACCGTCGACTGGACCGGCTGGCGGACCATCCGCATTCCGCTGCGGGCCTTCAACGCCGCGCGCAAGCCACTCGGCTGGCACCACATCAACTACCTGTCGTTCAGCGCCACCTATGGCGACCGGCAGCCGAGTCCGGAGACGGTCCTGGCGCTGGACAGCATCCGCCTCGAAGGCCCGGTGCCGAAGACGCTGGCCGACTTCGAGTCCCTCGACGACTTCCGCCGTTGGCCGGGCCTGCAGCCCACGACCGCGCACGTCCGCCAGGGCAAGCAGGCCGGTCTGTGGGCCGGACTGCCGCAGCAAGGCGGCCTGACCTGCCGCGACGTGCCGCGCGACTGGCGGCCGTATGAGGCGCTGACCTTCGAGCTGTGGTCGGCCAAGGCGACCGGCGAGCGCCTGACCGTCATCGCCGACAGCGACACGCCGCGGCTCGACGCCGCCGACCGCGTCTGCCAGCACCTCTACGACGGCTTCCAACTCGGCGACCCGATCAACTGGAACGCGAACAAGACGGATCCGCAGGACCCGTCGTTCACGCCCGAGTGGACCTACTCGCTGAACCGCTGCTACCACTGGCGCACGCTGGGCGAGGCCTACTGGGCCAGCGGCGATGAGAAGTACGCGCGCGAGTGGATTGCGCAGATGCGCAGTTGGTGCGCGGCCTGTCTGTACCCGCGGTACGCCGACGGCAACCAGACGCTGACCTGGCGCACCATCGAGGCGGGCATCCGCACCTCGACCACTTGGCCCGATACGCTGGCCTACTTCCTCGGCTCACCGTCGCTGACCGCCGATGACCTGGTCTGCTTCCTGAAGTCGTGGGTGGAGCACGCGCACCACCTCATGCGCATCACCGTGGAGCATCCGGAGCACGGCGGCAACTGGGTGACCATGGAGTGCAACGGCCTGGGTCACCTGGGTGTGTTGCTGCCCGAGTTCCGCGAGGCGCCGCTGTGGCTGCAGACCGCGGCCGACCGGCTGTACCTGGAGCTGGACCGCCAGGTCTACGCCGACGGCGCCCAGAAAGAGCTGACCACCGGCTACCATCAGGTCTCGCGGAGCAACTTCGTCGATCTGCTGAAGCTGGCGCGACTCAACCAGGTCAAGCTGCCCGAGGACTACCTCAGGCGCCTCGAGCGCATGTACGACTACAACCTGCGGCTGATGATGCCCGACGGCACGCTGCCGCCGCTGAACGACTCGGGCCGCACCCACGTGATCGAGTCGCTGCGTGAAGGGACCGAGCTGTTCGGCCGCGACGACTTCCGCTGGGCCGCCGGCGGCGGGCAGGAAGGCCGGGCGCCCGACTATACCTCCACCTGGCTGCCGTACGCCGGCTGGGCGGTCATGCGGTCCGGCTGGGGTGTGGACGACCGCTACCTGCACTTCGAGGTCGGGCCGTACGGCACGGGCCATCAGCACGAAGACAAGCTGACGGTCTACGTCTACGGGCTGGGCCGCGTGTTGCTGACCGAAGGTGGCACGTATTCGTACGACCGCAGCAAGTGGCGGCGCTACGTGCTGGGCACCTGGTCGCACAACACCATCTGTGTGGACGGGCAGCAGCAGCACCGCGGCGGGCTTCAAACCACCTACGAGACCGACCGACCCAGCGACAGCTTGTGGCTGCACACGCCGGAGTACGACGCCGCCGATGGGGTCTACGACGACGGCTACGGGCCAAAGCGCGAGATCAGGGTGACGCACGAGCGCACGGTGGTGTTCGTGCGGCCGGACTACTGGGTGGTGCTCGACCGCCTGAAGGGCACCGGCCGCCACCGCTATGATGTGCTCTGGCACCTGAACAACCAGGCCGCGGCGCAGCAGGCTGACACGAAGGCGGCCTGGGGCACCGATCCACAGGTGGCCAACCTGCTGGTCACGCCCGCGGCGCGCCCGGGCCTGCGGCTGGATATCGTCAGCGGCCGTGAAGACCCGCCGTTAGGGTGGGGCGAGATGGCCCGGCGCCGGCCGTCGCCGGGCCTCGATTACCAGATCGAGGCGACCGGCGACCTGACCTTGGCCTGGGTGCTGACGCCGTTCCGTGGCGTGCGGCCCGAGGTCAAGTTAACCTGTGAGGAGCGGCCCGAGGGCGCGCTGGTGGCGGTCTTGACGCCGGCGGGCACGGACCAGGTGCTGATCGCGCCGCGCGGCGCGAAGGGCGTGGTGCGTCTGGCCGGCCGCGAGGTGGCCGGACCGGTGGCGCTGGCGCGGCGGGTGACGCCGTGAGGAGTGGTCGTGATGGATCGTCGTGAGTTCGTCGGCGCGGTCGCCTTGGGTGCCGGGGCGCTGCTGACTCGGCCGACAACGGCGGCCGAGGACCTGCCGAAGTCGCCGGTCGACCAGGTCAAGCTCGGCCAGGCGGGCACCACGGGCTCGTTCGTCGGCATGGGCACCGGCGTGCATGGCTGGATGGGCCAGTCGAACGCGACCCGCATGGGGGTGGACAAGCTGTCGCGCATCGTCCGCCACGCCATCGAGCGCGGCGTGACGCTGTTCGACATGGCCGACCTCTATGGTGTCCACCCGCTGATGAGGCAAGCTCTGGCCGGCGCGCCGCGCGAGAGGCTGACGTTGCAGTCGAAGGTCTGGTTCGCCGCTCGCGGCATGCCCGCGCCGACCAAGGACGCCGTGGCGGCGGTCGAACGCTTCCTCAAGGAACTGGGCGTCGAGTACCTCGACCACGTGCTGCTGCACACGGTCAGCTCGGGTGGCTGGACGACCGACTTGCGTCCGCTGATGGACCAGCTGGAGACGCTACGGCAGCGCGGCCTGATTCGGGCGCACGGCCTTTCGGCGCACAGCTTCGCGGCGCTGCGCGCGGCGCACGAGTCGCCCTGGGTGCAGGTGCAACTGGCGCGCATCAACCACAAGCGCGTGCTGATGGACGGCGACCCGCCGGCCATCGCGGCGCACCTGAAGGCGATGCGCGCGGCTGGCAAGGCGGTGATCGGCATGAAGCTGTTCGGCGAGGGCCGCTTCAAGACGGCTGAAGAGCGTGAGGCGAGTCTGCGCTGGGTGATCGAGCAGCGCTGCTGTGACGCGATGATCGTCGGCTTTGAGGACCCGGCGCACGTCGATGACACGCTGGCGATGGTGGAGCGCATCCTGAAAGGGTGAGGGCGCAGGACTGAGCGAGCGGGTCGGGAACCAGCCCGGCACCGGAGCCGCTCCATGCCACGCGCCTTGTTGCTGTCGTTGCTCGGTCTCTGCTCGCTCGCCCGCGCCGACAACCTCCTGCTGAACTCCAGCTTCGAACTGGGCCGCGGCGACTATGCTGAAGGCTGGTCGGTGCGGAACGGCGGGCTGCGTGTGAGCCGCGTGCCGGCGCCGACGCACTCGGGGCAGTGGGCGCTCCGGTTCGAGGTGCCCGACGACCTGGAGGTGAACTGGTACCAGGTGGGCCAGGAACTGCCGGCGCCGGGCCGCGAGGTGGCCGTGACGATGTCGGCCTTTGTGCGCGGCGAGAGCCTGCGCGATGGCCATGGCGCGTACCTGTCGATCAACTTCTTCGATGGCGCGGGCCACCGCACGGGCCACTTCGACAGTGCGCCGGTGCGCGGTACCACCGATTGGCAGCGGCTGACCACCACGGCCAAGGCGCCGGCCGGCTCCAGCACCATGGTGGCGATCCTGCTGCTGCACGGCCACGGCGCGGCGGTGTTCGACGATGTGCAGCTCGAGCCAGGCGAGCGGGCCGGCGCCTACCAGGTCAGCGCGCACGACACCGCGCGACTCGAGCGGCTGCGCCGGTTCGAGGCCGAGGCCACGCGGCGGCTGGGCGAGTTGGGCTACCAACGGCGGCCGGGGCGCAACGTGGCGCTGCTGACCGAACGGCTGAACGGGCGCGGCACGGCCACGCCGCCGGCCGACATCGCCGCCACCCTGACGGCCGCCGGCTGGTCGGTGGCGGCGCTGACCGCCGACGACCTGGCCAACCCGGCGCTGCTGACACCGGCGCGGTTCGACCTGCTGATCCTGCCCGGCGGCGAGGCCTTCCCGGCGCCGGCGCACGAGGCGCTGGTGGCCTACCTCAGCGGCGGCGGCTCCTACCTGTCGCTCGGGGGCTATGCGTTCGACCAGCCGCTGGTCAAGGTGGCCGACCGGTGGTACCCGTCCGACGCCCTGCCGCCGGCCAAGCCGACGTTCACGCATTCCATCGACGAGTTCGCCACGACCCGGCCGGTGCAGCGCGAGGGTGCCGACGCGCACGCCCTGGAGGTGGGCGTGCGGGCGGTGCCCGGCGCCGACGGGTTGGCGCTGCGCCTGGCCACCCCCAGCCTGCGCGGCTGGGCCACGACGCGGTTCGCGGTGGCCACCGACCGACTGCCGGCCGGCTGGTCCACCACGCGGCTGCGCGCCCGCGGTGACCGCAACGGCATCGGCCTGATTGTCGAGTGGACCGAGCGCGACCAGTCGCGCTGGCAGAAGGTCCTGCGGCTGACCACTGAGTGGCAGGAGTTCGTCATTCCGGCCCGTGACCTGAAGTACTGGCAGGACAACCCGTCGACCGGCCGCGGCGGTGGCGACGACCACTTCCAGCCCGCCAACGCGGCGGCCATGCTGTTCGGGTTCAGCGTGGCCACCGAAGCCGACGGCAGCGCGCCCGGCGTCGACCTCGACTGGCTCCGCGTCGAGGACGATCCGCTGGCGGCGCTCCGCGGTCCAGCGCCGCGGATCAACACGCGCTACGGCGCCATTCGTGACGCCATGTGGCCGAGCGAAGAGCAGATCGGCGCCTGCGACCCGTCGCACCCGCTGCTGGACGTGGTCGGCGCGCGGGCGGCGGCTGACCAGCGTGTGCTGCCGGCCGACCTCGAGCTGACCGGCCGGTGGACCGGCGTCGCCGCCACCTGCGTGCTCGGGCTGGGCGGCCACGGCTTCTCGGCCAACCGCTGCCGGCTGATCCCGCTGCTGGCGACGCACGACGCCGCCGGGCGGCCGCGCGGCGCGGCGCTGTCGCTCGTCTACCACTACGACGGGCTGTTCAAGGGCTCGGCCTGGGCCTTCTGCGGCGTCGACAACGTCGATCTGTTCGGTGCCGGCCGCCCGTTGAACAGCCACCTGCCCACACTGGCGCAGGCGCTGGTGACCAAGCGGTTCCTGCACGAGGCCGACGCGGAGTATGCCTGCTACCGGCCGGGCGAGTCGATGACGGTGCGGTGCAGCGTCTCGGCGCTGGACGCGCCGGATCGTGAGCTGTCGGTGCGGCTGCTGGCCGATGGGCGCGAGGTGAGCGCCAAGCCGGTCAAACTGGCCGGCGGCACGACGCAGCGGCTGACCTGGTCGGTGCCCGTCGGCGGGGCGCGGCCGTTCGTGCCGCTACGGTTCGAGTTGCTGGCCAACGGCCAGGTGATCGACGCGCTGGACAACGGGGTGGTCGTCTGGCGCGACGAGGACGTGCGGCGCGGGCCGGCGGTCGGCGTGCAGGACGCCACCTTGACGTTCCGGGGCAAGCCCCGGTTCCTGGTGGGCAGCCAGCTCTGGTGGGGCCAGGTCGGCACGGTCACGGCGCGTTCACCGTTGCAGTTCAAGCGCGACTACGAGCAGATGAAGTCGCTCGGCTTCCACATCCAGCGGTCGTTCCTGCGCATGGACACCGAGCAGCAGCGGCGCATCAGCGACGCCATGGTGGTGCTCGGCGCGCTGAACGACGTGGTGCTCTACCACACGCCGAACTGGGAGCCGCATCCGGGCGAGGCCGACGCCAAGCGCTGGCCGGCCGAGGCGCGCAAGCTGGCCGAGCGCTACCGCGGCGTCCCGCACGTGGTCATCGACCTGTGCAACGAGCCGGCGGTGAAGACCGAAGTCGCCGGGCTGGTGCCGTTGTGGAACGAGTGGCTGCGCCGCCGCTATGGCACCGACACCGCGCTGCGCGCGGCCTGGGCCGGTCGCGGGCCGGCCGGCGCCATCGGCGCCATCCCGCTGCCGAAGCGGTCGGACGACTGGGCCGATGGGCCCACGGCCGATGTCTACCGGTTCCTGGTGGATGACAACCGGCAGTGGTCACGGGAGCTGCGCGCGGCCATGCGCGCGGCCGACCCGCAGCGGCTGATCTCCGTCGGCTTCCTGCCCGGGCACGGCTGGGGGCCCGACTTCCTGGTGGTGCCGCACGAGGGCTCGTTCGACCTGGACTTCAGCGACCGGCACTTCTACGGCCGTATCGCGGACTTCCCGGCCGAGAACGCGTTCATCGATCTGCGCTTGCTGGGCAAGCCGACCAGCATCGGCGAGTTCGGCGCGCGGAACCATCCGGGTTTTGGTGACCAGTACGAGGACACCGCCACCTACGACCACCGCCACGAGTTGGTGGTGGCCCACGCGTTCGGCATGGGCGGTTCGTTTGCGAACACCTGGCACTGGCGCGACCCGATGGAGGGCATCTTCCCGTTCGGCCAGGTCCATGCCGACAACGTGCCGCGCTCGGTGGCCGGCAAGCTCTCGCGCATGGCGCGCGAGTTCGGCGCTGTCGACCGGCGTCCGACGCTGCCCAAGCTGGCCGTGCTGCTGCCGACCGAGCACCTGCTGGGCGGGCAGCGGCCTCGCGTGGTGGCCGCGGTGAGCCGGGCCATCGACACGCTGCTCGGCCTGCAGGCGCCGTTCGCCTGCCTGGCCGACGCCAGTCTGGCGCAGTTGCCGGCCGCGGTGCAACAGATCATCGCGCCGCTGCCGTATGTGCTCAGCGACGCGGCCTACGGCCATCTGCGGGCCTTTGTGGAACGCGGTGGCCAACTGATCGTCACCGGTGACCTGCGCTACAACTCGCAGCGACAAGTGGCGGCCGGCGAGCGGCTGCGGCAGCTCTGCGGCGTGACCGCCGGTGTGGCCGCGCCGCCGCTGGACCTGAGGGGCGCGGCGACGAGCTGCCAGGTGGCCGGCTGGCCGGCGTTCCGCGCGCACGCGGTGGGCCCGGTCAGCGCCGCTGCCGCCACCGCGTTGGGCAGCCTGGTGTTCGAGCACCGGCTGGGCGCGGGACGGGTGCTCTACGTGGCGGCGCCACTGGAGCTGGAGAGCACCGAGGACGTGCCGCTGCGGGCCGTCTACGCCGCTCTGCTGGCCCGCGTCGGCGCCGAGCGGTTGGGGGTGCAACCGGACGATCCCAGCCTGCATGTCTTCCGCATCGAACTGGTCGACGGCGGGCGGCGGTACCTGGTGTGGAACGAAGGCCCGGCGCGACCGGTGACGGTTGCCGACCCGGCGGGCCGGCGCACCGCGACCGCGCCGGCCCGATCATGGTTACTGCTCTGAAACCAGGCTGGCATCATCGGCGGTCAAGCTGATCCGTGGTTGCGCGGCGCGCGCCGACGTGGCACACTCCGCGCAATCGCGTATCGCGTGGCGGGTTGACCGCCGGAGGTGCCTCATGAACCGGCAGCGCGGATTCACGCTCATTGAACTGCTCGTGGTGATCGCCATCATTGCGATCCTGGCCGCCATCCTGTTTCCGGTCTTTGCCAAAGCCCGGGAGAAGGCCCGGCAATCCAGTTGTTCGAGCAACCTGAAGCAGCTCGGACTGGCTCTGTTGCAGTACTGCCAGGACTATGACGAAGCGTTCCCGACCTCGTACATCGTCAGCGCCAACACGCCACCCGACGGCCTGGTGTGGTACTCCGACGGCAGCGGCATCACCTGGTTCTGGCCGCAGATTGTGTACCCCTACCACAAGAGCAATCAGATCTTCGTCTGTCCGTCCAGCGCCATCAAGTGGCCGCCATACAGCGGCAACTACGGCGCCAACACGGCGATCATGCCGTATGGGTCGGCGGGCAACAAGGGCCTGACACTGGGTGCCTTGACGGCGCCGGCGACGACGTTCCTGGCGCTCGATGCCGGGCCGTATGGCGTCGGCCTTGGCAACCTGGTGGGCCCGACGGGGAACTTCTGGTATGTGCCCGGCACGGCCAACGGGCGGGATCCGGCGTCGCTGTCGCCGGCGCTCAGCGCGGCGCTGTCCAGCGACTTCACCAGTGGGCGGCACAACCAGGGCATCAACATCACCTTCGCTGACGGTCACGTCAAGTGGCTGGCCGGGACCAGCCTGCTGAACAACCCGACGCCGTGGAACCCGTAGCGCGCGGGTGACGGGCCGAGGAGGAATCAGGTCAGCTTCGCGCAACCTCGTCGGCTGGCAGGTGGCGTTGGCGAGCCGTGTGTGGAGAGGTGCTCAATGAGCAAGCGGCGTGGATTCACGTTGATCGAACTGCTTGTCGTGATCGCGATCATCGCGATTCTGGCGGCCATTCTGTTCCCGGTGTTCGCGAAGGCGCGCGAGAAAGCGCGGCAGTCGAGCTGTAGCTCGAACGTCAAGCAGATCGATCTGGCGTTCCACATGTACGCCCAAGACTATGACGGCGCCTTTGCGGCGCAGTGGATCAACCCCGGGACGCTGATGTGCTGGCCGGACCTGGTGGTGCCGTATGTCAAGAACTCGCAGGTCTTCCGGTGCCCGTCGAACAACCAGAACCCGATCGGCACAACCACCAAGACCTGCTACGGCACGAACTCGCCGCACACGGTGCCGGATGGCGGGCGCAACACGACCATCAAGATGGACTCGTTCCAGGCGCCGGCCGGCGTGCTGATGCTGGCTGACTCGTGGAACGGGGCGCAGTCGTGCCCGAGCGTGTTCTGTCCGGCCTGCAACACGGGGGCCAACTTCGTCAACTGGTACTGGTCGGTCGGCGCCGTACACAACGAAGGCTCGGTGGTCGGCTATGTCGACGGCCATGTGAAGTGGCTCAAGCGCAACGTCATCACGGTCACGCCGGTGGTGGGCAACGACATGTGGGGGCACAACGGCTAGCCACAGCGGCCACGGTCCCCAACACCGACGGGCGGCCCGAGCGGGCCGCCCGTCGGTGTTCGACATGGACCGGCTGTCTAGCGCCAGGGCTGGTTGCTCTTGACCTGCACGAACCACGCCATGACCGCCAGGGTCTTGGCGTGACCGTCGAGATAGCCGACCTGCATGGTGCTGTCGCCGCTGAGCCCGTGTGAAGTGCCGTAGGCGCCGGCCTGGCCAGTGCTGCGGATGCAGTTGGCCGCGCCGCCTGGCTCGTACCAGCGGACCGCGTCCTGGATGTAGAGGATGTCCACCGGCGCCACGCGCAAGGCGGACTCGGCGAAGCCTTCGATGGCGAGCCCGCCGGTTGCACCGCCGGATCGCTGGGCGATGTTGGTGCCGAACCAGTAAGAGGTCTGGTCCTGGTTCGCCGGGTCGGCCTTCTGCGACATGGACGGGCACTGCCAGAGTTGGTCGTTCTTGACGTACGGGCTCAGTCGTCGGTGGACCCACCCGTTGTGGACCACGCCGGGCTGGGCCAAAGGCATCGTGGTCGTCTTGTTCTGCGACCATGCCTTCAGGCAGCAACTGGAGTCGGCGACGACGTCGACGCCAGTGCCCCAGGCATTGGTCACAATCGGGATGGTCTGGTCGTAGTCCGCCATGTACTGCGCGTTGGCCAGCAGCATCTGCTTGACATTGCTCTGGCAGCTCGACTGCCGGGCCTTCTCTCTCGCGCGCGCAAAGACCGGGAACAGAATGGCGGCCAGAATCGCGATAATAGGTAGTTCACACTGACCTGAATCAAATCGGACGCCGCTTCCTC
>CAZHGD010000092.1:0-28772 GCA_964531735.1 uncultured Fimbriimonadaceae bacterium | reverse complement strand
GAGGAAGCGGCGTCCGATTTGATTCAGGTCAGTGTGAACTACCTATTATCGCGATCCTGGCCGCGATTCTGTTTCCGGTGTTCGCCAAGGCCCGCGAAAAGGCGCGCCAGAGCTCATGTGCAAGCAACCTGAAGCAGATGGGCACGAGCCTGGCGATGTACGAGCAGGACTACGACGAAGCGGCCATCCCCCTTCAGGCTAGCGTAGCCTGGAACGCCGTGGGCGCCACCGGCCTGCCGTGGATTCAGAAGGTGCAGCCGTACGTCATGAACATGCAGATCTTCCGCTGCCCGAGCGGCGTGTCGGCCATCGGCTACGCCATGAACGCCTGGTCGATGTCGTTCGTTGCAGCGTACTGGCAGGCCAGCTACGGCACCGTCGGGCTCTACATCCCCGACCAGTCGGCCTCGCCCACCGAGGCCATCCGTGTCTATGACGCCAGCCTGTTGGCCACCAGCGGCAGCACCGACTACACCGCTGGCATGGACTGCGACCCGACCAATGAGAACTTGGTCAGCACCACGGTGCCCAGCGCCGCCAACGACCTGAACTTCCCGGGCAACCACAACAGCGGCAACAACCTGCTGTTCCTGGATGGCCACGTGAAGTGGTGGGGCGCGCTGCCCGGCGACGAGCTGACCTACTTCAAGGCGACGCGTTAGCCGAGTTCGGGGTGCCTCACAGCACCCCGAACACCCGGTACACCTCATCGATCGGCATACCCGCGGCGATCTGCTCGCGTTCCTCGTTCTCCTTGGCGAAGGTGTGCTCGACGCGCAGCAGCACCTCGTCGACGAACGGCTCCGGGATGAGCTGCACGCCGTCGTTGTCGCCGAAGATGAAATCGCCGGGGTTGACGCGCACGTAGTGGGTCAGGTGACCGGGCAGGTAGATGGGCTTGTTGACCTCGGTGATGATCCAGCCGCCGAAGGCGTTCGGGCGGGTGCCGAATGAGTACATCGGGAAGTCCGGCATCTTCAGCACGTACTGCGTGTCGCGGCAGTTGCCGGCCAGCAACATGCCGCGGCAGCCGTGCGCGTAGGCGAGTTGGCAGCTCATCTCACCGAACTGCGCCGGCTGCATATCGCCGCCGCAGTCGAAGACCAGCACGCAGCCGTCGGGGGACTCAGCCACCGTGCGCATCATGCGCTTCTGCGGGTGACCGCCGTCGCGCTCCCACTGCGCTTCGAGCTCCTGGTTGTGCTCGGGCGTGCGGGGCTCGACCAGCGAGTGCAGCTTGATGGGCAGCGCGCGGCCGACGAGCTGCATGCCCTGGCGCAACGGCTTGAAATCGGCCGAGAAGACGGTGTCCTTGACGCCGAGGCCACACAGGGCGTCCGACACGCAGCCGCCATAGCCGGCGCGGCGGAATCGCTCGATGCGCTCCAGGTCGGTGATGTTCAGCTTGCGCGGGTTCTCGCGGGTGCCTTGCTCGGGCGACGGCTCGTTGTGCGACATGGTCCAGCTCCTGCCGGGCGGGGTTGGCCGCGCCTGCGCGCTATCCTGCGCCGACTGGCGGGAGGACGCCTGGAGTCGCCGGCCAACCGAGGCGCAGGAGTTCGTCGTGTCGTCAACCAGACTCCGCATCACCGACCTGCGCGTCGCCGTCGTCAAAGGCGCGCCGATGACCTGCCCGATCATTCGCCTCGACACCGACCAGGGGGTCTACGGCCTCGGCGAAGTGCGCGACGCCGCCAGCCCGACCTACGCCCTGATGCTCAAGAGCCGTCTGCTGGGCGAGAACCCACTCGACGTGGACCGTCTGTTCCGCAAGCTGAAGCAGTTTGGCGGCCACGCGCGACAGGCCGGCGGCGTCTGTGCCGTGGAGATGGCGCTCTGGGACATCGCCGGCAAGGTCTACGGCGTGCCGGCCTACCAGCTCCTCGGCGGCAAGTTCCGCGACCGCATCCGCTGCTATGCCGACACCGAGACCGCGCTCGATCCGGCCGAGACGGTGCGTCACCTCAAAGCCCGCCTGGCGCGCGGGTTCACGTTCCTGAAGATGGACGTCGGCATCGGTCTGCTGCAGTCGCAACCCGGCCTGGTCACCGCGCCGCTGGGCACCAGTCTGGGCCAGGGCGCCATGACGCCGCACCAGCTCACCGGCATCGAGCTGCCGCAGCGCGGCATCGACGCCATTGCCGACTATGTGCGCCAGGTGCGGGCGGGCCTCGGCGATGAAGTGCCCTTGGCCGCCGACCACTTCGGGCACATGGGCCTGAACAGCAGCATCCGCCTGGGTCGTGCCTTGGAGCCGTACAACCTGGCCTGGCTCGAGGACCTGCTGCCCTGGCAGTGCACCGACCACTGGCGCCGGCTCACCGAAGCCGTGGCGCTGCCCACCTGTACGGGCGAAGACATCTACCTCAAAGAGGGCTTCCTCGACCTGCTGCGCCAGCGCGCGGTGGACATCATCCACCCCGACCTGGCCAGCTCCGGCGGTCTGCTGGAGACCAAGAAGATCGGCGATCTGGCGCAGGACCACGGCATCCCGATGGCGATGCACTTCGCCGGCACGCCCATTTCGTGCCTGGCCAACGTCCACTGCGCCGCGGCCACCGAGAACTTCCTGGCGCTGGAGCACCACTCGGTGGACATCCCCTGGTGGGACGACCTGGTGTCGGGCGTGGCCAAGCCCATCGTCGGGCGCGACGGCCACATCGCGGTGCCCGAGGCGCCGGGCCTGGGTGTGACGCTGAACCTGGATGTCCTGGCCGACCACTGTGTCGGCGAGCCGTTCGCGCCCACGCCCGAGTGGAATGAAGAGCGGTCGTGGGACCGGTGGTGGAGTTAGCCGCATGGACAAACGACGACGCGATGACCAGGTCACCAAAGCGGCCGAGGCGCAGCCCAGCAGGCAGGACGCGGAGCACCTGCTGGCCTCGCCGGCCAATGCTCAACGTCTGTTGGCCGCGCTGTCGCGTGCCCGCCGTGGCGCAGGCGTCCCGCAATCGCTCGAGGAACTCCGCCGCGACGTGGGGCTGGGCTCGTCTGAATAGCGCGCGTTGCAGGCGACCGCGGTCACGCTATGCGATCACTGCTCCGCCCGCAGGCAGGACCCACCCCGCGCGGCGCGAACCGCACGCTTCGTCTGGGAGACCAGCGTGACCCGCCTGTCCGGCCTGACCGTGCTGCTCCTGGTCATGGGAGCGAACGCCATGGACTACCACGTCTCGCCCGCCGGCGACGATGCCGCCGCCGGTGCCGCTGCGCAACCGTTCCGGACGCTGGCCCGCGCGGCGCAGGCCGCGCAGCCGGGCGACACCGTCTGGCTGCACGCGGGCGTCTACCGCGAGACGCTGAAGCCGGCGCGCGATGGCCAGCCGGGCCGGCCGATCACCGTTGCGGCCGCGCCGGGCGAGGTCCCGGTGGTCAGCGCGTGCGACCCGCTGAGCGACTGGCGCGACGACGGCGACGGGCGCTGGAGCGCGCCGCTGACCTGGGATTTGGGCGCCGGCACGCAGCTCTTCGCCGCGGGTCAACCGCTGGTCGAGGCCCGCTGGCCGAACCACACCGGCGACCTCTGGAAGCCGGCGCGCGCGGCCGCCACCGGCGGCAGCCCGACCACGCTGACCGATCCGAAGCTGCCGGGCACAGCGGCCGACTGGGTCGGCGCCACGCTGTGGTGCGGCGGCGGCGCGCAGTGGATCTGCTGGTCGGCCAAGGTCACCGCTTATGACGCGGCCAGCCACACGCTGACCTTCGCGCCGACGCACAAAGACCACTGGTACGTCACCAAGGCGGGCAGTCCGTACGTGCTGATCGGCGCGCGGTTCGCCCTGGACGCGCCGGGCGAGTGGTGGTTCGACCGGGCGGCTCGGCGAGTGGTGCTGATCCCACCGGCCGGCGCGACGGCGCCGCAGGCGGTGGAAGCCAAGCGGCGTCTGGCCTGCCTGGACCTGAGTGACCGGCAGCACGTTCACCTGCGCGGCCTGCGGTTCGTCGGCGGCGGTCTGCTGACCAACGCCCAGAGCGCCGACCTGCGCTTGTCGGGGCTGCGCGGTGAGTGGGTGGCACACTCGTGGCAGCAGGATGTCACCGGCCAGGCGGTAACGCTGGTCGGCAGCCGCATCGTCGCCAGCGGCTGTGAGTTCGCTTACAGCTCGGGTGGGGTGGTGCGTCTGGCCGGTCGCGACAACAAGCTGCTCAACTGCTACGTACACCACGGCGACTACCTGGGCATGTGGCAAGGCACGCTGGCCGTCACCGGCCGCCGGCAGGTGGTCCACCGCTGCACGGTGCAGCACTCCGGGCGCGACCTGTTGTCCATCCACGGCCTGCAGGAGGGCCTGATTCAGTACAACGACCTGTCGTATGCCGGCTGGCTGACCCACGACCTGGGCATGACCTACGGGCACAACACCGACTTCGCCGGCACGGTCATCCGGTACAACCGGGTCCACGACAACGTCGCCGGCGGCCTGGGTCAGGGCATCTACTTCGACCACTGCAGCCACAACGTGATCATCGTCAACAACCTGATCTACAACGTGCCGGACATGCCGGTGCAGATCAACAATCCGGGGCACTTCAACCTGATCGCGCACAATAGCGCGATCAACTCCAACCGCACCCGGCGGCAGATCATCACCTTCGACCACAGCCACCGCAACGACCTGTTCGGCTGCCGCTTCCTCAACAATGCGGTCAACGCGCCGCACAAACTGCCGCCGACCGCGGTGGTGGCCGGCAATGTGGAAGAGCTCGACAACGGCTATCTGGCCCCGGCGCAGTGCGACCTGCGCTTGCGTGAGGACTCATCCGCGCGCGGGCGCGGTGTGCCGATTCGCGGGCTCAACGAGGGCGAGCGTCCCGATCCCGGCATCGTCTACGGCGGGCAGCCGTTCCCGGCGACGGGACACGACTTCGCCAACCCGCCCACCGAGGAGCCGGTCTGGACGCGGCCCGACCTGCAGTACACGAGCCGGCTGATCAACGGTTGCTTCGAGTTCGGCACGCTGGAAGGCTGGACCATCACCGGTGCACCGCTGCTGGCGGCGGGCAACGGCTGGGGCAACCGCGTGGCCGGCACCGCCGACGCGCCGACCGGCACCAGCCGCTACGAGCTGAAGCTGACCGCTGCGGCCGCCGTGTCGCAGACGGTGGCGCTCCGCGCGCGCACGAAGTACCAGCTCTCGGGCTGGCTGCGGGTCAACGACGCGGCGGAGACGGTCGAGCTGCGCTTGGAGTGCCCCGGCCTGTCGCCGCTGGTGCTGACCAGCCACAACGTGATCTGGGAGCGGGTGACCCGCGAGTTCACGACGCCTGATCAGGCGGTCACCGTGACGGTCAGCCTGCGCAAAACGAGCGCGGGAGCGGGCGAAGCGCGGGCGGACAACCTGGGGCTGGTGGAGTTGTAGGCGGGCGGGGCGGCACAGGCACCGGCAGGTTGGGCAAGGGATCTCCGCCAAGCGCTTGGCTAGCCCGCGGCGCAGGCCGTCGTAGGCAACTGCGGACCGATCGTCAGGCTGCCATCAGCCGTTCGCCGAGGCCGGCGACGCTACGTTCCACGGTATCCTGCCAGTCGGGCTGAGCCAGCGGCAGTCCGGCAGTGCCATACTGGCGCCAGTAGCCGACTACAGTCATGCCGACCACCTGATCGTCGGTCAGGGCGCGGAGCACGTGGTCACCATTGGCATCCTCCTCGCCGTACACCACGTCATCGCGACGCGAGTTCAGCCGCAGGTAGAGCACATCGTTCCGCACATCGTAGTGGTAGAACAGGGCGCCGTGCCAGACGCCTTCGACAGTCTCTACGGCCATAGCTTGCTCCCGATACCGAGCCTCTTGACGAAGTGTGCGGTCTTCACGATGCGGCGAGTTCCGGCCGTGTCGGTCACTTCCTCGGTTGCCACCATGATGTACAGACCATCCCGGTCACAGTGGCCGAAGTATTGGATGCCGGTGGGATGGGTCGCGCGATTGCCGCTCTCGCAGATGGCGATCGGTGTCTCGATTGCGGCTTCGACGACCGCGCGATGGCCGCTCAGTTCGCGGTGCACCACCGTGATGTGGCGAGCCCACGTGTCGTCTGCCAACTCGACTCGGCGGCCTTGCGGGTCGGTAAGGACTGCATCCGACATGGCTCCTCCGTCAAGGCAGTATACCACCGTCGTCGGGCCTCAAGACAGCATCCGTCGGCCGACAAGTCCGCCCGCACCGTCTACCGCTCGCCCACCACCATCGCATGCACTTCCACCTTCGGCACGGTCACCCGCGGGCCGTCCGGCGTGGGCTCGGGCTTCAGCTCCTGCTCGCCGGGCACCAGCCGGAAGCGCCGCCAGCCGGTGCCGCGGAAGGTCACCTTGACGTCGTGGATGGGGATCACCTCGCGCCGGACGTAGAGCTGCTGGCCGGTCTGGTTCTGCCCGCGGCCGAAGGACGAGATGTCGTTGAGCAGGTGCACCACCAGCCGGTTGCCCTGGAGCTGGGGCATCGCCTGCACGATGCTCGGCGCGGTGACTTCCACGGGCGGCGGCACCGGCGCGGCTTGCCGTAGCGCCAGCTCCATCAGGCGCGCCAGGTACTCGTGTCCGTAGCGGAAGAACGAGCCACTGAGGTCGGCCGGCAGGTAGCTGACCTTGCCCTGACCGAAGGTCGACTCGACCACCGCCGGGTGGTTGGTTCGGGTGACTTGGCGCGTGGCCGGATCGGTGATGGTGGTGTGCAGCACCAACGGCGACGCTGGGCCGGTGCGCGGCGCGACCTGCAGCAGGCGGCCGTGGAACGGCACGTGGCGGCTGATGGTCTCCGGCGCGTCCCAGACGCCGCGCGTCGCCAAGGTGCGGCCGATCACCGGGTCGGCTGACCAGGGGTGCGTCGGCGGGAAGTAGAGGTAACCGCGGCGGTTCGGCGAGGAGCCGGCGCCGAACATGACCGGGTCGTCGAAGCGGCCAACGATCTTGGCGTTCAGCAGGTCGCCCAGCGCCAGATCCTCGCGCGGGCGGCCAAACTCGTCATAGAGCGAGGTTTCGTAGGTCGCCACCAGGCCGCCGCCGCGCCGGACGAACTCGCGCAAGGTGGTCATCTCGGTGTCGGACAGCGCGGCGCAGTTGGGCGCGAAGAGCACCTGGTAGTCGTCGCGCAGACCCAACTCGAGGTCGCGGTCGGTGACCAGCGCCACCGGCAGGTGCCGCTCCAGTAGCGCCTGGAAGGCGCCGTAGACGCTCTTCAGGTAGCGGTTCTTGTCGTCCTCGCGGCCGTACCACAACTCGCTTTTCTCCGAGACCACCAGGCCGCACCAGGGGTGCACGCGCGCGCCGACGAAGTACTGCTCGCGCTGGCGCACGTCGTCCATGAGTCGCTTGAGCACATCGCGCCCCGGCACCGAGTGCGCCGGCACCGCGCCGTTGGTCAGCATCGTGGCCACGCGGATGGCCGGCTCCTCGTAGCCCAGGTGCAGCCAGCCGGGCAGGCTCGGCGCGCCCCACATGAAGGCCCGTTGGCCTCGAGACAAGCCAGCCAGGTGCCAGTTCATGAAGTTCCAGATCACCGGCGCGGCGAAGAACGACGGGTCGACGGTGTCGTACCAGCCGGTCTCCTCCAGCAGCGCGTCGGCGACCTCGGCGACGCGGATCGACTGCCGGTAGCCACCGCGGTGGCCATAGCACCAGGCGTTCCACGAGTTGGCGACCAGCGCGGCCTCGGGGTCGACCGCCTTGATGGCGCGGTTGAGGTCGAGCAGCGCTTGCTCGATCTTGCGGTACTGGAACTCGCGCCAGCGAACCCACAGCGGGTCGCCGAACGCCTCCTTGGTGGGTGCGTCCTGGCCGGTCTCGGCCTTGAACTTCGCCTTGCAGGCATCGCAGTAGCAGGTGCCGCTGATGGCGTGGAACATGTCGAAGAAGATGCCATCGACGCCGACCTCCTTGACCAGCTCGACGCAGCGGTTCCTCACCAGGTCGTGGTAGCCGGTGTGGTGGCAGAAGTAGCGGCCGACCGGTTGGCCGGCGGCGTTGCGGACGCGCCAGTCGGGATGCTGTTCGGCCAGCGACTGTGGTTCGTACTGGGCCCAGTAGTAGGCCAGGTAGCGGATCTGCCGTTCGCGACACAACCGCACCACGTCACGCGTGCCGTCGCGCCCGCCCATGGCCTTGTCCGGCTCGCCGAAAGCGCTCTTCCAGTACAGCCCCGGTGCGTCGCCGCCGTTGTGGGCGCGTGAGAACATCATCTGCACGCCGGCGGCCGCGAAGTCGGCAATCACCTTTTCCGGCCACTGCGCGCCGCGCGCGCAGTTGGGCAGGTCGGTGTAGGCGACACGGGTGATGCCGTTGAGCCAGCGCGGCGTGGGCGGCGCGTCGTAGCGCGGTAGCGCCAACTGGCAGGCCAGGCCGAGCAGGATGAGGGTGCCGGACATGGTCTCACGCTCCTGGAACGCCCGATCAGCGGCGACACCGCCACTCGCCGCGCGGATCGTACTGCCTGGCCTTGGGCGCCGTCAACGGCCGCCCAGCGAACGCGGTTGCCAGCCTGCGTGAGCCGGGCCGAGGCGGTCCAACTCGGGCCAGCGCCACCGTCGTGTCGTCGCGACCGCCCGCGCTTGCGCCGGCTTCGACCAGGCGGCTATGCTGTCTTGCGGTGCGCCGTGCCGTGGGTGACGGTCGGTGTTCTCCCGCGCGGCCAGGACGGTGCTCAGGCGCGGAGGTGCTCGATGGGTGTGGATCAGAGCGACCTGCAGTTCGATCAGGCGGAGTACGCCACAGCGACCGAGGGGCCGCCGGCCTGTCAGGCGTGCGGCCAGCCGCTGGCGGACACGTACTTCACCATCAACGCCCACGTCGTCTGCCCGACTTGCCGCGTCGGTGTGGTGGAGAGCCTGACCAGCGGACCGCTGGCGCCACGCCTCTTCCGGGCCGGCCTCTACGGCCTGCTGGCGGCAGCCGTCGGCTCCGGCCTCTACTACGCCGTGCGCGCCGGCACCGGCTTCGAGTTCGGGCTGATCGCGATCGTGGTCGGCTACCTGGTCGGTATGGCCGTTCGGCATGGCTCCGGCGCGCGCGGCGGATGGGTCTTCCAGACGATGGCGGTCATCTTGACCTACCTGGCCATCGTCTCGACCTATTTCCCCGAGATCATCCGGTACGTTCGCGAGCATCACAAGCCAACGACCCAGGCTCCCGCGGCAGGGCCGGATGCTGCCGCTCCGGCGAGCGCGGGCGCGACGCCCGCCGCGGCGGCCAAGCCCGCAGCGAAGAAGCGCACCATCAAGCGCTTCGTGCTGGCGGTGACCGCGCTGTTCATCATCGCCTGCCTGCTGCCGTTCTTCGGCGGCGCGTCGAACCTGATCGGCCTGCTGATCATCTTCTTCGGGCTGCACGAAGCCTGGCGGCTCAACAAGCGTCCCGTGCTGACGGTCACCGGGCCCCATGCCGTCGGCGCGCCAGCCGAGGCGGCCGATGGCGGCTGAGCCACCGGCCGGGTCGACGGCCTGCTCGCGCTGTGGCACCGAGGTGGCGCCGGGCCTGCTCGCCTGTCCGTCGTGCCAGGCCCTGGTCCATGCCGCGCGGCTCCGCGAACTGAGCGACCAGGCCGCTCGCGCCAGCGCCGACGATGACCTGCCCACGGCGTTGGCCGCCTGGCGCGAGGCGCTGGCGCTATTGCCGCCCGCCTCGCGGCAGTTCGCGCAGGTCCAGGCGCGCGCCGCCGAGCTCAGCCGCCAACTGGAGACCCGCGGCCCGGTGCCCGGCCAGCCGCGGGCCGCCGGCGACTGGCGCCAGGCCACCGCCGGCCTGGGGGTACTGGGCGTACTGATCTGGAAGCTCAAGGCCGGTCTGCAACTGCTGCTGGCCGGCGCCACCAAGGGCAGCACCTTGTTCTCCATGCTGCTCGCCTTCGGCGTCTACTGGACCGCCTTCCGCTGGTGGTTCGCCCTGGGTCTGGTGGTCTCGATCTACGTCCACGAGATGGGTCACGTGGCGGCCTTGCGGCGGTACGGCCTGTCCGCTGGGGCGCCGATGTTCATCCCCGGCCTCGGCGCGTTCGTGCGGCTGCATCAGGCGCCGGTGAGCTACCGCGAGAACGCCCGTATCGGCCTGGCCGGGCCGTGGTGGGGCCTGGCCGCGGCCGTGGCGTTCGCGGTGGCCCATTGGGTCACGGGCAACGCCGCGCTGGCGGCCATCGCCCGGATCGGCGCCTGGATCGACCTGTTCAACCTGCTGCCCGTCTGGCAGCTCGACGGCAGTCACGGGTTCGCGGCCCTCGCGCGCGCCGGCCGGTGGCTGGTGCTGCTGCTGGCGGTCGGCGGCATCGTGGCGACGGGCGAGGGCCTGCTGGTGCTGTTCGCCATCCTCTGGTTGGCGCGCAGCCTGACCGACCCGCCGCCGGCCGAGCCGGATCCGCAGGCCGCCACGCAGTTCGCGCTGCTGCTGGTGGCGCTGACCGCGCTGACGCGCCTGCCCGTGCCGGGCGTGCCCGGCATCCCGTGACGGGGCAACACGGTCCGGCCCGTGCCCGCCAGCAGCGCGGCAGGTATCGCGCCGTGCGGCCCGAACACCGCTGCAACTCAGCCCCAGCGGCTGCCGAGGAGTCCGCCACCATGTCGCTCGGTCTGCTCGCCGTCTCGTCGCTCCTGCCCTCGCTGGCCATGCTCGCGCCGTGGCAGGCCACTGAGTTCCCCATCGGCTACTGGTGTGGCCCGTCGCGTGAGCACAACACGCGCGCCGACTGGCAGACGGTCAAGGACGCCGGCTTCACCTTCGGCGGCATGACCGACTACGGCCCCGCGGGCAACAAGCAGATGCTCGACCACTGCGCCGCGGTGGGCCTGAAGGCGATGGTGGTCGATGGCCGGCTGGGGCCGTCGATGGTCTATGGCGACCGCTGGAAGGAGACCGTCGCCGCGATCGTGGCCGAGTACAGCCAGCACCCGGCGCTGCTCGGCTACTTCCTGACCGATGAGCCCAGCTACGCGCAGTTCGGGCAACTCGCCCAGATCGTCAAGGAGGTCCGTCGCCTCGATCCGCAGCACCTGGTCTACATCAACCTGCTGCCGACCTACGCCAGCGTGGAGCAGCTCGGCAATCCGACCTACCTCGACCACCTCGACACCTTCCTGCGCCTCGTCGAGCCCGGCGTGCTCAGCTACGACCACTACGCCTTGATGAAGAACGGCGGTCTGCGCGCGGACTACTTCGAGAACCTGGCGCTGATTCGCGAGGCGGGGCTACGGCACGGCGTGCCACCGTGGGACATCTTCCTGTCGCTGTCGCACCTGGCCTATCGCGACCCGTCGGCCGGCGAGATGCGCTGGCAGGCCTATACCGCGCTGGCCTACGGCATGAAGGGCCTGCTCTACTTCACCTACTGGACGTTCCCCGAATGGGAGAAGAACGGCGAGGTGGCCATCGTCCACCCGGACGGCAAGCCGGCGCGGCTCTATCCCCTCGTGCAGGCGGTCAACCGCGCCGTGCAGGCGCTCGGGCCGACGCTGCTCAAGTTGACCTCGACCGCGGTCTACCACACCGGACCCATCCCGACCGGTTGCACGCGGCTGCCCGGTGACGCCCTGGTGCAGGTGCCCGCCGAGGTGCCGATGGTCATCGGCAACTTCGTCGATGGCCAGGGCCGGCCGTACGTGATGTTGGTCAACCGCGACTACCAGCAGCCACTCGACGTGACCGTGAGCCTCAAGCCGCACGTGCGCCAGGCGTTCGCCGTGAGCGCCACCGATGGCGGCGAGCAGGCGCTGAACCTGGACAAGCAGACGTTCAAGCTGCATCTGGAGCCGGGCGACGGCCAGCTCTGGCGGCTGGCCACGCAGTTCGCCTATCCCGAGCCGCCGAAGCAGTTGACCGACCTCGCGTTCGAGTTCAACCAGGCCGATGACCTCGAAGGCTGGGGCGGGTTCAACAGCCTGGGCGACGGCAAGGTGCGCGACGGCGCGCTGACGCTGACCTTCGGCGGCGACGACCCGTTCATGAGCCGCGGTCTGCTGCGCCTCGTGCCGAACCGGTACACCAAGCTGCGCGTGCGGATGAAGCTCAGCTCGGGCAACCGTGAAGGTCAGGTGTTCTGGGCCACCGGCGAGGAGCCCGAGTTCCGCGACGACAAGTACCTGAACTTCCCCATCGTGCCCGATGGCGAGTGGCACGAGTACGTCATTCCGGTGGGTGAGCACGCCAAGTGGCGCGGCCAGACGATCATCGCGCTCCGCCTCGACCCGACCACCGGCGGCGCGACCGCGGGCTCGACGGTGTCCATCGACTGGATCCGCGGCGAGTGAGCGCAGACTGACCAGGAGCGTTCCGGCCATGTCGAGAATCCGCGTGGAGCGTACGCCTCACTTGCTCCAGCCTGATGTGCTGGAGGAAGCCATGGTCACCTGGATCGGCTACGTGTCGCCGACCGACCCGACGCTGATGGAGGTGGTCGAGTACGGTGGCCAGCGCGGCTACTACTACCTGGTGCGCCAGCAGAGTCTGGCCGACCATCACCCGCGGCCGGCGGTGATCCGGCGGAGCACCGACAACGGCCGCACCTGGCAGGAAGCCGAGACCTGGGTCGGCCGCTCGACCGTCCACGGCCGTTGGCACCTGCAGGCGGACGGACCGGTGATGGTCCATCATCCGCGCGGCGGCGCCGTGGTGCGCCTCTACCGCACCAACCTGGAGATCGACGGCCTGCTGCCCTGGGACCAAGGCGCGCCGTCGCGCGCCACCGGCCTGCTGTGGAGCCAGCACTCGGCCGACGGCGGCCTGACCTGGTCGGCGCCCGAGCAGGTGATCTGCGCGCAACCCGGGTGCGACCCGACCCATTGGGCCCCCGGCATCTGCTTCGGCCACAACAGCGGTGGGGTGGAAGGCGCCACGCCGGTGCTGCTGAGTGATGACCGGTTCCTGCTGCCGCTGTTCAGCAGCGCTGACGCACCGCCCTACCGGTTCCGCAGTGCCGGGCTGATCGGGCAATGGCGCTCCGATGGCAGCGGCGTGAACTGGCAGGTGACCGCCCACGCGACGGTCAAGCCGGAGTTCTCCAGTGACGGCGGCGACGAGCCCTGTCTGGCGGTGCTGCCCGACGGGCGCTGGCTGATGACGATGCGGGTCCGGGCGCGCCCAGGTGACCGACTGGCCCTGCCCAGCGGCAAGTTCATCACCACCAGCCACGACGAGGGCGCCACCTGGTCGGAGCCCGAGCCGTTGCGGTACACCGACGGCGGTCAGGTGTACTGTCCGGCGTGCCTGGCGCATATCTTCGTGGCGCCGAGGACCGGCCGGCTGTACCTGATCACCAACCTGCTGGACGCGCCGACCACTGGTTGTGACCCGCGCACCGCGCTGCACCTCGCCGAGCTGGACTCGGCCACGCTCCGCGTGATCCGGGCCAGCGTGACCATCATCGAGCAACGCGATGCCGCCGCCGGGCAGCCTGAGACGATCCGCTTCTCCAACTGGCGCCGCTACGACGACCGCGAGACGGGCCGGCCGGTGCTCTACATGACGGGCTGCCCCGGCGATGTGGGCCGCCACGAGACCTGCGGCGTGCCGCCGCACAGCTACCGCTATGACCTCATCCTCGATTGAGCGCGGCGACCCGCCGGCCGCGCGCTCCGGAGCAACCGTATGGCAGAGACGCGTTACGACGACCGCACCGACAGCGTCGAGCTGAAGTTGCGTCTGCTGGCGCAGGCGCACCGCGATGGGCACTATGACCTGGCGCTGTCGCTGGCGGAGTCCATCAAGGACACGCTCGGCTACGAGCGCCAGGAGCAGGCCGACCCGGGCGCGCCGGTCAGCGCCGCCAACCGCTTCGTGCCCGTGGGCGAGCTGCCCGCGGCCTGGCGCGACTGGGCCCGCGGATGGTCGTTCGCCAAGCCCCTGGCCGTCACCGAACGCGCCGGCCTGACGCGGACCGGCGAGCCGACGGAGGTGGTCATCGGGTTCCGCTCCGACCAGTTGGTGGATCCTCATCGCGAATTGCGCCTGGCCCAGGTGGTCGATGGCCGACTGGTCGAGACGGCCAGCCAGGTGCTGAGCGTCTCGCGGCGGCCGGGCGAGCTGCGCTGTCGCCTGCACTTCACCGCCGACGTGCCGGCCGGCGGGCGGAGCGACTACCTGCTGCTCTACGGCCATGTCGGCGCCGAACTGCCCGGCTATCCGTCGGACCTGAAGGTCCAGGGCGAGGGCTACGGCCTGGACATCGAGAACCAGCACTACGTGGCGCGCCTGTCGCGGCAGATGGGCCAGTTGGAGCGGCTGACCTACCGCCGCGAGCACGGCCAGGAGCTGTTCGCCGGCGGGCCGGGGCACGGCGAGCCGCCCGATATCGACTGGGCCCACGACTATGCCACCGCGGGCCACTTCCAGAAGCTGCGCATCACCAACTGGTCCGAGTGCCCGAACTGGTCGGTCACGCGCGGGCCGCTCTGCGTGCAGGTGCGTCGCTGGGGCTTCCCGCACAGCCCGCTGCACCCGGTGTTCACGCCGTCGCGCGTCCACATCGACGTGACCTACACGTTCTTCGCCGGCCAGCCCTGGTTCTTCAAGCGCAGCGAGATGACCGTGGTCAAGGACCTCGACATCGCCGCGCTACGCGATGACGAATGGGTCTTCTCGGGCTTCACCTTCACCGATCCGCTGTGGCTCGACGCTGGCGGCGCCATTCACGAAGGCCCGCTGCCAGCCGATCAGCGCCGTGACCTGCAAGGCGTCGGCTACTACCATCGCACCAGCCGCGACGCCTTCATCGCGTTGTGGCTCGATCTGTCGGCCGACGGGTTCGACGGCTTGCAGCGCTGGGCCGACCCGATGTACTACTACCGCCCGCACGGCCACTGCTGGTCGCGCTACCCGGTGGGCCACAGCCAGCACCTGGCCGCCGGCACGGTGCTGCGGCAGTGGAACGCCTACCTGATGGCGCCGTACTTCGCGCCGGGCGGCGCGGCAGCGATGGGCCAGTCGCGCGGCGACGTGCTGCGCGGACCCATCTACGCCGATGACGACGGCCCGACGGTGGTCACCGCGCTCCGCTCGCGGCTGCTCAGTCCGCTGGCCGTCAGCGCCGGTGAGGTGCCGCCGGCCACGGCCACCGCGACCGGTGCGCTGGCCCGTCCGGGCGAGACCGCCGCGGAGGCCGAGCTCAAGCGCACGCTCTGGTCGGCGCTCCGCGAGGTGTTCGATGCGCAGTTCTATCAGGACACGGCCAACGCCTACGACATGGGTTACGTCTACGACCTGCGCCTGCGCGGCAACACGGTGATCGTGACGGTGACCATGCCGCATCGGGGCCGGCCGATCCACAGCTTCATTGGCGACCCGATCCGCGAGCGGCTCCTGCAGGTGGCCGGCGTCCGCGAAGTGCTGATCGAGGGCACTTGGGAGCCGGGCTGGGAGACCTGGCGGATGAACGAGGAGGGTCGCGCGGCGATGGGGGTGGGCGAGCCGGCGTGAGGGTATAATGGTCACGAGGCGCATCATGGCATTGCCCGTCATCGCCGATCCGCCCGGTTTCGCCGAACTGCCGCCTGCTGCTCAGATCGAGTACCTACAGCAGCTATGGGATCGCATTGCCGCGGACGATGCGTCGGTACCGGCACCGGCCAGCCACCTCGACCTCGCGGAGCAGCGCTTGGCAGCCTACCGCACCAACCCGGAATCCGCGCTTCCGGCGCAGGAGCTGCTGGACCAGCTGGCGCAGGAGCATCAGTGAGCCGGTACCCGGTGCTGGTGGTGCTTCGGGCCGGCTGCGTCCCAGCCCCCGAGCAGCGAGTGTGAGTCGCATCTTGTGCAGCGACGCTCGCTCGTGGGACCGGCGTCTCGCCGGTCTGTCTCCAGACGGGCTCCGGCCTCGTGCGCGCGGCAGTTCCGGGCCGCTCAAAGGTCGGCCCTCCACCTGCCGTCCGCTTGGCGCGTCGAGACCGGCGAGACGCCGGTCCCACGGGTAGCACGATCATGGCCGCTCACAGACACGCGCCTCCGGGCAGCTGGACGGTTGACACCTCCTGGGCTGCCCCTTACCATCGCTGACTGATGAGCGTTCCCCCCCACCGCTGGCGGCGCAGGCCGTGGTCGTTGCCGATTGCCCTGGCCGCGTTGCTGGCGTTCGACTACCTGCTGGTGGCGCGGCTCAACGTCTACCGCACCTGGGAATGGTCGGCCTGGCGCCTGTGGCTCGACACGGTGGCGCAGACGGCCGGTGACGGCTTGACTCTGACTTTGTTGGCCGCGGGCATCTGGACCGCCGGCTACGTGACCCCCAGCCGGCGGCTGGAGCGGGCCGGGCTCTACCTGTTCGGCGCGATTGTGTGTGCCGGCTTCTGGACGCACACGCTGAAGACGCTGGTCGGTCGGCCCCGGCCGCGCGCTTTCGACGTCCATGGCCTGTGGTGGCCGCACGGGCCGGCGTTCCCGAACCACTACGACAGCTTCCCGTCCGGCCATGCCATGGTGGTGTTCGCCCTGGTGCCGCTGCTGGCCGCGCTCTGGCCGCGCGGGCGCACGGCCTTCCTGGTCAGCGCGGCGCTCATCGCCGCGGGCCGGGTCTATGGCGGCGATCATTTCCCGACCGACGTCCTCGCCGGCGGGCTGATCGGCTGGCAGATCGGCCGCTACCTGGCGGCGCGCTGGCAGCAGGAGACGACCGATGCGGTGGCGTGACTACGGCGTCGAGGCGGCGCTGTGCGCGACCGTCTTCGCACTGGCGTTGGCCTGCATCGGCTGGTTCGGTCTGTTCGATGTCGACGAGGCCATCTTCGGCGAGGCCACGCGCGAGATGGTCGAGACCCGTGACTTCATCACGCCGACCTACAACTACCGCGTGCGCTACGACAAGCCCGTGTTCATCTACTGGGTGATGGCCGGGCCGGTGAAGTGGTTCGGCGCCAACAGCTTCGGCGCCCGGTTCCACTCGGCGGCGGCCGGGGCGCTGCTGGTGCTCCTGGTGGCGCTGTTCGGGCGAGCGGTGTTCGGCGTCGCGGCAGGTCGCTGGGCCGGGGTCATCGCCGCCACCAGTCTGCACCTGTTCCTGCTCGGCCGCATGGCCTTCACCGACATCACGCTGACGCTACTGATGGCCGCTGGCTGGATGGCGCTCTACTTCAGCACCGAGCGCCGCTCGCCCGGCTGGTTCGCGCTCGCGGGGCTGGCGTTGGGCCTGGCCACCTTGACCAAGGGGCCGGTGGCACTGGTCCTGCCCGGACTGACCTGGCTGGTCTGGCTCCTCTGGCGACGCGAGCTGTGGGCCACGCTGCGCGCCACGCGCTGCTGGTGGGGCGTGCTGCTCTATGCCGCCGTCCTGGCGCCTTGGTGCTACGCCATCTACCGGGCGCACCAGTGGGACTTCTACCAGTCGTTCCTGGGCTACCACAACCTCGACCGCCTGACCCGCACGCAGTCGGGCCACGGCGGACCGGTGTTCACCTTCCTGGTGGTGGTGGCGGTCGGCTTGGCGCCGTGGGGCGGATTCGCGCTGTCCGGCGCCATCGACGCGGTGCGCCGCCGCGCCGCGGACGCCGAAGGCCGCGCCGCGCTCTACCTGCTGCTGTGGCTGGCGGGCGTGATCGGCCTGTTCAGCTTGTCGAAGACCAAGCTGCCCAACTACATCGCGCCGTGCTATCCGGCGGCGGTGCTGTTGGCCGGCTGGGCCGTGGCGCGCGGTCTGGAGACCGGCGTGACGGGCCGCTGGTGGCGCATCTGGCCGAGCCTGGTGGGCCTGCTCGGGCTCGGCGGCGCGCTGCTGAGCGCCGGGGTGTGGTTGCCGCGGCTGGCCGGCCTCCAACGCGAGCTGGGCGGCGCGGTCGTGGCGCCGGGCCAAGGACCGGTCCTGGCTGGACTGGTGATCCTCATCGCGGTCGCCATGGCCGCGGCCCTGTGGTGCCTGACTCCGCCGCGCCCGGCGGCGGTGGCCACGGCCGTGGCCGGTCTGGCCGTCGGCCTGGCGGTCTGGCTCGGCGTTCTGCCGCTGGTCGATGAGGTGCAGCAGTCGCCGCCGCGCGAGATGGCGCGACTCGCCGCCCGCCACACCAGGCCGCTCGGTGAATTGGTCCTGCTCAACGTTCACGTACCGAGCGTGGTCTTCTACTACCAGCAGCCCGTGGTCTACTGGCGGGCGGACGACCCGGGCCTCAAGGACCGGATCCGCAGCCGGTTCAGCAGTCGCTTGCTCGTGCTGGTCATCACGCGCGACCGACGCCTGGGCGACCTGCTGGACGGTGTGCCGCACCACGTCTGGATGCAACGCTACGGCTGGCGGCTGGTCAGCAACTTGCCGCAGCCGGAGTAGACCCAGAGGAGCCCGCATGGCGGACCACCGTCGAACGAAGATCGTCGCCACGCTCGGTCCGGCCTCGGCCGACCCGGAGCGGATCCTGGCCTTGGTGGCCGCCGGTGTGAACGTGTTCCGGCTGAACTTCAGCCATGGCAGCCACGCCGACCATGCACGCACCTACGCCGCGGTGCGCGAAGCCGAGGCGCGCACCGGTCAGGTGCTCGGCGTGCTGCTCGACCTGCAAGGCCCGAAGATCCGCCTGGTCACGTTCGCCGATCCGCGCGGCGTGACGCTCGAACGCGGGCAGACGTTCCGGCTCACGCGCGACGACTCGCCGGGCGACGCGACCCGTTGCGGCACCACGCTGCCGGCGCTGATCGACGAGGTCCAGTCCGGGCAGCGTCTGTTGCTGGCCGACGGCCTGTTGGAGTTGCAGGTCACCGCGCGCGAGCCCGACGCGTTGGTCACGCGCGTCGAGGTCGGCGGCCGGCTCGGTCACCACCAGGGCATCAACGTGCCCGACAGCGACTTGAGCATTCCGGCGCTGTCGGAGAAGGACCTGGCCGACCTGGCCTTCGGCGCCGGCCTGCCGGTGGACTGGGTGGCCCTCTCGTTTGTGCGCCGGCCCGAAGACCTGCTGGCCGCGCGGGCCGAGCTCGACCGGCTCGGCTGCCGAGCGCGGCTGATGGCCAAGATCGAGAAACCCGGCGCGGTGGCGCGGTTCGACGAGCTGCTGGAGCTGGCCGACGGCATCATGGTGGCGCGCGGCGACCTGGGGGTGGAACTGCCGCCCGAAGAGGTGCCGGTGATCCAGAAGCACCTGGTCGAGCACTGCCAGCAGGTGGGCAAGCCGGTGGTGGTGGCCACCCAGATGCTCGAATCGATGATTCACAACCCGCGCCCGACGCGGGCCGAGGCGTCCGACGTGGCCAACGCCATCTTCGACGGCGCCGATGCCATCATGCTCTCGGGCGAGACCGCGGTGGGCGACTGGCCGGTCGAAGCGGTGGCGATGATGGACCACATTGCCCGCCGGGTGGAGGCGAGCACGGCCTACCGCCGCCGCTGCAACCGCTACTGGCCGCAGGACCGCCCCGGCGTGCCGGCCGCGGTGTGCCACTCGGCCTGCCGGCTGGCCGAGATCCTGCCGGCCGCGGCCATCGCCGGGTTCACCTGGACCGGCGCCACGGCGCTCCGCGTGGCGCGGCACCGGCCACTGGCCACGGTCGTCGGGCTGACCCCGTTCCTGCACGTGGCCCGGCAGCTCGCGTTGGGCTGGGGCATTCAGCCGGTGGTGGCACCGGATCCGGCGCACTCGGACACCATGGCCGAACAGGCGCTCCACGCGCTGGGCACGGCCGGTCTGGCGGCGCCGGGCGAAGCCGTCGTGGTCATCGCCGGCGTGCCGTTCGGCCGCACCGGCACCACCAACCTGATCCGCGTGGAGCACGTGCCGGTACGCTGAACCGCGCGCTACGGGCCGCTGTAGATGCGCACCTTGGAGAACAGCACCGGCGCGCCCCACGACCAGACCCCCGCCGACAGCGCCTCGGTCGGCACCGGGCCGCGATGCTCCAGCGACAACTGCCCATCGACGATCAGTTGCACGCGGCCGTCGGGCAGGATCTGCGCGATGACATGGTGCGTCTTGCCCGGCTGCGCCAGCGGCCGTTCGCTCGTGGCGTCCTGCGAGCCGTTGACCAGCACCTTGTTGACCGTGTTGCCGTTCGACCCGAAGCCGATCAGCCAGCCGCTCGCGTAGTCGGCCGGATTGCGCAGCCAGAAGGCGGACATGTCACTCGGCTGCCCGCTCGCCAGGCGGCAATCGTACTCAATGCGCACTGGTGCCTTGAAGGGCTCGGCATAGGCCAGGAAGGCCTGACCGTTGCCGCTCATCAACAGGCCACCTTGGCACTGCCAGTCGCCCGCGCCGACGCGCCAGCGGCCACCGAGGGTGTCACGGCCGAAGTCGTCACCACAGCGCAACTGCCAGCGCACGCCCGCGGGGAAGCGCAGCTCACCGTCGGCCAGGGCCGGCGCCGGTGGTGGCGGCGCGAAGGCCGCGCGGCCGGCGAACGTCTCCGGGGCCGCCGGGCGCAGCTTGGCCGCGAACTGGTCACCGGTCGGCAGCACTTCGGCGGCGAACTTCCAGTCTTTGGTGACGGTGCTCAGCTTGAGCAGCAGCACGTTGTCGCCGGCCCGCAGTGTCAGCGGCACGCGCTCCTGGTCGGCGGTGGCCTTGCCGCCGCTGTTGCGCGACCAGACGTAGCTGCCGTTGAGCATCACCGCCAGGCCACCCGTGCCGCCGAGCTGAAGGACTACCTGCTGCTCGCGCTCGGCCTCGAGGCAGGCTACCGCATAGGCGACGCCGGGCTCCTGGGTGCGGTAGAGCGCGTTGAGGTCGAGCCAGTCGCCGCCATGCACCGGCTGCCAGGACAGCTTGCGTCCGGCCACGTCGTAGGCCACCTTCAGGTCGAGGCCCTCGTCGGGCGGGTTGAGGCTCAGGTCGAGCGGCTGCGCGGTGCGGTTCGGGAACGGCCCGATGACCATCCAGTCGCGCAGCTTGCCGCTGCCCACCGCTACCGGCGTCGAGACCGAGCAGGACACCTCGGGCAGGTGCAGCACCACCAGCAGGTCGAGTACGTGCCGGCCCCAAGCGCCCGCGGGCACTTCCGCCGGCAGCGGGAACCGCGCCTTGCCGTCGACCAGGTCGGTCGGCCCGAGCACGGTGGCGTTCCAGCCGGGCGGCAGCGTGTAGGCCGACTGCACCCGCCAGCCCGGTCGGCTGCGTTGCAGTGAGATGGCGACGTCCAGGTTGGCCAGCCCGCCGCGCGCCGACTGCAGCACGCTGGGCAAAGTGCTCTCCTTGAGCACCTCGACGCGCAAGCCGACCAGGGCGGCCAGGCTGGCGTAGCTCAGCTTCGCGGGCGGCTTGGCCAAGTGGGTCAGCGCCGCTTCCAGCAGGCGATCGGCCGCCTCGCGCGCGGCCGGCGAGCCGACCGGCGCCGACTTCAGCGCCTGGTGCGCCGCGGCGACGCCCGGCCAGGTCAGCGGATCGGTGGCGACGCCGGCGTCGTGACCGGCGGCGCCGACGCGCACCAACTCGGCGCTGGCCCGCTGCTCGGGCGCCACCCAGGCGGCCGCCATGCCGTTGCCCGCCAACGGCTCGCGCAGGTTGCGGAGCGTGTTGTCGCGCACCAGCACGCCGGCGGTCGCGCGGTCCACGCGAATGCCCTCATCGGCATCGGAGACCAGGTTCTGCTCGACGACTACATCGCGCACCGTCGGCTGGTCGCCGTCGCGCGAGCCGATGTGGATGCGGGCGTTGCCCAGCAACCGGTTGCCGCGCACCACGGCGCCGACGTTGTACGGCCAGGGCCAGTTGCCGGTCAGTGGCCAGCCGAACACGCCAATCACCGAATCGCCGGAGAGAATCGAGTTGTTGGCGCCGGAGCGGTAGATGCCGCCCTCGGCGATGGTGTTGTCGAGGAATTGGCAGTACCACGACGGCTGGTGGCACGGATTGCGGTCGGGGGGCAGTTGGTAGCCGCCGTACGGCTTGCCGATCGACTGGTAGCCGCCGGCGCGGGCACAGGTGTTGTTGGCCACGATGTGCTCGATGGAGCAACCGTAGAACTGCACCGCGATACCGGCGTCCGAGAAGTCGTTGCCGACCAGCAGATAGTGCTGTTGCAGCATGGTGATGCCGACCAGCGAGCCGCTGTCCGGCGCCACGTCCCAAGGCCGGTCGATGGTCACGCGGTCGCCGTCGACCCGGGTCACCCGCCGCACCTGGCCCCAGCCGGTGCCACTGAAGACGAACACGCCGGCGCCGGTCCAGTCGCGCCGGCCGGCGTTCGGGGCCTCGGGCAGCTTCAGCGTCAGGCCGTCCACCGCGGCGAGGCGGCCGTAGTACAGCCCGCCGCCGGCGTCCGAGGTCATCGCCTCGCGGTCCCAGCCGTGCATCAGCTTGAGGCGGTTGGCCGCGTACCAGACGTTCTGCGAGTAGGTCGAGCCATCGAGGCAGTTGAGCCCACCGCCGGTGCTCATCAGGTCGGCGCCGGTGATGTCGTTGTCCTCGAAGATGAGGCCATCGGAGCCGCTGATGCAGTACCAGCCCCAGCGGCCGTTGTAGAAGTGGTTGCGCCGCACCTGCCCGCCGCGGACGCGACTGAGGAACAGCGCCCGGCCGCTACCGTAGAAGTCGCACTCGACGATCCGTACGTCGTCGCCACCCAGCCGCACCGTGTCGGCGCCACCGGTGGAGAACTTGAGCGCCTTGACCAGGCGCTCATCGACTTCCTTCTCGGTCAGGTGACCGCGGTAAGCGTTGGCTCGCACGCGCACCCGCCACAGGCGCACGTGGCCGGCGTCGGCCACGTTGCCCAGGTCGCCGGCGATGACATGCCGGTGCCGTGTGGCGTAGATGGTCAGGTTCTCGATGGCAAACGAGTTGGTGCCCTTCAGCAACACGTCGGGCGGCGTCTCCACGTCGGGCCAGGCCAGGTTGACCCAGTCGGTCCGCTCACCGCGCAGCACGGTGAACCGCGGAATGGTCAGCCCGCGGCTGAGCAGATAGCGCCCGCGCGGGAAGAACACTACGCCGCCACCGGCCGCGGCGGCCTTGGCCAGCGCCGACTCCACGGCGGCGGTGTCGTCGCGCGCGCCCGAGCCGTCGGCGCCGAAGTCCTTGACCGAGTAGACCGTGGGCGGCCAAGTGGCCGGCGCCACCACCTCGATGGTCAAGGCTTTGGTCCAAGCGGTGGCGCCGCCGCGCCCGTGGTGATAGGTGAGTTGCCAGCGCCCGGGTGACAGGTTGCGCGGCAGCTCGAGGCGGGCCGACCACGGCGTGGTGACCGGCGTCAGCGCCATCTTCGTCTGGCCCTGTTGCAGCACGACCAGTGCCTTCGGCGCGCCGGCGTCGGTCCAGCCGAGGCACTTGCCGAACAGCCGCAGCCAGCCGCCGGGCGAGGCGGCCCGGCCCTGATCGCCTTGCGCCCACCAGATGACCGGGGCGTTGAGCAGGCAACCGGCGGTGTCCTGCCCGTTGCTTACCGCCACTGACCAGACGCCCGGCTGGCTGTCCGCCGGAACGAGGAGCTTCAGCGACTGCGGACCGCCTTGGACCACCGTCAAATCGCGCGGCGCCGGCAGGCCGACCAGGCCCTCGGGCTGGTCCGGGCCGACCGGCGGATCGGCCAGGCGGATGGCGCGGGCCTGCGGCTGGGTGCCCAGGTCGTGGCCGATGAGCGTCGCGGCCTGACCCGGGCCGACCGGATCGCTGATGTGGACGATCACCGGCTCGGCCAAAACAGCACTTGTCAAACCGACCGCCAATGCGGTACAAAACCACCGTCTGAGCACTGACAAGGCGCAGCTCCTCGGGAACGGGTTCGGTGGTTGTCCCAGTAACTCCTCTGCCATCGCGGGGTTGTTGTCCTGTCCGCGCACTCTCGGAGGTCTGTACATGAAGCGGCGTGCGTTCACGCTCATCGAGCTGTTGGTGGTGATCGCGATCATCGCGATTCTGGCTGCCATCCTGTTCCCGGTCTTCGCCAAGGCCCGCGAGAAGGCGCGGCAGTCGTCGTGCAGCTCGAACCACAAGCAGCTTGGCCTGGCCCTGCTGCAGTACGCGCAGGACTACGACGAGACGCTGCCCACGCGCTACGACAGCAACGCCCTGAAGCAGTGGAGCGAGGTCTGCCAGCCGTACATCAAGAACACCCAATGCCTGGTCTGCCCGAGCACCAACAACAGCTCCATCGGTTACGCCGACGGCTACCTCAACCGGCAGTCGCTGGGGAGCATCGTGTCGCCAGCCGAGACGATCATGCTGGGCGACTCGGGCAAGGTGCGCAACGGCTCCGGTGGCACCGGCTACGACTGGCACATGAACGTGCCCTCGGCCTTCGGCACGCCGACCCAGCCGGCCGATGAGCTGAACCTGCCTTTGGCGGGCGACGCCAACTACGCGTCTCGGCCGTGCCCGATCCACAACGACGGCTGCAACCTGGCCTGGGTCGACGGCCATGTCAAGTGGCTGAAGACCTCGCAGTTCTTCTACGGCCAGTCGCCGGTCGACAAGTACTTCGACCGCAACTGAGCCAACCAGCGAGCGCCAACCAGCCGCGGACCGGCTCGCCGGTCCGCGGCGCCATATCGGCCTGACCACGCCCGCCTGCGGTATCATAGGGCCATGCCCGACAGCCACCGCTTCGTCCAGATCACCATCGACCGCCAGGCCGAGGCGCTCGACCGGCCGTTCACCTACCGGCTGCCGCCGCGGCTGGCCGGGCGCGTCGAGCTGGGCTCGTACGTGCTGGTGCCGCTCGGCCGGCAGCAGGTCTGTGGCTTTGCGACCGGCTTCACCGACGACGCCGGTGGCCTGGAAGCCGACGCCGTCAAGGACATCGAGGCGGTTCTAGGCGACATGGCCTTCTTCGATGGGGCCATGCTGACCGTGGCCCAGCGCATCGCCGAGTACTACCG
Organism: uncultured Fimbriimonadaceae bacterium; assembly: GCA_964531735.1. GTDB lineage: Bacteria > Armatimonadota > UBA10988 > UBA10988 > UBA10988 > CAZHGD01. The sequence continues at coordinate 4,085 of CAZHGD010000092.1, read as the reverse complement.
CTGCCACCTGATCGACGTGCTGCGCTGCATGTTGCCCGAGGGTCTGACGCAGAAGGTGGAGAAGGTCGTCTCCTGGACCGGCAACGAGGACCTGGACAAGACGCTCAGCCGGCTGGAGCAGGCGGCGCCGCAGCAGGCCAAGGTGGTGCGCGCGATCCAGGCGCGTGGCGGCACGGTGACCGTCTCCGAACTGAAGGACCTGCTGGAGTCCGATTCGCGGCTGAGCAGCGTCCTGCGCCTGCTGGCCGACCGCGGGCTGATCAACACCGAAACGGTGCTGGAGCCGCCGGGCGTGGCGCCGAAGATGGTGCTCACCGCGGTGCTGGAGCAGCCGGCGCAGGTGGCCGAAGAGCTGCTGGACGAGCTGCGCCGCCAGGCACCGAAGCAGGCCCGGGTCCTCGAACTGCTGATCGGCGCGCGGCGCCCGGTGGCCGTGGCCGAGTTGGTCAAGCTGGCCGAAACCTCGCACGCGGCGGTCAAGCAGCTCGAGCTGAAGGGGCACGTGCGCCTGGTCCAGGTGGAGAGCCGCCGCGTGGTCGAGGGTGCGGGTCTGCTGGGTGGCGACCGGCGGCACACGCTGACCGAGCAGCAGGCCGACGCTATGGCCAGTCTACGCGCGGAGCTGGCCATGACGCCGCCGCGCCCGGTGCTGATCCACGGCGTGACCGCCAGCGGCAAGACCGAGGTCTACCTGCAGATCATCGCCGACGTGCTGGCGAACGGGCGCCAGGTGATCGTGCTGGTCCCGGAGATCTCGCTGACGGTGCAGACCATCGACATCTTCCGCGGCCGGTTCGGCGACAAGGTGGCGATTCTGCACTCGGCGCTGTCGCCGGGCGAGCGGTTCGACGAGTGGCGCCGGGTGGCGCGCGGGCAGGTGGACATCTGCGTCGGTGCACGCTCGGCGGTGTTCGCGCCGTTCCGCAAGCTCGGGCTGATCGTCATGGACGAGGAGCACGAGAGCAGCTACAAGCAGGACAGCACGCCGCGCTACCATGCCCGCCAGGTGGCGCTGTGGCGCGCGCAGGTCAGCGGCGCCGGGCTGGTCCTGGGCAGCGCCACGCCGGCGGTGGAGAGCTACCAGCGCGCGCGGCAGGGGCGCTATGCGCTGGTCGAAATGCCCGAGCGCGTCGGTGGCCGGCCGTTTGCGCATGTCGAGGTGGTCGATCTGCGCGAATCGCGCACGCCCGGACCGCACAACTCGCCCGGCCCGGTCCACCACACGCTGATCGAGCAGATGCGCCTGCGCATGGCGGCCGGCGAGCAGATCATCCTGTTTCTCAACCGCCGCGGCTTCGCGCCCGTGCTGCAATGCACCGCCTGCGGCTTCGTGACGCTCTGCGAGCACTGCGACGTGGCGTTGGTGGTCCACCAGGAGTCGCGGCAGATGATCTGCCACCACTGTGACTACCAGATGCCGTTGACCGAGACCTGCCTGAGCTGTGGCGAGCCGGGGCTCAAGCCGGTGGGCTTCGGCACCGAGCGCCTGGAGCAGTGGCTCAACCAGGTGCTGCCGGACGCGCGGGTACTGCGGCTCGACCGCGACACCACGCGGCGCAAGAACGCCCACGCGCAGATCCTCTCGCGCTTCGGCCGCCGCGAGGCCGACATCCTGCTGGGCACGCAGATGGTGGCCAAGGGTCTCGATTTCGACAACGTGACGCTGGTGGGCGTGGTGGCCGCCGACGTGGCGCTCAACCTGCCGGATTTCCGCGCCGCCGAACGGACTTTCCAGCTCCTCTGCCAGGTGGCCGGCCGCGCCGGCCGCGGCGACCGACGCGGCATGGTGCTGATCCAGACCTACAACCCCGAGCATCCCGCGGTGGAGGCGGCGCGCGCGCAGGACTACCTGCGGTTCTTCGAGAGCGAGATTGCCGAGCGCGAGGCGGCGGGCTACCCGCCGTTCATGAACCTGGCGCGCTTCATCGTGGCCGACGAGCACGAGGTGGACGCCGAGACCCGTTGCGAGCGTCTGGCGGTTCGGGTGGCCGAGTCGTTCGAAGCGGTGGGCGCGATGGGCGAACTGCTCGGCCCGGCACCGGCCCCGCTGTCGAAGATCCGCGACCAGTTCCGCTTCCACCTGATCGCCAAGGTGGCCGGCAGCACGATGCTGCGCAAGGTCCTGCTGGACCTGGACGGGCGGCTCGATGCCACGCTGCGGACCGGGCTGACGACCGACGTGGACCCGGTGAGTGTGTTGTGAGGGTGGCGCGTTCAGGACGGCCATTGCCGCGCCTCGCCCCGCGTTGCCGCCGCCGCCGATTGTCGTTAGCATGGGCGGCGCGACCGGCTGACGTCAGGCCGCAGGAGCCGTCCCGTGAGCGACCGAACCATCCTCGTGCGCGACCTGACCGGCTTGTCCGTGCCGCGGCCCGTCAGCGGCGGCGTGCCGTTGCCCGAAGGTGCCACCCGCGGTGACGCCTTCGCCTTGCGCGACGAGCAGGGGCAGGCGGTGCCGGTGCAGACGCAGGTGCTGGCGCGCTGGCACGACGGCAGCGCGCGGTGGGTGCTGCTCGACTTTGTGGCGGCCCCACCACCGCACGGCGTGGCGCGTTTGCGGCTGAGCTGGGACACGCCCGCCACCAGCGCGCCGGCCGTGCCGCTGGCGGTTTCGGCCCTGGCGCACGGGTGGTCGCTGCGCGGCCTGAAGCTGTCGCTGCGCCTGGTCGATGCCGCCGGCGCGGTCTTCACAGCGGCCACCGAACGCACCGAAGTCGAGGTCGCCGGCCCGGTGCGCACCACCATCCTGTGCCGGGGCGACCTGGTCGGGCCTACCGGGCGCGCCTTCAGCTTACGGCTGCGCGTGTCGGCGTATGCCGGGCTGCCGTGGCTGCGGATTGAGCCCATGGTCGTGGTCGATGCCGACCAGGGTGTGCTGCAACTGCTGCGCGAACTGGCGCTGGTGATCGCGCCGGCTGCACCGGTGGGCACGGTGCACCTGGGCGGCCAGCCCGATTGGTCGGGTCCGGCCGCAGCCGGCGTGCGGCTGTTCCAGGGCGACGCCGACCGCTACCAGCTTGAGGGCACCGACCGCAGCGGCGACCGCGCACCGGGTTGGCTGGCCTGGACCGCCGGCGACAGCTCGGGCGCGCTGGCGCTCCGCGAGTGCTGGCAGCAATGGCCCAAGAGCCTCGAAGCGTCGCCGGATGCCGTGGTGGTGGGCCTGTTCCCGCGGCACGAGGCCGGCACCTTCGGGCACCTGGCCGAGGACACCAAGTACGGCTATCTGTTCGACCAGGACGGCGGCTACCGACTGCGCACCGGGCAGGCGCGCCGTTGGGAAGTCTGGCTCGATCCGACGGGTGACGGCGCGACGCTCGCCGCGCACGCCAACGCGCCGTTGGTGGCCGCCGCGGAGCCGGCCGAGGCTATCGCCACCGGCGTCTGGGACGCCATCGCGCCGGCCGGCGGCGCCGACCTGGCCGAGTACGACGCCTGGGCCGAGCGGCTGTTCAGCGCCTACCTGGGCTCCATCGAGGCGCAGCGCGACTATGGGGCGATGAACTGGGGCGACTGGTACGGTGAGCGCCACATCAACTGGGGCAACCACGAGTACGACACCGCCAACCAGTTGCTGATCCAGTTCGCGCGCACCGCCGACCCGCGGTACTTCCTGGTGGCCGAGGCGGCGGCGCGGCACTCGGCCGAGGTGGACACCGTCCACCATGTGAATGACGATCTCATCGCGCACTTCGGTACCGTCAAGGGCTTCCCGGCCCGGCCCGGGCTGGTTCATCAGCACACGGTCGGCCACGTCAGCGGCTTCTACCCGCCCGAGCGGATCCGCGAACTGCTGGTGGCGCACGGCATCGAGGGCAACAACCCGTACCTCTGCCTCGATCCCTACAACCTCGGCCACATCTGGACGCAGGGCCTGGCGCGGTTCCACTTCCTCACCGGCGACCCGTTCGCGCGCGAGACCGTCGAACGCGTCGGCGGCAACCTGGCGCAAATGGTGTCGGACCGTGAGTACCGGTTCATGGGCCACAACCACTGCGGGCGCACCACCGGCTGGTCGCTGCTCGCTTTGGCCGGCGCCTACGAACTGGAACTGGGCGAGCGCTTTGGCGCGGCGATGCGCACGC
>CAZHGD010000091.1:0-29323 GCA_964531735.1 uncultured Fimbriimonadaceae bacterium | reverse complement strand
GTGTAGCGCTGCCAGGCCGCCACGGCTGCCGCGCGGCGCTCGGCCCGTTCGGCGCGCTCGCGCAGCGTGGCCGCGGCCAGGCCTTGCAGACCGGCGTAGAGGTCACCCAGCCTGAGCACGCTGCTCGGCCTCCCAGTCGAGGTGCGCCAGCGCCTCCGCCCAGTCGCGCTCGTGGTCGACGTCGATGGTCAGCCCCGGGTCGCAACCGCGCAGCGCCCGCACGGGGAAGCCGGCCACGCGCGCCACGCGCGCGACGATCTGGTCCACGCTGAGCACTCGCCAGCCCAGCACTTTGGTGACGGCGAACCGCAGCCCGATGCCGAACCCGACCAACTGCGCCAGCCTGCGCAGGTCCTTGCGTGCGTTGAACAGCGCGGTGATCTCCGCCTCGCGGTCCAGCAGGTGCTGAGGCGACAGCAGCATCACCGACGAGCCGGCCATGTCGCCGTCGCGCAGCGGCATGTAGCTGTTCGCCTCGCGCGGGAAGCGCGCGCGGACCTCCTCGCGCGTCATCACCGGGAACTGCACGCCGTAGCGCGGGTCGCGGTGGCGGAGCAGTTGGTCCACCGCCGCCGCCGTCACGAACGGCAGGTCGGAGGTGGAGAACACGACCTGCTCCTGATCGGCAACCACCTTCAGCCCGGCCATGATGTTGCCGGGACCCGAACCGGTGTCGTCGAGGAAGCAGTCGTCCGGCCCGAGCGACACCGCGTCGCGGATCTCCGGCGGACCCACCAAGATGACGCGTCCGACGCCTGCGGCGCCGTGCAGCGCCGAGAGCACATGGTCGATCAGCCGCTGGCCGTCGAACTCGATCAGGCACTTGATGTGCTGCCCGGTCATCTCGGCCAGCGGGCCGCTGATGCGCCCGCCGGCCGTCACCACCGCATCGGTCAACGCCAGTCTCCCATCAGTTGGAACGGTGCCCAGTAGAACGGATGACTCACATTCACCTCGTTGCCGTCGGGTCCTTTGATGACCGCCGCGCGGAGCTCCAGCGCCGCCGCGCGGAGCGCCGCGCCCTTCGCCTCGCCCTTGGCCAGCCGCTGGTAGAAGCGCGTCATCAACTGGTTGGTCATGGAGTCGTCCACGCTCCACTGCGAGACCACCTGGGTCGGCACGCGCGCCACGAAGAACGACCATGGCAGCCCGATCAGGCCCTCCCCGTTCGCCGTCCGCCCGCGCCCGGTCTGGCAAGCCGAGAGCGTCACCAACTCCGCCTTCAGACTGTAGCGGGTCAGCTCACGGGCCTCGAGGAAGCCGTCGTCGCCCGGCTGGTCCGGCTCGGCCAGCGCGATGGAGCTGTACAGCGGCTGGTCGGGATCGAGCAGGCCATGCGTCGCGAAGTGCAGGTAGCGGTAGTTCGGCAGTTCGTGCTTGACCAACCGCTCCTGCGCCTCCTTGCCCGTCAGCAGGCGCACCTGGCCGGCGCCGAGGATCTCGCGGATCCGTTGGCCCTCCTGCCGCGTGCCCGGCAGTGGCGTCAGCCGGAAGCTCGGCTCGCCGCCGCGCTCGTCCTCGTCGGCCGCGGCGACGGCTCGCGCACCGAAATCGGGGTCGGCGATGACCAGCGCGGTCCGCTGGCCGGCCGCCGCGCGCCGCTCGTCGCCGAGCGTCAGGGCCGAGTTCACCAGGCTGGCGCTGGCCATCACGACCAGTTCGTAGTCGTCGAGGACGTACCGCCCTTCGGGCTCGCGCCGCAACACCTGGAACGGACAGTCGAACAGCGGCCCGTCGGGCACGATCACCAGCCGCCTGATGCCGGCCGGCAAGGCCGCCAGCACCGGCCGCAGCAAGGTGTCGTAGAGCGCGGCGGCTTCGGCCCGGTAGCGCCGCCGCGGGTTGGCGCAGGCTTCACGGAAACGGGTCACCGCCACCGCCAGGTTGCCCTCGCCGGTGCGGACCTCATGGGCCGTCACCGCCGCGCGGCCGTCCGCCTGCGTGACGGCGAAGCAGAAGGCGTTGTTGGTGCTGAACGCGTACTGCAGCAGAGCCGTGTCGGCCGGCAGCGCCGCGGCGGCTTGCTTCAGGTCGAGCGGCTCGCGGCCACGGCGGCCCAGCGCCACGTCGGGGTAGAGCCCCGCCAGCCAGGCCTCTTGGCGATACAGCTCGGTCCGCGCGTCGTCCACTTCCGCTCGGGCCTTGGCCAGCTCCTCGCGGGTGCTCTTGGCCGCTGCCGCCAGCTCGCTCAGGCGCAGGTTGGCCGCGGTGAGGCGGGCTTCCGCCTCGCCCAGCACGCGCCGGCCGGATTCGGGCAGCCGCTGCCGCAAGTCGACGTGCCCGCCGTCCATCATGGCCAGCAGGGCGCGGCCGCGCGAGCGCTCGGACACCGCGAACGCCTCCTCGGCCCGGCCGGCCGCGGTCAGCGCCGTGATCAGGAGCTGGTAGGGCTGGATGTTGCTGGCCAGGAACTGCAACTGCCCGCCGCTGCCGCCAGCCACTCGCGCCCGACGCTGCTCCACCACCTCGACGCTCTGGTACAGCCGCTGGATGGCGCGGTTCACGTCACCGTCGCGGCGGTCGATCGCGGCCAGGTTCACCAGGGCCGTGCCGCGGGCTTCCAGCTCGCCCGTCTCCTCGCTGACCGCCACCGACTGCTCCAGCCAGCGGCGACCGTCGGCCCACCGTGTGCGCCGCATGGCCAGCAGGCCCAGGTTCAGCGACGTCTGACAGACCGCCGTGCGCAGGCCCAGCTCTTGGCTGAGACGGACCCCGCGAGTGAGGAACTCGTCGGCGGTGTCGAGTTCGCCAAGCTCGCTCGCCAACTGGCCGAGGTTGTTGAGGATGATCGGCAAGGTGCGCTTGTCGCCGGCGCGCTCGAAGACCTGAGCCGCTTGCTGCATGAACGCCCGCGCCTGAGTCAGCCGCTCGCGCGCGGCCTGGGCCACTTCGGGCCGCTGCTCCGCCAGCGGCGTGTAGGGCCGGGCCAGGTTGTAGAGCACCAGCGCGGCGTTGTTGAGCGCCATCGCGGCCAGCAGCGGCCGGTCGATGGCCGCCGCCAACTCGACGCACTTGCGGAAGTACAGGACCGCCTGGCTCGGATCCGACTGCATGTCGTAGAGGCGGCCGATGTTGTTGTAGAGCGTGGCCAGGAATTCCTTGGCGCCGGCGCGCTCGAACAGCGGCGCCGCAGCCAGGTAGGTGGCCAACGCGCCTTGCAGGTCGCCGGTGTTGAGCTTCACGTTGGCCACGTTGCACTGCACCACGGCCGCCTGCACCTCGTCGCCCATGCGGCGGCAGACGGCACTCGCTTCGTCCAGGTCCTTGAGGGCCTCGGCGTTGCGCCCGCGCTCGGTCAGCAGCACCGCCCGAGCACACAGCGCCATGTTGAGCGTCTCGAGCACGCCGTGGCCGCGGCACCAGTCGGCGGTCTCGGCGTAGGTGGCCAGCGCCTGCTCCAGCCGGCCCAGTCCGGCCTGCACCTGCCCGAGCGTCACCAGGCAGACCATCAGTGACGCCGGATTGCCGAGCCGGCGGCAGATGGCCGCCGCCTCGACGAGCAGTGGCTCGGCCCGCGCGTAGTCGCCGACGGCCGCGGCGCCGCCACCGAGGTAGCCGAGGCCCTTGGCGAGGTGCTCGTCGAGCCGGTGCTCGCGCGCCACGCGGACGCCCTCGAGCAGCGACGCTTCACCGACGGCCGTCTGGCCTTCGTTCTGCTGCACCTGGCCCAGCAGTAGCCACGCATCACACAGCTCGGTGTGTCGGCCGGCTGTCCGCAACAGCTCAATCGCCCGCTTCAGCATCACCAGGCTGTCGGCGCGTTGGTGGACCCGCACCAGTGACTCACCGGCCAGGACGGCGACGTGACCGGCCATGCCGTTGTCCTGCCCGGTGTAGAGTTCCAGCGCCCGGCGTAGCGGCGGCAGCGACTCCGCGAACCGCCGCAGCTCGCGCAGCACGCCACCCACGGCCATCGCCGCGTAGGCCGCGCCGGCGCGGTCGCCAAGCTGCTCGGCCAGCTTGCTCAGCGCGGTGTAGTGGGTCAGCGCGTCGGGCAGGTCGCGGCGCGCCACAGCCAACTCACCCAGCGCATAGTGGGCCAGCGCGGTGTAGACCTGGTTGCCCTCGCGTTCGGCCTGCTGCAGCAGTTCGGTGGCGACCGTCCGCGCGCCTTCGAAGCGACTGGCCTTGCTCTCGGTCTGGACCTTGCTCCACAGCGCGTCGAGTTCGGCCTGACCCGCCGCCAGCGGTCGCACCAGCACCACCAGGACCGCCCACACCGGCCAGCGGCAGCCGGCCCGCCGGACCGTCCACCGGCAGCGGAGCATGGGGCTGGGCGGCGCGTTCATACGCAAGATCCTAACGCATCGCGGGTGCGTTGACAACGGCGCTCCGCGATGTCAAACTCGGCCTCCGCAGCCACCGGGAGCGTGCCATGTCGGGTCGTGTGGTCGTCGTCGGAAGCGCCAATGTCGATCTGGTCTGCCAGGTCGCCGCCTTGCCGGCGCCCGGCGAGACCGTGACCGGCGGCCGGTACTTCCAGGCGGCGGGCGGCAAGGGCGCCAACCAGGCGGTGGCGGCCGCGCGTCTCGGCGCCACAGTCGAGTTCGTGGCGCGGCTGGGCACCGACAGCCACGGACACGAGGCGCTGCTCGGCTACCAGCGCGAGGGCGTCGGCACCGGCCACCTCACCCGTGATTCGGACGCGCCCACCGGGGTGGCGCTGATCCTCGTCGAGGACGGTGGCGAGAACCTGATCGCGGTGGCGCCGGGTGCCAACCACACCATGACCGCCACCCATGTGTCCGCCGCGGCCGCGGCCTTCACCGGCGCGATGGTGGTGTTGGCGCAACTCGAGTCGCCCCTCGACTGCGTCCTGGAGGCCGCGCGCCAAGCGCACGCAGCCGGCGCGCGGTTCGTGCTCAACCCGGCCCCGATGCCCGCCGGCGGCCTGCCGAACGAGCTGTTGTCGCAGGTCGACGTGCTGACGCCGAACCAGGGCGAGGCGGCCCGGTTGGCCGGCCGGACCGGCGAGCCGGCCGAGCTCACCGCGGCCATCCGCGACCTGGGCGTGCCCGTCGTGGTGCTGACCCGCGGTGCCGCCGGCGCCTTGGTGGACGACCGCGGCGAGTTGACCATGGTCGCGGCGCCGGCGGTGGCCGCGGTCGATGCGGTCGGCGCGGGCGACGCCTTCAACGGCGCTTTGGCGGTGGCCCTGAGCGAAGGGCTGGCGCTGCCGGCGGCAGCGCAGCGCGCGTGTGCTGCCGGCGCGCTCGCGGCGACCCGCTACGGAGCCCAGCCGTCGTTGCCGACCCGCGCCGAACTCGACGAGTTCGTCGCCGAGCGGGGCTGACCGTGCGCAGGCTGCGAACCGTGGCGTTGGCGCTGGCATTGACCTGTCGGCCGTTGCTCGCGGCCTCCTCACCCGTCACGCTGCGGGGCGCGCAGATGCCCTTGCGTCAGGTGCTCGAGCAACTCGGCCAGCAGACCAACCGCTGCTTCGCCGGCAGCCCGACGGCCGACGCCACCACCATGGCGCGCACCTGCGACGTGGACTGGCGCGGCGTAACGCTTCAGGCGGCGCTCCGGCAGCTCGGCGAGCTGACCGGCCTGACCATTTCGCGCAGCGACCGGTTCACCTACCGCCTGATCGCCGGCCGGCAAGCACGACCGACCGGCGTCGAGCAGACCGTCGGTGACTGGGTGGCACGCTTCCAGTCGCTACACTACCTGCTCTCCGCCGACTACCTGCCCGCCGAGCCGCAGTCGTTGACCACCCGGGCGACAATGTCGTGGGTCTTCGCGATTGAGGCGCCCAGTGACGACCAGGCCGTGCGGCTGCTGCCCGTCACCAAGGCCGGAGCGGCGACCGCCGAGGGTCAGCAGTTGGCCGCTCAGGTCGCGACCTATGCCGCCGGCGTACCGCAGCCCGAGCTGCCGGACCAGTGCTCGCTGCAATGCTACCTGCCCATGCCGGAGACCAAGGCCGACGTCCTGGCCAAGGTCTCGTTCGACTTGGTCCTGGCCGCGGGCGTCCGGCTGGTCAGGCTGGTGCTGCCAGCGCTGGCCAAGGGCGCCACAGTCACCGCCGACGGGTGTACCGCCACCATCGTCGAGGCCCAGCCCGACGCCGCCAGGCCCGGCTGGCTGCTGACCTGCGCCACCGCCGAGGGACCCGCGCTCGAGCCCTTGATGGTCGAGGGCCGACTGTTCTGCCGCGACGGCGAGTTGCTGCCCACGCACACCGTCGGTCGCGGCGCGACCGGGTCGCCGCGACCGGTGGCCCGCTACTCCTGCGAGCCGCTGCCGCGCCGGTGGGTCGGCGACGTCGCGCCCGGCTTCCGGCCGGCCGAGCCGGCGCGCCTGGAGTTGCTGGTGACCTTGCGCGACGGACCGAACGCCACTCAGAGCGTGACCTTCGAGCAGGTACCGCTACCCTCGCGACACCCGATCCGGAGGGCGCCATGAGACGCTGCCTCGCGGCGCTGCTGCTGGTCGTGGCGCCTGTGTCGGCCGCGCCGCCGCGCACGCAGTACGGGCCGCGAGTCACGCTCGAGGGGCGCCTGCCCCTGTCGCAAGCGCTACGACAGATCGGCCGGCAGATGAACCGCTACTTCCTCGGCGCGGCCCTGAACCAGCCCGAGACGGCGGCCAAAGTCCATGACTGGCACCTGTCCGAGTCCACGGTGGCCACGACGCTGGACGCGGTCCAGCAGGCCACCGGCTGCCGGCTGCAGCGCAGCGGCCGCAACTACTACGCCCTCGACCCGGCGGGCGGGCCCGGCGCCATCGGCCAGCCACTCGGCGACTACCGCGTCTGGCTGCCGCGGATGCGGCTCTACTTCAGCAGCTACCTCGGCCTGCTACGAGGCAGCCGGGCGTACACGTACCTGCAGGTCATGCCGCAACTGGTCGTCGAGGCACCGAGCGACCCCGAGGCCCTGCGGGTCGTCGAGATCGGCAATGCCACCGCGCTGCTGCCTGACGGGCAGGCCGCGCCGCCGTCGCCGGTGCTTCAGCAGCACCCCGACCCATCCGATCCGCGGTGCTGGCTGCTCTCACCCACTCTCTACCTGCGCGACGCGCCGGTGGCCGAGTTGCTGCGGCTGTCCTTCGATGTGACCTTCGCCGCGCGGCTCGATGAGTTGCGCTTCGACTTCACGCTGGGGGCCGACCGCGCGCAACTCCTGACCGATGGTGACTTCGATGCCACGCTCGCGGCGGCGACAGGCGCCGCGGCCACGCCACCCTCCGCCGCCACGGTCAGCCTGACCGGCCCGCGCCCACCGGCGGCCAAGGGCCAGCCCGAGGATCCGCACCTCGCGCTGAGCCGGTATCTGTGGGTCGAGGGCCGCTTCTTCGACGACGCGGACCAGCCGATGCTGACCTTTGCACGGCTGGAGTCGGTGCTACCCACCGACCCGTTGTGGACCTCACGCTGGCGGTTCGAGGTGCCCGGCACCCGCGGCCGCGTGCCGGCCCGGCTCGAGCTGCGCGTCTACCAGCGCAGCGGCGTGGGCGTCAAGGAGACCGTCGTCTTCGATCACGTGCCGCTGCCGGACCTGTTCGGCACGCCGTAGCTACGGCCGGTAGGCGACGGCTTCCAGATAGCAGTCGCGCCCGCTGTTGGCGTAGTAGACGGTGAACACGCGCCCGTCGCGCAACTGGATGGTGTACGGGTAGCCCAGGTCGATCGTGGCACAGTCGTTGCGGAAGGCGATCTCGTGGCCCACACCCCAGGTGCGTCCGCCGTCGGCGCTGAGACAGGCCCGGATGCCGAGCGGCGCGCGCCGGCGCCCATAGGCCATCAGCAGGCGACCATCGGCCAGGCGACAGAGCTGCTGCGGGTAGCCCCAGACAGCCAGCTTCTTCGGCCACGACCAGTGCTGGCCGCCGTCGGTCGAGTACGACTGGCGGACCCAGCCGTCCAGGTCGACGCGGATGGTGCAGATGGCTCGCCCGTCCGGCAGGAAGATCAGGTTCGGCTCGTCCCAGGCTTCCCAGCGGTCGGCGCCGCTCAGGTCGCGGCTGTAGGAGACCTCGCTGTAGCGGTCCCAAGTCCGGCCCAGGTCGGCCGTGCGGTAGATGACCACCACCACATTGCCCTCGCGGTGCTCCAGGCCGACCCAGTAGAGCGCGCCGCCCGGACCGGGCACCGGACCGTGCGGGCTGAAGGTCGGCGAGCGGCGCGGGGGCGACCAGGTGCGCCCGCCATCCTCCGAGATGATCAGCCAGCTCCCGCTGTACTTGCCCCAACCGTCCTTCGCCATGCGCGCGGTCTCGGCCGGATAGCGCGCGCAGAGCGCGGCGTCGGCGCGCCAACTGTCCCAGGTGTTGTAGCTGACCACCACCTTGCCGTCCGGCATGGTCAGGATGGCCGGGTCGCGCTCGTCGGACGGTGAGTCGTAGATGGTCTCGCGGGCCGACCAGGTGGCCCCGCCGTCGGTCGAGCGCGTCATGACAATCCGCCCGCGCGGACAGACATGGGCGTCGCCCTCGCGGCAGACGACCAACAGTGTGCCGTCGGCCAGTTCGGCCACGCCCGGGAACGCGAAGTGCCGGCCCGGTACGTTCAACACGCTGATCCGCTGCTCCGGGACCCGCACGGTCTGCTGGGTGGTCACCTGCGGCACGAACTTGAGGTACTGCAAGTAGAGCGGCTGGCCGTACGAGTGCACCACCACCTTGCGGCCGGCCATCGGCACCGCGGCTCGCCAATGGAACTCGAAGTCGAAATGATGGGTCGAGGTCGCGGCCGGCGCGGTAATGGGCCAGTAGTCTGGCTCGTTGTCCAGGCGTATGCCGAGCGTCATCCGGGGATCGACGGCGCGAAGGCCCAGGTAGATGTCGCAGACCTCGTTGCGCCCGGGGTCGAAGGTCACATCGTCGGGCTGACCGACCGCGTTGAGCAGGGCCGGCGTCCAACCGGGATGCCGCACCGACCAGTAGCTCTTCAGACCGTTGCGGCCCGGCTTCGGCGGCGTCTCGGCCTCGGGCACGACCAACAGGGCACCAGCGGGCGTGCCGGTCTCGAACGCGCGCCAGTAGATGGCCTCGCCCGTGCCCGGCGCCGGCACACTCTGGACTTTCAGCGGGCTCTCGACCGCGGCCCCGAGCGCCGCCCCGGCCAACACCGCTACCGTGTACCACGCGACCATCGCCATGACTCGCCTCCACGCCGGCGCCGGCAGCCTACGCCGGCGCCGCCGCGACTCCTGCCAGCGGGCAGCCCGGATCGGCGGCAGACGCATCGCCGTGCACGGCGTGCGCCAGGCACCGCAGCCCACCACGGCAGCCGGCGGCGTGCGCGCAGGCGCGGCAGCCCTCCGGCGCCCGCTGCGGGTCACGGAGCGACTGGAGCAGTGGCGAGTGGTCATACAGTTCGGGCAACGGCGTCTCGGTCAGGTTGCCGACCGGCAACGGCAGGCGCCGGCACGGCAGCAGGTCGCCGTTGGGCAGAATGGTCAGCAGGCTGTCACCGGCGGCGCAGTGGTACGGTCGCCCGCCGCCGACCAGGAACTGCAGGGCCCGGTGCATGGCCACTTCGGTGCGCCACCAGCCGCGCGAGCAACGGCGCCGCGCGGCATGCATGGCCTCGAACAGCTCCTGTGTCTGGGCCACGGAGAGTACCCCGGTGTCGTCACCAGCCCCGCGCCCGACGGGGATCAGCCGGTCGGCCCAGACGCGCTGCACGCCCAGCCGAGCACCCAGGCGGGCGACCTCGCCGAACTCGCGGTAGTTGCCACGGTGGGCGGTGAACGCAATCATCGTAGCGACGCCGGCCTGCCGCAAGCGGCGCAGCGCCGCGACCGTGGCTTCGTGGCTGCCGGGCCCGCGAATGGCGTCGTGCGTGGCCCGGCCGCCCTCGATGCTGACTTGCACAAACTGCGTGCCGAGGTGCTTCAGCCGTCTGGCCAGTGGCGCATCGACCAGCGTGCCGTTGCTCAAGATGGCGTGCGTGAAGGGGATGGCATCGGCGCGCAAGTGCTCGATCAGCGCCAACAGGTCCTCGCGCACGAACGGCTCGCCGCCGGTCAGATTCAGGTGGACGCGACGCAGTCGGCCCGGTTCGCGCCGGCCCCAGTGCTGGATGAGCGCGCGGATCTGCTCCACGATGTCCAGCATCTGCGGCCAGGCCAACTCCGGCGTTGGCGTCTCGCCCTGGTAACAGTGCCGGCAGCGCAGGTTGCAGCGCTCGGTGACGTGCCACTGCACCACCAGGCTGCGGGGCACTCGCTCAGGAGCCACAGCCGCCACAGCCACCGCCGCCACAACCGCCGCCGCCGCAGCTCGAGCCGCCGCTGCAACTGGAACCACCACTGCAACTGGAGCCACCACTACAACCCGAGCCGCTGCACCCGGACGACCACTCGCCGCCGCCCGCGTCCGGACGGAGTCCGGTGGCCAGGATGGCGTAGTCGGAGGTGAACAGCACCACCGGACCGAACGCCGCCATCAGGTAGATCCAGTCCTCGCTGTCCGGCGGCAGCTTCTGCAAGGTGGCCTGGTTGCGGACCCGTGCGAGCCGGTCGCGCCATTGCCGCAGCGCCTGCCTGCCCGCGGCGCTCAGCCGCGACGCGCGACAGCACTTCGTCGCACAGAAGCTGCCGATCAGCATCATCAGGACCAGGAAGCCCACGTTGGTGTAGCCCTTGATCAGGGCCACCGTCAGCTTGTAGCCGCCCAGACCGACGATCACCAGCACCGCCAGCCCGAGGGCCAGACGCCCGGCCAGCACCGCCGCCGGCCCGTTGAGGTAGCCGTCGTCGCGGAAGCGCTCTTCGCGGTCGGCAGCGTCGTCGCCGACGCCGCTGTCGCGCACCAGGTCGCACGCCTCGCGCAAGGCCAGCGGCCGGTCAAAGGCCGCCAGTGCTCGCGACCAGGGCGCGGTCAGGCCGGCCGCGCTGGGCGGCGTCGGCGCCGGCGCGACAACGCCGGTCGTCGGATCGAGCCACAGGAAGCCCCGTTGGATCAGCTCGAACAGCACCAACAGCACCTCGCCCTTCAGCCCGTCGCGCAAGAGGGCCACGTCGATGGGCGTCAGCTTGACGTGCCGGGTCGGCGTGCGCTGGTTCACCAGCGCCACGCCGAGTGCGCCACCGCCGAGCACGGCCAGGATCACGAACAGGTAGAGCACCAGGAACTCAGGACCGGGCATGTCACCGATGGGCCCGTGCAGCAGCCAATCCATCTTGGTCCTCCCGCTCCTACAGCCGGTCGATGCGGTCGGCCAACTGCCGCACGGCGTCCATGAACTGGCCGAACAGCGTGGTCAGCGCGGCCGGGTCCAGGTCGTGTGCCGCCAGAGCTTCGCGCACGGGCGTCAGCGACAGCCCCAGGTCGCGCTCGATCTGCGCGAGCACCGCTTCGCCGTCCGGTGCTGCCTGTCCGCTGCCCAGCGCGGTGACGGCGGCCAGCGTGGCCACCAGGGCCGCGGCGGTCTCGTGCAGCGTGCGGGCCAGCAACTCGGTGCGGTGAGCCCGGCCGAGATAGGCCTGGCGCAGGCGCAACAGGATGTTCTTGACCTCCTGCTCGCAGCGCAGCCGCAGGTGGTCGCGCGCGATCACCAGGTCGGCCAGCGGGTCGCTGCCGTACAGCACCGTGTGGTGCTCGCGCATGTTCAGGAACTTGGTCGGGAACACGTCGCAGGAACTGCGCAGCTCGGCCTCAGTCAGCACCATCACGCCCAGATGCGCCTGCCGCCGCGCCTCGCGCAGCGGTTCGGCCAGTTGGTCGAGCAGCTCGACATCGACGCGATGGGCGATCACCAGCAAGTTCGCCACGCCATCCGGCTGCCACGACGCGCCGTCGGCGGCCTCGCCGTAGAGAACCAGCGACACCAGCGCGGCGCCCAACTGCTGGCTGACCGCAGCACTCAACGCGGTCAGCGTCGCCTCCAGCCCTTGCGGCACGCTCGGCTGATCGGGCATGGCCTGCCTCCTGACCACGGCCTGCCGGCCCCGTGGTCACCGAGCGGTATATTGTCGCCGCCGGCGAGGGAACCTTCAAGCGAACCAGGGCGCCGGGCGATTGACGCCGCGGGCGGCGGAGCGGTAGAGTGTCGCGGGCGGGCCACCAAGCCGCCGTGGGGTACCGGTGAGAGGCCGCCCTGTGCAACCATCGTCCGCGCTCGAAGACGACCATGCCGGCCCAGCAGCGCGCTTCCCCTGGCGCGGATTGGTGGTCGGCCTGGCCATCGAGATCCCGACTATCTACTGGGTGGCCGCCTCCGAGGTGACCGCGCGCGTGTTCATCTCGTCGTGGTCGCTGACCATGACCGCCGTCTTCGCCTTGCTGGTGCTGGTGACCATCAACACGGCGCTGTCGCGCCGGCGGCCGGCCTGGGTGCTGTCGCGCGCCGACCTGCTGACCGTCTTCCTGATGCTCTCCAGCACGTCGGTGATCTACGGCTACTGCATGATCCAGGGGATGATCCCCGCTCTGGGCGGCGCCTACTGGTTCGCCACGGAGCAGAACCACTGGGACAGCATTCTGCAGCCCTCGCTGCCGCCCTGGGCCTTCCTCTCCGACCCGCGCGCGCTACGCGGGCTGTTCGAGGGTTACGCCACCACACCGTATGCCATCTGGCTGCCCAAGTGGCTCTTCTACGGCAGCTTCCTGCTGTCGGTCTACGCCGCCACGCTGGGCCTCTGCCAGCTCCTGGCGCGACAGTGGATCAGCCACGAGAAGCTCACCTTCCCCATCTGCACACTGCCGCTCGAGATGACCAGCGCACGCTGGTCGCTCTTCGGCTCCCGGGCCATGTGGCTCGGCTTCGCCATCCCGCTGGTGCTCGAGTCGCTGCTGGCCTTGCACTTCTACTTCCCCGCGGTGCCGGCCATCGAGATGAAGCACGCGCGGCACCCGGAGTGGTTCCCGACGCGGCCGTGGTCGGTCCTGCAGCCGCTGTGGGTCGGCTACACGCCGTTTGTGGTCGGCCTGTGCTACCTGGCCCCGACGGAGATCAGCTTCTCCTGCTGGTTCTTCCCGGTGTTCAACTTCGCCCTCCGCGTGGTCGGCGCGACCCAGGGCTGGACCGACGCCGGCGGCGGCATGGGCGACGATTTCCCCTTCCTGCCGCAACTCAACATCGGCGGGTATCTGGCCTTCGCCGTGTGCAGCCTGTACATGGCGCGCCGTCACCTGGCCCACACGCTGCGCGCGGTCTGGCACGGCGGACCGGACGGCGGTTACTACCGGCTCGCCTACCTGCTCTGGCTGGGCGGCACGCTGGGTGTGGTGGTCTTCTGCCTGCAGCTCGGCATGCGCTGGCCTGCCGTGGCGGGCGTGTTCACCACCTACTTCCTGGTCGTGCTCACCGTCGCCCGGATCCGCGCCGAGGCCGGACCGGCGTGGTTGTTCGGGCCCGACCGCGCGCCGGACCAACTGCTCGTGTGGGCGATGGGCAGCACGGCCTTCGACCGGCAGAGCCTGGTCGGGCTGGGCATGTTGAGCTGGTTCTTCGTGGACGTCCGCTTCGCCACGCTGCCTTGCTATCTGGAAAGCCTCAAGACGGGTCACGAGGCACCGCTACGCCGGTCGCACGTGACCGCCATCATCGTCGTGTCGACCGTGGTGGCCGTCGGCTTCGGCATGGTGGCGGTGACGGCGCAGTACTACGACCTCGGCGCGGCGACGGCCAAGACCTACGGCGTCGGCAAGTGGATACCGCAGTACTGCGCCCAGAACGCGACACGCTGGATCACGCAGCCCACCGCACCGGCCTGGCGCGACCTGCCGCTGGTCCTGTTGGGTGGCGTCATCACCACCGCCCTGCACCTGATCCGGCAGCGCGTGCTCTGGTGGCCGTTCCACCCGGTCGGCTTCGTCTGGGCGCATACGGGCACCGGACGCGCCTTCATCGTCCACTACTTCCTGGCCTGGGCCGGCAAGACGCTGCTCCTGCGGGCCGGCGGCATGAAGCTCTACCGGCGGTCGCTGCCGTTCGTGGTCGGCGTGATTCTCGGTGACATCGCCACGCAGACCGCGTGGTCGCTGCTGGCGACGCTCTGCGGCTGGCCGGTGTACCAGTTTGTCTCGTGACGCGCCGCGGTGCTCGTCGCGGCCAGGCAGGCCGCGGCCCGACGCTCAGATCACCCGCGCCACGTAGTAGCCCCGGACCTCCTGGCCGCGCGGGTAGACGGTGGCCGGACACAGGCCAAAGCCCAACGCTCGCCACATCGAGATGGCTTCGGGCCGGTCGTCCGAACTCCACGCGCGCACCTGGTAGGCGCCGTGAGCCCGGCAGCGGTCGGTCGCCTGATCGATCAGCGCGCGCCCGATCCCCTGGCGCCGGCAGCCGTCGCTCACCTCGATGATGTCCACGAAGCCTTCCACGGTGGGTGGCAAGGGCGCGGGCAGGCTGCGCCAGGCGATGGAGATGAGCCCGACCGGCTCGCCCTCGCACACCGCCATCAGGCTGAAGCCGTCGACCAGGTGCATGTGGCGGGCCGGGACCTCGCCCCACTCGCGGGCGACCCGCTCCTGGAGCGCCGCATCGGCCTCGACGAAGGTGATGGGCCGTCCATCCTGAGTGCGCATTCGCATGGCCTCCCCGCGGACATATGCCAGGCCAGCCGGACCGGCCGGCCATGGTCGGTGGGTGGCTTTCTGAGGTGATGGTGCCTCTCCTCCCCGGCCTGTGCCGGAGTTGAGGGCAAGCGGCCGTCGCGGAGACGGCTGTGGCCCGTTACTCGCGCACGGCACTGACTTTGGCCGAGAGAGCGGGATCGGGTGCCACGGGCAGCTCGGCTGCCAGTGCCGAAGCCCGCCACCGAAGCCGACCGCGGCTCCCGGCACTCACCATTGGTCGACCACGCGGTGAAGGATCTGCCACCCCCAACGGCGCAGACTCCGTCCGGCGCACTCGCACGCGTGGCGCCGGAGGGCAGTGATGGGTCTGAAGGTTGGCTTGTGCGGCGCGGGGCAGTTCGGGACGTGCTTCGTGCCCGTGTTCCAGCGGCATCCGGCGGTCGACGAGGTGTACCTGGCGGACATCCGGCCCGATCGGCTGGCCACCGAGGCGGCCCGGCTCGGCGTGCGGCGCACGTTCGACTCGCTGGAGGCGCTCTGTGCCAGCGACTGCGACTGCGTGGCCCTGTTCACCCAGCGCTGGCACCATGCCCGGCAGGCCATCGCCGCGCTCAAGGCCGGCAAGCACGTCTACAGCGCCGTACCGGCCGCCGTCGCGCTCGACGAGCTGGCCGAACTAGTCGAGACGGTGACCGCCACCGGCCGCATCTACATGTTGGGTGAGACGAGCTACTACCGCGCCCAGACCACCTACTGCCGCGACAAGTTCGCCGCCGGCGAGTTCGGCCGGTTCGTCTACGGCGAGGGCCAGTACCACCACGACATGGCGCACATGTACAAGTCGTTCATGTACAGCGGCGGCAACGAGTGGAAGCCCACGGCGAGCTTCCCGCCGATGCTCTACCCCACCCACTCCACGGCGTTCGTCCTCGGTGTCACCTTCAGCCGCATGACCGAGGTCTGCTGCTTCGGGTACGTGGACGACCATCCCGATGGCATCTTCGACGCCGGGGTCAGCCTCTGGCAGAACACGTTCAGCAACCAGTCGGCGCTGTTCCGCACCGCCGACGGCGGCATGGCACGCGTCAACGAGTTCCGCCGCGTCGGGGCCGGTGACGGCCGCATGACCATCATGGGCACCCACGCTGCCTATGAGGAGCAGCCCGGCCAGGGCGTGTTCACCTGGCTCGACTTCCCGCCCGGCTACGACCTGCGCGACGATGCGGCCCACCGCGAGGCCGCCCACGCGGTCAAGTTCCGCTCGGAGGACGTGAGCGCGATCCGCACCTTCAACGGCGTCGAGGTGACCGAGGAGAACCTGGGCGACCTGCCGCGTGAGTACCTGGGCAAGAAGTTCCTGGGCGTGTCGGCGGCGCAGCCGTGGCAGCAGTTGCCGGTGGAGTTCGCCGGCGTGCCGAACGGGCATGACGGCACCCACGTGTTCCTGGTCAATGACTTCGTGCGCGCGGTGGTCGCCAACAAGCTGCCACCGAACCACGTCTGGCTGGCCGCGCGCTACAACGCACCCGGCATCGTGGCCCACGAATCAGCCAAGCGCGGTGGCGAGTTGCTGCCCATTCCCGACTACGGGCTGCCGCCGGCTGGTTGGTCCTGGCTCGACGAGACGCACGCCTTGCAGCCGTAGCGCCCGGCGCTACCCGAACACGTCGCTGACACCCGTCGCGAAGCCGGGCAGCAGTTCGTCACAGGTCAGCGTGTCGCCCTCGCAGAGCAGCGCGATATCGCTACCCGAGCGGAACACCGAGATGCGCCGCTCCTCGGGCCACAGCACCCAAACCAGGCGGACCCCAGCCTGCAGCCAGTCACCCACCTTGGCCATCACGTCGGCCACCCGGTCGCTGGGCGAAGCCACTTCGGCCACCAGGTCCGGCACCACCTCGGCGAACCCGCGGAAACCTGGCTCAGGGAGCCGGTCGGCGGCAACAAAGGCCAGGTCGGGAGCCCGCACCGTATCGGGGTCGCGCCGCAGCACGAACCCGGTCTCGGCCGTCACGACCACGCCCAGCGAATGGGCGCGCACCCAGTTGCCCACCAGCAACTGCAGATTGTGCGCAATCCGTCCGTGCTCCCAACCCGCCGGTGCCATGGTCACCACCTCCCCGGCCACCAACTCGCGTCGCTGCCCGTCGTCGGGCATCGCCAGCAGGGCCTCGGCCGTCACCGGCTGGGCTCGCGTTGTAACTTGCTTCATGGTGGTCCTCCGCCGCGTGCGGCCGGCGGCTGCGCGCCCCTCGGTACCGGTCAGTATAGCCGATCCGCCGGCCCGGCTTCACTGGCCCGGCTTCGGCAGCGGCGCCTCCGGCACATACTCCTCGCGGCTCAGGTGTCCGTCGCCGTTGGTGTCGCGGCGGTCGAACCACCGGCGCGCCTCGGCCGGATCGCGCTCGCCGCGGAACTCCTCGAAGCTCAGCTGGCCGTCGCGGTTGCGGTCGAGGCGTTCGAACTGCGCCGCGCGGCCGTTGCCAGGGCGGTCGCCGGCTTCAGGAATGGCGGGCAACGGCAGATAGTCGAAGTCGGTGACCATCTTCTCGGCCAGCGCCACGCGCAGCTCGCGCTCGACCGCGACCACCGCTGGCTGGCCGCTCCGGTTGTGCAGCTCGTTCGGGTCGGCCTGCAGGTCGTACAGCTCATAGACCGGCCGCGGCGTGGTGAACCAGGCAGCCACCCATTCGGGCGCCAGTTGGCCCGCTGCGTGGGCCGCGACCATCTGCTGCCAGCCCGCCTCGCCGGTGGAGTCGACGGGGCCATACGGGATCCACGGCGTGCAGTTGTAGATCAGCTTCCAGCGGCCGCTGCGCACCGCGCGGCTGAGGTCGTAACCGCTGCTCTTCATGTTGGCCGTGACCGGCGCGCTGCCGTGCGGGCCACGTTCGGTGAACACGTACGGGCGCACGGTGGCCGCCTCGCCGCGCAGGATGGGCAGGAAGCTGACCCCGGTCATGCGCACCGGCGCCGGCACACCCGCGGCGGCCAGCAGCGTCGGCGCCAGGTCCTCGCCACTCAGGATCGCGCGCGACTCGCCACCGGGCCTGACCTGGCCCGGCCAGCGCACCACCAACGGTGTGTGGCAGCCCGGGTCGCGTAGCGAGCCCTTGCCGCCAGGAAACGCCAGGCCGTTGTCGCCGGCAAAGACCACCACGGTGTGGTCGGCGAAGCCGCGCGCGGCCAGCAGGTCGAGCGTGGCCTTGACGCTGCGGTCGAGCCGGTTGACCTCGGCGCAGTAGTCGGCCAACTGCGCACGCATCCCCGGCAGGTCCGGCAGCCAACCGGGCACCTTCAGCGTGGCCGGGTCGGGCCGGTCGCTCGCCGGCGCGTTCCACGGATGGTGCGGGTCGCTGTAGTTCAGCCACAGGCAGAACGGCTGGCCCGCCGGCTTGCGGTCGAGGAACTCGGCCATCTGTTCGACGGCCAACTTGTCCGAGCCCTGCTTCACATAGTCGAAGCGGTCGGCGAAAGTCAGCAGCTTGTGTTTGGCCAGCAGATCGGCCGTGGCAGAGCCGCCGTGGCGACCCGAGCCGTCGAGGTGGTAGGTCCGGCCGCAAACACCCACGAAGTAGCCGGCCTGCTGCCGCAGCAACTCGGGGAAGGTCGTCTCCTCGCGCGCGAGCGGCGACGAGAACCGGGTGATCCGCGCGGCCACCGGTGATCGGCCGCACATCAGCGAGGCCCGCGAAGGCACGCATTGCGGCGCGGTGGTGAAGAAGCGGTGGAACCTCATGCCGCCGGCGGCCAGGGCGTCGATGGCCGGCGTGCGGACGTTGGTATCGCCGTAGCAGCTCAGGAACGGGTAGCTGTGGTCGTCCGAGAGCAGGAACAGAATGTTCGGGCGCGCTGCGGCAGCCGACGCCCGGCGGCTGGCAGCCCAGGCGGCGCCGGCCAGCGCCCCCGTGCGCAGGAAACAGCGACGATCCACGGCGGTTCTCCAGCACACCGATTGGGCGCCATTGTGCACCGTGCGCGAGCCACTCGCAAGCCTTGTCGGCGCCGGTCGGCCCGAGTATGATCAGGCAATGACTTCGCCGCCGCTGGGTCTGTCGGGCTCTCTGCGCGCCACGCTACGAGCCGTCTGCGGGCCGGACAATCCGTTCCTCCAGCTCAGTTGGCGCCAGACGCGCCGCCGCGGCGAACCATGGCAGTGGCTGCCCACGGTCCTGCTCACCGCGCTGGCGCTGCTGCTCTGGCTGCGCTGGGGCGAGCGCCTTGATGCCGGACCGTTCCCGCAGGCGCGCTGGATGATCCTCGTCGCGGCGCACGCCGCGCTGGTCGTCCTGGCCACGGGCATCCCGGCCTGGCGCATGATGGCCGACGCCCAGCACGCGGGCAATGCCACCTCGCTACGCCTCAGCCGGCTGCGGCCGCTGGAGTGCATCGCCGCCAAGGCAGCCCTGCCGCTGGCCGCGGGTCTACGCGTCCTGCTCGCCGGCTGGCCGGTGTACCTGGTGATGGCACTCCTGCCCGGCCCGGCGCCGCCGCCGTTGGCCGGCGTGGCCGCGGTGCTGTTCGCGCTGCTGGTCTACGCGCTCTGCCTCGCGGCGGCGGGCGGCGCCGCTGCAGTGCGCTCGCGCAACGCCACGGTCGACAACTGGACCGACTTCATCTTCAACGTGCGCACACTGGCCGCCTGGTTCCTCAACCCGGCCTGGGTGTTCCTGATGGTCATCATCCTGGGCCCAGCCACGCTGCGCCTCGCCGAGACGATGTCCGGCTGGCGGGGCTGGTTCGCCTGGCGACTGCCCGGCGCGGTGCTGTTCGTACCGCTCGCCTGCTGGGTCTGGCGGCAGGCCGCCGGGCTGGCCGGCGAGGTCTATGGCGAAGGGCCGGCCCTGGCGCGGCGCGTGGTCCTCGGGCTGGGCACGGCCTACCTGCTGTTCGCCCTGCTGGTGATCGGCTTCAACTGGACCACGGCGTTCGACCGGGGCGCGCTGGTCACGTGGTGGGAGGTGATGCCGACCCGCGAGAACAGCGCCCACCTGCTGCTGGCGCTGCTCTTGGCCGCCGCCTACCCGCTGCCGGTCGTGGCCGCCTATGCGGCAATGCTCAGCACCGGCCTGCGGGCCGGCACCGCCGACGGCGACGAGCGGCTGCCGGTGCCGCTCCCGGCGCTGACCCACCTGGCCGCGCACATGCTCCCCGCGCTGGCGCTGCCCTGGCTGGCGTGGTGGCTCTCACTGCGCCTGGGCGGCTGGCCGACCGCGCTGCTGGCACCGGCGGCCGGGCACCGGCTTTTCCTGCTGCAAGTGCTGGCCGCCACGGTCAGCGTCGAGACGGTGCTCCTGCTGGTCTTGTCGAGTCGCTTCCATCGCGCCGTGCGCGAGGTCACCGCGCTGGCCGTGATGCTGCCGCCGCTGGTTGGCCCGTTCCTCCTGCGCGTGGCCCATCCGGCGGCCCACGCCGTGGCCGCCTTGTCGCCGCTCACCGCCGTACTGCACTACCCGCCTGAAGCCGGTACGGGCACCGGCATGACCGGCGACATCCCACTCCCGCCCGCCTCCGAGGTGCTGGCCCTGCAGGGCGCTCTGGCGGTGGGTCTGCTGCTGGCGGCGATCTGGATCATCCGGCACGACCCGCTCCGCCGGCGCGGCAACGGCAATTCCGCCTTCGGGCGCTGGGGCGCCTCGATCGACCGCCCGTTGCTCAGTGTCGACCTGCTCCTGCTCCGGCGCCGCGGCTGGCTGTTCTCGCCGCTGGTCATGGCCGTCATGCCGGTGCTGGCGCTGGCCTACATGCGGCTGGACAACCGGCTGGAGAGCCTGGTCCATGACCTCTGCGCGCTGTTCCTGTGGTGTGGCACCTACAGCGCCGCCGACACGAACGGCGCCATCATGCCGGTCGTCATGGGCACCATCGGCGCGCAACTGTTCCTGCACCCGGGCGGCCTGGCCGGCCTGCGCTCCTTCTCGCGCGAGCACGCCGCCGGCCGGCTGGACGAGTTGTGGTTGACACCGGTCACCACCCGTCGGCTGGTCCGCGACCGCTACAGCAGCGTGCTGGCCCCGTTCGTCGTGTTCGTGACGCTCGCCGCCGGACCGACGCTGGTGCTGGGCTTCCGGTTGGCGCAGTGGCCTTCGGCCGTCGCCGGCCTGATGCACTGGCTGGCCGTCGTCCTGCTGTTGCCGGCCGTGGTGCTCGCCACCACGGTCAGGCAAGACTGGCGCGGGCAAGGGCTGGGCGTGGTGCTGGGCCTGGAGGCCGGCCGCCTGTGGCTGTCGGCGCACCCACTGTGGTCGCTGGGGCCGGCCACGGGCATGTTGGTGGCCAACGGGTTGCTGCTGGCCGTCGCCGTGCCGGCCACGTGGCTGGCCTTGCGCCTGGCGGTGCGCCGGCTCGACCGCTTGCGCGTGGGAGCCTGACATGCTGCGCCAGCCCGGACCCGACCTGGCTCGTCTGCGGCGTCGGCTCCACGCCGCCATCGGCCGGACGCCGGCGCCGGCCGTCGGCCCCGCCATCTGGTGCGACACCAGCATCGAGCGCGCCGTCGCCGCCATGCTCGATCAACTCGGCGCGGCCTACGAGCCGCAGTGGCGCGGCCTCGGCAACGTGGCCATCGACTTCTACGTGCCCTCGGCGCACCTGGTCATCGAGTGTCAGGGCACCTGGTACCACGGTGACCCGCAACGCTATGAGCGCCGCGAGCTGAACCGCGCGCAACGGCACAAGCGGGCCCAGGACGCGGCGCTGCAGCAACTGGCGCGGCGGGCCGGACTGACCTGGCTGGAGCTCTGGGAGGAGGATATCCGCAACCGTCCCGAATGGTGTCGGCAGCAACTACGCCGCTGGCTGAGCGGGACGGCCGGGGAGGATGTCATGTCGACACGAATCTGCTCGGTGACTACCGAGAGTGGTTGCGATCTGGCGGTACACCATGGCGACCTGACCACCGAGCCGGTCGACGCCATCGTCAACGCTGCCAACACCCATTTGGCTCATGGTGGCGGTGTGGCCGGTGCCATCGTGAGGCGCGGCGGCGGCGTCATCCAGTTGGAGAGCGACGACTGGGTCCGCCGGTATGGCCCGGTGCCCACGGGCGGCGTGGCGGTCACCACCGCCGGCAGCCTGGCCTGCCGGTTGGTCATTCACGCGGTGGGACCCATCTGGCGCGACGGGCGCGATGAGCCCGAACTGCTCCGGTCGGCCGTGCGCGCCAGCCTCGCCTGCGCGGCGGAGCGCCGGCTGACGTCGGTGGCGCTGCCGGCCATCAGTTCCGGCATCTACGGGTTCCCGAAGCCGCTCTGCGCGGAGATCCTCGTCGACACGGCCGTCGAGTTCTGCCGCGAGCACCCGGATTTCGCCCTGCGCGAGATCCGCTTCACCAACTACGATCAGCCGACGGTGGACGTCTTCGCCGCCGAGTTCGAGCGGCGCTTCGGCGACGCGGTGGCGACGTAGCTCCACGCCGGCGGGCACTGGCCACGTCGCCACCGCTGCCTCGCGGCCTACTCGCGGAAGTGGGCCGCGTTCTTCTCGACGAACTCCTGCCATTCGTCGGGCACGTCCACATCCTCGAAGATAGCATCGACGGGGCACTCCGGCTCGCAGGCACCGCAGTCGATGCACTCATCGGGATTGATCAGCAGCATCCGTAGTTCCGGCGCCTCGTAGATGCAGTCCACGGGGCAGACATCGACGCAAGCCTTGTCCATCACGTCGATGCACGGCTCGCAAATCACATACGGCATCCCCAGACTCCTTTGCTGGTCGCTGGACGCGCCCGGACTTGGCCCGCCGAGCAGCGCCGGTTCTTCGCAGGTATCGTACCGGGATTATGAGCCGGAATCAACCATCGCGCCGGCCTCGCCTCACCGCGGTTCGCTCTCATCGAGCCGCGCGCAGGTGTCGGCCGGGCGCCACCGAAGTGGCCGACGACGGGAGGACCGCCATGCCCTGCGCGCTGGTGCTCACCGCGCACCTTCTGTTGGCCGGTGCCGCACCGTGGTATGCCGACAAGCGGCACCTGCTGTGCTGGCTCGACGCCGCCGGCGAGCGCCGCGAGGTGCGCACGCTGGCCGACTGGGCACACCGCCGCGAGCACATCCTGCTCGCCATGCAGGCCGTTATGGGCCCGTTGCCCGGCGCGGCGCGGCGGGTGCCGCTCGAGCCGCGGCTCGAGCAGGAGGAGCGCCTCGGCAACGTCATCCGGCGCAAGCTGACCTTCGCCAGCGAGGCCGGCGACCGCGTGCCGGCCTATCTGCTGTTGCCCGACGACCACCCTGGGCGACGGCCGGCCGTGCTCTGCCTGCACCAGACCACCGGCCTCGGCAAGGGCGAGCCGGCCGGCGTGGGCGGTCTCGCCAACCTGCACTACGCGCTCGAACTGGCGCAACGAGGCTATGTGACGCTCGCGCCCGACTACCCGCGGTTCGGCGACTACCCGATCGACGCCTACCACCTCGGCTATGACAGCGCCACCATGAAGGGCATCTGGAACCACATGCGGGCGCTCGATCTGTTGGCCACGCTGCCGGAGGTGGACGGCGACCGCCTCGGGTGCCTCGGGCATTCACTCGGCGGGCACAACACGCTGTTCCTGGCCGCCTTCGACCCGCGGGTGCGCGTCGCAGTGACCAGTTGCGGGTTCACCGCGTTCGCCAAGTACTACGGCGGCGACCTGACCGGCTGGTCGTCCGCAGCCTATATGCCCCGGATCGCCTCGGTGTATGGGCGTGACCCCGCCCGGATGCCGTTCGACTTCTCCGAGGTGCTGGCGGCGATTGCACCCCGCGCCATCTTCGTCAACGCGCCGACCGGCGACAGCAACTTCGAGGCCAGCGGCGTGCGCGACTGCCTGGACGCCGCACGGCCGGTGTACCGGCTGTTCGGGGCCGCCGACCAGCTCGTGGCCCAGCATCCCGAGTGCGGCCACGACTTCCCGCCGGCGGTGCGCGCCGCGGCCTACGCGGCCATTGACCGCACGCTCGGTCACCAACCGGTCACCACTCGCCCTTGACGCCGACCGGCGACGAACCGTAGACTCGCCCGGCAGAACGAAAGGACACCGACGTGATTCGCGAGGCGAGTTTCAGCGCAGAAGAGCAGGTCCGGCGCTTGAGCGGCGCGTTCGAGTTCGCGCAGCAACAGGTCCGCAGCCTGATCGTGCGCGACCCTGATTTCTACCCGATGTACACCGTCGGCGGCAAGTGGCGGCACGGCGGCGAGCTGTGGACCAACTGGTGCGAGGGCTTTCTGCCCGGCATGATGTGGGTGTTCCACCAGCGCACGCAGGACGCGTACTGGCGCCAGCAGGCCGAGCACTACACCCGGCCGCTGGAGGACCGCAAGAACGACCGCCACGTCCACGACCTGAACTTCGTCCTGGGTTCGAGCTACGGGCGCTGGTACGCCCTGACCGGTGAGCAGGAGCTGCTCGACGTGCTCATCACCGCCGGGCGCACCATGGGCCTGCGGTTCAAGGAGCAGGGCCAGTACCTGCGCAGTTTCGTCAGCGATGATTCCTGCTTCATCGACATCATGATGAACGTCGGCATCCTGTTCTTCGCCGCCGAGCAGGCCGGCGACGCCGACCTGCGCCGCCGAGTCGACGCCCACTGCCAGACGACGCGGCGCTATCTGGTCCGCGGCGACGGCTCCACCGCGCACGAAGCCATGTTCGACCTGGACACCGGCGAGTGCCTGCGCCAGACCACGCACCAAGGCTACCGTGGTGATTCCTGCTGGGTCCGCGGACTGGCCTGGTCGCTCTACGGGTTCGGCACGGCCTATCGCTACACGCAGAACCCCGACTACCTGCACACCGCCAAGCTCAACGCCGAGTGCTTCCTGCGCTATCTGCCCGAGGACGGCATCACGCCGTACGACTTCGACGCGCCGGCCGCGGTCTGCCCGCTCGACACCTCGGGCTCGGCCATCGCCGCCAGCGGCCTGCTCCAACTCGCCGAGCTGGTCCGCTCACCGGAGACAGCCCAGCGCTACCGCGCCGCGGCTCTCGGTATGCTGATGGCCCTCTCGGAGCCGCCCTACCTGGCCAGCGGCACGCCCGGCTGGGAAGGCATCCTCCGCGAGCAGGTCTACCACTTGCACAAGGACCTGGGCGTCGGCGAAAGCTGCATGTTCGGCGACCACTTCTACGTCGAGGCGCTCGACCGCGCCCTGGCGGCCCTGGGCGCGTAACCAGCGGATGGGCGGCCGATGCACATCGTCCTGATCGGCGCGTCGGGCTTCGGCCGCTATCACCTGCAGGCGTGGCGCAAACACCGCGACGTGGCGCGACTGACCGTGGTCGGCCGCGACCCCGAGCGGTTGGCGGCGCTGGCCACGGAGTTCGGCGTCGAGACCACCACCGACTTGGCCGGGCTGGCCGAAGCCGGCCTGGTGGACATCTGCACACCGCCGGACACCCATCGCGAACTGGCGGGCCGGTCGCTGGCCGCCGGTCGGCCGACGATCGTCGAGAAGCCGCCGTGCCGGACCGCCGACCAGGCCGTGGCGCTGGCGCGCGAGGCCGGCACGACACCGCTGTTCTGCGTGCAGAACCAGCGCTTCTCGCCACTCTGGCAGCGCGTTCGCGAGGTGATCGCCGAGGGCGCGCTGGGCGAGCCGCGCCTGTCGCTCTGGCCGGTGTTCACCGACCAACGCCTGCTCATGAGCGGCACCGATTTCCGCGCCGACGCCGCCCGCGGCGGTGGCGCGCTGCTCGACGGCGCGTTCCACCTGGCCTACCTGGTGCCGTTCGTGCTGGGCCGCCCCATCACGGCCACCACGGCCTGGGCCGGACAACTGGCCGCCCAGCCACCCGCCGGCGAGGACACCGGCCTCTGCCTGTGGGAGCTGGACCAGTGGGTGGCCCAGGTAACCTACTCGTGGGGGGTGCCGAATCCACCGCGCACCCCGGCGGCGACCATCATCGGCAGCGAGGCCACGCTGCTGGTGCCGCGTTCGGCCCGCGAGCCGCTGGAGTTGTTCCGCGCGCGCCAGCCGGAGACCGTCGCGCTCGGTCGCTGGCAGACCACCTCGCGCAACGAGCTGGCCAACTGCCTCGACCACTATCTCGGCGCGGCGCGCGGGTATAATGGGTGTCAGGCTACCTGGTCGGATGCCGTGCGCGCTCAGCAGGTGATCGAAGCCACGCTGGCCGCCGCGTCCGCCGGTCGGCGGATGGTCTTGGCATGACGGCAACGCTGCTGCGCGGCTATGTTCGGTTGACGCTGTGCCTGATGGCCGGCGGCTACCTGCTGCACGCCCCGCTGACCCAGCGCCTGTCGGCCTCTCCGGCGCTGCTCGTCGCCGTAGTCGCGCTGGGCCTGGCCTGGTACACCTGGGGCGAGGCGACTCTGCCGCGCCGCCCACTGGGCGAAGGGCATGGCGAACTCGCGCACGCCGTCGAGCAGATGGCCGAGGTGGCTGAGCTGCCGCTGCGGGCGGTGAGTGTGGTCGAGGCACAGCCGGGCGAACTGCAGCCACCCGAGATCATCAGCCAGTCCGGCGAGATCCTCTTCGGCACGGGCGACCTCGACGGGCATCTCCTCACCTACCACCTCGCGCAGGCCGCGCGGCAGTTCGCGGTGGCCGACGCCGAGCCGCGCTGGACCACGCGTGGCCTGGTGGCCACCGGCGCCGGGTTGGGCACGCTGATGGCGGTCCACCAACTCGCCGACGCGCAGGTTGGCGGCGCCGTGGCAGTCATCGGCACGCTGGGCCTGCTGTTCGCCGCCGGAACACTCAACCTGCGGTATCTGGAGGCGCGGCAGCAGGGCATCGAGGATCGCGCCCGCGAGATCCTCGGCACCATGCGGGCTCACCACCCAGAAGCGTTCCATGACTCGGCGCAGGCGCCGGTCCTGCCTGACAGCCACCGCGCCGCGCCGCGGCGCGACCATCCCCCGACTCCCGGCGGCGCCGCAGAATAGCGCGGGCGACTCCCATTGAGACGCGCAGATGGCACGCTACTTGCACCAGCCTATGGTAGTAGCCCAAACGGGCCAGGGCGGGGCGTGCAGGTAGGTGGGGTGGGTCAGGAAGCGTGCTCATGAAGCGATGGTTGTTACTTGTGCTCGGTGCCAGCGTGGTATCGGTGGTCCACGCCGGCCCCATACTCAACGGTGATTTCGAGACCGGCGCCCTCACCTACTGGAACAGCGCCGAGAGCCTGGCTCTGCTGCCCGACCCGAAGGTGGCCAGCGGGCTACAGTCCGGTGGCATCAACGGCCCGAGCGG
The DNA here is from genome assembly GCA_964531735.1 of uncultured Fimbriimonadaceae bacterium. Lineage (GTDB taxonomy): Bacteria > Armatimonadota > UBA10988 > UBA10988 > UBA10988 > CAZHGD01. The sequence goes on along the minus strand of CAZHGD010000091.1, from coordinate 2,662 downwards.
ACAGGCAGCCGATGACTTCGCTGTGCTGAACACCACGTATCCAGACGGCAACTTCCTCGGGAACACGGTCTGGACTTCGATCGCGCAGTCCAACGTGACCTGGGGCGGCGTGACCGGCACGCTGGAGGTGCGCCTGACAGATGTCGGCGACCCGCGCGTGCCGACCGGCAACTACTCCGGTGCGCTGCTGGACAACTTCACCATCCGGAACGTCAGCGGTGTCGACCAACTCAGCTTCAACTGGTACGCCCTGACGAAGAAGGACATCGCCCGCAACGACTACCTGCAGGTGCTGTTCAATGGCCAGCAGCTCTGGCGGTTCGACTACAACAGCACGCAGATGCCCACGTCCCCGTCCGGTGGCGGCGGCGGCACCACCTTCGGGCCGTTCTCGTACGGCACGGGCTGGCAGACCACCACGGTGACGACCTCACCGCCGGTGCCCGAACCGGCCACCTGGGGTGTGCTGTGCTGCGGCATGGGTGCCATGCTGGTCCGCAAGCGCCGGCGGCCGACTGCGTAGCCGCGGCGCAGCCCGCTTCCAGAGACGACGCCACCGGCCGGTGCCACCGGCCGGTGGTGCTGTGGGTAGACGCCAAGCGCCATCTCGTTACGAACGGCTGCGGCGGAGGGCTACTGGGCCGCCGGCGTGCCGGTCGGCGCCACCGGGCGGTCGCTCCACTCCGGCGGCGGGAACAGCGCCATCAGGCGCTGCACCGACTCGCCGAACGGCGCCTGCTCGTGCACGCCCTGGCGCAGGTACTGGATGATGGCCTCGCGCTTCTTGATGGCGAGGTCAATCTGCGGGTTGGTGCCCACCTTGTAGGCCCCGATGTTGATCAGGTCCTCGTTCTCCTGATAAGCGGCGAGGACCTCGCGCAGCTTGCCGGCGCTATGGCGGTGGTCGGCCGAGGTGACATCGGGCATGACGCGACTGACGCTCTGCATGATGTCGATGGCCGGGTAGTGGTTCTTGTGCGCCAGCTTGCGCGACAGCACGATGTGACCGTCGAGGATGCCGCGCGCCGTGTCGGCGATCGGCTCGTTCATCTCGTCGCCCTCGACGAGCACCGTGATCAGGCCGGTGATGGTCCCGCTGTCACTGGTCCCGGCGCGCTCCAGGAACTGCGGCAGCAGCGTGAACACGGACGGCGGATAGCCCTTCATCGCCGGCGGCTCACCGCGCGCCTGGCCGATGTCGCGCTGGGCCATGGCCATGCGCGTCAGGCTGTCCATCATGAACAGCACGTCCTTGCCCTGGTCGCGAAAGAACTCGGCGATCGCCATCGCCACCAGCGGCGCCTTGACGCGCTGCAAAGCGTAGTCGTTGGACGTGGCCACCACCACCACCGACCGGGCCAAGCCTTCCTCGCCCAGCGAGGACTCGATGAACTCGCGCACCTCGCGGCCGCGCTCGCCCACCAGGGCGATCACGTTCACGTCGGCTGAGGTGTTGCGCGCGATCATGCCCATGACCGTCGACTTGCCGACGCCGGAGCCGGCGAAGATGCCGATCCGCTGGCCTTTGCCCACGGTGAGCATGCCGTCGATGGCGCGCAGGCCGAGCGACAGCGGTTCGCGGATGCGCTTGCGGCGCATGGCCGAAGGGGCTTGGGCCAGCAGCGGGTACTCGGTGTCGGCCAGCAGCGGGCCGCGATCGTCCATCGGCTCGCCCAGGCCGTTGAGGACGCGCCCGAGCAGGCCGGGTCCGACCTTGGCGACCAGTTCGCGCCCCAGCGTGCGCACCGTGGCACCGGGCGCCAGGCCGGTCATGTCTTCCAGCGGCATCAACTGCGCAATGCGGTCGGAGAAGCCCACCACCTCGGCCAGTCGTGCGGCCCCGTTGACGGTGATGTGGACCAGATTGCCCACCGCCAGCGAGGGGCAGCGGGCTTCGGCAATCAGGCCGTCCCAGTTGAGCACCTCGCCCTGGGCGACGACCGTGTCGACGCCGTCCAGGGCCCGCAGGAAGCGGTCGAGCGCCGCCATCCGTCAACCCTCCGCCATCGTCCTCAGTTGCTCCAACTTGCTGCGCGGTTCTGTGTTGATGATGCCACTTTCGCCCACCACGACGCAACCGCCGCGCTCAACATTCGGGTCAACCTCGAACGTCATCGGGTCGTTGCTGCCACGCTCAGTCCGCAGGTCGGCCAGCGCCTGCTGCACCACCGGCAGGTCGGCCGGGTTCAGCCGCACCGTCACCTCGCCGCTCGTCAGGCGCGCCAGCGCTTCACGGACGTGGTCCAGCACAATGTCCGGCTGCGTCTGGATCTCGCGGTCGATCACCCGACGGGCGATGGCGAAGGCGCGGTTGATCTCATCGGCCTCAATGGCGAGCAGGCGGTTCTCGTAGGCTTCCTGGAGCTGCTGCGCCATGTGGACGAAGGCGAGTCCGGCCTGTTGCAGGCTCTCGGCCGCCCCGCGCAGCTCCTCCGCGGCGGCTTCGTTCTCCGGCGGCGCCACCTCGCCGACCTCGGCGCGCGCCTGCTCCAGCGCCTGCTGGTAGATGCGGTCGCGGTCGGCCTGCGCCTTGCGACGCGCCTCCTGGATGATCCGCTCGGCCTCGTCGTTCGCCTCGCGGACGATGTCGTTGGCCTCGTTCATCACTTCCTCGAGGCCATAGCCGGAGGCCCGGTGCGCCGCGGCCGCCACCGGGCCGGCC
>CAZHGD010000090.1:0-29384 GCA_964531735.1 uncultured Fimbriimonadaceae bacterium | reverse complement strand
GTTGCGCCAGCCGCTGCCGCGGTGGACCCGCGCCGCGCCGCGCGCCGGGCCGGTCGGGTTCTCCTTGGCGCTCCTGCCGTAGTAGTAGTGGTCGTACCAGTCCGCACACCACTCATCCACATTACCGCTCTGTTGATAGGTCCCGTAGCCGCTCACGCCCTGCGGGTAGGCCGTCACGGCCGCTGTGGTCTCACTTCCTCTGTTCCCATCGTTCCGGCACTTGCTCGCATCCCACTCGTCGCCCCACGGGTAGATCGTGTTCCGCGGCCCGCGCGCTGCCTTCTCCCACTGCGCTTCCGTCGGCAACGCCAGCCCCGCCCACTGCGCATAGGCTTGCGCGTCGTCCCAACTCACACACACCACCGGGTGGTCCGCCTTCTCCGGCGGGTAGCTCCTACCCCGCCACACAAACTCGCCCGCGCCTATGTGGTCTGGCGCTCGGTGCCCCGTCTCGCCGACGAACTTGGCGTACTGGGCATTCGTCACGCAGTACTTGCCGATGAAGTACGCGTCCAGGTATACCCGGTGCTGTGGACAATTGCCATCCTGCCCGTCGCCCATCTCGAACTCGCCCGCCGGCACCAGGACCAGTTCGCTGCCGTCTTTTGGGTTGGTGACCGTTTCCACCGATGGTCCCTCTGTTGGGTTGGTGACCGTTTGCACCGCCGGGCCGCCGGTGGCCGGTCGGCGCGCCACCAGCGGCACCAATACCAAGGCCACGCCCAGCACCAGCAGGCCCGCCACCGCCACCCACCACCGCCGCGCTGGCCCAGGCCGGCCGGCGGCAGGCAGCGATAGCGGCATCGCGGCAGGCGGCGCAGGCAATGGCTCCGCGGCGATCACCGTCGGCGCCTGGCTCGCCGGCACCGCCGGCTCGGCCGCTGTGGTCGGCCGCGCCAGCAGCACCAGCACCTCCGCCGCCGTCGGCCGCGCCGACGGCTCCTTGGCCAGACACCGCTCGACCAACCCGCTGTACGGCGCCGGCACCGTGGCCGGGATGGTCGGCGGCTCGCTGAGCACCTTCTGGACCAGCTCCGCCTGACTGCTCGCCTCGTGCGCCGGGTGGCCGGTGAGCACCTCCAGCAGCGTCACCCCCAAGGCGTAGATATCACTGGCCGGGCCGACCTGCCCACGGAACATCTCGGGCGCCATGTGGTTGAAGGTGCCGATGACGCCCGAGGCCGTCGTCTGGCTGTCGCCGAAGGCGCGCACCAGACCGAAATCGCCGACCTTCCAGGAGTCGCCCACGGCGAACAGGTTCGCCGGCTTCAGGTCACGGTGGACCAGCCCCTGGCCGTGCAGGTAGGCCAGCGCCTCAGCCAGCGCGACCGCCACGCCCTGGGCCTCGGGCTCCGGCAGCGGTCCGGACTGCTCCAGCCGGTCGGCCAGCGTGCCCTGGGCCAGTTCGGTGACGATGTAGACCGCGTCGTCCACACCCAGGATGAGCGAGCCCGAGACGCGGTAGAGCAGGATATGCGGGTGACGCAGCCGTGCCAGAGCCTGGACTTCGCGGACCAGGAGGCGTTGTTGCTCCGCGTCGGGCGTCAGCAGTTTGACCGCGACGTGGTCGACCACCTCGCCGCCGAACAGTTCCTCGGCCTCATACACCCGGCCGAAGCTGCCGCGGCCCAGCTGGCGGACCAACCGGTAACGCTCCTCAATCACCAGTCCGAGCAGACGATCCGTCACCGGCGCCCTCCTGTGATTAGGTCACACCATCGCTTCGCCAAGCGCCGCGCCGCTCCTGCCGGCGGCGGGCAGATGCCCGCCCTACGAGTGCCCCGGTCCATACGATTTGCCGCGCGCCCGGGCAAGTGCGCGGCTCAGGGCTAAGTCAGAGACGAGACCAGGCACGGTCGCACCAGCACCGCCAGCGCTGAGGAGGGGCCAGCCGGCCCCGTCTCGAAGCGCGGCGTGGTGGGATCCGCACCATCCCCGCACTTCGAGACGGCCTGCGGCCTCCTCAGCGCTGGCGGAGCGGCGGCGGCAGTTGCCCGACCGTGTCGCTGCCGCAGTGCTGGCGGACCGGTGGCGGCAGTGGCCCAACCATGACGCTGCCTCCGCCCCCGCGTTAACGGTCGCCTGACTTGACTTCAGCCCCACCCCACCCTACACTCGCGCGCGGAGACCGCCCATGGCCAGTTCGGCTTCCGTGACCCCCGTCGCGCTGCGCGGCGGCGGCGAAGATGGCGTGCTGTTGCGCTCGCCGTCCGGCCGCATCGCCGCCACCGTGGCGCCGTTCGACGGTGGCGCCGTCAGCTCGCTGATGGTCGCCGGACGCGGTGAACTGCTCTACCGCGCCAACGCCTTCGAGCCGCCGGCGGCCGGCGAATGGTCCGGGCGGATGCCGCTGCTGTGGCCCTGTGTCGGGCGCAACTTCACGCCCGAGCGGTTGGCCACCGGCGCCACCGATTGCTGCTTCGAGCGCGACGGACGAGTCTACGACCTGCCCATTCACGGCTTTGCCCGCCACCGCGAGTGGGTCCAGGTACGTGACGCCGCCGACGCCGCCAGCGCCTCGGTGACGCTGGCGCTGAGCGACGATGCGGCCAGCCGCGCGGTCTATCCCTGGCCGTTCGCCCTGGAGCTGACGCACACCGTCACCGACCAGGCGCTGACCAGCATCGTCACCATCCGGAGCGAGGTCGACCTGCCGTTCACCATCGGCAACCACATCACGCTGACACTGCCCGCCGGGCCGACCTATGGCGACGTGGTCATGGCCACCAACGCCACCGCCGCGCACGAGTTGATCAAGCCGGGGTTCGTCACCGGCCAGACCCACCCGGTCGCCCTGAGCGACGGCGTCCGCCTGAGCGATCATGCCTGGCGCGACACCGTCCTCGGCGAGATCCAGGGCGCGCCCTGTATGAGCGTCACCTGGCCCGATGGCTTCCGCGTCACCGTCTCGCAGAGCGTCGGTGCCGGCGCGGAGTTCGTGCCGCCCGAGTGTCTGCTGTTCGTGATGTACGGCAACCCGGAGCGGGCCTACTACTGCCCCGAGCCGTGGATCGGCTGGCCGAACGCGCTGCAGACCGGCCGCGGGCTGATCAACCTGCCGGCGGGTCAGCCGTTCGAGTGGACCATGACCGTCGACCTCGGGAGCGCGTGAGGTGGCCAAGGTAACCGCCGACACCGTGGCGGACGAGACCACCGAAGCCCGCCGGCGCCGCGCCAGCACCATTCTGCGGCGGCTGCGCACACTCTACGAGCCGCGCTGCGCGCTGCTCCACGCCAATCCGCTGCAACTGCTGGTGGCCACCATCCTGTCGGCGCAGACGACCGACGAACAGGTCAACAAGGTCACGCCGGAGCTGTTCGCGCGCTACCCGGACGCGGCGGCCTTCGCCGCCGCCAGCCAGGAGGAGTTGGAGCAGGCCATCGCCGCCATCGGCCTGTTCCGCAACAAGGCCAAGAGCATCCGCGGCGCCTGCGCCATGCTGGTCGAGCAGTTCGGCGGCGACGTGCCCGAGCGCATGGCCGACCTGGTCAAGCTGCCGGGCGTGGCGCGCAAGACCGCCAACGTGGTGCTGGGCACGGCCTTCGGCCGCGCCGAGGGCGTGGTGGTAGACACCCATGTGCAGCGCCTGGCCTGGCGCCTGGGCTTGACGGCCGAAGAGGTCAACACGGCCAAGATCGAGCGCGACCTGATGGCGGCCTACCCGCCGTCGAACTGGATCGACCTGGGCCACCTGCTGGTCTGGCACGGCCGCAAGTGCTGCACCGCGCGCAAGCCGCAGTGCAGCACCTGTCACGTGGCCGAGCTCTGCCCGCGGCAGGGCGTCGACAGCTCAGCGTAGCACCAGACCACACCGATGCTGGCCCGCACTCCGGGCTTGCCCCGAGTAGGCGCGTAGCGCCGTATCGAGGGGCCGGTCGCGGACCAGCACCGGCTTGCGGCCCTTCGATACGCGGCTTCGCCGCTACTCAGGGCAAGCTGGAGTTTGGCCCGCAACCCGGTTGGTGCGGTACCAGCGGGAACTCCTCCTGCACCTGCACCGGGCGGCCCAGCGCGGCCGACCGCCGGAGCGCGCCCTCGAACTGCAACTCCGCCAACCCCGCTGACGACGGCACCGGCGGTGGCGTGCCTTGCGCCACCGAGTCGAGGTAGGCCGCCAGCGCCTTGGCAAACGAGGCCGTGTACTGGTCCCAGCGGGAGTGGTTGCCAATCAGCGCCTGCGTCTCGCTGTACCGCTGCCCGTTGCGGAACACCTCCAGCGGACCGTCGAGGTCGTGGAACCGCAGGATGCCGCCTTCGAACGCGAACAGCATGGTGTACAGCGGCAGCGCGAACTGCGTGCCGTTGGTGCCCAGAATGCTGCCCGTGGCCCCGTTGACCAGCCGGAACGCCGCGGCCACGTCGACCGCGTTCTGGTAGGGCGTCTGCCCGGCCAGGGCGGTGATCTCGGCCAACGGGCCGCCGAACAGCGCCAGCAGATCGATGCAGTGGCTCCAGCAGGCGTACTGCACCATCAGCGACGCCTGCGTGAGCCGGCCGAAGCCGCCCTCGGCCACCAACTGCTGCGCCCGTAGCGTCTGGTCGAAGAAGCGGTAGTTGAACAGCATCGCCGTCTGCGTGCCGGCGGCCGTGGCGCGATCGACCACCTCCTTGGCCAGGTGGAAGTCGTCCTCCGTCACGTTGGCCTGGCCCCGCTGCGCCACCAGCGGCTTCTCGAACAGCATCCGGCGCGGGTGATGCGACAGCACCTCCAGCGCCGCCTCATAGCGCTTGGTCTCCGGCGTCAGCACCAGCACCGCGTCCGGATCGTCGGCCAGCAGTTCGGCCATCGACGACGCCGCCCGCCCGCCGAACCGCGTCACGCAGTCGGCCGACCGCGTCGCGTCACGGTCGTAGTAGCTCAGCGACACGTCCTCGCGCGTCGTCAGGTAAGGCAGGTAGCTGCCACGAGCCACGCCGCCCGTCCCCACCAGAGCGATCTTCAAAGCCATCACGGCTCCTCCGGGCGAGCCGCCGCCCGCCGCCCGTAGTATATACTCGATTGGCTTGGTGGGAATACCGTATCTAGTCGGCCGTCACCGCTCCGAGACGACGTGCTCGTCGTAGGCGATGCCCATCTGGTCCAGGTCGTGGCGCAGTGAGACCACCTCGTCGGCCAGGCTGACCAGCGGCGGCGCCACGCGCGGCGGCGGCTGGAGCCAGACGTTGAGGGTGTGACCGCCGTCGACGATGTGATCGCGCCCGGTGACGTAGGCCGCCGCGTCGGAGGCGAGGTAGACCAGCGTGCCGCACAGGTCGTCGGGGCGCTCGTACCAACCCAGCGGGTGCAGGGCGCGGATGCGGGCCCGGTCCTCCACCGACTCCGTGCGCTTCACCGGCGACAGTGCATAGGTCGGGCTGATGCAGTTGACCGTGATGTTGTGCGGCGCGAGGTCGGCGGCCAGGCACTTGGTCAGCATGATCACGCCGGCCTTGCTGGCGCAGTAGGCGGCGCCGCCCTCGCCGCGGCAGTTGGCCACGGTGCCGGAGATGGACGCGGTGTTGATGATCCGCCCGTGCTGCTGCGGCACCATCACCGCGCTCTCGGCCCGAGCGCAGACGAAGACCGAGTTCAGCACGCTGTCGACCACGGCGTACCAGTCGCCCGAGCCGGAGAACGCGTTGTTGACCGCGATGTCGAGTCCGCCGAGCTGCGCCACCACCGCGGCGACCATGGCCTCGACCTCGTCGGCGCGGCGCACGTCGCAGCGCAGGTACACCGACCGCCGCCCCAGCGCGGCCACCTCCTCGGCGACCTGGCGGCCGGTCGGCTCGTCGAGTTCCACCACGGCGACATCGGCACCGGCCTCGGCCAGCGCCAGCGCATAGACGCGGCCGATGCCGCGGCCGGCACCGGTCACCAGCGCCACCTGGCCATCCAGCCGGAACAGATCCAGCACACCCATCTGCAGTACCTCCGTCTCCGCCGCGCCAGCGCGGCAGTCCACGCTACGCCTCAGTTCGAACCTGCCCGAGGGCCGTCCGCCTCGCCAAACACGCACCGACGACGCCCGCGCCCGCGCCAGGCGACCACCAGCCCGGCGAGCAGCGCCGCAGTCAGCAGCGCCGCGCCGCCCACCAGCAGCCCGACGCCCGCGACCAACGGCAGCTCCTCGCGATGCCAGAGCGTGGTCTGGCCCGGTTGCAGCTCCTGCTCATCGATCAGGTTCCAGATCCAGATGGCGACGGCCAGCAACACGGGCAAGGCGAAGGCGCAGGTGGCCACGCTCGCCCAGGCGCGGACCGCCACCGGGCTGGCGCCGCGCCGGTTGTGCGATGGTCCAAGCGTGGGCATCACCCACCTCCTGATGACGGCTGACCTGGCCGCGGCAGGCCGACCAGCCGCACCGCACCGGCCGCGGCCAGCGCCAGGCCGGCCCACTGCGCCGCGGACAGGCCCAGGGCCACGGCCGCGTCGTCGCGCCAGCACTCGAGCACCAGGCGGCCGAGCCCGAAGGCCACCAGGTACGCGCCGAACAGCTCACCCTCGTGCCGCAACCGGTCGCGCACGGCCCGGAGGGCCAGGTACAACACCAGCGCATAGGCCGCCGAGTAGAGCTGTGTCGGGTGCCGCCAAGCGGCGTGCTGCCAGATGGCCCACGGCACGGCCGATACTCGCCCATGGCAGCAGCCGCCCAGGTGGCAGCCCAGCCGGCCGACGGCCTCGCCCGCGGCCAGCGCCAAGGCGAAGCCGTCGCCCGTCGAACGCCGAATGCCCAGGCGCCGCTTGGCGATCTCCACGGCCAGCCAGCCGCCGGCCACGCCGCCGAGGATGGTCCGCCCACCGGTGCCCGGCGTCAGGAACGCCACCGGGTGGCGCACCAGCAGCGCCGGCTCCACCACCAGCCAGTGGGCCAGGCGCGCGCCGACGATGCCGCCGACCAGGCCCCACACGCCCACCAGCGCCATGCCGCCGGTGGCCAGGCGGCGGCGGCGCGCCTCGTGCACCAAGACGGCCGCGCCGACCAGGTACGCCGCCGCGTGGACCCACTCACCCGCGTTCACACCGACTCCTGTTGCGGCCCGGCCCACTCGTCGGCAAACAGCCAGCGCCAGCAGAACGAGTGTCGCCGCGGCGACGGCTCGAACGTGCTGGTATGTACGCAGCAGCGGCGCAGTCGCGCCTCGTGGAAGCGGTGCGCGTCCATGAACATCTTGCAGGTGATGCGGAACGCCCGCTCGGAGATGGCCGGCAGCAGCGCTGGTGTGCTCAGCACGCGCCGGCGCAAGCCATCGAACAGCCGCGTAAGGCCGCCGGAACAGCAGCAGGCCTGGTTCAGGCCGCAGTCGGCGCCGTCAAGCTCTGGCGCGCGGCCCTCGCGCAGCATGGTCAGGACCGGTACCGAGAGGTGCTCGAAGGTGACCGTGTTGCTCAGCAGCGGCAGCCAACGCGGCAGCGCCTCGCGCCCCACCAGCGAGACCACCGAGGCCCAGTGGTCGTCGGCGCCGCGGACCAGGTAGGCCAGGTCGCAGCAGTCGCGGTGGCTGCACGGCAGCGGGATGAAGTCGTCCGGCCCGAGCAGGCCGTCGGTCTGCGCCGCCAGCCGCCGCATGACACCGGTCGGCGTGACGCGGTCACAAGGATCGATGGCCCCGGCCCGCCCGGAGCCGAAGGCCGGCTGGATCGCCAGGCCCGCGCAACGCGGATGCGCCAGCCCGACGCGGACCACCTCGCCCACTTCGTCCTCGTTGACGCCGCGTTGCACGGTCATGACCAGCGTCGTGTAGAGCCCGGCGTCCTGCAGGCGCGCCAACGCGGCCCGCTTCTCCGCGGCCAGATCGGCCCCGCGCAGCGCCTCGTACGTGGCCGGGCGTAGACCGTCGAACTGGAGGTAGATCTCCAGATGCCGGCGGTGCGCGGCCAGCGCGCGCAGGAGGCGGTCGTCGGTGGCCAGCCGCCGGCCGTTGGTATTCAGCATCAGCCGCGTGATGGGCAGCGCGGCGAGCCGGTCGAGCAGCACCGGCAGGTCGCCGCGGACCGTCGGCTCGCCACCGGAGAGCATCAGCACGTCGAGCTGCCCGCCCTCGCGCGCGATGGCCGTCCGCACCGCGTGCAGGATCTCGGTCAACGACGGCTCGCCACCAACGCGTGGTCCTTCACCGGCGGCGGCGTAACAGGTGGGACAGACCAGATTGCAGCGGTCGGTGACGTTCAGGACCAGGATGCAGGTGTGCTGCCCATGGCCCTCGGGCAGGCCGGCCTGGTAGTCGGCCAGGTGCTCAGCGCGGTGGCCCGGCTGGTCTGGCGCGGTCTGGCGCGGCGGCGTGTCCCAGCCGAAGCGCGCGCGCCACAACTCGGCGTCCTCCTCGTAGAGCGAGACCGTCTCGCCGTGGGTCGGGCACGTCCGCCGCAGCCAGACGCGCCCGGCGGCCACCACCAGCTCACCGGCGACGAACACGCCCGCGGCGACCGCGCCACCGGGTGACGCGGCCAGGCAGGCCGGGCAGATGGTGCCGGTCTGCTCCACCACTTCGGGGTGGAGACCCGCGAGCGTCATCGGTTCACCCTTGGTCGCGTCGCCGCAGAAAAGCGCAGCAGGTGCTGCCCGGCGAGGTGGCACAGGCAAACAGGCGCGCCGCGGGGCAGCCGGTGACCGCCGCGATGGTCTTGATGGCCGTCATCACCTTCAGCCACACCCAGCCCATCGCCACGGTCGGCCCGGTGCCGAGGGCGACCATGAGCAGCGGGACGCCGATCAGCACGCTGGCCAGCGTGTGACTGAACCGCATCGCCGGGATGCTCAACTCCTCGTACGGCGACGGGCGCCAGCGGTGGATGGTGCGCCAGTAGAGCAGCGGCACCGGCGAGCCGCGCATGGTCAGCACGGCGCTGACCACCATGTGCAGCCAGCAGAGCACAATGGGCACCAGACTGCCGGTGAGCACGCCGAGCCACATCAGCGCCGCCATGGACCAGCGGCAGCAACGGAAGGCGTCGCGTGGCACACGCACGGTGTCAGGGGTCATGGGGCACTCCTTCGCCACGGCACAAAGCGGCCGGTCCGCGCCCGATAGTCGGCGTAGTCGGCGAACCGCTCGGCCAGCAGCGCCTCTTCGAGGGCGGCGCGGTAGTGCATGGCCGGCACGTACACGACCAACGTGGCCAGCATGGCCGCCAGGTTGTGGAAGGCCAGCGCCGCACCGCCGAACATCCAGATCAGCGACGCGTACAGCGGATGCCTCAACCAGCCGTAGACGCCGCTGGTGACCAGCGCGTGCTGCTGGTAGACCACGGCCTGGTTGGCCCAGTTGCCGGCCAGCGAGAACCGTCCGAGCAGGTTGACCACGCAACCAGCGACGACCAGCAGCAGGCCGACGAGGGTGGTGGCCGCCGCCGGCAGGCCGTCGGGCAGGCGCACCACGCCCAGCCGGTAGTGGATGATCAGGTAGACGGCGACGAAGAACGCCAGCATGGTGCCCGTGGCCACGACGCTGCGGCGCTCGCGGGTCACGGTGGCGCCGCGGTCGGCCAGCGCGAAGTTGCGCGCCACTGCCAGCAGCACCACGGCGGCGCAGAACGAGACCACTCGCCCGGCCACCACGAACAGACTATCGGCCGTGAGAGCCCCCGTCACCTTGCTCCTCCGCCGTCAGCGCCAGCCGGGCAGGCGTCGGCCCGTCGGCGTTCGCGTCGCCCTGACGGTCTCCTTCCCCATCGCGAGCGCCGGCAACCGCCGTGGTCACGCGGACCGCCAGTGTCCTGGCCAATTGCCCACGTTGAAACACCTCGGCGTGTGTTACAATCATCGCTTGTCGGCGCCGAGGCGCCGGCGTGTCCAGGTAGACGACGACCGCCGCCAAGACTTCACGCGCTTCACGCCCACGTCAAGGACCTAGTCAGCAAGGCAGTGCCCACCAGGGGCAGGCGACTGTTCGACGGGCCAGTTGTGGCGCCGCGCAGCACCGGGCGTCTGCCTGCTCTGGAGGAGCAACATGCCATTGCTGGCGCCGTGGGCCATCGGCGACGTGACGTTCGAACTGCCGATTGTCCAGGGCGGTATGGGCGCAGGGATATCACAGGCGCGACTGTCGGGGGCGGTCGGCCGCAACGGGGGCCTCGGCATTGTCTCCTCGGTGGCGCTCGACCTGCTGATCAGCCGGCGCGAGGGCCGCAAGCTGAAGACGCGTGAGGCCACGGCGCTCGAGATCGATCGCACCCGGTCCATCGGCGGCCCGTGCGGCATCAATGTCATGGTCGCCTTGCAGCGCGACTTCGAGGACTCGGTGCTCGGCGCGCTCGACGGCGGCGTCGACTTCATCTTCTCGGGCGCCGGCCTGCCACTGACTCTGCCCAACATCTGCGCGGGCCATCCGCGCGCCGGCGAGGTCGGTCTGGTGCCGATCATCTCCAGCGCGCGCGCGTTGCAGATCCTCATCAAGCGCTGGGAGCGCCAGGGCGTCCGGCCGGCGGCCGTGGTGCTCGAAGGGCCGTTGGCCGGCGGGCACCTCGGCTTCCGCACCGTCGACGAGGTGGCCGACCCGCAGAATGCGCTGGAACTGCTGCTCCCGCCGGTGCTCGACGTCGCCGCGGCGCACGGCGGGTTCCCGGTGGTGGTGGCCGGTGGCGTCTACACCAACGACGACATCGCCACCTGGCTGGCGCGCGGCGCGACGGCCGTGCAGATGGGCACCCGGTTCCTGGCGACCGAGGAGTCCGAGGCCAGCGACGACTACAAGGCTGCGGTGGTCGCCGCCGGCGCCGACGACATCGCCGTCGTCCACAACCCGGGTTCGCCGTGCGGCTATCCGTTCCGGATCCTCAAGCAGTCGCCGATGTGGCTCGACCACCTGGCGCAGGCGCGGCCGGTGCGCTGCAACCTGGGCTACGTCATGATCAACGGCGAATGCGCCGCGCGCGACAATCCCAGCAGCGCCTTCTGCATCTGCAACGGGCTGCTCGCCGCGCGCGGCCATCACGACAAGGAAGAGAACCCCATCTATACGGTCGGAGCCAACGCTTGGCGTGTCGACCGGGTCGTGCCGGTGGCCGAACTCATGGCCGAACTTGCCGGACGGCAGGACCAGAAAGAAGGCGCTTGATGTTGCTCGAAGGCAAGTCTGGACTCATCTGCAATGTGGCCAATCAGCGCAGTGCCGCCTGGGCCATCTGCAAGGCCGCCGATCAGGCCGGCGCCCGGTTGGCCGTCGGCTATCTGGCCGAACGCGAACTGGAGCACCTGGAGCGGCTGCTCGAGGAGTTGACCCACCGGCCGCTCGTCGTCCAGTGCGACGTGCGCGACGACGACTCCCTGCGACGGCTCCAGGAGACTTTGCAGCGCGAACTCGGCCAACTCGACTTCGCGGTCCATTCGCTCGCCTTCGCCAAGACCGAGGACCTGCACAAGCGCTTTGTCGACACCTCGCGCGACGGCTTCCTGCTCGCCCAGGAAGTCAGCGCGTTCTCGCTGGCCGCGCTGGCCCAGGTGGTCGAGCCGTTGATGCCCACCGGCGGGTCCATCCTGGCGCTCAGCTACATCGGCGCGGTGCGCGCGGTGCCGCACTACAACGCCATGGGCGTAGCCAAGGCCTCGCTCGAGGCGTGTGTCCGCTATCTGGCCAGTGAACTCGGCCCGCAGGGCATTCGCGTGAACGCCATCTCCGCGGGCCCGATGCGCACGCTGGCCGCGGCGGCCATCGGCGACTTCCGCGCCATGTACAACCGGCACGCCGAGATCGCGCCGCTCCGCCGCAACACCACGCAGGAAGAGGTGGCCGATGTGGCCGTCTTCCTGGCCAGCGACATGAGCCGCGGCATGACCGGCGACGTCGTCTACGTCGACAACGGCTACCACATCATCGCCACCGGGTAGCCGGTCAACGGGTCGGGTCGAAACGCTGCCAGGCCCAGACGGCCAGTCCGAACAACAGCACGGCGGGAGCGGCCATCGTCGCCCCCGCCGCCAGGCCCGCCGAACACCCGGTCCAGCCCTGCCAACGGCACCAGGCGCCCACCACCACGCCCGGCGTGGCCAGCAGCGAGGTGCCGAGCATCAGGCCGAGGTTGCCCACGGCCTGGTGCAGCGGGTCGCCCGCGCTGGGGAAGATCAGTGCCGCGAGCAGATTCGCCGCGGCCAGCAGGCCGAGATAGCCGAGCAGGCCCAGCGCGACCGTGGTGACCAGTCGCGGATCGGCTTCGGGCGCCAGCCAGGCCATGGCCGTCAGTGAGACGCCGAACCAGACGCCCAGGCCAACCACCGCGGGCAACGCTTGGGCCAGCAGCACCGCCCAGCCGGGCAGCGGCAGCGGGCGGAGCAGATCGACGCGCCGCAGTTCGCCTTGCTGCACGCGGAACAGCGCCAGGCCCATGACGAACGCCAGGTACGCGTAGACGAACGGCGCCAGGCGGAGGAACTCGGTCAACTGCACCTGACGGCAGAATCCGACCATGAGCGCCGGCACCGCCACCGCCATGGCGCCGGCCAGCAGCAGGCGCCGCCCGCGCGCGCCGGGCGTGGTGGCCAGCACTCGCCACAGCAGCACGCCCGCGCCGCGCCCGAAGGGCGGCAGCCGCCTACCCGAGCCGGTGTCGCTGCGCCGCTGCAGCAGCAGCGCCTGCGCGGCCTGCCAGTTGCCACTGCGCATGGCCGCGCGGTACTGAGCCCGGAACGCACTGGTGCCGAGCGTCGGCTCGTAGAGGTTCTCGCGGCGCCGGACCAGCGCCCACAGCGAACCCGCCGCCAGCGCCAGCAGGCCCAGCAGCTTGGTCGCCACCGCCGGTGGCAGGCCGTCGAACGGCACCATCAGCATCTGCCAGGCCAGCGCCAACGGTCCCAGCGCCCAGGCCAGCGGCCCGCCGCGGAACTGCGCGGCCAACCAGACCGCCCAGTCGGCGCCGGTCGGCCGCGTGCCCACGGCCGCCACCAACAGGACCGCCAGCGCGCCGAACGCCGCGCGCACGGTGAGCGGCAACCACCGCCGCGAGCTGGCGCCGTAGGTCAGCACCACGTGGAGCAGGTGGCTGAGGTTGCTCAACAGCACCAGGTAGAGCCAGATGCCCCACGGGGTGACCGCCCACATCTCCGGTACGTGCTGCGCGCCGGCCACCTTGGCCTGCGGCGCCAGCACCAGCAGCACGAAGCAGGTGAAACCGAACAGGCGCAGGTGGTCGCGGCAGACCTTGTAGGCGAGCACCGTCCGGCGCGGCAGCGGCGCGGCGAAGAGCACGTCCATCTCGGCCGGGCTGAACGCGAGCAGGCCGCCCTGCAGGCCCTGACTGACCACGTTGTAGGTGCCCAGCAGCAGGAACCCGAACAGGAACGCCCCCAGCCGATCGCCGCGCTGACCGAACAGCTCGCCCATCAGCTCGGGTTCGGGCGGCACCGGCAGGACCAGCAGCAGGAGCTGCGCACCGATGCTGACCAGGAGGCAAGCGCCGATCACCAGGCCGCCGGCGAGCCGCCAGGGGTTACCGCTCAGGCCGCGCAGGCCGTTCTTGATCTGGATCAGCTCAAGCCGGAGCAGCAGCGCCATCGGTCGCCTCCGGCGAGGTCAGCTCGACGAAGATGTCCTCGAGCGTTCGCTGCTGCTCCGGATCGGCCGCCCGCCGCAGCTCTGCCGGCGCGCCGGCGGCCACCAGGTCGCCGTGGTTCAGAATCAGCACCTCGTCGCACAGCTCCTCAGCCGTCGACAGGATATGCGTGCTGATCAGCACTGCGCGGCCCTCGGTCCGGGCCTCCTGCAAGAGCGCCTTGACCTCCCGCTGCCCCAGCGGATCGATGCCGACCAGCGGCTCGTCGAGCATCAGCACGCGCGGGTCATGGACCAGCGCACAGGCGATCATCAGCTTCTGCTTCATGCCCTTGGAGAGCGTCATCACCAGCTCGTCGCGCTTATCCGTCAAGCCAAGCCGCTCCAGCAGCGAGGCGCCGCCGGCGGCCAGGCCATCCATCTGCCCGAACGCCCGCGACACGAACTCGAGGTGCTCCCAGACTGTCAGCAGGTCGTAGGGATTGGGCACCTCGGGCACGAAGCCCAAAGCGCGTTTGGCCGCCAACTCGGCCGTCGCCAGGTCGGCGCCGGCAATCTCGATCCGCCCGTGAGTCGGTTGGATGATGCCGGCGATGCAGCGCAGCACGGTGGTCTTGCCGGCCCCGTTCGGTCCGAGCAGGCCATGGATGCAGCCGGCACGGGCCTCGAACGACAGACCGCGCACGGCCATGACGCTCCCGTAGCACTTGGTCAGTTGCGAGACCCGCAGCAGCGGCTCGCTCATACCAGTGCCAACGTGTTGCCGGCCAGCCGGCGGTCCTCGGCGGCCAGCCAGGGACCGTAGTCGCGGTGGACCGGCGACGGCGGCGCCATCTGGTGCTCGCGGCGCCAGCGCAACAGCGGGTGGTCGCGCAACGGCTGCGGCAGCTCGACGCGCCGGCCGTAGGCCGCCGATTCGAGCACGCCCATCATCACCTCGACGGTGTGCGCCGCTTCCACCGCCGAGCACGGGTGGGCGCGGTCTTCGTCCAGCGCGCGGACGTACTCGTCCACGTACCAGAGCTCGTCGCTGTGCGCCGGGCCTTGCGGATCGTACTCAAGATGGTGGACCAACGGCAGGCGCTGCCACGATTCGGCGTTGACCTCGGGCGTCCAGTGCTGTTGGGGCAGACACCACGCGCCGCCCGAGCGCATCCAGATGCGGCCTTCGCTGCCGCGGATCTCCAGACCCGAGACGCTGGAGAACACTTTGCGCCAGCGCTGGTGCCGCAGCACGCCGAGCACGCCGCGGTCGAACTCGAGAAACGCGTGCAGGTTCTCGCCGGCGATGGTGCCCATGCCGCCCGGCGCCGCGATGGCGTCATCGGGGTCGATGGCGTCCCCACCGGTGTTGGCCACCGCGCTGACCGCCCGGCAGTGGCCGGCCAGACCCACCATGTTGGTGATCAGGTGAGTGCCGATGTTCATCAGGCCGTAGCCACCGTAGTAGCCCTTGTCGCTGGCATCGAAGCCGATCACCTCACCGATGCGGCCGGCCTCGATGGCGGCGGTGACCGCGCGGTAGGCGGCACCGACGCGCGTCTGGTGGTGCACCACCGCGCGCACGCCCATCTGGCGTGCCTGGCGGACAATGTCGTCGGCCTGGGTACAGTCGACGCCCAACGGCTTCTCGACGTCGATGTTGCAGCCGTGGCCGAGCGCCGCCAGCGACAGCGTGTGGTGGAACTCGGTGCCGGTCGGCAGGCAGACGATGTCGGGCGCTTCCTGCCGCATCATGGCGTGCATGTCCAGGTAGCGGGCCGCCACGCCCAACTCCTCGCCCAGTGCGTTCAGGCGTTCGGTGTCCAGATCGCACAGCGCCACCACTGCCGTCCGCGGATGCGCCTGGTAGGCCGCTGCTTGTTGCGACCCGCGCGGACCACACCCCACCATCGCGACACGGTACGTCTGCATCTTGTTGCTCGCCCGATCAGTCTGGGGCCGATGTTCGGCATGTCAGGCGGCAGTCCTTCGCTCCTTGACGGCCAGGGCGGCGCTGGCTATGCTCCCACCGCGCGATGCTGCGAGGTCTGCACCATGACCACCCGCCGCGATTTCCTGTCCGCCATGGCCGCCGGCCTGGCCTGCCCCTTGGTGGCCGACCTGGCCGCCGCCGCCGACCGCCAGGAGATGCCGATGACGCCGACCGGCTCCGACCTCGGCTCGCTGTTCCCGGTCATCCGGGCCCAGACCCAGCGGGGCGAGTTCCCGCTGTCCTTCCTGCAGCCGAGCCAGGTCAGTCTGACCGCTTGGCAACAGCAGGCCCGGGCCAAGGTGCTCGATCTGGCCCACTACGCCCCGCCGCACTGCGATCCGCGGCCCGAGGTCACCGCCCGTATCGAGCGTGACGGCTACCTCGAAGAGCAGCTCACCTTCAATACCACGCCGGACATCCGCGTGCCCGCCCGCGTGCTGATCCCGAAGCGCGCCAAGTTCCCCGCGCCGGGCATCGTCGCATTGCACGACCACGGCGCGTTCTTCCTGTGGGGCAAGGAGAAGCTGCTCGAGTCACCCGACGAGCACCCGGCGCTGACCGAGTTCAAGCGGACCGCCTATGGCGGCGTCAGCATCGCCTCCGCCCTGGCTCGCCAGGGCTATGTGGTAATCGTCATCGACATGTTCTACTGGGGCGAGCGGCGCCTGCTGCTCGACGCCGATCCGGCCGACTGGCGCGAGCGCTCCGCGGCGCTGACCGCCGAGCGCGTGCTCGCCTACAACCAGCGCAGCAGCCAGTACACAGACCTGGTGGCGCGCTCCATCTACAGCACCGGCACCACCTGGTACGGCCTGATGGTGCACGACGACCTGCGCACGCTCGACTATCTGGCCTCGCGCCCGGAGGTCGACCCGCAGCGCCTGGGCTGCGTCGGCCTGTCCGTCGGCGGCTTCCGCTCGGGGCAACTGGCGGCGCTCGACAGCCGCATCCGGGCCGCGGTGGCCGTCGGCTGGATGTGCTCGTTCCCGCCGCAACTGCCCACGCAGGTGAAGAACACCTTCGGCTACATGATGCTCGTGCCGGGCCTCTACCAGCATCTCGACTACCCGGACGTGGTCTCGCTGGCCATGCCCGGCGCCCTCATGGTCATCAACGGCAGCAAGGACGGCCTGTTCCACTACGAGGGCGTCAAGCACTGCTTCGACAAGCTGGAGCGGTGCTGGGCCAAGGCCGGCTACCCCGAGAAGATCAACTGCCGCTGGTACGACGGTCCGCACGAGTTCAACCGGCCGATGCAGGCGGAAGCCTGGGACTGGCTGAAGCGCTGGCTGTAGCCCCGTGGAGGCGTGCTGATGCCCCGACTCGATCCGCTGATGGCTCTGCTCATGGCCGGCGCCGCCACGCTGGCGGCCGAGCCGTTCGAGTTCACCGTCACCCCCGCGGCCACGGGCAACCAGTTGGTGCGAGCGTCGTTGCCCTTCGACGCCGGCCAACTGGGCGAACCGAACGTGGCCACCGTCCAGGTGAGTACGCCGACCGGGCCGGTGCCGGCGTCACTCCGCCCGGTGACCTGGCACCCGGCCGCAGCCGGTGCCGCTCGCTCGGTCCGGCGCGGGCTGCTGACCTTCGTCTACGCGTTCGCCGACCGCCGGCCGGTGACGTTCACCGTGCAGCCGCAGGCACAGGTGACCACGCCGCCTCGTCGCGTACAGGTCACCTGTGCGGCCGACGCGGTGACCATCGCCTGGCCGGACGGCACGGTCTGGACCGCCCGGCTCTTGGCGCCGGCCCGCACCTCGACCGCCGCCGCGACCACCGAGGTCGTCGAGGACAGCACTCACTACCGTTGGGTGCGGGTTACCTTCGCCGACGAGGCCTGGCCGCGGGTGGTCGAGTGGCGGGCCGATGTCCTCGGCGGCGTGGTGCTGGTGGCCCACCTGCAGCGGCTGGCCACCGGTGACGGTCACGCGCCGGAACTCGGCTGGGAGTTGACGACGCCGGGCGCCGACGCCCGCCTGCTGGCGGCCAACGGTGACGTCACCGCAGCGGCGCCACCGTTCCGGCACCCCTTTGCCAGTGGCTTGGCCGCCGGTGTCCTGGTCGGTGGCACACGGCGCCTCGACCTGCCGACCGCGCCGTTCGACCGCCGCGGCAGCGTGGCCGTTCGCGCCGAGGGCAACCAGGTGGTCTGCCGCTATCTGCGCTGCACGGCCGACGAACAGGTGCCGCTGCAACAGGCGGCCTGGCGCCGGGCGACGCTGTCCATCCAGCCGGCCGCCAGCGCGCCGCTGACCGCCGCGCTGCTGAGCCCGCATGGGGTGACGGTGGCGCCGGAGCGATGGCGGCGACTGTACCGCCTGCCGGCCCCACCGCCCGGCGAGCGGCCCGCCGAGCTGGCCGCGTTGACGGCCTACCACCATCGAGCCGTGGTCCGGACCGCCCTCGTGGGCGACGACTGGGGCAATCTCACTCACTACAACGACAGCCGGCCGCACGGCACCGTCCACGGCATGAACCGGCTCAACCATTGCCCGCCGATCTTCTACGACGGCTGGGTGACCGGCGACCGTGACCTGGTCGAGACCGCCTGCCGCTGGTGCGACAACTTCCACGACCTGAGCATCTGGTGGGGCCCAGGCCAGACCGGCGGCACGCGCTACAACAACGTGCTGGCCATGAAGCAGCCGGCACCGTTCGGCGACCACTCGTTCATGTGGCGCTCCAACAGCGCGGTCAGCTTCTGCACCAAGGGCTACGACACGTTCCACTTGGCCTGGGAAGAGACCGGCGATCCCCGAATGAGGGCGGCGCTCGATGCCCAGGTGGCTTACGCCGAGCAGCACCTCAACGCCGGCGCCAACTACACGCGCAACATCGGCGACGTGCGCGACTGCCTGGCCCTGCTGCGCGACACCGGTGACGAGCGCTACCTGCGCTATGCCCTGCGCTTGTTCGCCGACCTGCGGCCCTTGCTCAGCACCGGCGACCTGTTCACCGAGACCGGCAAGCCGATCACCGCCAATCCGCCGTTCATCTACGATGACACCTTCGGCTACGCCAACCCGTTCGCCAAGCCGTACATCATCGGCTACGCCCTGGCTGGCCTGCCCGAGTTGTTGCGCCTGCGGCCCGACGAGCCGAAGCTGCGCGCGGTGGTGCAGGCGGTGGCCGACTTCCTGGCCGCCAGCCAAGACCCGCTCGGCGGCTGGCGCTACCCGCACCCGCGCAGCCAGTACCTGTCGTGCAGCCAGGCCCTGGAGCACGCCTGGCAGTTGGTGCAGGCCGACCGCGTCCTCGGTCCGCAGCCGGCCCACCTCGACGCCATCGAGCGCGTCCTGCGCACACGGCTGCACTCCTGGCAGCGCACCGGCCAACTGTTCAGCGGCGTCAGCGCCTGGGAACTGGTCGAAGGCAAGGCCAAGACCGGCACCGACTTCGGCAAGCTGTATGCGCGCCCCGAGGAGCGCGACTTCCATCGCGACTACACCCACGGCCGGCTGGAGGTCGGCGGCTCGCCGCCCGAAGGGCTGGTGTACTTCGGCGAGGTCCTCGACTACTATCTGGCGCACCGCCCGGCGGCGCGCCTGCTGGCTCAGCCCAGCGCCGAGGAGCCCCTGGGCCAGGTGACCGCGCGCTTGCCGGCGCGCACCAAATGAGCAAGGAGCAGTACCGATGAACGACGTACAGGCGGTCGGTTCGTGGCTGACCACGCTGGTCGTGGTGGCGGCCGCCGCCGGCCTGCTGGCCGCGGGACCGGCGCACGGCGAGGGAGCGGCGCCGCTGGCCTTCGCCGGTGAGACCATCGACACCTGGCATGGCTACCGCCGTCACAACTTCACCGTGGCCGGCTGCCGCGCGTGGATCGTCGAGCCGAAGCAGGCCGCTGCCGGCAAGCCCTGGTCATGGTGTACCGAGTTTCCCGACGCCTTCACCGACCGCTGCGCCGCGCCGGCACTCCTGGCCGCCGGGTTCCACCACGGTCACATCCAGGTCGGCAACACCTTCGGCTGTCCCGCGGCGATGAAGCAGTTCGACGCGTTCTACGCGGCCGTCACCGCGCAAGGCCTCGGCCGCCGGCCGGTGCTGATCGGCATCAGCCGCGGCGGCCTCTACGCCTACCGCTGGGCCGCGGAGCACCCCGACCAGGTCTCGGTCATCTACGGCGACGCGCCGGTCTGCGACTTCAAGAGCTGGCCCGCGGGCAAGGGCAAGAGCCCCGGCAGCAAGGGCGACTGGGCCGCGCTGCTGAAGCACTACGGCTTCGCCGACGAAGCGGCGGCGCTGGCCTGGCGCGGCAACCCCATCGACGTGCTGGAGCCACTGGCCAAGGCGAAGATCGCGCTGATTCACGTGGTCGGCGACACCGATGAGGTGGTCCCGGTGAGCGAGAACACGAGCCTCGTGGAGGAACGCTACCGGAAGCTGGGCGGCACCATCGAGGTGATTCACAAACCGGGCGTGGGCCACCATCCGCACGGCCTGGCTGATCCGGCGCCGGTGGTGAAGTTCATCCTGGAGCACCTCAACCCGAACGCCGGCGGTCAGTAGCGTTCAGGCGTAGGTATCGAGCAGCGTGCCCACCGCCGGTGGCTGCCAGAGGTAGCTGGCCGCGGGGGTGCCTGGCTTGGCTGCGTAACCGGCTGGCGCCGTCAACAGCACTTGCGGCGCCGGCTGGTCGGCCGCCGGCGTGTCCGGCCGCGCATGGGCCACCTGGCCCCGCGCCAGCGGCGCCGCGACCCCACGCAGTAGTGATGATGTGGCAGTGGTGACCATCGTACCTCGCGCCTAGTGTGGACCGGCTCAAGGACAACCCGCTAGGCCCATCTTAGCACATTTGACATCCGGCGCGCCCAAGTGACGCCAATCACCTCGGCCCGGCCCAGATGGCTCCTTGACAGACCATCCGACCGTCGCTAACCTACCAGGTGAGACTGAAACTACGTCTCAACTAGACGTGGAGAGTGCCGTGGCAAGCGCGACAGTGGACGCGGTAGCGGACGGATTGCCGCCGGGCACCGCCGTGGCGCGACTGGACCGGGCCGGCGCCGGTGACGGGTACCGGATCCTGGCTGTGGAGGAGCGCTCCGACGAGACCGGATGCCGGCTGCGCGAGATGGGCCTCTACGAGGGCGCGCGGGTCGAGGTGGTGAGCGCCGGTGACCCGGTGGTGCTCAGTCTGCTCGGCGCGCGCATCGCGGTCTGCCGCCGTTGTGCCCGCCACGTGGTCGTCCAGCCGGCCGACTAGCCGTCCGCGAAGGGCTCCGCCATGGCTGCCGCCGCACCCAGCACCAGCACGGCCCTCCGCGTGGCCATCGCCGGCAACCCGAACGCCGGCAAGTCCTCGCTGTTCAACAGCCTCACCGGTCTACGCCAGAAGGTCGGCAACTACCCCGGCGTGACCGTGGAGCGCAAGGTGGGCCGCTGTCAGCTTGGCGAGCGAGCGGCCGAGATCATCGATCTGCCCGGCTCCTACTCGCTGAGCGCCCACTCGCCCGACGAGGAGATCGCGCGCGACGTGCTGTTTGGCTGGATGGCGGCGGAGGAGCCGCCGCCGGATGCAGTCGTCGTGGTGGTCGACGCCACCAACCTGCAGCGCAACCTGTATCTGGCGACGCAGATCCTCGAACTCGGCTACCCCTCCGTGGTGGCGCTGAACATGGCCGATATGGCCGCCGAGCGCGGTGTGGCCATCGACGTCGCGGCGCTGGGCGCCCTGCTCGGCGTGCCGGTGGTGCGCACTGTGGCCAGCCGCGGTGAGGGCCTGGACGAACTGCGGGCCGCCATCCTGACCGCCCGGCCGGCCACGGCGCGCGTCGACCTCGGCGCTGACCTCGGCCGCGAGGTGCACGAACTGGCCGCGGCGCTGGCCCAGTGCAGTGGCGTGCCCGCCACACTGGCCCCCGGCGTCGCGCTGCGCCTGCTGGCCTCTGCCGACGGCCACAGCGTGCTCGCGCGCCAGTTCGGCACCGACCTGCAGCCCATGCTGGCCCGCGCGCGCGACCGGCTGGCCGCGGCCGGCATCCCCTGGCAAGGCTGCGAGGCGGCGGCGCGCTACCCGTGGCTGGCGCACATCGCGGCCCAGGCCAGCGAGCGCCACCGACCCGACCGACTGTCCACACGTAGCGACGCCATCGATCGCTGGCTGACGCATCGCCTCCTCGGCCCGGTGCTGTTCTTCGCCCTCATGGCGGTGGTCTTCCAGGTCATCTTCACCTGGGCCACGCCCCTCATGGCCGCCATCGACCAGGGCGTCCACCGGGTCGGCGAGCTGATGCAAGCCACACTGCCCGACGGTGTCCTGCGGGATCTGTTGACCGAAGGCGTCATCACCGGCGTCGGCGCGGTCTTGCAGTTCATCCCGCAGATCCTGCTGCTGTTCTGCTTCCTCTCGCTGCTGGAAGACAGCGGCTACATGGCGCGGGCGGCCTTCGTCATGGACCGCATCATGAGCCGCGTGGGGCTGCACGGGCGGAGTTTCGTGCCGTTGCTCAGCTCGTTCGCCTGCGCCATTCCCGGCGTGATGGCGACGCGCACCATCGCCAGCCGGCGCGACCGGCTGGTGACGATGCTGATCTCGCCGCTGATGACCTGCTCGGCCCGACTGCCGGTCTACGCCTTGCTGATCGCCGCCTTCGTGCCGCAACGGCGACTGCTTGGCGGCCTGACCTCGACGCAAGGGCTGGCGCTGCTCGGCCTCTACCTGGCGGGCATCGTCGCCGCGCTGATGGTGGCCGCGGTGCTCAAGCGGACCGTGCTGCACGGACCGACGCCGCCGCTGCTGATCGAGCTGCCCGCTTACCGGCGACCATCGCTGAGCCATCTGGCTCGCGATCTCTGGGAGCGCACCTGGCTGTTCGCCCGCTTCGCCGGCAGCGTCATCCTGTCGCTCAGCATCGTGCTGTGGTTCCTGGCCGCCTTCCCGCGCGCCGACCTCAGCGCGGCGCCCGAACTGGCCCGCCAGCGCCTGCTGGCCAGCGGCGGCAACTTGGCCGACGAGGCGCAGTTGCGGCGCGCGACCGAGAACGCGAAGGGCGAACTGCAACTCGAGCACAGCATCATGGGCCGACTGGGCCGGACGTTCGAGCCGCTGGTGCGGCCGCTGGGCTTCGACTGGCGCATCGGCGTCGGCCTGGTCGGCTCGTTCGCCGCCCGCGAGGTGATGGTCTCCACGCTGGGCATCGTCTTCGCCGTGGGCAAGGATGCCACCGAAGCCGACGCCAGCCTGCTCGGCAGTCTGCGCGAGGCCCGCCGCAGCGACGGAAGCCTGCTGTTCACACCCGCGACCGTGGCCAGTCTGCTGGTGTTTTTCGTGCTCGCCTGTCAGTGCATCAGCACCATCGCCATTGTGCGTCGCGAGAGCGGCGGTTGGCGCTGGCCGGCGTTCCTGGTCGCCTACACCTTCGGGCTGGCCTGGACCGCCTCGTTCATCACCTACCAGGGCCTGTGCCTGGCCGGCTGGGGGTAGACCCATGGATTGGCAGACCGCGGCCGTGTTGGTGCTGGTGGGCCTGGCCGTGCTCTACCTGGCCCGCTACGTGCGCCAGTCCACCGCCGCCGGCCCCGATGCGTGCGGCGGCTGCGGCGGCTGTGAGGTCCCGGCGGCCAAAGGAACGGCCGCTCCGAAGGCGAACCACCGCTCCTGATCACGGAGCGATCATGAAACTCGGATTCATCGCCAACAACGACCTCGACGGCCTCCACCACGACCTCCATTTCGCCAATCTGCACGGCTTCCGCGGGCTGGAGTTCAACTACTGGGGCGAGTTCTCCAAGCTGACCGCCGAGACTGTGGCGCAGATGAAGGAACTGCTCGACCGGCATGATGTCGAGTGCTCCACCTTCGGCATCTGGGGCTGGAACCACATCTCGCCCGACGCCGCCGAACGCGCCAATTGCCACGAGATGCTCGACCGCGCGATCGAGTTCGCGGCCACCATGGCCGCACCGACGCTGATCCTCGGCGGCGGCAAGTTCGCCGACGGCAACCTGGAAGCCAATGTCGATGAGTACGCCAAGGTCATGCCGAAGTACCTGGACAAGGCCACGGCGAAGGGGCTGAAGGTGGCCCTGTACGGCTTCCACGGCGGCAGTTGGCTCGACACGGTCACCGGCTACGAGAAGCTGTGGGAGAAGCTGCCGGGCGTCGGCATCAAGCTCGACCCGGCCAACGTGAACAACGCCGGCCAGGACTACCTGGCGCTGCTGCGCCACCATGGTGACAAGGTGTTCCATGTTCACATCAAAGAGCACCTCTATCACGATGGCGGCCTCGCCTCGCAGCCGGCCGCCGGGATGGGCGACATCCAGTGGGGCAAGGTGTTCGCGTTCCTCTACGAGGCGAACTACCAGGGCTACCTGACCATGGAGCCGCACGGGCCGCTGTGGGGCCGCGAGCCACTGCGCTCGAGGATGCTGCTGCTCAGCCAGCGCTACATCAGCCAGTTCGTCCTCTAGCGCTGTCCCGTCACACGCCGGTCCGCGCCGTCGGCCGGCGTGTGACGTGGCCGTTAAGGCGGTCGGGGACGGGTCCGGAACCCGCTGACCGGTGGCACGTCCAACGCTGCTGGACCGCCGGCGAGCGGAGCGGCCCGACAGCGAGGAGTGACTGATGCGATCGACGTGTTGGCGGCTCGGCGGTGCGCTGCTGCTGGTGGCCCTGATGGCCGGGGCGGCACCGGCGCAGATGGCTTCGCGGCGCGTGCTGGTCAACCGCGTGGCTGGCTTCTCCATCGAGCTGCCGATCGACTACGAGATGACCACGAACATGGCGGGCCTGACGCTCATGGGCGTCAACGTCACCAACTACGGCTCGCAGTCGACGCCCGTCTACCAGTTCCTCCTCTGCGAGCGCAGTGCCCAGGCCAACGCCGACGGGCTGGCGCAAGCCATCCGCGCGGTCGTGGCCGGCGCCCAGGTCAAGGTCGACCGGACGGGTCGGCCGGGCGAGGTTCGCCTGGTCGCCGAGACCCCTTCCGAAGGCGGCTCGACGCTGGCGATCTGGTTCTTCCGCGAAGCGCCGCCGGTCGGCTATGCCATCAGCGCGGTCGGCCTGCGCTCGGTGCTGGAGCGGCACCGTGACGACGTCCAGGTGGCCTTGGGCTCCTGCAAGCTGATTCAGCGCCCGACGTTGCGCGTGGCTCGTGACAACACCGAGGACGCGTTCACCGTCACGATGCCGGGCGACTGGCGGTACCAAGGCCGCATCCACCGCGACCAGACCTGCCCCGGCTGGGCGGTCTGGCAGGCCAGCAGCCCGAATGGCGCCATCGGTTGCTTCGAACTGCCGCCCGGCCAGGCCATGACCCCCTACACCTCGGTGCGCGACGTCCACGGCACGTTCCTGCTGCGCACCTTGCAGGGCGCCGTGCCGCAGATCAAGAACCTGCGCCCGGAGCAGGTCACCGGTCTGCCGCGGGCCGCGGAGGCCCTGGTGGACATGACGCGGCTGCTCGGCGGCCCGTCGGTGCAGGCGGTGCGCGGCGACAAGTCGGTCGCCGACTACCTTGGCGAGGTCAACGGCGTGCCGGTCCGCGTCCGCCTCGTGGCCAGCTTCGTCTACCGGCCCTTCGATGCCATGCCGAACGGGCCAGGCGCCGAGTACTGGTACCTGTGGGGCATCTGGGCGCCGGTGCAGAACTTCGACGAGCTGGCCGACCTGGCGCACGGCGTCCACGGCTCGTTCAGGTCCAACCCGAAGTGGATCGCCGCGCAGCGCCAGGTGGTGCAGGACGTGCTGACCAACCGGACCAAGGTCTTCGAGAAGGCGGCGGCCGACTGGGACGCCATCATCCGCGGCTCGCGGCCGGCCACCGACCCGGCCACCGGCAAGCCGCTGGACGTGCCCAACGGGACCGAGCCCTACCGCGACGACAAGGGTAATGTCCAGTACATTCCCAAGGGTCAGACGCCGCCTCCGGGCTGGCAGAAGATCGACGTCGGCTAGTAGCCGACGGGCCGGGCCGGTACGACAGTCGTGCCGGCCCGGCAGGTGGCGTGCTCAGGCGGCCGGCACCATCTTGAGTGAGCGGTCAGCCAGCGGCAGGTCGATCCGTGAGCGCGCACGATGGGACTCGCGGAGCGCAATCGCGATCTCCAGCGCGGCGAGACCATCGCGGCCCGAGCACTGCGGCGAGTTACCATTCTCGATGCAGGCGACGATGTCGCGAATGGCGTTGACCGGCGCCGCCACCAGCCGCTGTGGCCGCGGGAACGGCAGCAGCGCCAAGCCGTTCAGGCGGTCCTGGTCGACCTTGCGCCAGTACTCCCAGTCGATGCCGTTGCCGAGCCCG
This sequence comes from uncultured Fimbriimonadaceae bacterium, assembly GCA_964531735.1. GTDB lineage: Bacteria > Armatimonadota > UBA10988 > UBA10988 > UBA10988 > CAZHGD01. Next base: position 3,694 of record CAZHGD010000090.1, on the reverse strand, counting down.
CGAATGCGGCCGTCGGCACACAGCACGTCGACCTCGACGCCGACCGCCCCGCAGTTGGTGGCTCGGATCCAGCCGATGACGCCGTTGGCGAAGTGGATGTAGCCGTTGCCGCTCAGATCGTCATCGCTCGCCGCCGCCTCGTCGCTGACCATGTCGCCGAACACATACGAGGCCGCCGGGTTGCCGGCGTGGAAGCGCACGATGTCGATCAGGTGGCTGCCGTTGTGGCTCAACCCGCACTGCAACATGCCGGTCACGTGCAGGCGCTGGCCCAGCAGGCCGTCGTCCACCAGGCGGCGCGACTGCTGATGCCACGGATCCCAGCGCCGCGTGCAGCCGACGGCCAGGACCACCCGCCGAGCCTCGCAGGCCGCCACCATCTGGTCGGCCTCAGCCAGCGAGACCGCCAACGGCTTCTCGGCAAAGATGGCCTTGACGCCGGCCTCGGCGCAAGCCAGCACCGCCTCGCAACGGTCCCTGGTGCGGGTGCAGACCGAGACGATGTCCGGCTGCTCCTGCGCCAGCAGGTCGCGGTAGTCGGCGTAGGTCGCCGGCACGCCCCAGCGCTCGGTGTAGGCCGCGCGCTTCTCCGGCAGCACATCGGCGCCGGCCACCACGGTCACCTCGGGCACCTCCCGGTACGAGGCCGTGTGCGAGTAGGGCAGCATCACCGAGGCATGGGTCCCGGTCACCTCGTCGTCGATGGTGCTCGAGATGCGCCCCAGCCCAATCACCGCCACGCGGTACTTCGCCATCGTTGCCCTCCAGCTCAGCTCAACGAGTCCACCGGTCCGACACACACCGCGGTCAGTTGGTCGAACGGGCGGCGCGCCAGCAGCTCGTTGCAGGCGTCGGCCGACAGTTGCTCCAGTTCGGCCACCAGGTCCTCCAGCGGCGTCACCTCGCCGCGGTAGACCCAGTCGAAGCCCACCTGCACCAGCCGGCTCAGCGGGCTCTCGCACTGGAGCACGACACCGGTCAGCCAGCGCCGCACGGCGCGCTTGACCTCGTCGGCGGTGAGGCCCTCCGACTGCACCTTGGTCAGCTCCTCGCGGAAGATGTCCAGGCACTGCTGCGCGCGTTCGGGCTCGCAGACGATCAGACCGGCGTACGAGCCGGCCTGGTCTTCCTCGTCGTGGCCCAGCCCGGCCTCCTCGGCCAGACCAGGATGGACGAGCGCCCAGTGCAGCCGCGAGGCCTGCCCCACCCCGATCGCGCTGGCCGCGACCGCGGCCACCTTGCGCGCCGGATCCTGGGCCGCCAGACCCGGCGTCATCAGGTAGATGTTGCACTGCTTGAAGCGGTCGTTGCGGATCGTCTGGACGCCGCGGCCGAAGTCGGGCGTGCCCACCTGGCGGGTGGCGCCGCTCGGCTGCCAGTCGGTGGCGAACTGACGGACCGTGGCCACCGCGGCGTCCCAGTCGTACCGGCCCGCGATGGCGAAGGTCAGGTTGTCGGCCGCGTAGCGCCGCCCGAAGTAGTCGAGCATCTGCTCGCAGCGCAGATCGCCGATGGTCGCCGCGGTGCCGAGCACGCTGTTGCCCAGCGCGTGCGTGCCGTAGTGCCGCCGCCGGCAGTGGTCATGAGCCACCCACAGCGGCCGATCGTCGTACATCGCGATCTCTTCGAGGATGACCTTCTTCTCCATGTCGAAGTCGCCGCCGCGCAAGGCCGGTCGCATCATCTGCGCCAGCAGCGCCAGCAACTCGCCCTGGAACTCAGGCAACACCTGGCCGTAGTAGACCGTGTTCTCCTCGGAGGTGAACGCGTTGTACTGGGCGCCGAGGCGGTCGAAGGTCTTGTTGATCGCGTCGTAGTCGAGCGTCTCGGTGCCCTTGAACATCATGTGCTCAAGGAAGTGGCTGACGCCGCTCTCCGCGAGCGTCTCGTCGCGCGAGCCGGTGCGACAGAAGAAACCGCCGGCCATGCTCAGAGCGTCGGGGCTGTACTCACCCACCAGCTCCAGGCCGTTGTCCAGCCGCAGATGATCGTAGCGCATCGTCGCTCCTACAGCGTCAAGCCCGCCGGCCAGTTGAACTGCGTGCCCAGCGTCACCACCGTGAAGTCGCGCGGCGGGTGCGCCTCCAGATGGGCGTTGAGGCTGTCAGCGGTGACCGCCTCGATCCCGGCGCGGACCTCGTCGAACGGACGCACCCGGCCGAGCAGGTACCAGTCGTTGGCCAGCCGCGCGGCCCGACCCGAGGTGCTCTCGTCACCCATGATCAGTGAGCTGAGCAGCCGCACCCGGCCACGCTCCACCTCGTCGGCGGTGACGGTGCCCGGCAGGCCGCGCAGCACCTCGGCCATGACCTCCAAGGTCTCGCTGCTGCGCTCGGTGGTCGTGCCGGCGCTGGCAATCATGAACCCGTGACCGGGCCAGGCGTTCGTCCTCGCGTGTACCGAGTAGCACAGGCCGCGCTTTTCGCGCACTTCGGTGAACAAGCGCGCACCCATGCCGCCGCTGAGCACCATGGCCACCATCAGCGCGTGGTAGCGCGCGGGATCGTCCGGCCGCACATCCGGCCAGGCCAGACCCAGGTGGACCTGCTCGGCCGTCTGCAGCACATGCTCGTAGGCCGGCCGACCGCTGTTGTCGGGCTCCGGCGCGGGCGCCGGCGCGCCCGCCCAGTCACCGAACAGGGCCTCGACCTTGGCGATCACCTCATCGGCGGGCACGCCGCCCGAGACCGCCAGAACCGCGCCGGACGGCGCGCAGCAGCGCGTCCAGTGCGCCTTCACGTCGTCGGCACCCAGCGACTGCAAGCCGGCCACCGTACCCAGCCGACAGCGCCCGAATGGGCCGGGGAAGTAGCGGCGCAGCAGCTCGATCAGCAGCTTGTGGCCCGGGTCGTCGTCGAGTCCGATGACGGTCTGCAAAGCGAGCTGCCGACAAGGCTCCAGCTCGTCGGCCGGCAGCCAGGGCCGGCGCAACACGTCGGCCAGCAGTTCCATCGCCGCCGGCCACTCCGAGGCCAGGCCGGTCAGCGTGCCGAGCAGCGAGCCCTGGTTCGCGCCGACGCCCTTGCGATAGCCGAGCGCGTCGAACGCCTCGGCCAACTCGCGCGCGTTGCGGCCGCCGGCGCCGCGCAGCAGCAGCAGCGCGAGGACCGCGCCGGCGCCTTCGCCACCGGTCGGATCCAGCGCCGTGCCACCGGGAATCAGCAGATGGCTCGCGGCCGCCGGTCGGTCCAGGGTCTCCACCAGCAGCGTCAGGCCATTGTCCAATCGTCGCTCAGAGAAGTTGCTCATGCGCCCTCCGGCCTCGCGCGTGTCACAGGCCGTCACCGCTCGCGCGCCGAGCGGCCGCCGATCTCGATCTCATATAGAGCCACCGAACCACCGTTCCGGTTCTCGAACACCACTCGCCATTGTGCGCTCGACACGCGGCTGGTCAAGCCGACGGTGAGCGTCGCCCAGTCGCCCGAGACCACCGGCGCCGAAACCGGGCGCCAGAGGTGCCCGTCATCGCTGACCTCGAGGCGGCAGGTGGCCGACGGCTGCCGGCCCAGCTTCAGTCGCACGCGGTCGGTGGTCACCGGGCCATCGGCGAAGTCGATCCGCCACCACGGCCGGTGCTGCCCCGGCGCGCTGGTCCAGCAGGTGTCACTGTCGGCATCGAACGCCAGCCCCGCCCCGGCGGCCGTCGAGGCCGCTACGCTCCAGCGTGGCGCCGGCGCCGGCGGCGGCACCGGCG
>CAZHGD010000089.1:0-29843 GCA_964531735.1 uncultured Fimbriimonadaceae bacterium | reverse complement strand
ACGGTGCAGCAGGCCAACGACCGCAGCCTCAAGTTCGCCTTGCCGGCCAACGCACCGGCCGGCCTATGGGCGGTGCGCGTGGCGGTGGGCGCCGACAGTGACTGGACGGTGCTCAACCGGCCGCGTCTCTACTGGGGCCAGGGCGAGTTGGGCGGCACGGTGGCACCGGGCGCGCGGTTGCGCTGCTTCGGGCTCAACCTGGGCCGCAGCGGAGCCGGCAACCCACGGTTGCTCCTGCGCACCGACGCGGGCGACCGCGTGCTGCCGGCCGAGGCCGACGACTACAGCGCCGCGGTGGCCCTGCCCGCCGACCTGGCCGCGGGCAGCTACCGGGTCTACGCCCACAGCGGCTACGGCGGCCGCGCCGGCTGGAGCGAGCCGGTGACGGTGACCGTGGCCAAGCCTACGGCTTGGCCGCAGACCGTCTACAGCGTGCGCGAGGCCGGCGCCTTGGGCGATGGCCAAAAGGACGACACCGCGGCCATCCAGACGGCGCTCGATCGGGCCAAGGCGGGCGGCGGCGGCATCGTCTATCTGCCGCGCGGGCGCTACAAGGTGACCAACACGCTGACCATTCCGCCGCGCACGGTGGTGCGCGGCGAGAAGCGCGAGTGGGTGAACCTGGCCTGGCCGGACCTGACCGTGCCGCCCGAGGCGCTGCTGCGCGGCACGCACGCCTTCGCGCTCGAAGACCTGACCATCTACGCCTCGTTCCACAAGCACATCATCGTCGGCGACTTCGGCGACCAGCCCGAGGCCGGCGACATCCACCTGACGCGGGTGCGCGTGCGCGCCGACGCCTACCGCGGACACCTCGAGACCAAGGAGGTCGATGCCCGCTTCAGCCAGTCGATGCGCTGGTCGACCGGTGGCGGCGATACGGTGCGCTTCGGCGGCGACAACCTGAGCATCGTCGACTGCGACCTCTACGGCTCGGGCCGTGCGCTCTACCTGTCGCGCGGGCGCGGCGTGGCCATCATCGACAGCACCTTCTACAACGGCCGCTGGGGCTGGTACTGCCTCGAAGGCTGCGACGGCATGATCTTCGAGCGCTCGCGGATCATCGGCGCCGACCTGATGGCCACCGGCGGCGGCTTCCACAACTACAGCACGCCGTGCTGCCGCAACATCTGGTTCGCCCACAACGAGCTGAAGCTGTTGCACGGCTGGGACCGCGAGGCGATGACCACCGACGCCGGCGGTGAGGCCTACATCGGTCCCATCGCCGCGGTCGACGGCGCCAGGCTGGCCCTGGGCGAGCCGGGCAAGTGGGGCGGGCGCGACTGGCGTGGTGCCGGCGTGTTCGTGCTGGACGGCAAGGGCGCCGGGCAGTGGCGGCAGGTGGTCAAGTGGGACAAGGCCACCGTGGAGGTCGACCGGCCCTGGCAAGTGGCCCCGGACCGCACCTCGTGGGTCGGCATCACCATGTTCCACGGGCGCTATCTGCTGGTCGGCAACACGTTCACCGACACCGGCGCGATGCAGTTCTACGGCACCTCGATCGAGTGCGTCGTGGCCAACAACGTCGGCTGCCGAATGCAGGGCTTCCGCGGGCTGGGACTGTGGTACTACGGCTACCAGCCGAGCTGGTACTGCCAGTTCCTGGGCAACCAGATCACCGAGGGCAACTACAACCACTGGGGCAACTCGACCGAGGCGGCCATCGACATTCAGGGCGCGCGCCGGCCGCCGTTCGACGGCCCACTGAACGTCGGCAGCATCGTGCGCGGCAACCGGCTGGACAACAACGCCCATATCAGCGTCACCGGCGCCACGCGCGACGTGGTGGTCGAGGGCAACACGGTGGCCAACAACGAACGCGGCGTGTTCGTCAGCCGGAGTTGCCGGCACGTGCTGGTCGGCCGCAACCAGTTCAGCGCGGTGGCCATGCCGGTGGTGGACGAAGAAGCGCTCCGCCGCGCGTCCGAAGCGCGGCTGAAGCAGTACCTCGGCCGGGCCGCGCCGGTCCTGGAGCTGACCTTCGAGGGTCTGACCGACGGGCGACTGGCCGACCAGTCGGGCTGCCACTTCGACGGGCAACCGGCGGGTGTCAAGCTCACCGACGGCGGCGTACACGGCAAGGCGGCGCAGTTCGACGGCCAGAGCTACATCCGCGTGGATGAACCAGCGGTGTTCGGCGCGCCCGAGCTGACCGTCAGCCTGTGGGTGAAGCCGGCCACGCTCAAGGGCCGCCGCGGGTTCGTGGCCAAGCGCTACCACGGCACCGGCTGCCCGTTCGTGCTGGGCCACATGGGCAACGCGCTGACCTTCGAAGCCACGGACACCGACGGCAAGTGGGCGCTCAACTTCTCCGCACCGGGGACGCTGCAGGAGAACGTCTGGCAGCATGTCGCCGCGGTGTTGAAGAACGGCGACGGCGTGCGGCTCTACGTGGGCGGCAAGCTGGTGGCCGAGAAGAAGCACGCGGTGCCGCGCCAGAACAACGACGAGCCGCTGATCATCGGCCGCGAAGCCTGGGGCGGCGACCCGCCGAAGGGCGAGCAGCCGGGCTTCTTCATCGGGCTGCTGGACGACCTGCGCATCTGGACGCGCGCCCTGAGCGACCAGGAGCTGGCCGCCGCGGCGACGCGGTGACGCTTCGTGACCGGGCGGTGGTCTACCGCGGCCACAGCCCCTTGGCCCTCGCCACGGTGAACACCCAGTCGAACGCCGGCCAAACCGCCGGGCACCGGTCGGCCACCGCGCCGTTGACCTCGCGCACGCGGGCCTCGGGCACGTCGTGGTCGCGCCAGCCGCGGCCGCCGGTGAACACGTTCTGCGACATCGCCTGCAGGCGGTCCATCGCCTTGCAGAACCGCGCCTCCGGCGTCTCGGCCGCGTCGAACTCGCGCCACAGCCCTTCCACATGCTCGCGCAGGTCGTCGGGCAGTTGCGCGTACAGCTCCTCGGCCGCGGCCTGCTCGCGCGCCGCCTGCTCCTCGCGGCCCGAGCTGTCGTAGACGTTGGTGTCGCCCACCAGCGCCTCAATCAGGTCGTGACAGAGGATCATCTCCAGGCAACGGCCCAGATCGGCCTCGACACCCAGTTCGCGATGCAGCAGCAGCGCGAACACGGCCATGTGCCAGGAGTGGTCGGCATCGTCCTCATGCCGGTCGGCACCGGTCAGCCAGGCGCTGCGCTCGACCGTCTTCAGCGCGTCGAGCGTGCGCAGGAAGCCGAACACGCGGTCCAGTCGCTCGCCGTCGCTCACGAGCCCGCCTCCTCGGCCGCGACCTCACGCTCGATGCGCGCGCGGTAGTCGGTCATGTCGATAACCGTGTTCAGCCGGCGCGACTCCTCGGCGGCGAACGCGATCAGGTGCGACTCGACTGACGCCCGCGCACTGGTCAGCACCTCGCGGTGCGGCTCGCGCAGCGTGGCGGCAAAGTCACCCATGACGCCCTCGTCGCCGCCGCCGTGGCTGCCACCGGTGCTCTCGATGGCCAGCGTCTCGTTCTCGCTGGGATGGTAGCGGTGCAACTCCAGTTCGGCGCGGCCCTCGTGGCCGCGCAGCGTGCCATGGCTGCCGCCATAGCGCACCGTGCGGCAGTTCTCGTGGCTCTGGCCGTTCAGCGAGAAGTTGACCATCACGCCGCCGGCAAACTCGATGTTGACCAGTTGGTGGTCGACATTGTCGTTGTCACAATGGTACACGCAACGACCATACGGCCCGTTGGCCAATGCCGCGCGGCGCGCCTCGATGGTCGGCTCGATGGCCACGTGGTTCTGCGGCCAGCCATCCTTGTCGTTCAGGTACAGCCGCACGGCGCTGTAGGGGCAGTCGGCCTCCACGCGGCAGTCGAGGCAGCGCTCGCCGGCGCCGTCGGGCGCGTGCTCCGGCCGCAGGTGGCTCAGCGCGCCGAAGCTGCTGACCTTCAGTGAGGTGCCGAACTGCCAGACCAGCAGGTCGAGGTCGTGGCAGCACTTGGCCAGCACGATCGGCGCCGACTGGCCCACGACGCCCCAGTTGCCGCGCACGAAGCTGTGCGCCTGGTGCCACCAGGCGATGTTCTCGCTGTGCTCGCAGTGCACCACCTGGCCCAGCCGACCCGATTCGAGCGTGCGCTTGACGGTCTGCCAGAACGCCGCGTAGCGCAGCACGTGGCAGATCTGCAGCCGCCGGTCGGCCGCCTCGGCCGCGCGCACCATGCGCACGCAGTCGTGCGGCGAAACCGCCATCGGCTTCTCGCAGAGCACGTGGTAGCCAGCCTTCAGCGCCGCCAGTGTGGTCGGCACGTGCAGCCGATCCATGGTCGCGTTGAGCAGGCCCGGGGCAAGCTGCGGCTGGCCGAGCAGGTCCTCCCACGACGCGAAGCGCCGTTCGGGGGCGATGCCGTGCTCGTCGCCCAGGCGGTTACGCTTGGCTTCGTCCAACTCGGCCACGGCGACGATCTTCATGACTTCGGGGTGGCGCAGGCAGTAAGCGCCCAGTGCATCACGGCCACGCGAGCCGGCACCCAGCAGGACGACTTCAACAGGTTCTGACATGGAACGACCTTTCGGTGAACCGGCAGCAGGCCCGGTGGCGGGCACGGCAGCTCACCCCTGGCCGCCTCGCCGGCGGCGGCGAGGCGGCCGAGCAAGCTGGACGACGGGGCCGGTGGCTACGCCGGCGGCTTGACCACGCCGATGGTCAGCAGCAAGTTGGCGTAGATGGCCTGGTCACCGGTGGCGATGGTCAGGGCGACGTCGTCGGCGCCGGCCACGTCGTAGAACTTGAACCGCTCGATGCGCTCGAAGTCCTGTTCGAACCCCGCGCCGACCAGCAACTGCTTGAACGACGCCCAGACCGGCGGATCGGCCTTCAGGCTGTTCGGCCCGGTGGTGGCGTACTGCATCACCGCGGCGTTCTCCACGGGAATGGCGGTCAGCAGCGCGTGGAGCACGTCGGTCACCTTGACCAGGCCGGGCGACAGGTTGAGGTTGACCAGCGTGGCCTTGCCGCCGAGCTTGGTCGAAAACGGGTAGTTACCATCGGCGATGAGGATCTTCGAGCCATGCCCGGCGCGCCCGAGCGCGGCCAGGATGTCGGGCTGGATGAGCTGGGTCTTCAGCATGGGTATCGGGCCTCCGTGGCGGTCGCTGGAGGGCTGTTGGCCGCCGGGGGCGGGAGTCCTTCGTGGCCGACGGGTGCGAGCAGCGGCCGTGCGCGGCTATCCGCCACCGTCGGCGGCGGCCGTCGTGCGCACTCGCGCTCGCAATGGGAACCACGCCGCCGCCAGGCACTCCAGTGACATGAGCAACAAGCCGACCGCGAACGCGTTCACCTGGCGCGCCGAACGCGGAGGCTCGACGAGCTGGCTGACCAAGCCGCTGCACCCGGGCTGCTCCGGCAGATAGGCCACGGTGACCGTGTCGCCCGGCGCAGCTGGTGTCGGCCCGTCAATGTCGGCCTGGTAGACCACGTCGCCCACCCGGTAGGTGTAGCTGGCTGCCGCCCAGCGATCGCGGGCTGGGCCTACCGTGGCCACGGTGGTCACCGCGTGGTCGCGCAACGCTTGGCTGAGGGCCAGGTCGCGCTGACCGGTGCGGGCCAGCCGGCCCGCCACGGACAGGCAGCCCACACCCATGGCAGCACACAGGCACGGCGTCACCCACCACAGGTCGCATTTCAGACTCGGCAATCGCTGCGGGCTACTGAGCAGGACGCGCTCCGGCACGGCGGCGGTGTGCACGGCGATGTGACCGAGCAGTTCGCGAGCGTCCGAAAGCGACAGATCCGCCGTCGAGATCGACAGGGCCTGGCCGTCGTGACCACTCAGCACGGCCTCCACCTCCCGTGGCCGGATGAAGGCGCACTCGACCCGGAGCACCTCGCCCCAGCGGATGGTCTTGGTGCCGCCTGTGCCAACCACCGACAGGCCCTCGGCGTCGACGCGGTAACGCCGCTCGCGCCGGTCGACCGACCTCAGCACCACGCCCACCAGGATGGCCATCAGCACGATCATGAACGCGTGCCCACCGGCCTCAAGCAGTCGTGGTGGCGCCGCGGCCACCATCACGCCGTAGGCTGTGAGCATCAAGGCAGCGACGAGCCGCCACACTACCCGCTCGTCGCGGAGCGCGCGTCGCCCTTGGGGGCTGACCGCGTACTCGGCAACTCGGCCATCCAGCGCGGGACCGGGCTCGGTGCCCACTGGCTCTGCGCCGGGCGCAGCCTCGTTGGGCAAGGCCGCCCGCAGTCGCCGCATGAAGCGGTCGAGGAGCAGGCTCAGGCCCAGCAACGCGCCCAGCAGGCCAGCTACCGCAACGGTCACACTCATCGTTGCTCGCCCCCGGAGACATCCACTCCACCCGCCTCGCCAACCTTCTCCGCGGCCGCCGCACGACTCCAGCCAACCCGGAGCGTGACGGCGCACAGGCCCAGCACGATCAGCCAACCAGACAGGATACGGCCCGGCGGCACGCGCGGCCGCGACGGCTGCCGCAACACGACCAGCGGCTGGCTGAACGACGGGTCCTCCGGCAGAACCATCACGTCGATGGTGGCGCCGGCCGCGAGCCGCTCGCCCTCCGGCCAACTGTGGATCAGTGCCTCACGCCTCTGGCCACCAGACACGTAGGCGTAGGTGAAGCCGCCGCCGGGCGCGCGCTCGACAGTGCCTGTCACCGCCACGCCGTGGTAACGAAGGCGGTCCTGGTACTCGGCGACCATGTTGCGGCCATAGGCGGTCAGCGTGCCGATCACGCCCACCGCGCACAGAGCCACGACCACGGCCACGGCGAGCGTCCGGTGCTGGCGTCGCGAGGTCGGCGGCGCGGCGGCCTGGGCAGCGGCGAAGCGCCCTCGAATGACGGCCAGCACAAGCAGGAAAAGCGTGGCAACGGCCGCGAGCCCAACGCGCCTCTGGTCCATACCCAACGCTCCCAACGGCGGCTCAACGCAGTGGCGGCCGAAGGGACTCAGCCGCTAGCCAGCGCCCTTGCCGCCGTACTGGTACCAGATATAGCACGTGCCCTCCTGCGATACCATACACGGCCCGTGCGGGCGCGCTGGATGGCAGGCCGTGCCGAACAGGCCGCAGTCACTCGGTGGGATCTGGCCCAGCATGACACGGTTGCACTGGCAGCCCTGGGGCAGTTCCTCGTCGGTCGGCTCCAGGTGCAGGCCGAACCGGCGACGGGCGTCGAGGTGGCCCAGCTCGTCGCGGATCAGCAGGCCGGTGTCGGGCAGTTCGCCCAGGCCGCGCCACCACACCGCGCCGACCCGAAACGCGCCGCTCAGCGCCGCTTGCGCGCGCTGGTTGCCGGCCGGCGAGACCACGCGGCCGTAGACGTTGCCCAGCGCCACCCGGCCATCGCGCCGCTGCTGGAGGATATCGCGGACGGCCAGGAGCACGTCGGTGGGCTCGAAGCCGGCGACCACCGTCGGCAGGCCGAACTCGTCGGCGAACGTGGCCCAGGCCTCGGCGCCGGTGACCACCGAGACGTGGCCCGGCGCGATCAGCGCGTCGATCTCGATGTCGCCCGAGCGCAGCAGCAGCGCCATGGCCGGTGGCGTCAGCCGGTGCGCGGTCAGCACCGACAGGTTCTCCGGCGGGCTGTCGAGCAGCAGCGCCGCGGTCGGCGCCGCCGTGGTCTCGAAGCCGACGGCGAAGAAGCACACCTGCCGCTGCGGGTTCTCGCGGGCCAGGCGGGCCGCGTCGGCCGCCGAGTAGACCAGCCGCACATCGGCGCCGCGGGCGGCGGCGTCCTGCAGCGAGCCCTGGCTGGACGGCACGCGCAGCATGTCACCATAGGTGACCAGGAGTGCGCCACCGTCGGCCACGGCGATGGCCTCGCGGATCTCGTGGTCGGGGCAGACGCACACCGGGCAGCCCGGCCCGGCGATCAACTCGACCGTCTCGGGCAGCAGCGACCGCAGGCCCCATTGACTGAGGCTGTGCTCGTGCGAGCCGCAGACGTGCATGATCTTCACGCGGCGGTCAGTCGGCGCCAGCCGGGCGATGTCCTCGGCCAGCGCGGTGACCGCCTCGCGCGACTGGAACACCTCAAGCTGCATCGGGTGCTCCCGCCGCCACCTCGGCGAACAGCGCCTGGGTGGCCGCCGCTTCAATCTCGTCGAGCACCGCGATGGCATAGCCGGCGTGGACGATCACATGGTCGTCCACGGCCACTTCGTCCAGCAGGTCTCGCCTCGCGCGCTGTCGCACGCCGTGCAGTTCGACCACCACCTCGTCGCCCTCAACCGCCGTCACGCGCATCGGTACTGCCAGACACATGGTCGCTACCCTATGTTTGCGTCTGGGCCACTACCGCCTGACCCAGGCTCAACCCGCCGTCGTTCGGTGGCACGCGCCGGTGCCTCAGAACGTCCAGTCCAACCCGCTTCAGCCCGGCGGTCAGCGCCTCGGCCAGCCGCCGGTTGACCAGGCAGCCGCCGCTCAGCGCCACCGTCGCCACACCGTGCTCGTCGGCCAGTCGCCGGCACAAGCGTACCACCGCAGCGGCCAAACCGTGGTGGAAAGCCGTCGCCAACTCACCCGCGGTGACCGCCGTTCGTTTCTCGAACGCCGTTCGAACGGCCGGGCGCCAGTCGATCTGCCAGACGCCGTCGGCCGGCGCCAGGTCGAACGGGAGCGTTTCGGCGGTGGCCGCGCAGGCTCCTTCGAGGGCCACGGCGCCCTCGCCTTCGTAGCGTGACGCCGCCCGGCAGCCGAGCAAGGCGCTGACGCCGTCGAACAGGCGCCCGGCGCTGGTGGTCACCACGCAGCGCACCTGATGCGCGAGCATCTGGCCGATGAACTCGGCTGCGGCCGGCGGCGCACCGGGCACCTGAGCGGGCAGTCCGCAGTGCCGCAGCAGATCGAGAGCGACCCGCCAGCCCTGGCGCACCGCGGCGTCGCCGCCGGCCAGGTGGAACGGCCGCAAGTGGCCCACCCGCTCAGAGCCGCGACGATCGGCCAGGAGGATCTCGCCGCCCCAGACGGTGCCGTCCGGTCCGAGCCCGGTGCCGTCGAAGGCGACGCCGATGACCGGACCGTCGGCCTCGTTGTCGGCCAGGCAGGCCGCGATATGGGCGTGGTGATGTTGCACGCTGATGGATCTCAGCCCGTCACGGCGCGCGCGCTCCATCGCGTAGCGCGTCGCCAGATAGTCGGGATGCAAATCGTGTGCCAGCACCGTCGGCCGCAGCTCGAACAGCCGCTCGAAGTCGGCAATCCCGGTCTCGAAGGCGGCCAACGCGCGGTCGTTCTCGAGGTCGCCCACGTGGGGCGACAGGAACGCTTCGTCGCCCCGCACCAGGCAGAAGGTGTTCTTCTGGTGCCCACCGACGGCGAGCACCACCGCCTCGCCGGCCCGGTTCAGCCGCAGCGGCGCCGGCGCCCAGCCGCGACTACGGCGCAACGGCAGCGGTTCGTCGTCCACCACCATGACCACGCTGTCGTCACAGCGGCGCTGGATCGGCCGGTCGTGGATCAGCAACGCATCGGCGATATCGCTCAGACGCGCCTGCGCGTCGTCGTCCTGGTGCGCAATCGGCTCGTCGCTCCGGTTGCCCGAGGTCATCACCAGTGGGCCACCGAACTCGGCCAGCAGCAGCACGTGCAACGGCGTGTAGGCCAGCATGACGCCCACGGTGGTCACGTCCGGCGCGACTTCGGGCGCCAACGGCGCGCCGGAGCGCGGAGTGAGCAGCACGATCGGCGCCGCGGGCGACGTCAGCAGGTCGGCTTCGGCCCCGCTGATCACGGCCAGTTCGGCGGCTGCGGCCAGGCCGGCCACCATCACCGCCAGCGGCCTCGCCTCGCGCTGCTTGCGCTCGCGCAGCCGCTGCACCGCAGCCGAGTTGGCCGCATCACAGGCGAGGTGGTAGCCGCCGAGGCCCTTGACGGCCAGGATGCCGCCCGCACGCAGGAGCGCCGCGGCGGCCGCGACCTCACCCCCCGGCCCCATCTCATCTGCGCCACAGGCACAGAGAGCCCGCGGAGAGGGGGAGGCCGAGCTGCCCACCAACTCCACCCGCGGCCCGCAGCTCGGGCACGCGTTCGGCTGCGCGTGGAACCGCCGGTCGGCCGGGTCGTGGTACTCGCGGTCGCAGTCGGCGCACATCGTGAAGCCGCTCATCGTGGTCTGCGGCCGGTCGTAGGGCACGTCGCGGATGATGGTGAACCGCGGCCCGCAGCGGGTGCAGTTGGTGAACGCGTAGCCCTGGCGCCGGTCGCCCGCGGTGGTCAGCTCGCGCCGGCAGTCGGCGCAGGTGGCCAGGTCGGGCAAGATCAGCGCCACCGCGCCGCCGCGTAGTTCGCTGGCCGCGATGGTGAACTCGGTCTCGCCGCGTGGCGGCACCGGTTCGCGCCCGAGCTGGTCGATGCGGGCCGGCGCCGGTAGCTCGCCCACCAGACGGCCAAGGAACTCGGCCACGGTGGCCGTCGGGCCTTCGACCTCGATGGTGACTCCGGCGGTGTGGTTGGCCACCCAGCCGACCAAGCCGGCTTCGCGCGCCAACCGGCAGACCCACGGGCGGAACCCGACGCCCTGCACCAGCCCGCGCACCTCGCAGCGTTCGCGCACCACACCCGGCGACTGACCATCCATGCCGTCCATGGTAATGCAAGGGAATCGCCGACCGCCCGGAGCGGGGACGCCGCTCCGGGCGGTCGCGGTCACGCGCCGTCGCTTAACGCGCGCTGCGCGTGGCCGTCGGCAGGCTGGTGACCAGGTTGTACACCGGGCCCTGGGCCGTGAGGTCGTCCATCTGGTAGACCTGACCACCCGCGTCGGTGAACGACAGGCGCTGGATACCGGCCTGGAACGTGCCGCCACCGGCGGGCGTACTGCCGCTGCCGCCGCAGGCCGACAGGAACGCCAGCATCAGCCCCGCGGTCAACGCCAAGGCCAGGCGCCACTGCGGCCGGCGCACGCTGCCGCGCGGGCCGGCGGTGGTCAGCAGGGCCAGCAGGCCCAGCAGGAGCCCGCCACCGGCCAGGCCGCCGGCGACCGGCGTGATGCTCTTGGCGATGCCACCGGTGGGCAGCGTGTTGGCATAGACCAGCAGGTCGTACGGTTGGCCCGGCGTCAGTTGGTACGACTGGTGCTCCAGGTTGACCAGCACGGTGCCGTCACTGTCCACCCCGCCCTCACCGAGCAGATTGTCGGAGTTGTCGGCCGCGCCGTTGCCGCTGTCCACGTACAGACCGAGCGACTGCACGTTGCCCGTGCCGGTGCCTTGCGTGGTCAGGATGACGTCTTGCAGGCTCAGCGCCTGGTCGACCACCAGCCGGAACCGCAGCGCGGTGAAGCCGTCGCCCAGCAGCACGGTGTTGGCGGTGCCGTCGCTCTGGCGCACAGTCACGTTGGGATTGCTCAGCGACCGGCGCTGCTGCGCCAGCACCTTGACGGCGCTGTGCAACGCCCAGCGCGCCGCGGCCGCCGAGCGCGCCTGGCGCAGGCTGAGGAAGCGGCACTCTGCCTTGTCGCCGAAGGCCCAGGTCAGCGACCAGTTCGCGCTGCCGTAGGAGCCGAAGTTGCTGTCGGTCTCATCGAACGGGCTGGTCGGCCGGCGCCAGTAGTCCTGGGCCCAGGTCTTGCCGCTGACACACGGCTCGTGGTCGATGTCGTAGAGCGTCCAGACCTGGCTCAGGTGGTAGTAGTCCCACGGATTGGCGTAGCCGGGATCACCGTTCGAGGTGCCGTTGAACTCGTGGTCGGTGTCGGGATTGGCGTAGTCGGGCCGCCAGTTCCAGGTGGCCATCCACTCCAGGCCGTCGTCGTGCATGGCCTCGAGAATGCCGTGCTTGATGTGCGAGGCGTGTGCCGGCACACCCAGATCGCTGACCATGTGCAGCATGGTGCCGAGGTGGTAGTAGGCGCCTTCCACGGACTTGCGCGGGTACGCGCCAGACGGCAGCGGCCGTGAGCTGCCGGTCAGGTTCCCCTGGCGGTACTGCGTCAGGCAGTCGTCGAACCAGCCCTTGATGTCCGCGGAGCCCCAGTTGTTGCCGCCGTGCGGCTTGCCCTCGTGCATCTCGGAGTTGGCGCCGCCGACCAGCGCCTTCTGCACTTCGGACAGCGCCAGCTCCTTGCGGAGGACCGGGTCGATGTTCATCTTGAGGACACGGGCAATGGCATCCTTGCAGATGATGCCGTGCGTCGGGTTGAGGGCCGACACACTGTCCCAGGCCGCCGCCGGCCAGACGGCGATCAGACAGGCCAGTAACGCGGTCCAGACCATACCTCGCTTCAACCATGCTCTCCTTGG
This sequence comes from uncultured Fimbriimonadaceae bacterium, assembly GCA_964531735.1. Taxonomy (GTDB): domain Bacteria; phylum Armatimonadota; class UBA10988; order UBA10988; family UBA10988; genus CAZHGD01. The sequence continues at coordinate 17,641 of CAZHGD010000089.1, read as the reverse complement.
TGCCGCCCGGCGCACGCGTCACCGGACTGGAGTCGTATCGCGCCTGACGCGGCTGGCTTAAGGCCGCGGGTGAAGGTCGATGAGCGCGCACTCGGCGCGGACGCGGTGGCGCTCTCATCGTGTGCACGAACGCTCGTGCGACCGGCGAGACGCCGGTCTGTCGCCCGACGTGCTCCAGCCCCGCGCCAATGGCCGTGTGGCCGGCCCATGATGGCCGCGCTCCGGCGGCCGTCGGCCTGGCGCGGGCCGACCGGCGAGACGCCGGTCCCACGGGCCGCCGGACGTGCCCCCTCACCGGCGCGCATCGCCCGCCGCCAGCCCTCGTTTGACATCGCTGTTCGGCGCCGACTATGATGGCCAGCGTGGGTGTTGGGCCAGGCTCGTGACTGGCCGGTGGGACGGGAGCGGCAGGGATGAACGAGCAGAGCAAGGGCATGACGGGCGTGGGTCGGCTGGTGTTCTTCGTCGTGATCATCGGCCTGGCGGCGGGCGGCGTCTACCTGCTGCGCGACCAGTTGTTCCCGCGGCGGAGCGGACCGGCCGGGACGGTGGACCCGAAGAAGCTCGGCTCCGGCAAGCTGGAGCAGGTGGACACCAAGGGCATCACCACCGTCCAGGAGTACAACTTCGTCCCGAAGACCAAGCTGCCGCCGGTGCAAGGCGCCAGCGGCTACAAATGGGGCGCCGACAAGGTGGTCGAGTTCCCCATCAACGTCTGGATCGGCTGGCTGCCGATCATCGCCGCCAACCACGGCGCCGAACCCAACGAAGAGAGCCTCTTCTACAAGAAGTACGGGTTCAAGGTCCGGCTGTCGCTGATCGACAGTCCGGTCGAGGCCCGCACCGCCTTCGTCAGCGGCAAGAGCCACATCCTCTGGGGCACGCTCGACATGATGGTGCTGTTCGCGCCGGGCCTGATGAAAGACTCGCGCACGGCGCCGCGCATCTTCCAGCAGATCGACTGGAGCTCCGGTGGTGACGGCATCGTCGTCCGCGAGAACATCCAGGAGGTGCGCGACCTGAAGGGCAAGACGGTGGTCTTCGCCCAGAACAGCCCGTCGCAGTACTACTTGTACAACCTGCTCATCCGCTCCGGCCTGCAGCCGTCCGACGTCAAGGCGAAGTACACCGCCGACGCGTTCCAGGCGGCCAAGGCGTTCGTCTCCGACCGCAGCATCGACGCCTGCGTGAGCTGGGCGCCCGACATCTACAACATCGCCGAGAAGGTCAAGGGCACGCGCCTGCTCAGCACCACCCAGGACGCCAACCGCGCCATCGCCGACGTCTGGGCCGCCCGCGCCGACTTCGCGCGCGATCATCCCGAGGTGATCGAGGGCCTGGTGCGCGGCAACTTCGACGGCATGGCTTTCGTCAATGCCTCGGCCGAGAACAAGAAGGCCGCCGTCGGCTGGCTCGCCGCGCTCTACAAGATGACCCCGGCCGAAGTCGAGAAGATGCTCAACGACGCGTACTCGACGGGCTTCGGCGAGAACCTGAAGTTCTTCCTGAACAAGAACAACCCGACCAACTTCGAGAACACCTGGAAGTCGGTCACCTATGTGTACAAGACCCTCGGCCTGATCGACCAGGAAATCGCCTTCGACAAGGTGATGGACTTCACCGTCCTGCAGGACCTGAAGAAGGCCGGCGCCTACGCCGATCAGATGCAGACGCAGGAGACGAAGTTCGCGCCGCGGCAGTATGAGCAGGTGGCCGACGCCAAGTCGCCCATCGTGCGGCAGAGCATTCGGGTCCACTTCTACCCGAACTCCAGCGACCCGCTGGAGCCGCAGCACGACCAGGACGAGAAGGCCGTCGCCAACACGCTCTACGACCCCGACATCAACAACAAGATGGCCGCGGCCGCGCAGTTGGCCGGCCAGTTCGAGGCAGCGACCATCGCTATTACCGGGCACTGTGACGCGTCGATGCGGGGCTTGGCCGACTACAAGATGGTGCAGGCGCTGTCGCAGCAGCGCGCCGAGGCCATCAAGAAAGTCCTGGTCTCGCAGTACAAGTTCGACCCGAACAAGTTCGTGGTCAAGGGCAAGGCCTGGGATGACCCAGCCAACCCGGACGAGCCGCTCAACCACGCGCTCAATCGCCGCGTCGAGATCGTGGTCTACCCGCTGGAGGCGACCGGCAAGTGACCGGCCGGTACGGCGGCGCGGCGCCATCTGGTTGGCGTATTCGCGAGCAACTCAGCCCGTGGGCGGCGCGGGCGCTGGGGTTGGTGCCGCTGCTGGTGATTGCCGGCGCCTGGTGGTGGCTGACGCGAGACCGCATCGCCGGTCAGGTCGAGTCACGGCTGATCGGCATCAACATCCTGCCGTCGCCGGCCGAGATGTTCGCCCGTGAGACGCTGCACTCGCTCTGGTTCGAGCGTGAGTTGAGTCGGAGTGCGGTCATCTCGCTGGCCCGCGTGGCGGTCGGCTTCGGCCTCGCCGCGACGGTGGCCTTGCCGCTGGGCACGGCCATGGGTTCGCTGACCCGCGTCGGCGCCATGTTTCGGCCGCTCACGCTGGCGTTCGGCTACCTGCCGGTGGCGGCTCTGGTGCCGCTGACGCTGGCCTGGTTCGGCATCGGAGAGACGCAGAAGGTGGCCTTCATCGCGCTCGCCACCTTCATCTACCTGTTGCCGATGGTCGTCGCCGCCATCGAGGAGGTGGACGACATCTACCTCCAGACGGCGCAATGCCAGGGCGCGACCGGTTGGCAGCAGATCGCCCGCGTGCTGCTGCCCGTCGCCTGGCCGGGCATCTACGACGCCCTGCGACTCGGCTTCGGCGTCGCCTGGAGCTGGATCATCCTGGCCGAAGTGGTCGCCGCCGAACGCGGCCTGGGCTTCATCATCAACCTCGCGCAGGGCCGCGGCACCAACATGGCGCACGTCTATCTGACCTTGCTGACCATCGTGCTGTTGGCCTTCGGGCTCGACCGGCTCTGGGTCGCCGGCGACGCGGTGTTGTTCCCCTACCGGAGGTCGCGGCATGGCTGAGGCGCCGGCCGGCTCGCCGCCCGTGCTCGCCGCGCGCGGCGTCTCGAAGGTGTTCGGTCACGGACCCACCGCGCACGCCGCGCTGCGCGACATCAACTTCGAGATCACCGACCTCGCCGGCGCCGGTGAGTTCATCGCGCTGGTCGGCCCGAGCGGCTGCGGCAAGTCGACACTGCTCAACCTGATCGCCGGGTTCAGCACCCATCTGCCGCCGACTACCGGCGAACTGCGGGTCTTCGGTCAACCCATCGTCGGGCCGGGCGCCGACCGCGCGATGATCTTCCAGAAGTACAGCTCGTTCCCACACCTGCGCGTGTGGGAGAACATCGCCTTCGGCCTCAACCTGCACCGGCACGCCCTGGGCCTCAGCGCCGCCGCGGTGCGCGAAGCCGCGTACGAGTGGGCGCGGAAGGTCAACTTGGCCGGCTCGGAGAACCTCTACCCGCACGAATTGAGCGGCGGCATGCAGCAGCGCGTGGCCATCGCCCGCACGCTGGCGCTCAAGCCGCGGATCATCCTGATGGACGAGCCCTTCAGCGCCCTCGACGAGCCGACGCGCTTCACCATGCAGGATCTGCTGGTGGAGCTCTGGCGCGAGATCGAGGCCACCATCCTGTTCGTCACGCACAGCCTGACCGAGGGTGTCTACCTGTCCGACCGGCTGTGGATCTTCTCTGCCGCGCCGGGCACCATCGTCAAGCAGGTCAACGATGTGCCGTTGCCCGTCGAGCCGGCCATCATCCAGCAGAACCGGCCCGAGTTCGTGGCGCGGGTGCATGAGATCACGGCCGACTTCCTGCGTCTGGCCGGCCCGCAAGGAGTGCCCCATGGCTGATGGCGAAGCCACCTGGTGGGACTACGTCAAGGCGGCGTTCCACTTCCGCCTGCCCATTCGGTGGCTGGGCGGTGTACCGCTGAACAAGGCGGCGCTGGCCGTGGCCGCGGTGTTCTGCGGCCTGTTCGCCTGGGCCGGGCAACTCGCCGCAGCCGCCGGCGTCGTCTTGCTGGCCACCGCCGCCGAGCTCTACTACCTGCACCTGATGTGCAGCCTGCCGATGTTCCGCTCGCTGGTGCGCGCCGAACTGCTGAGCCAGGTGAGCACTGACTCCGCCGGGCAACTCGACGACCTGCTGGTGGCGCTGAGCAAGGCCGGTCGCATGCGCTATGAGCAGATGGCCGGTGTCTGCCACGAGATTGAGAGCCTGCTGACCAAGCGCCAGCGCGAGGCCGACGGCGACTGGGCCGCGGGGCTGAAGACCGGCGGGCTGCAAGAGGTGCGCACGCTCTACGCGCGCTTGCTGGCCCACGAAGAGAGCCTGCAGACGTACCTGGCCACGCGCTCGGTGCTGGAGCTGCCGAAGCAGATTCGCGAGGTCGAGAGCGACGTGGCCAACCAGAAGCTCTCGGCGGCGGTGCGGCACTCCAAGGAGCAAACGCTGGCCGTGTTGAAGCAGCGGGCGCAGCAGATCAGCCAGATGGGTCAAGCCTGCGAACTGGGACGCGCCGAACTGGACCGGCTGGATCAGCACTTGGCGCTCCTGCGCGACCAGGCCGCCGCCGGTGGCGACGTGGCCTCGCTCGTCGAGCAGATCGACGGCGCCGTGGCCGGCGTCGGCGACAGCACCGCCTGGCTGCTCGACAGCGAGCGGTTGCTGGGCGATGCGCCGGAACAGACCAAAGTGGACGCCTGAGGCGCCCGGCGAGAGGGGAACCGGCCCGCGTGCCGTAATGGCCGAGCAGACAACGGAGCCACGCATGTCCCGGTTCGCGCTGCTGGTGGGCTGCCTCGTCGCGGTGCCGCTCCTCGCTCAGGACACCCTCGAACACGCCGAACTGCCCCTGGCCCACGGCCAGTTGCAGTGGACCGCCGGCGGCGGGCTGACGGTCCTGCTCGCGGGGCAACCGGTGTTCGCCGCGCCGGGCACCGAGTTCGTGCTGCACGACCAGGCCTGGACCAAGCAGTTGTTCAACAGCCGCACGCCCGCCACCACGCGCTTGACCCAGGCCGACGGGCGCACCGTGCTGACGGTCACCTTCGCTGCCGACCAGTGCCACGCGGAGCAGGTGATCACCGCCGGACCGGGCGATCAGTTCGAGATCACCTGGCGCTGGCGCCAGGACAAGTTCGACGGACCAGGCCTGCAACTGGCCTTCACGAAGCCGGTGGAGAGTTACTTCGCGGGTGCCGCGTACGAAGCCACCGTCGGCGGCCAGCCGGTGACCGGGACCATTCCGGTGGTCTACGACGCCAAGCGTCCGCAGCCCATCTCCGGGGCCGCCGAGCTGACCGTGCGGTCGCTGTTCGGCACGGTCAAGGTGGCCGCCACGCAGCCCATGGCGCTGTACGACTACGCCAAGCGGCACGGCGCGTTCTGGCTCGGGTGCGATCTGCCCGCGCCGCGCGGCCAGGACGGCCAGTGTACCTACCGCGCCGAACTGGCCGCGCCCGACCTGACGTTTGGCGACGTGCGGCTGACCGGGCTCAACTACACCGGCACGGTCACCGATGGCCAAGCCATGGTCAGCCTCAAGCTGGCCACGACCGCTGCGGGCCGACGTCCGGTGCGACTGAGCGCCGAACTGCGCGGCGAGGGCGCACCGGCCAGCGCCGAGGCCACCGCCGAGCTGACCGGCCAGCCGCAGACCATTGAAGTGCGCCTGCCGGCGCCTCGAGCTGGCCAGGCCGCGCTACACGCGCTCTTGCAGGACGGCGACCGGCGCGAAGTGCTGCGGTTGCCGGTCTTGCCGGTCACCGTGGTGCCGCCGATGGCGGTCACCGCGGGACGGTCGTTCTACACCACCGAGAAGCAGGCCGAGCTGTACGTCCGGGTGCGGCCCGAACTGGCCGGCCGGACGCTGGAGTTCACCGCCGCCGGCGGGCGGGTCAAGCTGAGCGGTCGGCCGGTGCCCGGCGAACGCACGGCGCTGTCCTTCGACCCCGCGCTCTTGGCCGAAGGCGCCAACGAGTTGGTCTGCCGGCTGAGCATCGACGGCCGGCCCAGTGCCGAGGCCCCAGTGAGCCTACGGAAGCTGCCGCCGAAGCCGAACGAGGTCAAGATCGAGTACGCCGGCCGCGGCCTGATCGTCGACGGGTTGCCGATGCTGCCGTTCGGCTTCTACGTGAAGCACCCGGCCCTGACCATCGCCGAAGAGGAGCTCCCGTTCGGCTTCACGCACCTGGCGCCCTACCGCAATCGCAGTTCGCGCCTCGACAGCGACGCGCGCCAGGCCGAGATGATCGCGGTGCTCGACCGGTATGCCGCGCTGGGCATGAAGGTCCACTACGACGTGCGCGATATGACCTGCGCCGACGACACCCCGGAGAAATGGGCCGCGCTGAAGCGCGAGGTCGAAGCGGTGCGCAACCACCCGGCGCTCCTCGCCTGGTATCTGGCCGATGAGCCTGAGCTGCAAGGGATACCACCCGAGCGGCTGGCCGCCAGTTGCCGGTTCGTCAAGGACCTCGACCCGTACCACCCGTGTACGCAGGTGTTTGCCGACCGCGGCCGGGCGGCGGCCTATCTGGGCGGCATGGACATCATCATGGCCGATCCCTACCCGATCCCGAACGCGCCGGTGACGCGCGTGGCCGAGACCACGCGGTTCCTCAACGAAGCCATTGGCAACAGCATCCCGCTGTGGATCGTCCCGCAGGCTTTCGGCGGCGGCGAGTGGTGGGCGCGCGAGCCATCGCCCGACGAGGAGCGCGTGATGACCTACCTGGCGCTGATCCACGGCGCCACCGGCATTCAGTACTTCATCCGCGAGCCGGCTCACATCCGGCCCCTGCCGCAGTTGCTGTCGGCCTGCCGCGCGTTGGCCGCCGAGGCCGCCGAGCTGACTCCGGCACTGACCTCGCCGCAGCCGCGCCCGGTGGTGCAGAGCGCCGACGCCAACGTGCAGTGCAGCGCCTGGCGGACCACGGACGCCGTCTGGGTCCTGGCGGCCAACACGGCCAACCGCCCGCTGCCGGTCAAGCTCACCGTGGCTGGGGCCGTTGACGGCCAGGCCGAAGTGCTGTTCAAGGACCGCCAGGTGCCGGTGACCGGCGGACAGTTGACGGACTGGATCGACGGCTTCGGCACGCGGGCCTACCGGCTGCCGCTCCAACCCGAGGATCCGCACGCCGGGTTGGCCGCAGGCAACCTGGTGAAGAACCCGAGCTTCGAGGAGCAGCACGTGCCCGGCTCGCCTGACGGCTACTACCTGGGTGGCCGGCCGGACCCGGGCGCGCAGGTCTGGGTCGACTCGCGGTTGGCCAAGCACGGGCGTCATTCGTTGCGCGTGGTGGCGCCGGCCGACGGCACGGGTTACTATCTCGCGCCGTTCCCCGTGCCGCTCAAGGCCGGGCAGACCTATCGCGTCAGCTTCTGGGCGCGCTCGCTACGGCCCGGCGTGAAGGTCAACCTGGGGGCACACGGACTGAAGCCGGCGTCGGCGGTGTTCACGCTGACCGATGACTGGCGCGAGTACGAACTGGTCGGCCGGGCGCCGAAGGACGAGCGGAACGGCCAGCTTGGCTACCGGCTGCAAACCGCCGGCACGGCGTGGTTCGATCTGCTGCAGATGACCGCGGTCGAGAAGACTCAGTAGGACAGAGACGGATGCGGATTGGACATCTCACGGACCTCCACGCGCGCTGGCATCAGCCGGGCACGAGTCACGGCGCCGGGCGCCGGTCGCGGAGCATGATGGACTTGCTGCGGCAAGCGCTGACCACCATGCGGCAGCGCGGCGTGGAGATGGTCGTGCTCACCGGCGACCTGCTCGATGTGCCGGGCTACCTGCTGTCGCACGACGACTACTACGACTACGACCGCGCCACCTGGGCCGCCGACATCGAGGCCGACTACCGACTGCTGCGCGGTATCCTCGACGCGAGCGGGCTGCGCTATCGGGTGCTGCCGGGCAACCACGACGACCTCGCCCTCTGCGCGGCGGTCTTCCCGCCCGATCCGCCGATCGTCGACTACGGCGGCTACCGCTTCGTGTCGTTTTGGGACCGCGACTTCTACGCCAACGTGCCGCGCCGGTTCGACCGCGAGCGGCGCCTGCTGGAACGCGTCCTGGCTGATACCGACAGCCCGCCGCAGATCCACCTGCAGCACTACGTGATCTGGCCGGAGCTGAACGAGGGCTGGCCGCACACCTACCTGGAGGGCGCGCACCTCAAGCGCCAACTGGCGGCCTCGGGCCGCGTGCGGCTGGCGCTCTCGGGCCACTACCATCTGGGTGTGGCACCGTTCACCGAGGGCGGCTGCACCTTCGCCGTGGCCCCGGCCTTCACGCAGGTACCGCACGCCTTCCGGCTGTACGACGTGACCGAGGGCGGCATCACCAGCGAGGTGGTACCGCTGACCGACGGTCCTCTGGAGCGCGGGCGCAAGGTGGTCTTCCTCGACCGCGACGGGGTGCTGAACGAGGCGCCCTCCTACAGCAGCGGCCCCGAACCGCTGACGCCGGTGCCCAGCGCGGCCGACGCGCTGCGGCGCCTGCACGAGGCCGGCTATGTGCTGATCGCCGTCTCCTCGCAGAGCGCCATCGGCTACGGCTACGTCACCACCGAGGTGGTCGACAGCGTGTTCGACAGGCTCGCGCGCTTCCTCTGGACGCGCGGCGTCTGCTTCGACGCGTTCTACTACAGCAGCGGCGCCGGTGACCACGCCGTCCACCCGGGTCTGGCGCCCCACGGCGACTCGAAGCCGAGCCCGCACTATCTGTTGGCCGCCGCGGAGCAGTTCCAACTCGACCTGACCGGCAGCTACATGGTCGGCGACAACGTCAGCGACCTGCAAGCTGGCCGCGCCGCGGGCGTCCACCCGATCCTGGTGCGCACCGGCAGCGGGACCGCCGTGGCCCAGCAGTTGGCCGGCCAGGCCGAGTGGGCTGACCTCACGGTGGTCGCCGATGTCGGCGCGGCGGCCAGCCTGATCCTGGGTGACTAACGAGCGCTGCGGGCGCCATACTGTCAGGCGGGTAGCCAGGAGACACGATGGACAAGGCGCCACCGGGCCCGATCCAGGCCAGCGACGTCCGCACCATACACGAGGCCGGGCAAGTGCTGACCGGCCAGAGCGGTAAGGGCGCCTTGGCGCGCCTGCTGCCGTTCCTCGGCCCGGCGTTCATCGCCTGCGTGGCCTATGTCGACCCCGGCAACTTCGCGACCAACATCCAGGGCGGCGCGCAGTTCGGCTACACGCTGATCTGGGTGGTGGTGGCCAGCAACCTGGTCGCCATGCTGGTCCAGGCGCTGTCGGCCAAGCTCGGCGTGGCCACCGGGCTCAACCTGGCCGAAGCCTGCCGCGAAGCCTATCCGAAGTCGGTCGTCATCGCCATGTGGCTGCTGGCCGAGATCGTCGCCATGGCCACCGATCTCGCCGAGTTCCTCGGCGCCGCCGTCGGCTTCCAGCTCCTGTTCGGCATCCCGCTGCTATGGGGCGGCTTGCTCACCGCGCTGACCACTTTCGTCATCCTGGGCCTGGAACGCCATGGCTTCCGGCCGCTCGAAGCCGTGATCACCGCGTTGGTCGGCGTCATCGCGGCCTGCTACGTCATCGAGACGCTGATCGGGCGCCCGGACTTCGGCCAGATCGCCCACAGCCTGTTCCGGCCGCGCCTGCCCGGCGGCGAGGCGGCGCTGCTGGCTTGTGGCATCCTCGGCGCCACGGTCATGCCGCACGTCATCTTCCTGCACTCGGCGCTGACCCAAGGCCGGGTGGTCACGCGCGACCCGGTACAGTTGCGCCGCCTGTTCCGCTACCAGATCGTCGACGTGGTGGTGGCGATGAGCCTGGCCGGCTTCGTCAACGCGGCCATGCTGGTCATGGCCGCAGCCACGTTCCATGGCGCCGGCCTGCACTCAGTCGGCTCCATCGAGCAGGCTTACCAGACCCTCGAGCCGCTGCTCGGCCGCGCGGCCAGCTTCTTCTTCGCCATCAGTCTGCTCGCCTCGGGCCTGTCCAGCAGCGCCGTCGGCACCATGGCCGGCCAGGTGATCATGCAGGGCTTCCTGCGTCGCCACATCCCGCAGTGGTTGCGGCGCGTGGCCACCATGGCGCCGTCACTGCTGGTCATCGCCGTCGGCCTCGACCCGACCCGCACGCTGGTCATCAGCCAGGTGGTGCTCAGCTTCGGCCTGCCCTTCGCCCTGGTGCCGTTGGTGCAGTTCACGCGCCGGCGCGACCTGATGGGCGTGCTCGTGAACCACCGGTTGACCACGCTGGTCGCCTCGCTGTGCGTGGCGCTGATCATCCTGCTCAACCTGTTCCTGGTCTACCGCATCTTCACCGGTGCCGGAGGCTGACCGATGAAACGGATCCTCCTGCCGCTCGACGGCGCGCCAATGTCCGAAGCCGTGCTGCCGGTGGCCACGCTCTTGGCCCGGAAGCTCGACGCGACGCTCATCCTGCTGCACATCCTGGAGCAGCGCGCCCGGACCACCGTCCACGGCGAGCGGCACCTGACCGAAGCGGCGGAGTCCGACGCCTACCTGGTGCAGTTGGCCGAGACGCTGACGGCGGCAGGCCATGGGGTGGAGCAGCACGTGCACGAATCGCCGCAGGGCGATGTGGCCCGCAGTATTGCGGAGCACGCCGATGAACTGGGCAGCGACCTGGTGGCGCTCTGCACCCACGGCCAAGGTCACCTGCGCGACCTGCTCTGGGGCAACATCGCCCAGCAGGTGCTCTGCCACGGGCACCAACCGGTCCTGCTGGTGCCGCCGGCCGCGGCGGGCGCGGCGAGTTGGCAACTGCAACGCATTCTGGTGCCGCTGGACGGTTCCGCAGCGCACGAGCCGGCGCTACCCGTGGCCCAGGACCTGGCCCGCGACAGCGGCGCCAGCCTCCTCTTGGTGATGGTCATCCCGACGGCGGCCACCTTGCGACCGAAGCAGGCGGCCACCGGCCTACTGATGCCGATGACCATGCGCGCCGTGCTGGACCTGGCCGAGCAGGGCGCCCGCGACTATCTGGCGCACACGGCGAACGCCTGCACCGCGGCCGGTGTCCCGGCCGAGGCGTTGCTGCACCGCGGGGAGGTGGGCCCGGGCGTGGTGACGGCGGCCCAGAGCGAAGGTGCCGATCTGGTGATCATGGCCACGCACGGCCGCAGCGGCATCGACGCCTGGCTGGAACAGGGCGTGGCCGCCAGCGTGCTGCCCCAGGTCCGTTGCCCCCTACTGCTCCTCCAGGCCGGCCAGCACTGACGCCACAGCGCCCCACAACCCGGTGACATGATACTAGTTTTGGCCGCGGCTGCGTAAGCTAATGGGGCCACACAATAATGGGGTCAGGTGCGGTTTCCACGGAAACCGCACCTGACCCCATTAGTGTGTGACCCCATTAGGGTGACCGCAGTGGGCGGGCGAACGGCTGACTAGGCGCGCGGGCCGGCGTTGCGGATGTCCTCGCTGACGTCCGCCTCGTACGCCTGGAAGGCCTCGCGGAACATCGCCGCCACTTTCTTGGCCTGCTCGTCGTAGGCTTCGCCGTTGGCCCAGGTGCTGCGCGGGTCGAGGACGTTGTTCGGCACGCCCTGCACGTGCGACGGCACGTCCAGGTTGAGCACGTCGTCGTGGCGGAAGTCGATGTGGTCGAGATCGCCTTCCAGCGCCGCCTTGACCATCAGGCGGGTGTAGCCGATGTGGATGCGCGAGCCCACGCCGCCCGGACCGGCCACCGCCGGGCCGCCGCTCCAACCGGTGTTGATCAGCCAGACCTTGGTGCCGTGTTTGGCGATCTTCTCGCCCAGCAGGTTGGCGTAGACCGATGGCCGTAGCGCCATGAACGGCCCGCCGAAGCAAGTGCTGAAGGTGGCCTGCGGCTCCTTCACGCCGGCCTCGGTGCCCGCCACGCGGGCAGTGTAGCCGATCAGGAAGTGGTACATCGCCTGCTCGGGCGTCAGCCGCGCGATGGGCGGAAAGACCCCGAACGCGTCACAGGTCAGGAAGATGATGTTGTTCGGATGGTCCGCGACGCCGCGCGGGTCGCAATGCGGCACGCTGGTCAGCGGATAGGCCGCACGCGTGTTTTCAGTCAGCGAGTCGTCATCGAGGTCCAGCTTCCGGGTGTCCGGGTCGACGATGACGTTTTCGAGGACCGTGCCGAAGTGATGCACCGCACTCCAGATCTGCGGCTCGTTCTCCTTCGACAGGCGGATCGCCTTGGCATAGCAGCCGCCTTCGAGGTTGAAGACGCCGTCGTCGGACCAGGCGTGCTCGTCGTCACCGATCAGGGTGCGGTCGGGATCGGCGGACAGCGAGGTCTTGCCGGTGCCACTGAGGCCGAAGAACAGCGCGCAATCGCCGTTGCGGCCGTAGTTGGCGCTGCAGTGCATCGACAGCACGCCCTGGAGCGGCAGCAGGTAGTTCATCACACTGAAGATGGACTTCTTCTGCTCGCCGGCATAGCCGGTGCCCCCGATGAGGATCAGGCGGCTGTTCAGGTCGGCCAGGATGAAGCAGTCGCTCCGCGTGCCGTCCACGTTCGGGTCGGCGAACATGTTGGGCACGTGGATGACGGTGATGTCCGGCTCGATACCGGGCAGTTGCTCGGCGGTCGGCTTGATGAACAGGCTGCGGACGAACAGGTTGTGCCAGGCCAGCTCGTTGATGAAGCGGACGCGCTTCTGGTAGCGCGGGTCGGCGCCGACGAACAGGTCCTGGACGTAGACGTCCTTGTGCTGCAGGTAGGCGAGCACCTTCTGGTGCATCCGCGTGAACAGCTCCGGGGCGAACGGGACGTTGACCTTGCCCCACCAGATGTTCTGCTCGGTGTTGGGCTCTCTGAGGACGAACTTGTCGTTGGGCGAGCGACCCGTGTGGGTCCCCGTCTCGACCACCAACGAGCCGTCGCGGCCGACGACGCCTTCGCCGCGCCGGACGGCTTCTTCGTAGAGGTGGGCGGTGGTCAGGTTCCAGTGGATGCGCTTGGTATGCACCACGCCGTGGTGCTCCAGCCCATAACGACTCGCGCGGGGATCCAGTTCAGCCATCAGGTCATCTCCCTCCGGATCTGCAAAGCAGCCGAAAGGCCGATGCCGGGCGGCCTAACGGCAGCGCACCAAACCGGCGCCGCAGTCCGTGCGTTCCCAGTGCGACTGCGGCGTAACAGACAGTGTACCACAGGCACAGGGGGTTGGCTGTGGTGGCCTGTCGGGGCCGCCTGGCGACCGCTCGCGCAGGCGTCGGACTCGGTTGACAGGCGCAGTGCCGTCGCCTATAATCGCTCCTTGTGCATCCTGTTCTACAAGGCAGGGTGACGGCTCGGTGGAACCGTTTCCTCCGGTCCGGGTTTGTTGGCGCCAGGGTCGGCGTGGAGCGTTCGGGCGCCACTCATCCTCTGACACAGCCGGTCGAGGCACAATAGCCGGCCGAACGTGGCCGGGCGGCTCCGACGGCGGGTGGCTCACCCAGGAAGGTTGAAGGAACATGGAGTTGCTCAAGCGCCTGACCATCCTCGCGATGGCGCTGGTCGTCGTGATGCAGTTCTGCGGCTGTAGCCAACTGGACATGGAGGACCAGGACAGCGAGTCCGGCCCGGCGCGGACCTCCGATTCCAAGAAGATTGCCGAGCGCAAGAAGCGCGAGGAAGCCAACAAGAAGCTGCAGAGCGGCTATGCGCGCGTCAACCAGGCGCTGAGCCTGGCCCAGACGGCTTTGCAGGCCAAGCTGCCGGGCAACAGCGCGTTCGACGCTCAGGCCGCGCCGACGGCCGCGAAGGCCGCCGAGCCCGCCAAGGGTGCCATCCCCGGTCGGCCGGCTGAGGCCCCGAAGGGCGCCGGCACCACCGCTGGTGCGGTGGGCGCCAAGGAAGAAGGCGTGGCCGCGGCCGCGCAGGCCGGTCCGAAGGTCCCCGAGATCATCCCGCAGGGCGCGTTGGCCAACCAGTTGGTCGGTCAGGCCTATGCCGTTCTCGAAGAAGTCAAGAAGGACACCAAGGACCTGTGCTGCGCCGGTGCTTATGCGAACGACCCCAAGGTCGTCTCGCTGAAGAACCTGATCGACGCGGCTGAGAAGCTCATCCAGGTCGCCGCCGGTCTCGATCCGGTCAACCCGGACGTGCTGGCCCTGGCGAAGCAGGCGGCAGCGCCCGCGGGTGCCACCTGCACGACGGGTGCGGGCGCCACCTCCGGTGGTGCCGGCGCGACCAGCGGCGGCGTTCCCGGCCGTACGTCGGTCGCTGGCCCGGTGTCCAAGGGTCACTAAGCGGCTCCTGACCATTCTGTCGCGCGACGCCGACCGGCGCTGCCGGTCGGCGTCGCGCTGTCAAGGCCCGTCATGTCTGCCCTGACCGCAATCCTGCTCACTCTGGCCGTCGTGACCATCGCCCTCTCGGCGCGCGAGGCCTGGTGCCACGCGTACTACCCGTTGCGGGGCCGGCTGTACTGGGAGCAAGGCCAACCGGAGTTGGCGGCCGCCGCCTGGCGCGCCTATCTGGCCGCGCCGCTGCTGACCGGCCGCCGGCAGAAGCAGTGGGCGCGGCTGGCACTGGCGCAGTGCCTCTACCGGCTGGGCCAGTGGCAGGACGCGGCCACAGCTTGCGACGACTTGCTGCGCGCCGCCCGCGAGGCGCTGCTCGTGCAGTTGGGCCGGCGGCTGCGCGCGGCCGCCCAGCACCGCGTCAGCCCCGCGGCGCCCGCTGAGCCGACCGAGACCGACGCTCGGGCCGCCGATGCCGAGGCGATGTGGGCGCGGCGCATCGAGGTCGAGCGGCTCGACCATGACGGCGACTGGGCGCGCACGCTGTCCGAACTGGTGGAACTCGAGCGTGACCTGTCGGCCGTCGGCAGCCCCGAGGACCTGGCCCGCGTGCGCATCGACCTGGCGCGGAAGCGGCTGGCGCTGGGCTACGCCGGCGCTGCCGCCGACGTCATCGAGCGCGTCCCGCGCGGCGGCCTGCCGCCCAGTCTCCGCTGGCAGGCGCACCTGGTGTCCGGCTGGATCAGCGTCGAACTGGAGCGCTTCGATCACGCGCTGCGTCAGGCCGAGTCGGCTCAGCACCTGGTGGTGGTGGGCGGGCAACCGAACGACCTCGCCGAAGTGCATCTACTGCAGGGCGTGGTGGCCAGCCAGCGCAACGACTACGTCGTGGCCATGCGGCACTTCCAGAGCCTGCGCGAATGCGGCGGACCCGGCCGGTGGATCGCACCGCTCCACGAGGCCATGCTGCTGGCCCTGTGGGGCCGGCACGACGAAGCTCGGCGCGCGTTCGAGCAGGCCTGGACCAACCTGCCCGAGGACCTCGACCAGCAGCACAGCGCGGCCATCCGGCTGGCACTGGTCGAAGCCGACTACTGCTGGCGCCACGACCTCGACCGCGCCGTCGGGCGCCTCGACAGCGTCCTGGACCGGCCCGCCACCGATCCGCGCGCCGCCATCGCCCGCAGCGCCGCGGTGGTGACGCTCTGGACCGTGGCGGGCCGCGACGTGCCCGCGCCCGACCTGGAGCGCGTGACGGCGGCCCGCACCACCTTCGCACACGATCGGCACTTGCTGGTGGCCCTCGATGTGTCCGCGGCCGCCGCCGCCGCCCACCGCGGTCAACTCGCCGACGCCGTGGCGGCCTACCGTCAGGCCCTGACACGGCCCTGCCACGATCAGCTCCGGCCGCAGATCCTCTACTGGCTGGGCCAACTCCACCAGGCCGCCGGCGACGACACCGCGGCCCGCGATGCCTACACCGAGGCCTCGCACTATCCGGCCGAGATTGAGGCCGTGCTGCTGGCGCGCCAGGCGCTGCAAGCGCTGCCCGAGGCTACGGCTTGAGCGCCGCCGCATAGCGCGCCGCCACCACCGGCCAGTTGACCACGCTCCACCAGGCCGCGAGGTAGTCGGCGCGCCGGTTCTGGTACTTCAGGTAGTAGGCGTGCTCCCACACGTCCAGGCCCAGTAGCGGCACGTCGCCCTGCGACAGCGGGCTATCTTGGTTGGGCAGCGAGTAGACCGCCAACTGCCGGCGCGGATTGAGCACCAACCAGGCCCAACCGCTGCCGAAGCGCGTCGTCGCCGCCACGCCAAAGGCGCTCTGGAACGCCTCGAAGCTGGGCCAAGCCGACGCGACGGCCGGCGCCAGTGCGCCGGCCGGCCGGCTGCCGCCGGGCACCAGCGACTCCCAGAACAGACTGTGGTTCGCGTGGCCGCCACCGTGGTTGCGCACCGCCGCGCGGACCTTCTCCGGCACCTCGGACAGGTGACCCAGCAGCCAGTCGAGCGACTGGCCCGCCAACTCCGGCGCGCCCTCGAGCGCCTTGTTCAGACCCGCGACGTACGCGGCGTGGTGCTTGGTGTGGTGGAGCTCCATCGTCCGCGCATCGATGGCCGGCTCCAGCGCATCGTAGGCGTACGGCAGCTTCGGCAGCCTGAACCCGCCGGCGCTGGGCTCAGCCGCGACTGCCGAGCGCCAGGCGGCGGTCACCAGCCCCGCACCCACCGCCGCCAGGGCCTCTCGACGGTTCATCTTCGGCACAGTCTCGCCTCCTGCATCTGCTGATATTGTGCTCTGCATGTCTGTTGGTGTCCGGGCCGTTTGACACGGGCTCGGACGGCTCGGTAAGATGCTTGCGAAGGCGCACCGAGACCATGCGAGGAGGTTGGCTGGGCAGAGGACGCGACGCCGACGACAGCACGGCCGCGGCACGACTGCGCGCCACGGTGTCGGCGGGCGACTGGCCCGCGGCACTGGCGCTGGCGCGGCGCCTGGCACCGCGTTCGCTCACCGATGTGCGCCTGCTCAACGTGGCAGCGCGGGCGGCGCTGAACCATCCGGCGCCGAAGGGGGCGCCGGGCCGGGCGTTGGTGCTCGAGGCGCAAGGCTGGCTCCAGAGGGCCGCGGAGTTGGCGCCCGGCGACGTCGAGACGCTCTACCAGCTTGGCCTCGTCCACTACCGCCTGGGTGCCCGCGACCGCGCCCAGAGCCTGTGGCAGCAGGCCTGGACCGCCGACGACACCGCCCGCCCGGTACGCCGAGCGCTGCTCACGCTGTGGGGCGAGACCGCGTCCGTGCCGGACTGGGGCGTGGCCGTGCTCGAGGCCGAACTGGCCGAGACCGACGACGCCGCCGCCTGGTCGCTGCTGCTGCCGGCCTATCAGGCCGCCGCGGACGTCGGCGCGGCCGGGTTCCGCCTGCTCAGCCGGCGGTTCTACCAGGACGGCAACCGCGACGCGGCACTGGTGGCGGTCTTCTGCCGCGAACTCAGCCACCTCGACCGGCGCGACGACCGCAGCCGTGAGGTCTACCGGCTGCGCGCCGGCGAGGACCGGACCGCCGCGCGCCAGTTGGTACGTTGCGACGCGCGCGCGCGACGCCATCGGACCGATGCCAGCCGGTTCTATCGGCTGGCCCTGGCCGACGGCGACCTCGACGCCGCGCTGCTGCTCTGCGACGGGCTGGTGACCGGTGCCGAGCCGGTTGACCGCTTCACGTTGCAGGCCGCCCGCATGGTCCTCCGCGAGCCCGATGGCGCGGGCGCCGACCCGGAGCCCATCCGCCGCGCCATCGCCGCGCGCGTGCCGGCCGAGCCGGACCTGTGGGCCGCGGCCGCCAAGCTGCTGGCCCCGCCGGGTGTGCGCGCCGCGGAGCTGCTGGCGCGGATCGAGGCCGCACCAACCGACCGCCATCCCTGGCTGCTCGATCACTTGGCGCA
>CAZHGD010000088.1:23810-29879 GCA_964531735.1 uncultured Fimbriimonadaceae bacterium | reverse complement strand
GCCGTGGCCCCGCGGCGGCGGCCGGCGGCGGAGTGGCGGCCGGCGGCGCGACCGCGGCTTCTGGTTGGCGGCTGGACTCGAGCCCGAAGGTCAGGCTGCCGAGGCCGACGTGGTCGGTCGGGCGGAGGGCCACGGTGTCGTAGATCGGTTGCCCGTTGATGGTCACCGGCGCGTGTGGGGCCGGTGAGAGCGCGATACGTCGCGGCGACACCGACAGCCGCGCGTGGTACGCTAACACCCCGGGCGCCGCGGGCAACGGCAGACCGCAGGCCTCGTCGGTGCCGAGCGTCAGGTCACCGGTGTGCAATGGCCAGCGTCGACCTTGCGCCGCGCCGTCGAGGCCGACCAGATAGACCGCCATATGCCCTCCTTTCCACCGCTGGTGGCACGACCGCGGCGCGGCCAGACGGCAGGCCGAATGGCCGGCGGCCAAATCCGCCACGGAATCGCGGGAGCCGAGCGTAAGGCTCCGCCCACCTGAAGACGATAATACCTCCAGGAAGCAACCATGTCGAAGGGCTTGCAGGCCGGCTGCGCGCAAGTGCCCATCACTCCACCGATGGGGGTGGAGTTGGCCGGGTACGGCCCTTACCGTGAGCGCATCGCACACGGGGTGGCCGAGGACCTGCAGGCCACCGCCCTGGTGCTCCGCGACGGCGACCAGCAAGTGGCCCTGGTCGCGCTCGACCTGCTGACCATCCCGGCCCAACTCGCCGCCCGCACGCGCGAGACGGTCGCCTACCGCACGACGCTCGCGCCGAGCCAGGTGTTGCTGGCCTGCACACACACGCACAGCGGCCCGGCGACTCTGTTCGCGCGCGGCTGGGGCGCCATGGCGCCGGTCTACGACGCGTTGCTGCCGCGCCACATCGCCCGCGCGGTGGAACTGGCCGAGGCCCGCCTCGAGCCGGCGTCGCTGCTACGCGGCCGGACTCGCGTCCGCGGCGTCGCCGTCAACCGCGCGGCCTCGAACGGGCCCGTGCATGACGAACTCGACGTGGTCGCCGTGGAAGGTGGCCATGACCTGCTGGCCCTGGTCCTCGGCTTCGCGTGTCATCCGGTGGTCCATCCGCCGGAGTACGACCGGGTCAGCCGCGACTACGTCGGCACGTTGGCCAGCGCCCTGGCGCAGACGCACCCGTCCGCCGGGCTGCTGTACCTGCAAGGCGCCGCCGGCGACATCGACCCGGCGCTGCGACACACCGGCGCCACAGCCGAGGTGGCTCGCGAACTCGCGAGCGGCGTCGACCGTGCGCTGGCGGGCGCCGAGGTCGTCGGCGCCCCGTTGCTGGCCGCCCGGCTGGCGCCTTGCCACCTGCCGCTGCTGCCGACGCCGCGCGAAGTGGTCCACGAGGTCCGCGCGGCGGCCGAACGGGCACTGGCGCAGCACGACACCTCACCCGAGCAGCGTGCGCAAGCTCGTTTCGACCTCGACTGGTCGTTCGCCGAGTTGGCCCGCCTCGACAGCGACACACCCACGGTGCGCGTCACCGAAGTGCAGGCCCTGCGCCTGTCGGCCGAGGTGGCCCTGGTGGCCAGTGGGGGCGAGGTGTTCACGGTGTTCGGCCAGCGCATTCGGCACCTGTCCGACTTTGCGCAGACGCTGGTGGTGGGCTATGCCAATGACGGCATCGGCCACGTGCCCGACCGCGCGGAGTTCGACCGGCGCGGCTACGCCGCGGTGGTGGTGCCCCGGATCTACGATTACTACCCATACCGGCCGGACGTGGGCGACCTGCTCTGCGAGGCGTCGCTGACCGCCCTGGAGCAACTGCGCGAGCCGGTGGGCGCGGCCAGCGGCTAAGGCGGCGTCGACCAGAGGTCATAGACCTGGCCGTAGGTCTGCATCTTCACGTGCCCGTCCACGAACCACACGTTGTAGCGGTAGGTGCCGTACCGTCCGCGGTCGCCGTAGTGCCAGGCGCCGTCGAGGTCGTTAAGCAGGTTCGCGGTGGACGGGTCGCGCGGGTCGGCCGGGCCATAGCCCAGGAAGGCCAGCTCGGTGCGGTAGCTGTAGCTCATGCCGTAGGCCCGATAGGCGCTGGCGACGTTGGCGTTGATGGAGGCCAGCGGCTCGTAGCCGACGCCGCTGTCGGACGGACACTGCCAGATCTGCCGGTTCCGCAGATACGGGTCGAGCGCGTCGGTCAGGTAGGTGAGGTTGGCCAGCAAGGCGGCATAGGCCGGCTTGCCGGCCCAGATCTCGGGGTGGTAGCGGTCGGCCCAGTCGGCGGCCAGCGGGAAACGCTGGTCGTAGTCGTCGCAGTAGAGCACGGCCGCCTGGCCGAGCTGGCGGAGGTTGGACGCGCAGGCGGTCACGCGGGCGCGCTCGCGGGCCTTGGCGAACACCGGGAACAGCAGTGCCGCCAGGATGGCCAGGATGGCGATGACCACGAGCAGCTCGACCAAGGTGAAGCCGCCGCGGCGGTTCATGACTCGCCACCCAGCGCGCGGAGCTGCTTCGGCGTCAACAGGAAGCCCAGTCGGGCGCTGCCCGCGGTCCACGAACGCAGGTCGGCGCT
This sequence comes from uncultured Fimbriimonadaceae bacterium, assembly GCA_964531735.1. Classification (GTDB taxonomy): domain Bacteria; phylum Armatimonadota; class UBA10988; order UBA10988; family UBA10988; genus CAZHGD01. The sequence continues at coordinate 27,357 of CAZHGD010000088.1, read as the reverse complement.
GACCATCGCCAGGCCGGCCTTCTTCATCTCGATCGCACCGGCGGGCGACTCGATGCCGAGCAGCGCCCCGATGGTCTCGCTGAACTGCGGCTCATGGCCGACCAGCAACACGACGGCGTTGGCCGGCAGCTTGGCGAGTTCGGCCAGGAGCGCGCGCGGGCCCTGGTTGGCCAGCACGCCGTGCACTTCGGCGGGCTGCTGCGGCAGCACCAGCGCGGCGGTCTCCCGCGCGCGGATGAGCGGGCTGGTCCAGACGTGGGTGAAGGCGACGTCCAGCGCGGCCAGGCCGCTGGCCGCCGCGCGGCATTTGTCGCGGCCTTCGGCGGTCAGTTGCCGCTCCTCGTCGGTGGGCGCGTCATCTTCGGCGATGCCGTGGCGGAGGAAGTACAGGTCCATTCGCGCACCTCGGGGCGCCGCACGGCACGCCCTTTAGATGTGGTAGACGTAGAGCTCGCGCGAAGTCAAGGGCAGCTCGAGCCACGCTCCGCCGGCACGGTGCGATTCGGCCACGGCCAGGCAGGCTTCGGTGGCGTGATGCGCCCGGCCCACGCCCTCGCGCGTGCGGCCGCCGGTCAGGGCGGCGGTGGCCAGTTCCTCCAGCAGCACCAGCGTGGCCGACCGTGGCGGCGGTGCGGGCAGTGGCGCCGGAGCGATGGTGTGGTGCTGCTCGGTCACCATCACCTTGCGCCGCAGCAGCGCGTCGGCGCCGTTGTTCATCGAGCGCACGGTGCCCTCGGTGCCGATCACCTCGAATTCCCAGTTGCCGGCCGGGTGCGTGGCGCAGCGCACGCCGCCGTCGGTCTCGAACTCGTAGACCGCCGCTGGGTCATGGTCCAGACGGTTGTGCTCGATCGCGGTGGTGCGCGGGCAGAGCTCGCCGCGGATCCGCGCGATCCGTGGGTCACCCAGCAGGTAGAGCAAGGTGTCGATGCTGTGTACGTGCCCGTGCAGCAGGCTTGCGCCGGCGTAGTGTATGGCCACCTGCGGCTGGCCGATGTCGCCCGCCGCGATGGCCTGGCGCACGACCTCGTAGCGCGGGTCGTAACGGCGCAGCACGCCGGTGGCGAACGGGATGTCGCCCACGGCCGCGAGCACCGCGTCGGCTTCGGCGCAACTGCAGGCGATGGCCTTCTCGCAGTAGATGCCCTGCGGCCGCAGCGCGGCCACGCCGCAGCACAGCTCAGCGTGGTTCTCCGCGCGCGTGCAGATGGCCACCAGGTCGGGCTGCTCGGCCGCGATCATCGCGGCGTAGTCCTCGTAGAGCGCCTTCACGCCCCAGCGCTGCCCGAACGCCGCGCGCTTCTCGGGCACCAGGTCGCAGCCGGCCACGACCTCGACGCGGTCGCTGACCGCGCAGGTGGCGGCGAGACTGTAGGGCAGGACGACGCCCGGATAGCCGATGACCTCGTCATCGATGGTCGAAGCCATGCGGCCGAGACCGATGATCGCCAGACGGGCCTGCTGCATGTCGGGGCTCCTCGGGGGCATCAGGCGGCGGGCACGACACCGAAGTCCGCGCGGCCGGTGCGTTGGCGGTACTCGTCCAGCGCGTGCCGGCAGCGGCAGTCGGCGTCGGCCTCAGCGGCCAGGTAGGCGGTGAACAGCCGGGCCAGGTCGCGCACGCGCGCGGCCATCATCTCTTCGACCTCACCGTGCGTCAGGGTGTGCCCGGTGACGCCGGCGGCATCGTTGGTGGCGATCGCCACCGCGGCGTAGCACAGTTCGGCCTCGCGCGCCAGGACCACCTCGGGCACGCTGGTCATGCCGACCACTTCGGCGCCCCATTGCCGGAACATCCGGATCTCCGCCGGGGTCTCGAACCGCGGGCCGTTGGTGCACACATACACCGCCGACGGCAGCAGCGCCACCTCGGCGGCGGCGGCGGCCCGGGTCAGCCCGGCGCGGAGCTGCGGGCAATAGGGACTGGTGTAGTCGAGGTGGACCACCGCGTCCTCGAAGAAGGTGCGCGGGCGGCCGGAGGTGTGATCGATGAAGTCGGTCAGCAGCGCCAGACTGCCCGGGGGCAGGTCAGCGGAGAGCGTACCCACCGCCGAACTGGCGATGACGCGCGTCACCCCCAGGGCCTTGAGGGCGGCGAGGTTGGCGCGGTAGTTGACCGCGTGCGGTGGCGTCTCATGGCCGCCGCCGTGGCGCGCCAGGAAGACCACCTCGGTCGCACCGACGGCGCCCACCGACACGGTGACCGTACCATAGCGGGTCTCCACGCGGCGCGGCTCCAACTCCAGGCCGGCCAGGCGGTACAGCCCGGTGCCGCCGATGAACGCGACGCTCATAGGTCATCCAACTCCCGCACCAGCTCGCCGAACCGCTGCCAGCCGCGCTGCTCCCGCTCGCCGAACTCGTACCGCACGATGTGTTCGAGGTAATGCCGGCAGACCTCCTCCGGCAGGGCCAGCCGCGCCGATTCGGCGGCGGCGATTTCGGCCACCCGGGCCTGCGAGGCCACCAGCGCCTGCCGCAGCACACCGCTGAGCGCCGTGCGGTCGACCCGCGGCGCGGCCACCCACAGCGCGAACACGAACGGCAGGCCGGTCCACTCGCGCCACAGGCGGCCGAGATCGAGCACGTCGTAGGCCGCGTCGGCCTGCCGTCCGCGCGTGTACTGGGCCAGGCCCGGGTCGCCGATGATCAGCGCGGCATCGGACTCGGCCAGCATGGCGTGCAGCTCCGGCGCGGCCGTGCGGTATACCGGCCGCAGACCGTAGCGCCGCTCCAGCAACACGCGGGTCAGCGCCACCGACGCCAGCGAGCTGCGGTCGAGCGACACGCTGCGGATCTGCTCCACATGGACCCGCGTGAACAGCAGCACGCTCTGCACCGGACCGTCGGCGGCGATGCAGCCGCACTCGCCGAGGACCGCCAGTCGTGGCTCGCGCAGCGGCAGCACCGACGACACGATCGCCGCGTCGAGTTCGCCCGCGAGGAGCTGCCGCGCCAGCTCCGACGGCACCGCCGGGACCGGCTCAGCGCCCGCGATCTCACCGCGCTCGATGGCCCAGGTCAGCGGCTTGGCGTTCAGATAGGCGACGACCCCGATGCGGAACGACATGAGTTCACCGCCTCCGGCGGCAGCGCGTGACGACGACCAGCAGAGCCAACAGCCCACAGCCCAGATAGCCCCACGGCAGCGTCCGCAGCGACGGGCCCAGGTATTCCATATCCAGCACGTCCAGGGCGATGGTGGTGGCTCCCTCGGCCGCCTGCTCGGCCGCGGTCTGCACGGTCAGAGGGTGCCTGCCGCGGCGCAGCGACGCCTCGAAGGCGAGACCACGTCCGAGGGCCTCGCCCGGCGCAGAGCAGTCGATGGTGCCACGGAGCCGGTCCGCCAGGTAGACGCGGCACGCCTGGCCGCCGGGCACCTTGGCTTCCTTGAGGGTCAGCCGGTAGCGACCTGACCGCGGCGCCCAGAAGCAGAGCCCGGCGCGCTGGCCCGGGTGGCCGCCCGCGAAGCGCACGTAGGCGCCGCCGGACCAGCGCGGCTCGGCGCCGAAGCGCTCCTTGACCGTCGCCGGCGACAGGGCTTCGG
>CAZHGD010000088.1:0-23710 GCA_964531735.1 uncultured Fimbriimonadaceae bacterium | reverse complement strand
CAGCGCGGCTCGGCGCCGAAGCGCTCCTTGACCGTCGCCGGCGACAGGGCTTCGGCGATCGGCATCAGCTCGGCCTCGTGGCCGCGCTTGGCCGGCAGCACCAGCAGGTAGTCCAGCCCGATGGGGCGGCCGACGGTCGTCGCGCGGACGGTCAGCCGGTGCGGGCGACGGCTGCGCAGCCGGTGGGTGCCCAGTGGCACGCGCTGGCCAACGGTCGTCTGCGCGGGCAGCTCGGCGCTCGGCGGCAGCGGTACCGCTGCGCCGTCAAGCGCCAGGGCATAGCGCGCTTGCTCCGGCGCGGCGGTGAACGCCGCCGCCAGCCCATAGTCGCCGTCCTCGGGCACCGTGAACCACACGGTCAGCGCGTCGCCCGGTCGGCTCGGCGTGAACAGCACCTGCGCCCCGCCGCTGAACACCGCTTCGGCGGGCACCGCGCCGCCGACCACACGGGCCGACCGGACGGCGTCGGCCGGCAGTTCGGTCCACGGTTGCACGCCCGCCGTGGCGCCGCCGCCGCGCACGCGGCACGGCAGCTCCTCGGCTTCGAGGGCGCCGGCGACCTTGGCCACCTCGCGCAGTTCGACGGTGTCGACGCCGAACCGCGCCGGCGCGCCGGCCGTCAGGCGCAAGGTGTGCGCACCCTTGGTCAACCGGGCGCGTCCGAGGGCGAGTTGCGCCGTGCCCTCCGGCGCCGGCGCGCCGGCCGCCGACAGTGCCCGGTCGTCCACTTGCGCGGTCATCTGCTGGCCGAGACTGCCCGCGACCAGCTTCAGCACCACGTCGAACAGGCCGGTCGCCGGCACTGCGAGCGGCACCGCGAGCGAGCCGCCCGCCGCCAGTTCCGCGGCCAGGTAGTGGCCGTCAGCGGTCCGCAGGCTGGCGGCGCGGTCAGCGCGCGCCGTCACCGCGCCGTCGCTGACCCGTAGGCTCTCGAGCAGCGTCACCAGCGACGCCGTGCTGGCGCCTTTGGCCTGCCGGTCCGCACAGGCCGGTGGCTCCGGCGGCGTCTCGGCGGCCGCCACGGCCTGCGGTTCGCTGCCGTACCAGTAGGCCACGCTGCGATAGGTGGCGCCGGCGGCGTCGTTGCGGCCGCCGTGTTCCAGGGCCACTTGCACGTGCCGGCGGAAGGGGATGCAGTCGGCCACGTGCCAGCGGTAGGCGGCCAAGGCGGCCTTGCCACACAGCAGCAGTGGCGCGCCGGCCGACGGGTTGGCGAACGGCCCGCGGCGGAAGTACCAGGCGCTGTCGAAGTAGTCCTCGGTGCCGGTGCCCCGCAGCGACTCTGCGTCGTCGACGGTGATGGTTTCGTCACCCTCCAGGTACGCCAGCCCGTCGTCGCCTTGCAGCGCCACGCTGGTGCCGACATAGTGTCCGCGGCCAGTGACGTCCAGCACGGCATGTGGCTCGCCGGCCACGGTCGCGGCGCTGTGCCAGGCGGCGTGGAAGTAGCCGGCGTCCTCAGACCGCTGCCCGCTCAAGGCCAGCGCGGCGGTGGCGGTGACCGCCGCGTCGCCGCGGTTGACCAGTGTGGCGCGAGCGCTCCGAGCAAAGGGCAGGGGGAAGTCGAGCTGGAAGGTGTCCCAGCGGCGTACGGTCATCGGCGCACTGGTGAAACCGGCGGCGCCGAAGCCCGAGGCGAACAGGTCGAGCAACGGCACCTCGACGCTGGGCGCCTGACCGTCCCAGGCGAGTTGCAGCCGCAACTGCCGCAGCACCGGCCAGTGACACGGCGCGATGGTGAGGACCAGCCGTGTGATGGTGTCCGGACCCGGCACGTCGAACAGGTTGGCGTGGCCGCCGGCCGGCACGCTGACTGTGCGGGGCGCGCCGGTCGGTGCCGCCGCGCCCGCCGGTGCCGAGGTCGGCGGGCCGGGCGCGAACGTGGTGACCGCGGTGCCGGCGGCGAAGGTGGTGTAGTCGACCTGGTAGTACAACTGGTCAGCGCCCTCGACGCTGACCTTGGCCGATCTGGCGAACGGCATCGGATACCAGCACGAGACCCCGCCGCCGGCGGCCGAGACATAGCCGCTCACGCGCGGCGTCTCGCCGGTCACGCGGGCCAGATCGGCGAAGTCGAGGTCGAGGGTGGGCTGGGCGGCGCCGTCCAGCGTGAGGCGCAGGCGGCCCGCCGGGTTGGCGCTCCAGAGGCGCGTGATCTGGCCCGGACCCGACGCCTCCATGAGCACGGCCTCGCGGCCGTCGACGCGCCGGTAGTGTCCGCGGTCGTCGTTGCCGCCGGACGGGTCGGCGCTGCTGGCCAAGTGGGCGGTACCGGTGCGCAGGCGGGCCAGCTCAGTCAGGCGGTGAGCCGACAGTCCGACCGGATCGGCCGCGACCGGCGGCACCGGCAGCACGAGCAGCAGGCAGCAGACAGGCAGCAGACGACACATGCCGGCATTGTACCTGCGCGCCGCGTTGAGCGGAACGGCCCGGTTGCCGTCAACCCCAGGGGCGCGCCGCGCCGCCGGTCGCGCGCCTGGCTGCCGGTGGCGAGACAACTGGTTCGGGCCGCGGCGCGGACGCGGATGGTGCCAGTCCAGGCCCGTACCGCGCTCGCCCTTGACCAGACCCGAGCCTGCCCCAAGTAGCGCAAACGCCGCGTACCGACGGGCCGCAGGCCAGTGGTGGTCCGGCGGTGGCCTCTCGATGCGGCGCCACGCGCCTGCGCCGGGCAAGCTCGCGGTCCGGATCAGGGCCAGTGTGGTCTGGTACTCGGCACCAGAATGCCATCAGTCTGGCGAGGATCAGCAGCCGCTGCCCGCCACCCTCCGGCTTGACAGCATCGTCAGCGAACGTTAGTTTGTTGCCGGCGCCCGGTCGCGCGCATCAGGGATACGATGGACAACAGCCGCATCAAGGTCTACGGCGCTCGCGAGCACAACCTGCAAGGGGTCAACCTGGAGTTGCCGCGCGACCGGCTGATCGTGTTCACCGGCGTCTCGGGCTCGGGCAAGTCGTCGTTGGCGTTCGACACGATCTACGCCGAAGGGCAGCGCCGCTACGTCGAGAGCCTGAGTACCTCGGCGCGGCAGTACGCCGGGCAGTTGCGGCGGCCCGAGGTGGATCGCATCGAGGGCCTGTCGCCGGCCATCGCGATCCAGCAGAAGTCGACCGATTCCAACCCGCGCAGCACGGTCGCCACGGTGACCGAGATCTACGACTACCTGCGCGTCTTCTTCGCGCGGCTCGGGTGCATCGAGTGCTGCGGCCGGCCGGTGGGGCGGCAGTCCAGCAGTGAGATCACCGAGCGCATTCTGGCGCTGCCCGAGCGCTCGCGTATCCAGCTTCTGGCGCCGGTGGCCCGGCAGCGCCGCGGCGAGTTCCGCGACGTGTTCGAAGAGGCTCGCAAGGCTGGCTTCGTGCGTGTGCGGGTCAATGGCGAGGTGCTCGATCTCAGTCGGCCTATCGAACTCGATCGGCAGCGGCGTCACGACATCGAGATCGTCATCGACCGACTGGTGGTCAAGCCCGAGGTCGCCACCCGCCTGGCCGACAGCGTCGAACTGGCCCTGCGGCATGGCGAGGGCACCTTGGTGGTCAACGTGGTCGCGCCCGACCACGACGACGCAGCCGAGGACATCTTCTTCTCGCGCACGCTGTCCTGTCCGGTCTGCGGCACCAGCTACGCCGAGCCGTCACCGCAGTTGTTCAGCTTCAACAGCCTGCAGGGCATGTGCCGGCTGTGCCACGGTCTGGGCACCAAGGCGATGCTCGATGAGGCGCTGGTCGTGCCCGACGCGCGACTGTCGCTCAACCAGGGCGCCGTCGCGCCTTGGGGCCGCCCGAACACGCTGCGGCTGAAGCACCTGCTGGCCGGCCTGGCGAACCACTTCGGGTTCACCTGTGACCAGCCTTGGGCGGCACTGTCCGCCGAGCAGCGCGAGGTGGTGCTCTATGGCTCCGGCGAGATGGTGGACTTCACCTACCGCAGCCACCGCGGCCAGGAGTACCACTACCGCCAGCGCTACGATGGTCTGATGAGCACCTTCGAGTACCGCGAGGGCGAGGTCGAGCACAAGCTGGCCGAGGACGATCATCACCTGCACCGGTTCGTGCGGCTGGTGCCCTGCCCCGAGTGCGACGGCTACCGCCTCAACCCGGAGGCGCTCAAGGTGCGCTTCGAGCGCCTCAACCTCGGCGAGGTCTGCCACCTGACCATCGCCGGCGCGGCCGACTTCTTCGACGCCGCGCAGCTCGTCGGCCAGCAGGCGGTGATCGGTACCGACCTGCTGAAAGAGATCCGCGGGCGCCTCAACTTCCTGCTGAACGTCGGCCTGCACTACCTGTCGCTCGACCGCGCCGCGCCGTCGCTGTCGGGTGGTGAGGGCCAACGCATCCGCCTGGCCAGCCAGATCGGGGCCGGCCTGGTCGGGGTCACCTATGTGCTCGACGAGCCGAGCATCGGGCTGCACCAGCGTGACAACCGGCACTTGCTGAGCACGCTCCGGCGCCTGCGCGACCTGGGCAACACCGTGATCGTGGTCGAGCACGACGAAGAGACCATGCGCGAGGCCGACGTGCTGGTCGACATCGGACCGGGGCCAGGCCGTCTGGGCGGTCAGGTGGTAGCGGCCGGTCCGGCCGACGAGGTGGCCGCCGGTGCGGGGCTGACCGCCGACTACCTGTCCGGGCGGCGCGCCATCGCCGTGCCCACCGAACGCCGCGTGGTCGAGCCGGACCGGCGCCTGACCGTGGTCGGCGCCGCGCACAACAACCTGCACGGCATCGACGTCAGTTTCCCGCTCGGCGCCCTGGTGTGCGTCACCGGTGTCAGCGGGTCGGGCAAGTCGTCGCTGATCAACGACATACTCTATCCGGCGCTGGCCCGCGACCTGAACGGCGCCGAGACCCAGCCGGGCCAGCACACGCGCATTGACGGGCTGGAGCACCTGGACAAGGTGATCGCGATTGACCAGTCGCCGATTGGTCGCACGCCGCGGTCGAACCCGGCCACCTACACCAAGGCACTGGACCCGATCCGGCAGTTGTTCGCGAAGCTGCCCGAGGCGCTGCTGCGCGGGTTCGGGCCAGGCCACTTCAGCTTCAACGTGGCCGCCGGGCGCTGCGAAGCCTGCGAGGGCCTGGGCTACCAGCGCATCGAGATGGACTTCCTCGACGATGTCTGGGTCGAGTGCGACGTCTGCGCCGGCGCGCGGTTCAAGCAGGACACGCTGCAGGTGCGGTTCAAGGGCGCCAGCATCGCCGACATCCTGCGGATGAGCGTGGCCGAGGCGCTGGAGCACTTCGCCGACCTGCCGGCGATTCGACGGGTGCTGCAGACTGTTCACGACGTCGGACTGGACTACATCCAGCTCGGCCAGCCGGCGCCGACGCTCTCGGGCGGCGAAGCGCAGCGCATCAAGCTGTCGCGCGAGTTGGCGCGGCGCAGCACCGGTCGCACGCTCTACCTCCTGGACGAGCCGACGACGGGTCTGCATTTCGAGGACGTCCGCAAGCTGCTCGACGTGCTCGGCCGGCTGGTCTCCGAAGGCAACACCGTGGTGGTCATCGAGCACCAGCTCGACGTGATCAAGACCGCCGACTACCTGATCGACCTGGGTCCGGAGGGCGGCGCCGAGGGCGGGCAGGTGGTGGCCTGCGGCACGCCGGAGGAGGTCGCGGCGGTGGCCGCCAGCCACACCGGACGCTACCTGCGGCCGCTGCTGGGTGTCGGCGAGGCGCCGTCGGCGCCCGGCGCCGCGGAGTCCGTGGCCGCCGACCGGCCGTCACCGTGGGCGCCGATCGAAGCGGTGGTGGTGAAGGGCGCGCGCGCCCACAACCTGAAGAACATCGACGCGGTGATCCCGCGCGGCCAGCTCACCGTGCTGACCGGCCCGAGCGGCAGCGGGAAGACCTCACTGGCGCTGGACACCATCTACGCCGAAGGCCAACGCCGCTACGTGGAGAGCCTGTCGGCCTATGCCCGGCAGTTCATCCACCAGTTGGAGAAACCGCCGGTCGACTTCGTCTCGGGCCTGTCGCCGGCCATCAGCATCGAGCAGCGGCCCGGCAGCCGCAACCCGCGCAGCACCGTCGGCACGGTGACCGAGGTCCACGACTACCTGCGGCTGCTCTGGGCCCGCCTCGGCGTGCGGCACTGCATCGACTGCGGTGAGCGGGTCGGCCGGCAGACGGCCGATGAGATGACCGACCGCATCCAGGCGTTGCCGGTGGGCACGCGCCTGAACCTGTTGGCGCCGCTGGCGCTCGGACGGAACGAGACCTACGACGAGGCGTTCGCGCGGTTGCGGCGCGACGGCTTCGTGCGCGTGCGCCTCAACGGCGAGGTGGCGGAACTGGACAGCGTGCCGACTCTGGACCGTCGCCGTCGGCACCGCGTCGAGGTGGTCGTCGACCGGCTGATCGTGCGTCCGGAGCGGCGGTCGCGCACGGCCCAAGCCGTGGACCTGGCGCTGGAGCGCGGCGACGGGCAGATGATCGTCGAGGTCCTGCCGGGCCAGGAAGCCAGCGGCGTCCGGCCGGGCGACATCCTGTTCAGCCGCCGCTGGACGTGCAGCGGATGCGGCCGCGCGTACGAGGAGCTGACGCCGCAGAGCTTCAGCTTCAACTCGCCGCTGGGCTGGTGCGAGCGGTGCGAGGGACTCGGCTATGGGTTCGGCGTCGATCCGGCGCTGGTCATCGCCGACCCGGCCGCCACACTCCGCGGGGGCGCGGTGCCGGTGCTGTCGCTGCTGCTGCGCCGGCGGCCGTTCCGCGTGGCACTGGAGGCGGTCGGCGAGCAGATGGGCTGGCAGGCCACGGTGCCGCTGCGCGATTGGCCGCGCAGTGACCTCGAGGTGCTGCTCTGGGGCAGCGATGCGGTGGTGCCGTTCACCAGCGATGGTGGCGCGGCGACGACGGTCACCTACGCGGGCCTGATTCCGGCCCTTGGCGAGTTGTACGAGCACGGGCACCACCGCGACGACATCGCGCCGCTCCGCCGCGATGTGCCGTGTCAGGACTGCCACGGTGGCCGGCTCCGGCCCGAGTCCGCCGCCGTCCGATTCCGCGCACTGGACCTGCACGAACTGGGCGAACGCTCGCTGACCGAGGCCCGGTCGTTCTTCGACGGGTTCGACCTGTCGGCGCGCGAAGCGCAGATTGCCGCCGAGCCCTTGCGCGAGATCCGCCGCCGGCTCGGGTTCCTGACCGACGTCGGTCTGGGCTATCTGTCCCTCGGGCGCGCCAGTGGCACGTTGAGCGGCGGTGAAGCCCAGCGCATCCGGCTGGCCGGCCAGATCGGCAGTGGCCTCACCGGCGTGCTCTACATCCTCGACGAGCCGACCATCGGTCTGCACCAACGCGACAACGCGCGGCTGCTGCAAGCGCTGCGCAACCTGCGCGACCTGGGCAACACCGTGCTGATGGTCGAGCACGATCCCGACGCGATCCGCAGTGGCGACCACGTCCTCGACTTCGGTCCCGGCGCCGGTGCCAACGGTGGCCAGATCGTGGCGGCCGGCACGCCGGCGGCCATCTGCGCCGACGATGCCTCGTTGACCGGCCGCTACCTGTCCGGCCGCAAGTCCATCCCGACGCGAGGCACGCGGCGACTGGGCAACGGTCGCACGTTGAGCGTGATCGGCGCGCGGCATCACAACCTCAAGGGCATCGACGCGCACTTCCCGCTGGCCACGTTGACGGTGGTCACGGGGGTCAGCGGCAGCGGCAAGTCCTCGCTCGTCAACGAGGTGCTCTACCCGGCCTTGGCGCGAGAGCTGCACCGGGCCGAGGTGACCGTCGGCCGGCATGAGCGGATTGACGGCCTGCTGTACCTGGACAAGGTGATCAGCATCGACCAGCACCCGATCGGAGACAATCCGCGGAGTAACCCGGCGAGCTATGTGGGCGTCTTCGATGCCATCAGAGAGTTGTTCGCGACGCTGCCCGAGAGCCGCGCGCGCGGCTACGACCTGGCGCGCTTCAGCTTCAACCGGCCGGGCGGCCGGTGTGAGAGCTGCTGGGGCCTGGGCTCCCGGCGCATCGAGATGCACTTCCTGGCTGACGTCTGGGTGCCCTGCGAGGAGTGTGAGGGCAAGCGCTACAACCATGAGACGCTGCAGGTCCGCTACAAGGACCAGTCGATTGCCGACGTGCTGGAGATGACGGTGGCGCAGGCGCTGGCGCATTTCCAGGCGGTGCCGATGGTGCGGCGGCCGCTACAGACCCTGTCCGACGTCGGCCTGGACTACCTGACGCTCGGCCAGAGCGCGTTGACGCTGTCGGGCGGCGAGGCCCAGCGGGTCAAGCTGGCCAAGGAGCTGTCGCGGCCGAGCACGGGCCGCACGCTCTATCTGCTGGATGAGCCGACCACCGGGCTGCACTTCGAGGACATCGCGCGGCTGCTGGAGGTGCTGGACCGGTTGGTCGACGAGGGCAACACCGTCATCGTCATCGAGCACAACCTGGAGGTCATCAAGCACGCCGACCAGGTGATCGACCTGGGGCCGGAGGGCGGCGAGGGAGGCGGCGAGATCGTGGCCACGGGCACGCCCGAGATGGTCGCCGCGGAGGCGGGCTCGCACACCGGCGCGGTGCTGCGGCAAGTGCTCGATGCCGAGCGTGAAGTGGTGCACGTGGCGAGCGAGGCGACGGCCGAGCTGATTGACGATCCGGACGAGCGCTGGCACCGGCTGCAGTTGGCCTTCAGCCATCGCACCGAGGCCAAGTGGCGCGGCGATGATCTGACGGCGCTGCTGGCGATTCTGACGCAGACTGATGAGAAGGTCGGGCAACCGGATTGGCGAAACCGTGAGCACGTGGCGTTGACGCCGACCGGCGGCCGGCGCTGGTGGGCGCGAGTGCGGACCAGCCGGCCCGAGGGGCTGCGCCTGATCGTGCGGACGGCACCGCATCGCTTCGGTGAGGTGGAGCTGCGGCGGCGGGCCAGTCTGACGCCGTGGTCGGCGATGACACCGCCGCCGGAGCGGTCCGGGTCGCGCGTGCAGGTCAAACACCGCGGCCAGGACGACGAGATCTGGTTCGAGTTGGTCGGCTCGGAGGAGTTCGAGACGCTGGCGTTTCGAGAACTGCTCCAGGAGCTGTTGACGGCTTACTGGGAGACCGAACGGTGACACGCTGGAGCTTGGTCGTAGGTCTGACGCTGGCCTTGGTGGCGCCGTCGCCGGCGGTGGTGCTGCGCTACAAGCTGGCTGGCGGCGAAAAGATGGTCTATCGCGACCAAATGGCGATGGCCTTCAGCGGCGACGGGCCGAAGGGCGACCACAGCCGACTGCAGTTCCGGAGCGACAGCCGCGTGCAGCAGACGGTGCGCAAGGCCGAGGAGAGCGGGTTCACCCTCGACATTGAGAACCTGTCCAACAAGACCACCGTCACCCATGACGGCGGGAAGACGCAGCACGACGACCAGCTCAACCCGCCCGAGCGCGTGCGCCTGACGTCACGAGGCAAGGTGCTCGAGCGCAAGACGATGGGCAAGAAGGACAAGAGCAAGGACGGCGAGCCGTCGATGGGTTTCTGCACCAAGCTGGACGAACTGGACATCGTGCAGCAGGTGTTCGACGGCTTGATGCTGCCCGAGGGCGACGTGGAGCCGGGCGCCGAATGGACGGACGTCATCGCCGTCGATCTGACGCCCGACGACAAGGCGGTGCGAACGCCGGTGGAGGTGAAGGCCACCGCGGCGTTCCGGCGGCTGGTGAAGGTGCGCGGCGAGGAGTGCGCCGAGATTGAGACCGGGTTCGAGGTGCCGTTGCGGACACCGAAAGACAGCGACAGCAAGCAGCTCAACCTGAAGATCGACGGCACCATCAGCGGTCTGATCCGCAGCTACTTCTCCGTCAAGCGCGGTCGCACGATTGCCGAAACGAGCACCGTCGGTGTGGTCGGCAAGATGACGCTGGCCCCTGACGGCGGCAAGAGCATCAAGCTCGGCGGCCGGCTGAAGCTCAACACGAAGACGGTTCTGGAAGACTGACGCGCGTGCGTGTACTCGGCCTGCTGGCAGCGGTGGTGGTCGGCTCGTCCCAGATCGGCTGGGGCGAGGAGCCGGTCGCCTTCCGCGTGCAGTACCAGGCCGGCGAGCGATTTGCGTTCGGCGAGGCGGTCACCGGCCAGGGCGAGTTGGTCCGCCTGCGGCCCGAAGGGGCGCAGCGGCTGCAACTCGACGTCAGCGGCGAGGCGCGTCGCGAATGGCGCGTCGAGGAGGTCGAGCCGGAACACGCCTGGTTGCTCGCGGTCTGCCGCGAAGCCAAGATGGTCCTGCGGTTGGCCAACGCGACGTACCAGGACCGGCGTCCCTGGCGCACCTGGCGACTGCGCGTGGCGCCCAGCGGCCGGGTCGGCTGGGCGGGACTGGTGCCGGGCGACGAGGTCGGCGTGGTCGAGGGCGAACCGACCGGTGAGTTCGACAAGCTGCCCTTCGACCTCGACCTGAGCGAACTGCTGACCATGATCGAGATCGGCTTGCTGCCGCCGAAAGCGATGGTGCCGGGGCAGTCGTGGAGCGTTGCGGCCACGGCCGAGTCGCCCTTCACGGTGCGCGGACGCTTCATCGGGCAGGAGACCACCGACGACACCGCGCTGGCTTTGCTGGAGACGGCCTTCGAGGCGTCGTTGCCCAACTTGCCGACGCCGGCGCGCGAGGTGGTGCTCAGTGGCACGCTCAGCGGCACGGTGAGCAGTCGTTTCGCCCTGGTGCCCGGACGGGTAAAGGGGGCCAAGGGCCCGCTGGAGTTGCGCCTGGAGTTCCGTCGGCGCGGCAGCGAGGTCCGTCTGGCCACAGTGACCCTGAAGCTCGACCTGGCCGTGACCGCCACCGCGGTGCCGGATGCGGCGGCCGCCGCGGCGGGCGGAGGCCGGTGATGAAGCGATTGCAGGCGATGACGGTTCTGCTCTGCGTGCCGTTGGCAGTGGGCGCGGTGCAGTTGCGCTATGGTTGGCAGACGGGGCAGGAGCTACGCTACCGCGAGACGGTCTCGGCCAAAGGCGCCATGACCGTGGAGTCGGCCCTTGGCGAACAGAACCTGCCGCTCGAGCTACGCGCGGTGGAGGAGCGGTCGCTGAAGACCGTGGCGCCGGCGGACCGCGAGAGCTGGTGGCTCGACAGCCGCAGCCTGTCGGGTCAGGCCACCACCACCGTGCAAGGCGAGAGTTCGACCGAGCAGACGCCCGGCGAGAACCTGCGGCTGCGGGTGAAGAACACCGGCGAGGTGCTCGAGGTCAAGCGGTTGGCCCCGCGGCAAGCCGGCGAGATGGCGCTGGACCTGCGGCTGGATGACGTGCTGGCGGCGACGCGGCTGGCGGCCTTCCCCGAGCAGGACGTGCAGCCCGGGGCGACCTGGGAGCGCGAAGTGCCCATCGTGGCCAGAGACGGGCGCCGGCTGACTGCACGGGCCAGCAGCACCTTGATGCGGTTCCGCCAGGCCGAAGGGCGCAACCTGGCCGAGATCCAGACGCGCTACGAAGTGCCGATCCCGCCGTCGGAGGGCAAGCTGCGCCTGGGCGGTCTGGAACTGCCGATTCGCGTGGAGGGCCGCAGCGCCGGCACGACCACCACGGCGTGGGATGTGGCCGAAGGCCGTAGCCAGAGCAGCTACGGTACCGGCAAGGTCGACCTGAAACTGACGTTGACCGGCCTGGCGGCCGAACCAGCGCAAACCCGGCTGGATATTCAGACGCGCACCAATCTGCTGCCATGACGAGAACTGACAACCTGCTGAAGGGAACTGGGCGATGACCCGTATCGCAGCGAGAGCACTGCTGACGGTCGCGTTGGCGGCCGGGCTGGCGTGGCCGGGAGCGGCGCAGGCGGCGCCGGCCATCATGCCGCTGGACGACGTCCGCATCGGCATGAAGGGCTACGGCAAGACCGTGTTCGAGGGCACGCGCATCGACCGGTTCGACGTGACCGTGATCGGCGTGCTCGAGAGCTTCGAGTTCGAAACCGACATGATCCTGATCCGCGTCGAGAACGGCCCGGTGGTGACCAAGGGCTACGGGATCATCGCCGGCATGAGCGGCAGCCCCATCTACATCGACGGCAAGATGATCGGCGCGCTGGCCTACGGCTGGTCGTTCCAGAAGGAGCCCATCGCCGGGGTCACGCCGATTGAGCAGATGATCAGTCAGTACGACCCGCAGCACCCCGAGGCGAAGGCGGCCCGCGCCCGCCGGCAGCTTCGCAAGGAGCGCCAGGACGGGCGTCTGGCGGCAGCGCCGCGGCCGCTCGAGGGCTCGCTGCGCCCGGTCGGCGGCACGCTCGAGGTGGGCGGCCAGACGGTCAATGAGGTGCGCGTGGCGCCGAACCGCGGCGAAGCCGAGCGCCTCGGCCGCACCCGCAGTGATGTCGGTGTGCTCGTGCCGGTCCAGACGCCACTGTTCGTGCGTGGCCTGAGCGGCCCGGCCCTGCGCTTGCTGGAGCGAGTCTTCGAGCCGTTCAACCTGTTGCCGATGCAGGTCTCGGGAGGTGGCGCGTCGCCCGACACCGAGGTCGACTTCTCGCCGGGCGCGGCCATCGCCGTCCCGATCACCTATGGCGATATCCAGTTGACCGGCGTCGGCACGCTGACCTATCGCGATGAGAACCTGGTGCTCGGCTTCGGTCACCCGATGTTCAACCTGGGCCGGGTGGACATGCCGATGGCGACGGCCTACATCCACACCGTCATCGGCAGTTCGCTGAGCTCCAGCAAACTCGGCGGACCCATCAAGCGCATCGGCCGCATCAGCCAGGACCGGACGACCTGTATCGGTGGCAAGATCGGTGCCCCGGCGGACACGGTGGGCGTGCGCTACACGCTGACCGAGAAGGACCGCGGCTCCGCGCGCGACTTCCGCGTGGACCTGCTGCGGCAACCCGGTCTGACCGAGATCCTGACCACACTGCTGATGCAGATGGCCGTGCAGAACGTGGCCGGCGCCTACTTCGACGGCGTGACCAGCACGCGCATCGAGATCACCACCCGCGTGAAGCAAAACGGGCAGCCGCTGAAGATCGTTCGCGAGAACAGCTTCGACAGCAAGGCCCTCGGCATGTTCGGCGTCAACCCGCTGCTGGACTTGTTCTCGACCTTGACGCTGCTGCGGCAGAACCCGTTTGGCGAGGCGCCGGTGCAGTCGGTCAACGTGGACCTGCAGTTCGAGGCCGCGCGCCGGTTCGCCGCCATTGAGCGGGCGCAGGTCTCGCAGCAGGTGGTGCGCCCCGGCCAGAAGGTGGCCGTGACGCTCTACCTGAAGCCCTACGGCGGCGGCTCGACGCCGCTCACCATTCCGGTGGAAGTGCCCGAGAACGCGCCGGGCGGCCCGCTGATCCTGCTGTTCATCGGCGGCAACGACGCCTTTGCACTGCGGCCGCGGATCAACCCGCCGCCGATGCCGAATGACGTGCCGACGCTGGTCGAATGGCTGAACAACCGCGTGCGGAACGACTCGGTGGTGGTCGAGACGGTGTTGCCGACCGCCGGTCTGGAGATCAACCGCAAGCAGTTGCCGGACCTGCCGGACCCGATCGTCGGGCCGCTGGCCAGCAGCAACGCTGACGGTATGCGCCAGTTCCGCGATATCGAGGAGCGCGTGGTCCCGACCTCGGACGTGGTGGCCGGCGTGGCGGCGGTGATGGTCGAGGTGGCGAGCGACGAGGCGCCGCGGCAAGGCGCTCAGAAGAGCGAGCGGCCCGGCCTCAACATCGAGCCGCCGCCGATGCAGCAGGAGCCGACCGGCCCGGTCGGCGAGCTGCCCGGTGGTGACAGCGCGATCACGAACATCCTGGGCGCCGGCGATCTGGGGCCCGAGTTGACCTGGATGCTGCGGCCGGCGCGGCGGACCTCGGTGACGCCGGAGCAGATGGCGCAGTTGCTGCGCGACACTTGCCAGCGCTATCGGCCGCGGACGGTGCGGCGCTCGTGGCTCGCGCCGTCCAGGCCGCAGCGGCGCGGTACCGGGGGCGAGGCGACACCGACCGACAAACCGGGCGACAAGCCGTCGAAGGGCGATGGCCCGGCGGCGGACGCGCCGCCCGACGTGACGGACTCGCTGGAGCTGAAGAAGCCACCGAAGATGCCCACCTGGGAGGAGCTCGACGAGCTCGCGAAAGCGGGCAAGGTGGCCAAGGAGCCCTCGGGCGAGGACGACGACCAGTCCAAGTCGAGCGAAGACGAAGACGGCGAGCCGATCGGGCGACCGATGGGTGTCTGGTCGCTGGTCGATAGCAAGGGCTTCGCCGAAGGCAAGTTCACCGGCACCTACGGCAGCAGTAGCGGCCGGGTCGGGCTGGCGCCGGCGGTGTCCTCGCTGGGCCGGCCCGATGCGGAACGGCTCTGGGCGGTGCTGCCGCGGCCGGACGGCGGGCTGATGGTGGGCTCCTGGGGGCCGCGGGCGAAGTTGTACCGCATGGCGCCGGACGGCAAGGCGGAGGTCTGGCTCGAGACCGACGACGCGGGCTTGCAGGCCCTGACGGCCCTCGGCGACGGTAGCGTCGCGGTCGGCGGCATTCCGTCGGGCCGCATCTACCAGGTCCGCGGCAAGGGCCTCTCGAAGGTCCTGGCGACGTTGCCCGAGCGCTACATCTGGCAACTGGCCCCGGCGGCCGGTGGCGGGCTGTACGCGGCCACGGGCAACCGCGGTCGCCTCTACCACGTCACCGCGGCCGGTGTCGCCGCGGTGGTGCTGCAGGCGGCGGACCGCCACCTGCTGGCGATGGCCGCGATGCCGGACGGCGGCGTGGCCGTGGGCAGTTGGCCCATGGGCAAGGTCTACCGGGTGAAGGGCACTGAAGTGGAGTCGCTGTTCCAGGTGCCCGACGGTGGCGTGCTGAGCCTGGCGGCCACCACCGACAAGCGCGTCTACGTGGGTGCCGCCGGGGCTGCCACGGTGTACCGCCTGGAGCCTGACGGGCAGGTGACCGAACTGGCCCTCGGCGAGGGCGGCGACGTCTACGCCATGACGGCGATCGGCAACACCGTCTACGCCGGCACCGCCTCGCCAGCGCGCCTGCACCGGCTCGAAGCCGACGGTGAGATCACCGAGATCTACCACTCGGAAGAGCCCTTCGTGCTGGGGCTGGGCGCGGCGAAGAACGCCTTGGTGACGACCATCGCCGGATCGGGCGAAGTGGTCGCGATGGCCCTCGGCGGCTCGCGCCGCGGCACCTACCTGTCGCCCATCCACGACGCGGGCACCAGGGCCCGCTGGGGCATGGTGCGCTGGCGCGGCTCCAACAGCAAGGAGGCGCGGATCCTGATCGAGACGCGCACCGGTAACACGGCCTATCCGGACAAGGCCTGGAGCGGCTGGTCGCCGATGCTGGCGGCGCCGGACGGTTCGCCCGTGCCGTCGCCGGCGGCGCGGTACGTCCAGTTCCGGGCCACGCTGCTCGCCGGGGCTGACGGGGTCTGCCATCTGGATCGCGTGGACCTGCTCTACCGCACCCTCAACCGTCCGCCGACGGTGGCCATCAAGGAGCCCGAGACCGGTGCCGTGGTGCGCGGCAAGCTCAAGGTCAAGTGGGAGGCCGAGGATCCCGACGACGACAAATTGCACTACGAGGTCTTCTACGCCCCAGCCGGCTCCAAGGAGTGGACCAAGGTGGAGGCGGCGGCCGAGGACGGTGAGGGCAAGGAAGGCAAGGCCAAGGAGGGCAAGTCGAAGGAGGGCCAGGACCCCGACGACAAGGACGGGCCGGCCGCCGGCAAGGCGAAGCCGAAAGCGGCGCCCAAGGGCGGCGAGGCCAAGGCCGATGCCGGCAGTGTGGCGCTGGTTGCTGCTCCGGGCTGGTTGCGGCGGCTGTGGCGGCGTCTGGACAGCAGCATCGGCGATTCGGGCAAGGCGGGCAAGGAGCGGCCCGGCACGAAGCCGCCGTCGAAGAAGGCCAAGCCCGAGCCGGGCGACAAAGAACCGGGCAAGGCGAAGGCCAAGGCGGTCAAGGAGAAGAACCTGTCCGACGAGTCCATCACGTGGGACACCACGGCGCTGCCCGACGGGCTCTACCGCGTCAAGGTCGTGGCGTACGACGATCTGCGGAACCCCGACGACCCGAAGCAGGCGGAGGCCGTGTCGCGGCCGTTCCGCGTGCAGAACGCCGGGCCGTTCCTGGTGGGCAAGCCGCTGGTGCCGGATGCGGCTCCGCCGGAGGTGCTGGAGTTCGGCGACGACGGGACCTACCTGGCGAGCGCCGAGTACCGCTACGACGATGACGAGTGGAAGGCGCTGATGCCCGTCGACGGTCTGTTCGACAGTCGCTTCGAGCGCATCAAGCGACCGGCGCTGCCTGAAGACCCGGGGCAGCACACGCTGACCATCCGCGTCCGCGACGCGGCCGGCAACGTGTCTCGCTTCCAGTGGACCTTCACCATCGCCGAGAAGTAGCGACCTGGTCCGGCTCTGAACACACGGCGCCCACCGCCAGCCGGCGGTGGGCGCCGTGTGCGTTGGGAGCGCCGGCTGAGCCGCGCGGCTGGGGCAGGTCTGCCGCGTGCTAGCGGCGATCGGGAGTGATGACCGCCTGGTTCGTGGGGTGGGGCAGGCGGCGCGACGGCTAGGCAGCCTGCCGGTGATGTTGTCCCGTAGGGGCGACCCTTGGGTCGCCCGGCTGCGGGCCACCAAGCGCCAACCGGGCAGTGACAGGGCGGGCACCAGGCCCCGTCCCTACCGGACAGGATCTCCGAGCGGCTACTAAGCTGTCGGCCGAGGTCGAGGCGACCTCGACCCGTACCGGCCACTCGCGCCACGGCAGTGCCTGGAAGCACAGCACCACCGGGCCGAACAGCAGCCAGGGCACGTACTTCGCGACGGCCATGAGCGGATCCGCCACCGGCCGGATGCGACGGTTCGCCACGCGGTCCGGCAGACGATGCTTGCGGAACCCGGGCACGCGTCGCCAGACGCCGCGCAGCTCCGTCAGCGTCGCGAACGGCAGTGTCGCCGAGCGCTGCGCGGCGGGGGCCAGACGGCCCAGCCAGTAGATCGCGACCGAGGCCAGGCCGAACGGCCAAGTGACCAGGACCAGCGTGTCGTCCCATCCATTCTGGCAAGCCACGACCACGAACACGGCCAGCGCGGCGACCGACGCTCCCTGCGGCCAGCCCCACCGCCAGCGAACCGGGTCGACCACGCACTCGGCGTCGGAGCGGAGGAGCAGCAGCAGCCGGTGCAGGTAGTCCCACCGCGGCCTATCGCAGGCGACCAGGTGGTCCGTGCAGTCGTCGTAGAACCCCCACACCTCCTGCCCGACGGACTGCAAGGTCCGGTCGTCGGTGTGAGCGCCTTCGGTCAGCGCTGCGTCGAGCTCAAACGCCGTGAGTTGCTCGGCCAGGAAGCCTTCGATGCAGGCAGCCGCCCGGTCCCGTGCTGCGCGATCGACCACTGCGGCGCTCCTGCCCGACACTGCCAGTGTAGCCCAAACGGCACAGCCCCCGCGACCAGCTTGGGTCGCGGGGGCTGTCGTGGCGCACAGACGTCTGTTACCGTCCCGCCGCCTTCACCTTGCACGCCACCTCCCCGCCGTTCAGCAGGTGCAGCAGCGGCGTGGGCCGGTCGACCCCCTCGATGTAGCTCGGGCGCGCCTGCCATGGCGTCAGGCTGAGCACGTTGGCCATATCCATCCAGTACTCCAGCACGGCCGGCTTCAGGTTCCAGGTCATGTGGAAGTGGTTGGCCGGCGCGAACTGCTTGTACTCGCCCATGCTGGCGTACTTCGGCACCACCCAGGTGTGCGGCCAGTCCGGCGTCGAGGTCTCGGCCACGGCCGCCGCCAGCTTCGCCGGCAGGTCCACCGTGCTGGCCTCGTCCCAGAGCAGCGCGAACACGTTCTGCTCGGCGCTGTAGGCCAGGCGGCTGGCGATGCCCTCAATACCGCCCGGCGAGAAGAACGTGGCCGAGTTGCCGCCGCCGGGGAAGTAGCCCGGATCGGCCAGCGGGAAGGTCACGCCCTTCATGCACTCCTCGGCGCTCGCGCCGGGCCGGCCGGCCCAGTTGAACGAGGCGCTGCCGCTGTTGTCGCCGTCGACCAGGCCCTTCTGCCGCCACAGCGCGTCGGGCTCCACGTCGCCCAGACCCAGCGCGGCGGCCTTCTGGTTGATCTCCCACGGCTCCCAGACCTTGCGGAAGTCCATGAACAGCGGCGGGTTGCCGCCGGACAGCCAGGTGCAGTAGAGCATGGTCAGCAGGCCCTGCACGTCGGCCTCGGTGCCATAGGGCAGGGCCGCCTTCGGGCCGTTGTGGTCGAAGGTGCTGTTGAACAGCGACTCCATCGCGTCGGCCACCGGCAGCGGCACGCCGCGTGGATCGCTGCCCCATTCGAGCTGGCTCATGAACCCGCCGCCGACCGCGTCGAGGTCCTTCAGCAGGTCACGGGTGATCAGGTACATCGCCAGCGACGTGTTGAACCGCTCGCTGTCGGCGTCGTCGCGCAGCGTCACGCCGCCGGAGACCTGCTCGATCCAGGCGCGCAGGGCCTTCAGCTCGTCGGGGCAGTAGGCTTTCTTGGCCAGCATGTCCACCAGCAGCTTCATGTCGAGCCGGGTGATCTCGAGGCCGAGCAGGTTGCGCGTCGGGATGACGTGCGCCAGCGCGGTCTCCATGCCCATGCTGTCATGGCCGAAGACCACCACGCGACGGCCCTTCAGGCCGACCTTGGTCAGCGCGGCGTAGCACCAGTCGATCAGCGCGTCGGCGGTGGCGTCGGTCATCTGCGGGTGGCTGCCGGTGTCCGGCCAGGTGCCCACGTTGATGTGCGCCAGGCGACCCATCTGCGCCAGAGCGCCGTTGGCCGCGTGGACGTAGACGACGCCGGGCTTCGGGCCGCTGTTGCCGCAGGTCAGGTTGAGCGGCGTGTCCTTGGGGAAGTGCGCCAGCAGCGAGATCAGCGTGAGCTGCGGGAACGACCAGGTGTCGGGCACGCCGACGAGGATGTTCACGCCTTCGGCCTCGAACTGCCGGGCCACCTGGTCCGCCTGCTTCTCGCCGTCGATGAGGATCGGGCTCCAGACGACCTTGATCGGCGAGCCGTCGGGCAGCTTCACGCGGTCGGCGATGAGGTTGGCCGCCATCTCACAGATGTTCTGGCAGCGCTGGCGCGATTCGGCGTCGATGCGCGGGTCGCCAGTGGCGAACACGCCGATGGTCGGCGCCTTGGCCACATGGGCTTGGGTGTCGGACAGTCTCTTGGCACTCACTGATATCGCTCCTTGCCCCCTCCGATCACTGAGAAGGCGGGTCGTCGCCGCGTCGCGAGGTGGTTGCGCCGGCGCTATGCCATTATGCACCCGTGCGCCGATCCCTTCTCTCGCTCGGCGGCCGCGCGGGGTGTGCTTCCGGATTGGTGGGCGCTGCTGGGCGCACCACCGCGGCCGCGACTCCCTCGCTGCGGCGCATAGTCGCCGATCAGCGCCGACGACGAGCGGGAGGGCGAAGCTCCTGCTGAGCCGGCCGTACGCCCGCCGGCGAGCGGCAACGACCGCACGAGGCCAGGTCCCGCTCTGGTGGCCAACCGCCGCACGGCCGGCTCAGCAAGAGCTTCGCCCTCCCGCTCGCGGGCGCTGCTTGGCCGCCCTGGCGCCCTCATCGGCTGGCGCCGCCGAGAGCCGCATCCGGCTGGGGCCCGCGGGCGAAGAGAGGGTCGGCCAGGAGGTGGTGAGCGGCGAACCGCACGGCCCACTCGCCTGGCAGCACACCCGCCGCGCGCGCCGGCTTGACGCGCGCGGCCGCCGCCGGCTACGCTGCAGCAGAGGGGTTGCGCCATGCCCGAGGCGGGGCTGCCGGCTGGCGTCGAGGTTCCGTACCAGGATGTCGAGCGGAGTACGCTGGCGGGTTGGCTCGCCGCCGCCGACTACGACCAGGCGCTGGCCGTGGCGCGGTCCATCGACAGCCCGTGGTACCGCTGCCAGTCGCTGGCCTATGTGGCCGAGTGGCAACCCGACCGCGTCGCAGCGCTGGCGGTGCTCGACGAAGCGTTCGACGCGGCGGGGCGGCATCACGACGTGAACCGCATCGTCAGCGTGGCCTCCTGGCCGCTGCGGCCGCTGGCCCGGCTGGCGCCCGAACTGGCCGACGCGCGGCTGACCTGGCTGCTGCAGGTGGCGGCCACCGAGCCGCACAACCTGCGCCGTGCCGACGCGTTGGTGTGGGTGGCCGCGGCCGTGGCCGAGGTCGCCGAACTGAAAGCACGGGCCGTGCCGCCGCTGCTCGAAGCGCTGCTGGGCGGTCACGGCTGGCGCATCGAGCGGCTGATGGCCGACACGGCGCACCTCATCGCCGCCGACTATCCCGACGAGCTGGAGCGGTTGCTCGCGGCTCATCCTGAGAACCGTCGCAAGCGCAAGCTCCTGCGGGAGTTGGGCCGGCTGCCCGCGGCCTGAGCTCGCTCAGACCGGCCACCATTCGGGCGAGGTCGGCTGGAACAGGCCGCGATGGACGGCGATCGCGTAGAGCGGCACCCAGTTGGCCACGAAGCTGCCCTCGTAGCCTGTGGGCACGCCGTCCCACCGGTAGAACTCCACGCCGCTACCGACGCCGCCGTTGAAGTGGCCGCGAAGATAGCCCTCTTCGAGGTCGGCCACGATCGCCGAGGCCGCCTCGCGCAGCCCGTAGGTGTCCAAGGCGCGGACGTAGTACATGGCAAAGCAGGGGGCCATGGCGCCGTCGGTGTAGTTCTCGAAGGTGGGGGTGAAGCGTCCGCGGATGCGCGGGAGCATGTGGTCCTCGGGCGGGATGGGACGCAGGTTGAACGGCACGCCGAACTGCGCGTGGCCGGCGCCCACCTCGTGGCGCAACTGCTCCAGGCGGCGCAGCGCCTCGGTTGCCTGCTCCGCCGGCAGCAGGCCGAAGGCGCAGGCCACCGCGTTCACCCACAGGTAGGCCGCGTCGTGCAGTTGCCCGTCGCGGCTGCGCCAGCCGGCCACCCAGCCGGTGGCCGGGTTGAGCAGGCTGGCGGAGTAGGCCTGCTGCAACGCTTCGGCGGCCTCGCCGCAACGCGCGGCCAGGGCGTGCTGCCCCAGCTCGCGCAGCAGCGGCGCGGCGTTGCGCAGGGCGCGATAGGTCCAGGCGTTCACATAGCCGTCGAGGTGGCCGAAGCCGACCACGTCCATGGCGTTGGAACTCCAGCGGTAGGAGCCGCTGTTGCCCGACAGGTCGCGGCAGACCACCAGCCCCTCGGGACCGAGCGTGGCGAGCAGACGCTCGGCGGCCTGCCGCAGGCCGGGCGCCAGGCGCCGGAGCCAGACCAGGTCGGGCCGCACCTGGTGGCACCGGCCGACGCCGGCCAGCAGGATGGGGTCGGAGTCCAGGTACAGATTGCGCCAGAAGCCGTAGCCCCCGCCGCCCAGCACCGCCCGCTCCAAGGTGAACCGGTAGAGGGCCAGCGGGTCGGGTCCGCGCTCCGGCGCCTGGGTGAAGGCCACGGTCTCGTTCGGGCAGTGCTGGTTGACATGACAGTTGACCGACACCGCGTTGTTGGAGAACCCGCCATACTCCGGCCGGAAGCACGAGTAGACCGAGCCCCAGTGCCGCCGCACGGCCGGTGACAACGCCGTCGCCGTGGCCATCACGGGCTCGAACGCGGTGACGGTGAACCGCCAGTTGGACCGCCAGGTGCCGGCCGGCACGCACAGGCCGGCCTCGACGGCCGGCCGCCGACCGGCGACGAGGCCACCCACCACCGCGTTCAGGCAGCGGTAGCTCTCCATCTGCAGCCGGGCCTCGCCGCTCAGCTTCTCGCAGCACAGGCAGCCGTTGCCGTCACCGGCCCAGTAGCACGGCAACTCGAGTTCGCCGTTACGGCCAGGTGCCAGCGTCGGCACCGCGGCGGCGGCCGTCATCGCCGCGCCGCAGTCCCAGGCTAGCCGCCAGGCTTCCGCCTCCAGGACCGGCACGTCGGCGACGGCCTGCTGGCACAGCTCCAGGTCGAAGCCGTCGGCGCTCACGGTGAACACGGCGTCGATGGTGACGCCTTGCCCGCAGTGTAGACCGCGATAGCGCACCTGGTTGGCCACCACCTCGACTTGGCCGGTCCACAGGTTGGCGCCATAGTCGCCCCGCGCCGTGCGGAGCACCGGCCCGCTCAACCCGGTGAACCAGCCGAGACCGCCGGCCTGGGCCACGCCCGTGGCGCGCAGCCGGTTCTCGGTCGCACGCGGGCCGCCGACCCCGTCCCAGCCCAGGTGGAGGAGCTCCGGGCGGACCAGCGAGAACCCGATGGAGAACCGCTCACCCGCGAAGCGCACCAGCCAGGGCGTGATCTCGGTGGTCATGCCGGCGGGCGCCGTCGGCTCAACGGCCCCCTTCGTCAGCGGCGGCAGGTAGGCGGGCAGTGGTGACGCGCCGGGCGGCGCCGGCCCGTAGGCCACGAGGGAGTCGAGCGTGCTGAACGGCACACTGTGCGGTGTGCCGTTGCACTCGCCGTGGTTCGGCCACACGGGGTGCTCGCGGTCGCACTCGACACGCAGCAGGTCGGTGACCACGCCGCCCACGTCAATGACGTGCGTGACGTCGAGCCCTTCGCCCAGCCGGCGCTCCATCTGCCCGATGGTCAGTCCCTGGTGCAGTCCGGCGCCTGAGACCCGCGGATCAGCCGGTAGCTCCACGTCCCGAATCACCCGCCAGCAACCGCCGTCGGGATCGAGCGTGGACACGGTGACGTGGGCCGGGTGGGTCGGCACGCTGGGCACCCACCGCCCGGCCACCACCGGCCTCAGCTCCAGCCGGTCGACGTGCACCTCCTGCCCGAAGCGCAAGTAGCGCACCACGCTCTGGCCATTGATCGCCACCGCGTAATCCGGATGGTGCACCGGCCGGATCCAGCCGTGCGTGATGGCGCTCGCCGGCAGCGCCGCGACGGCAGTCCGGTCGTCCATGGCTGAGGTCTCCCTTGGCTGCGGTGTCCTCCGGCCGCGGCGCTGCTCAGTTGGTGCCCTGCGCCCTGCCCAGCTCCTCCTCGACTTCGGCGGCGCCTTCGGCGTAGAACTTCTGCTCGTCGGGAGCCAGTTCGTGCAGCAGCCGCAGGAACTCGCCGGCGTGCACGCGCTCCTCGTCGGCGATGTCCTTCAGGATGTCGATGGCCAGCTCGTTGTCGGTCGATTCGGCGAGTTGCATGTACAACTGGATCGCCTCGTACTCGGCGGCGATCATGAACCGCACCGCGCGGACCAACTCCGCGTGCGTGAGCTTGCGGTCGCTGGCCAGTCCCGCGAACGGCGATCCGAACTCCGGCATGTCGTTGCTCTCCTTCGCGCAGCACAACGCGCGCAAGCAGACCTCCGGCTCGGCCGGCCGGCTTGCGCGCGCTGGGCCACCGACTCACACGGCTGGCTCGGCTAGCCGCGGGCGCGAACGGCTACTGGTTGTCGTAGACACAGTCGGCGGCGCCATACACTGCGCCGACCAGCGCGGCGGTCTTGATCCACTTCACGTGGCCATCGACGAAGCCGCAGTTGGTGCCCTCGTTGTGGTTCGGCCACGGCCGCCGCGGGTAGTAGGTCTGGCTGGTGTTGCTGTAGTTGGCGTTGACCGTCGCGGCGTTGTAGAGGTAGGGGAACTGGACCTCCCAGTGGCAGGCGCCGTTCCAGGTCCAGTCGCTCGGTCCGTTGGTCATGGTGCTCTGCAGCACCACGCCACCTTCGGCCAGGTACACCGCGCCCGCCGGGTTCGGCACGTCGCCCAGGGCCGGTCCGGCGCTGAACCACTGGCTGTGGAGGCCATACGAGTTGGGTGCGCGTCGAATCGTGTGGCTGGATCTGAGAGTCAAGGCGGTCCGGGGAGT
>CAZHGD010000087.1:0-30153 GCA_964531735.1 uncultured Fimbriimonadaceae bacterium | reverse complement strand
GGCGCGGCCGCCCGCTGCGCAGTCGGCGGCAAGCGCCGACTGCGCACCAGCGACCGGGTCCGCCGGCTGCGGATGGTCAGCGAGAGGCTGGTCATGGCGTTCCCTCCGCCAGCCGGTCGGCTTGGCCCAACCAGGCCACCTCCGCCGGCGACACTCCACGCAGTTCACTGGGGAAGCGACCCGTCCGGCGCAGCAGCCAGAGCGCCAACGCCGTCCACTGTCGCCCGCGCGGGGTGGTCTGGAAACCGCAGCCCCGGATCGGGCCCGCCCATCTCGCTGAGCAGGTCAGCGATCTCGATGATGGCCCGTGCCGCGCCATAGGGCAGGCGCCGGGCCAGCTCCGCATCGAGCAACCGCGGCGCATCGGCGGCCTCGCCACCGCGCACCACCTCGGCCAGCAGCAGTGGCCAGGCGGCCACCTCGACGCGCACCTCACCGCCCGGCACCGCCATGGTGGCCGCCGCCTCGGCGGCGGCGAGGGTGGCGAAGTCGTACGGATGCACCCAGAGCGCCGCTTCGGGCGCCTGTGGCAGCAGCCCGGTCAGGCGTTGGGCGCCGCTGCCGCCGTAGGCGGCCAGGTCGGCCGTCGTAGACGCCGGCGCGGCCGGCTGGTAGCCCCCGGCGCGGTCGGACGCGTAGAGCAGGCGGTCCACCAGGCCGGCGGGCAGCCGCTCCAA
Organism: uncultured Fimbriimonadaceae bacterium; assembly: GCA_964531735.1. Lineage (GTDB taxonomy): Bacteria > Armatimonadota > UBA10988 > UBA10988 > UBA10988 > CAZHGD01. The sequence continues at coordinate 29,476 of CAZHGD010000087.1, read as the reverse complement.
CCAAGCCAGGCGGTCGGCGGCGAACAGCGGCGTGCCCTGGGCATCGGCCCAGATCACCGCCGCCAGCCGGGCCTTGGCCACCGCCGCGACGTCCAACTCGACGCGGCCCGCCACCCACCGCAGAGCCGAGCTGCTCAACGTCCAGGCCATCACCTGTGACAACGAGCATGGTCCAACGAACACCGTCCGCTCGGGTGCTCGCGCCAGCGCGCCGGTGAGTTGCGCCACGGGCACGGGACGGTCGAGCAGCGCGGCCAGGTCGGCGCGCGTGGCCAGGTTCATGGTGATCTCCGGGTCGCGTGGCTACTCGGCCGCGAACGCCGCCATGGCCGGCACGGTGGGCACGCCCTGGACGGCGAACACCGCATCGACCACGGTCAGATCGTCGAAGGCCTCGCGGCGGTGGACGCTCTTGAACAGGCAGTCGGCGCTGAACACGGTGGCCCCGGCGCTGTCCTTCAGCGTCAGCGTGGCGTAGCTGCCCAGCAGGGCCAGCGTAGCCTCATCGGTGATCAGGTAGCCGGCCTGTACCTCACCGCGGTCGAGGCCGAGTTCCTTGTCCACCGGCCCGCCGTCGCCACTGGCGCGGGCGTCGGCGGTGCGTACCACCAGCAGCACTTGCGTGTGCCGCGCGGTGCCCAGCGCGGTGGTGCCGAAGGTCACCAGGTGGTTCTCACCCGACTTGCGCGTGGTCTGGGTCGCCATCAGTTGTCTCCTGACTGGGCAGTAGTCGGCTCGTAGAGCCAGATGAAGTCGAACCGCAAGGGTGCCAGCCGCAGCGCCACGGCACCTTCCTGCCAGACCTCGCCCTCGAGGCCGGCGGACGCGAAGCGGAGGCCGGTGAGCTTGCCGGCCAGCTCGGTGGCCAGCGTGTCGCGCAGGACCTCGAGCGCCGCTGCGAGGCGCTCCAGCAGCACGTTGTCGCCCGGCGCGCCGACGGCCAGCCAGTAGGTGGCCGTGCCGCGTAGTGAGGCCAGCCCACCGGCGCCTTCGAGGCGACCGGTCACCGCCCCAAGCTCCACGGCCAGGGCGGGGTAACGCGCCGCGGAGCGCAACTGCCGGCGGTGCCGCGCGATGGGCACAGGCGCCAACGACGGCAGACCCGCCAAGGTCAAGCGCGCGTTGAGCGCGTCACGCAGCGCGTCGCTGCAGAACAGGCTCTTCAGGTCGGCCAGAGGACCGGTCATGTCAGGCCCCCAAGCGCCGGTAGGGCGCCAGCAGGCGGCGCACCTCAGCGGGCAGGTCCGGTGGCGGCTCGCCGTCGGCCCAGGCCGCCTGCGGCTGGCCGTACCAGGCCGCGCACAGCAGCAGGCAAGCCTGCTCCAGGTCACCGAGCGCCCGGCTGTGCCGGCGGTCGGTCTCGGCCAAGGCGCGGTCGTAGCCCAGCCGGCAGTCCACCTCGACGTTCTGGCGGCCGGCGGTGAAGGTGGCGCCGAACAGCTCGATCCAGGCCTCGGCGTACCGGGCCACCCAACCCTGGCCCAGCGGGTGCTCGCGCGCCGCGATGGCCTGGCCGTCGACCGTCACGCGGCTCAGGCTGACCAACGGCCACTCGGGCAGGATCAGGCGACGGGATCCGTCGCCGTCGAAGCGGCAGGTCTGCTCGGCACTCGGGGCCAGCAGCAGCCGGTCGCAGTAGCTCTCGATGGCAGCTCCGGCGCGCTCGATGAGCGCCGTCAATGGTTCGTCGGCGAGACGGCCGCCGTGGTCGTCGGTGGCGTTCTGCGACAGCCACTGTCGCAGGGCCGTCACGGTGGTGAGGGCTGCACTCGACACGGTGGACCTCCTTCGTGGTGCGCGATGGAGCCGGCCCGAGCGGACACCGACCAACCGGTGCCCGCTCGACCGGCCGCCCCCTCGCTCAGGTCGTGGCGATGTTGTAGCCCACCGAGACCGCCGTCTGGCTGGTCGCGTTGAACCACGGCTTGAAGTCGACCCGCTGGTAGCCGATGACCTTGTACTGGAGCGACTCGGCGTCCCAGACGGTCTCGATGGTCGGGCCGACCTGCGTGGCCAGACCGTAGGCCCGGCGGTTGGCCAGGACCATCACGGCCTTGGTCCCGGTGCCGGCGTCGACGGCACTGCTGTTGGCACAAGTTTCCGGCGCGTGAGCGCTGACGACCACCGGCACGCCATAGAGCGCGCCGACTTCGCCGGTCAACGCGATGGCCTGCGGACCCACCTTGTCCAGCGTCTGGAAGTCGCTCCAGTTGGTGCTGTCGCCGATGATGCGGTAGTAGGTGTTGATGCCCACGATGCAGACCAGTTCGGCGGGATCGATGCCGTAGACGCCCAGCTTGCGCCGCGCGGCCACCCAGCCGGCCTGGTTGAAGGTCGCCAGGTCGGTCTCGGTCTTGGTGGCCGGCTGGCGGGCCAGGCGGCGGAGGCCGTCGAACGTGCGCCGCACGTCGTTGGTGGCGGTGACCTTGGCGTCCAGGTGCGTGGCGTCCGTGTCGCCGTTCAGAATGGCGGCCTCCAGGCCGTCGGTCAGCGCCTTGGCGATCTGGCGGCGCACATAGCCTTCGGCCGCCACGATGCTGTCCTCGTCGAACTCGTGGCTGAACGGCACGCGCACGCCGATGGTCCGCGCGTTGAAGGTCACCTCACAGGTGGCCGGGTTGCGCGTCGGCACCTTGTCGGGCGAGTCGCCGCTCGGCTCGCTGATCAGGTACGGCAGACCGATGCCACCGTCGACCGGCCACTTCAGCGGCGAGCGCGGAATGGCCACGTTCTCGAACAGCAGCGGCAGGCGCCGCTGCAGCGCCACCTCCTCGATTAGCGAGACGCTGAAGCCGTCGGGAATGAACTCCTCGTTGTCGGTGGTGTTCAGCGCCTTGCTCAGCTCGCGGCCCAGCGCCGCCAGTTCGCCGTAGCTCTTCAGGCGTCGCGGATCGCGGCGGAGCAACGCGCTGGCCAGGTACACGCGGTCGTTCAGGCGCTGCAGCTCCAACTCGCGGGCGTCACGCGCCGGCCGGCTGAGCAGTTGTTTCAGACTGAGTGTCGGGCCGTCGGCCGCGGCGTCGAGCGCGGCCAGGCGGCTCGGCGCGGGCGTTCGGGCCGGCGTGGCGGCCACCACCTCGCGGATGGCCTGCCGCAAACGGTCCGGGTCGTGCTCGCGCTGGATCTGCTCGCGGATGTCGCGCAGCTCGCGGACGATGTCTTCCATGCTTGCCTCCTCGGGTCGGTCAGCCGTCAGGCGCCGCGGCGCCACCGCGCCAGCTCAGCGCGCAGCCCGGCCAGCTCCGCGCGCAGTTCGTCGCCGCCCGCGGCGGCCGGCGTCGGGTAGTAGGTCTTCAGCAGCCAGTCGGCGGCGCGATTGCCATCGGCGGCGGCGGCCACCAGCGCGTCGGGATTGGCCGGCACCGCCACGGCGCTCTGCTCGATCAGCTCCCAGCGCACCACCGTCGGCCCGCGTTGCCCGGCGGCCACCGGGCGCGGATCGAGTTCCAGCGGCCGGAAGCCGACGCTGAACGCGTTGAGGAAGCCGCCCTCATAGAGTTGGCGGATCTCCTGCGCGAACGGTGTCTCGGCGAACTCGTTGACGGCCCAGACACCGACGCCCGGCTCGGCGCTGACCGACACAGCGCGGCCGATCGGCGGCAGCTCGGCGTTGTGCGCCCAGAGCAACACCGGGTTGCGGCGGTAGCGCGCCAAATCGGCGCCGCCGGCCAACAGCACCTCGCTGCTGCGGTCGAGCGTCTCGGCGGAGATCAGCGCGCGCAGGCGGTTCGGGCCGGCGGCCTCCGGCGGCGCGGCCGGTAAGGTCAGGCAGGTTCTCATGCCTCGCTCCTGTCGGCCGCCCGCGCCTCGGGCGACCAGTCCGCGCCGAACACCCGGTGCCCCGCCCAGATGGGATCCAGGCCGGCGTTGAGCATCGCCTGGTAGGTGGCGACCCGGTCGCGATCGCCGGCGCGCAAGGCCTCGATGCCGCTGGTATCGGGCACCACGGTCACGTCCGGCCCGTACTGGACAGCCAGTGACTCGGTCAGCGCCGCGGCCACCTGGCGGACGCGCGGCAGGATGGCCAGCTCCCAGAGGGCGCGGTAAGCGGTCTCGTAGTTCCGCAGCGTGGCGTGCTCCATCTGCGCCAGGAACATCGGCGGCACGCGGAACGCCTTGGCCACGTCGCGCGTGGTCAACCGGTCGAGTTCCACGAACTCCACGTCGCGCGGCGACAGCGCGAGCTTCTCGATGCGAGTGTTGTGTTCCAGCATGAGGAAGCCGTGCCGCTGCCCGTCGGCGGTGTGCGCTTGCCGCAGCGCCTCGCGGGTGCGTTGGCGCTGCTCGTCGTTGGCGAACTCGAAGCTCAGCGCCACATCGGTCATCAGACCGTTGGCGAACAGGTCGAGGTTGGCCCGCTTGGCGTGCAGCTCGGCGCTCAGGCCCAGTCGCAGACTGCTCAGCGGGGACAGGCCACGGAGCGGGCGCAGCGGGTGGAACAGCGTCAGCGGGATCACATCGCGCGGATCGAGGTCGAACCCGTCGCGCGCCGACTGACCCGGCGGGCGGAAGCGGTAGTGGCTGAGGTAACGTTGCGGATCGGCCACCGGCTCGATCACCCGTCCGCTGAACGCCCACAGCTCCGCCGGCTCGTCGGGCCGCTCCGGTGAGTTGCGCTCGACCAGCAGGTAGCACTCGCCGCCGAGCCAGAGGTGCGAGTAGACTCGCGTCCAGAAGGCGACGGCGCCCTGGCACAAGTTGGCGCGCGACAGCAGCGCTTGCAGGCGGTGCTGTGGCTCGGGCCGCCCGCCGCAGCGGACCTGCAGCGGCACCATGGCGGCATTGTCGGCGAGCAGCGAGACCGCGGCGTAGACGTCGTCGCAGCGCGCGTAGCAGGTCTCGTAGTCGAGCGTGCCGAGATCGGCCGGCACGGCGCGACCGGGCCCGACACCGGCCACGCTCTCGGCCGCCGCTCGGGCGCCGGTCGGTCGCGGCTCCGCCGCGCGGCGACGCCACTTTCGCCACCAGGTCGCTGTTGCCATGCTCCAGACCTCCCTCGTCAGAGCCAGGCCGCGCAGGCTTCCGCCCGGCCCAACCCGCGTGCCGCCCAGGCCAGCGCCAGGGCCATCACGGTGTCGTCGTGCAGGCCGGGCGGCGCCGTGTAGCGCAAGTTGCCGCCGGCGGTCAGCTCCACCGTGTAGGCGCACAGCTCGCCGATCAGCACCGGGTCGTTCGGCAGCCGCAGCGCGCGCTCGGCGAAGGCCAGCGCCAGCTCGTCGATCAGCCGCCGCTTGCTGGCGGCGGTGGTCATGAAGCCGCGGACCGGTAGCCCCTCGGCCAACAGTTGTTCCAACAACGGCTCGCCGATGCTGTTGCGTTCGGCGTGGACCAAGCGTGGCTGCCAGCGGTCGCAGAGCTGACGTAGTCGCGCCGTCTGCACCGTGTAGTCGAGCTGCTGGCAGCGCTCCAGGGCTACCACGCGGCTCGACTGCGTGTCGAGCACGCAGAACACGGTGAAGTCCTCGCGCTTGGCCCAGTCGACGCCGATGACGAACTGGCTGGCGTACGGCTCGGGACAGGTTCCGTCGGCCAGCTCGGCCACGTGCTCGAAGACGCTGCCGGCATCCTCGAGGAAGCGCGCCTCATATTCCTGTTCAAACACGCGTTGCGGCAGTTCGCGCCGGGCCGCCGCGATCTCGCCGGCCGCGATGAGCGGGTTGGCCGCCGTCGGCTGGCAGAACGCGGCGTACTCGGGTTCGGCCGGGTCCTGGCCGCGGACGTACAGGTCGTGGAACCAGTTGCGGCCGCGCGGCGTGCTGATCACCAGGGCGTGGCCGCCGCGATCGGACAAGGACGGCCGGAGGGCCTCGGCCCAGACCTGGTGGCCGTTGGGCACGAAGGCGGCTTCGTCGACCACCAGGAAGTCGAGCCCGGCGCCACGCAGATGGTCGGGATTGTCCGCCGAACGGAAGGCGATCTCACGACCGTCGGGCGTTACGGCGCGCCGTTCGCCCTGGCGGAACTGCACGGCGGCACCGCGCAGCAGACGTTGCAGCGTGCGCCAGTGCAGGTCGGCCATGCGGAAGGTCGGGGCCACGTACCAGACGGTCTGGGCGCCGGCGTGGAGCGCGTCCCAGCAGGCGCGGACCGCCAGCAGGCTCTTGCCCCAGCGGCGGCCGCAGGCCAGCACCTTGAACCGGGCGGGGCTACTCATCACGGCCGCTTGCCCCGGGTGCAGCGTCGGCAGGCTCGGACCGGTCACTGCCCGACGGCGCGGCGGCGGGTCCTGCTGCCAAATCGAGTTCCCAGACCCGTGCCTCATCGGCGGCCACATCCTTGTCGAGCCGCAGGGCGGCGGTGTAGAACCGCTCCGCCACCATGACCAGATCGCGCAGGCCCGGGCCGCCGTCTGCCGCACCTTCGTCGGCGGTCAGCAGACGGCGGGCCCGGTCCAGCGCTTCGGTGGCCACGGTGAACAGACGGATCGCGGCTTCGGCCCGGCGAGTGGCCCAGTTGGGACGCTCAACGCCCTCGACCCACTCCCAGGCCCGCGCCAGGTCGACCCCCGCGAGCTCGGCCGCCGGACGGATGTAGCCCACCGCGCCCAGCGCCATGAAGAACCGCGCCACTTCGGGATCAACTGGTCGCGCCCCGCCGGTCTGCCGGTGCTGCCTCGCCGCCATCGTGGCCCTCCATGGGCAATTGCCGGCTCAGCCGGGGCGATGGATGGTTGCGGGCGCAACAGCAGCGCAACATATGGCGCGTGAGGGCGCTTGGGGAGCGGGTTTGGCTCGGCAAACAGATGTTTGCGACAGAGGCGCGGGAATCCGGCCGATCGGTCCGACCGCTCCGCTCACCCGGTCTCCCGGCCCCCCCTCACCGGCTGGCTTCGACCAGCGCGGCGATGTTCTCGGCGGGCACGTCGTCCTGCAGGTTGTGGGCCGGAGCCAAGACGTAGCCGCCGTCACGGCCCAGCACCGCGATCAGCTCGCGGACGCCGGCGCGCACGTGCTCGGGCGTGGCCGTGCGCAAGAAGTCCTGCACGTCGGCCGCGCCCCAGAAGACCAGGCGGTCGCCATAGCGGGCCTTGAGCGCCGCCGGGTCCATGCCGACCGCCGAGGTCTGGATTGGGTTGAGCATGTCGACACCGCAGGCGATCAGCTCGTCCAGCAGCGCCACCACCGAGCCGCAGGAGTGGTGCCAGAACCAGCCGGGCATCAGCGCCTTGGTGCGGCGGATGCGCTCGGCGAAGTACGGCGCCACCAGTTCTCTGAACATGGCCGGGCTGACCAGCGGCCCGCCCTGCATGCCGAAGTCGTCGCCGCTCATGGTCAGGTCCAGGTACTCGCCGATGGCCTGGTAGTACGGCTCGACGACCGCCATCTGCAGCGCGAAGACGCGGTCGAAGAAGTCGCGCACGAAGTCGCGGTCACCGGCCAGACGGGCCAGGAAGTCGTCGTAGCCGCACATCCAGCAGCCCAGCTCCAAGACGCCGAACACCGGATGCTCGCCGATGATGCCGTAACGCCCGTCGGCGGCCAGTCGCTGCGCCTCGGCCCGGCAGGCCGCCAGCCAGTCGTCGGCCAGCACCGGCTCGGGCCAGGGGAAGGCGGCCAGATCGGCCCGGTCGGCGCCGGCGAGCGGATAACCGACGATCTGCCAGTGTCCGCCGAGCAGCTTGCGCCGGACGCCCCAGTTGTCGACGAACTCGTCGTCGGCGAGGCGCTGTTCGAGCGGGCCCGGCAGGTGGGCAATGGCACCGACGCTACGGAAGTCGGTGCCGGCCCACTCGAGCAGACGCTCGTCGATGCCGTGGTTGGCGCGCGGTCCCTCGCCGCTGAAGCCGAGCAGTGCGAGCAGCCGGCGCTGGCAGCCGGCGGACATGCCGGTCAGCGAGGTCGCGGCCAAATCGAACGGCACCCGGTCGCTGGGCTGGTGCGCCATGGCGGCCTGGAAGCGCTGTCTGCCGGTCATCGGGTCACCTCGGCGGTGTCAGGGACGGGTGATCTGGACCGTGACGTCCTCGCGCCCGTCGCGCACGACCCAGTCGCCGCTGTCCTCGCGAATGCCCACGCCGTCCACCTCGACGGTGGCCGACGGGCCGAGTGGCAGGCGGATGCGGTAGCCGCCCGGCGGCACGCCGTGGGCGTGGATGCTCAAGGCCAAAGCGTTCGGGCCAGCCGGCTCCAGCCGCCAGGTGAGGCGGCCGAAGTAGGTCGGCGCCTCGGCGATGCCCACCACGTCGTCAGTCGCCAGCCATTCGGCCTTCACGCCGGCGCCGATGACCAAGGCGTCGTCCTCTTCGTAGACCAGCAGGTCGCGCAGCAGCAGCGCCATCTCGGCGGACGACCAACCGTGGGGCACGATGCGCGAGGTGGGCCACCAGCCGCGGATGCCGCGCCACAGGCCGCACGGGTCGCCGGTGGCGTCGCCTTCGTGCCAGGCGTAGAGGCCGGGCGCGTCCTGCGTGCGCAGGAACTGCTCAATGGTCAGCAGCGTGCGCTCGCGCATGCCCAACCGCAGCAGGTTGTGCGCCAGGCCCAGCTCGAAGTAGCGCCAGCGCGGCTCCAGGTGGTAGCGGCCGCGCTCATCGTAGCGGTGGCGGAACCAGTAGGTCTCGAAGGCCTCGTGGATCCAGGGCTCCTGCATGCCGAAGGCGCCGGTGGGCCAGAGCGCGCAGGCCACATCGCGATCGTTGGCGCCGAAGACGCCTTGCAGCCCGTGCAGGGCCTCCTCGAGTTGCTCCGCCTCGGTGCGCCAGGCGGCGGCCTCATCCTCGGCGCCGATGGCGCCCGCCAGGTCCACGGCGCCGCGTAAGCCGGCCAGCGCGAAGCTGTTGACCCAGATCAGCGGCCGATGCCCATCCATGCGGCCGATGATCAGCCCGTCACGGGCAGCCTCGCAGATCAGGTCCTGCTCCGGGTCCAACTGCGTCCGCGGCAGAATGGCGCCCACCGGCCCGCGCAGCGGCGCGGTGCAGCGACGCATCTGGTGGAGCTGGCTGGCCCGTTCGCGCACCAGCGGCCAGACGTGCTCCAGCCAGGCCGCGTCGGGCTGGTAACGGTAGTGCTCGGCGAGGCACCACAGCAACTCGCCGGGCGCATCGGCCTCGGGGCCGAAGCCGCCGGCCCAGGGGTGCCGCACCAAGTGGTCCATCGCCGCCCGGCTCCAGCGGTGCAGCCCGGCCTTGTCCAGGGCGTTGACGATGTAGACGGTGTCGCGCAGCCAAGGCAGCGGGTAGCAGACCGGCGCGATGCGCGGCTCATCGCCGCAGAAGGCCATCAGGAGGTGTGCCACCGAGGCATGGAACGCTTCGGCCAACCGCTGGTCGGGCACTTGCAGCTCCACGCGGTGGAGCCGCTGACGCCACTGGTCGGCCAGCCAATCGAGTCGGTGGCGCGCCGGGGCCACGGCGCGCGCGCTCACTTCGGCCGCCGGCGGGCTCGCCGCCGGCACCGGCAGGTACCAGGAGCCGTGCCACTCGCCGCCGGCGTCCACACTCAGGTCGTAGGCCAGGTAGCCACTGCACCAGCCGTCGGCGTCGGCCGCCTCGGCGCCGCTGGGGAACTCGCCCTTGAGCAACGGCACGCTGATGTCGAGGCCGTCGGCGCCCAGCGAGACGCAGCCGGCCTGGTCGGCGGCCTGCCCGGCCACCACGGCGCCGGCCTGGTTGACCTGCAGGCCGGTTCGCCCCGGCGTGACGGCCAGCGAGCGCACCGGGCCGCCGGCGGCGCCGAAGCTGCGCACCACCAGCAGCAAGCGGCCGGTGGCTGGCTGGTGCGAGCGGTTGGCCACCTGGCAGGACAGCAGGTTGAGTACCTGCCAGGCGTCGGGCGCGGGCTCCACGCCGAGGCGCAGATCCAGCTCGAACGGGCCGGCGCGCCAGCGGCTGCGCTGGATGGGCAGCGTGCCACCCAGCAGACGGTCGCGGATCGCCTCCCGCGGCAATCGTTCTGGTGCCACCAGGCGCTGCTCGCCCGGCAGCCAGACCCAGACGCTGACGCCACAGGTGCCGATGCCCGGCGAGAACGAGCCGCCCGGCTCCACGAATGTCTTCAGCACGTCGCGCGTGCCTGGTGCGCCAAGGACGATGTGGCTGTCGGCGCGAGGCCAGATCCACTCCGGTCGGGTGGCACGGGTGATGTCAGGCATGGTGGCGGCAGGTCCTGGGCTCATTGAACGCGCAGAGCCCGGCACCGTCAAGTCTTGACGCTGTGCAGGGCCTCTGGTATACTCTGGAACTACCTCGGGGCCGTAGCTCAGCTGGGAGAGCGCTTGAATGGCATTCAAGAGGTCAGGGGTTCGATCCCCCTCGGCTCCATCCCGATACCAACCGTGAATCACCTGCTGTTGCTGCCCGACCATGGATGACGGCCGTCCAGCCAACCGCGCCGACCGCCTCGCCCTGGTTGTTTCCGCCGGGCTGAGCCCCTATGTGGTTCTGCCGGCCTTCATCTGCATCCTCATGGCGCAACGCCCCTTGGCGCCGGGCAAGGCCCTGCTGTGGGGCGGCATCTCCATCGCCGGACTGGTCGGCGTGCCGCTGCTCTACATCAGCATCGGCGTGGCGCGAGGCAGCCTGACCGACTACCACATCGACCGCCGCGAGCAGCGCCGCGGGCCTTTTCTGGCGGCCCTGCTGGGCGCGGCGCTGGCCGCCTTGCTGCTCGACCTGGCCGGGGCGCCGCTCGAACTGCCGCTGGGGGCCGCGGCGGTGGTCCTCAACGGCGCGCTGTTCCTGCTGATCAGCTTGCGCTGGAAGATCAGCATGCACCCGTCGGTCCTGGCCGGTTGCGCCGTCCTGGCGGGCATGGTCGCCTCGCCCTGGTTCTTTGCGGCACTGGGCTTGCTGCCGCTGGTCATGTGGGCCCGCGTTCGCCGGCAACGCCATAGCTGGTCGCAGGGCGTCATTGCGACCGTGCTCTCGGCCGGCCTGACCGCCCTGATGGTGGCGGTCTACACCGCGCGCCTCGGAAAGGGATAGGGCGTTCACATGACCTCCTTGAAGATCCTCGAATGCCTGCTCATCGGCGCGGCCGGCGGCCTGCTGGCCGGTCTGTTCGGGGTGGGCGGCGGCATTATCATGGTGCCGTTGCTGATGATCTTCATGAAGATGGGCATCCATGACGCCAAGGCGCAGTCGCTCGCCATCATCATGCTGACCAGCGTCACGGGCACGGTGAAGAGCTACCAGACCGGGCGGCTCGAATGGATGGTGATCCTGCTGGCGGGCCTGGCCGCGGCGATGTTCAGCCCGATCGGCGTGACCATCGGCGAGAAGATGGACCGGCAGGTGCTGACCAAGCTGTTTGCCCTGCTGATGATCCTCACCGGCATTCGCTATCTGATCCCGAGCGCCAAGCCGGCCTCGCCGCCGCCGCCGGCGGCGGCCAGCGCCTCGGTCGAGACCAAGTAGGCCGCGTGGTCTACAGCGGCCAGGTCATCTTGAACTGTACGATGTTCTGCGTCCGCCAGGCGTTCGGGTCGCCGAGGAAGATGGACCAGGCGCGGCCCGACTTCGGCTGGCTGCGGTAGGCCAGGAACAGATTCAGCTTGCCGCGCCGCTCGATGAACCGCAGGCTGGCGGTGGTGTAGGCGTCGAAGTCGTAGTAGGCGGTGAGGAAGTTCTGCGTGAAGGCGTCGCGCGGCTTGGTCACGTCGAAGAAGGCGCGGCGGGTGTACTCACTGATCAGGCTGAACCGTAGCGAGGGCAGCGGCTGCCAGCCCTGGTCGAACTTCAGGTACAGGTAGTGCGCGCCGCCGCGGCGCCCGTACTGCGCCTCGAGGCCGCCCTCCTGACGCAGAGTCTTCAGGCCCCAGCGATAGAGCAGGCCCGCGGTGCGGTCGGTGTTCGGCGGGCGATGGGCCGCATACAGCCGCAGGCCGGTCGAGGTGCCGTTGTCCCAGCGCACGTCGGCGTTGAGCGACGTGCCCTGGTGCAGCAGCGTGCCGTCGCTCTTGGCGCGTTGGCTGTGACTGAGCGACCAGCTATGGGTCTCCACCGTCTGGCCCATGGTGGTGCGGCCGCCCGACAGACCAACGGTCCAGCCGCGGCAATCCGGCTCGGGCACATAGCCCAGCGCGGCCTTGAACGTGGGGTCGACGAAGGTGTAGCTGGCGTTCCAGCCCAGCACGCCTTCCCCGCTGTAGCTGGCCCGGACGGCGAAGGCGTTGCCCTCGCCACCGCCGCCGCGCGTGAAGCTGTGGTGCGCCTCGCCACTGTAGCTCAGTGACGCGGCGCCCAGCGGATGGAAGCCGCTGAACTGCGCCTGGGTGACCAGGTTGTTCGGCCGCCAGCCCTGCGTGTAGACGAAGCCGGCGCCGACCGAGTGGTCCGGCGTGAACTTGTAGTTGTAGCCACCCGCGGCGTCGACGCGGCCACGGTAACCGTAGGTGCTGAACACGCCGAACTCGTGCGGACCGATCTGCCCGAACGACTTGGCGCCGGTGTTGATGCCCGGTATGTTGCGGGTGTTCAGCGCGGTGCTGACCGGGAAGAACCGGCTGCCCTCGTTGAAGAATGGCCGCGTCTCGCCCAGCAGGCGCGGCGTGTCCGAGTAAGCGATGGTGTCGACCACGTCCTCGATATTGCGGAAGTCGGGGTTGGCGCAGAACATCGCGGTGGCGCCGACGCGCGAGAAGTACTTCAGATCGAGCCCGTTCTGGAAAGTGACGCCGCGCTTGTCGAGCCGGGTGATGCCATACGGCATGATGGCCGGCGGGTTCTGCGGCGGTGGCAGTACCACCGGGCCGTAGAGGGCCATCTTCCGGTTCTCGAAGCGGTCGTGCATCAGCGGCCACATGTCGGCTTCGCGTTCGCGCTGCAAGTTGCGGCCGAAGGCGATGCCCAGCGTGTCCTGCCCGGCCGAGTAGGCCAGCATCGCCAGCGGCACGGCGATCTCCACCGTGTAGCCATCGGCCACGCGCCGCCCGGCTCCGAACCAGTCGCCGGCCCAGGCGATGTTGGTGCTGCCGCTGTTCGGGATGGTATCGTTCTGGCAGCCGTTGGCCGTCACGCGGAACGAGTAGTGCTCCACCTGCCGGCGGGTGGCATCGACGTGCAGCGCCATGTAGTCGTCGCGGTCCACCGCGCCGTTGCGCTGCGTCTGCTCCGCGCGGACGGTGCCCGGCTTGGAGTCGTGGCAGTAGAACGCGGCGTACAGGTACCGCGCGTCATGCCCCAGCCACGCCTCGGTGCGCTCCGGCTCGGGGCGGTTCTGCGTCGGGTAGTAGAAGCCCTCGACATGCGTCGCCTGAGCCCAGCAGGCATCGCTGAGCCGCCCGTCGATGATCGGCGGGTGCGCCAGCAGGGCCGGCTTGAGCCGGGGCGGCGGCGGATCTTCGGCCCGGGCCGGCGCGACCAGCACGGTCAGCCAGGCAGCCAGGCAGAGCAGGCATCGGGTGGTGTGCACAGCGGGGATCAACAGTGGCTCGCGGGACGTCGCACCGGTAGCCAAACACCACCAGTGGCCCTTCGGCCAGATGTTACGCGCGCGTTGCGCCGAAAGTCAAGCCTCAGGATCCGCGCGGCGCGGTGGCCTGGTTGATCACCAGGCGCGGGCGCGCCGCCGCCGATGACCAGCGGCCGCGCAACACGTCTTCCTCGGTGAACGTGGCCATGAGTATCTGCCGACTCGCGTAGCGCTCGAAGTCGTAGACCACGTACAGCGTGCCGTCGGGCGCCTGTGTCCCGTCGGGATAGGACACCTGCGGGCGCTCGTCGAGGATCAGGCCGCCTTGCCAGGTCAGCCCGTCGTCGTCTGACAGATAGGCCGTCAGGTACGACCGGGCCGCCGGGCCGGGGGGGCTATGCTTGACCATCAGCAGCCGCTCGGACGCCAGGCGGCGGAGGTGGAAGCGCGAGCTGGTGTGCAGCCACGGCCAGGGGCGCGCCTCGCTCCAGGTGCGCCCGCCGTCGGTCGAGGTGGCTTCGGCGAGGCCCCTGGTCGTGCGTGCCAGCATCCACAGCGAGCCGTCGCGGCGCTCGACGACGTGCTGCTCATCGAAGGTCGCGTCGGGCGTCTGCGCGCCGCCCAGCAACTCGAAGTTGGCGCCCTGGTCGCGCGAGACGACGACGTTGCAGCCGCGCTCGTCGCCGAGGTCGAAGCGGACCTCCGGTCGGCTGTTGGGTTGCACCCGCCAGTACGACGCCGGCAGCAGCCACTCGCCCGAGGCGAGCACCACCGGCTTGTTCATCATCACGCCGTGGCACAACCGGCGCGGCGCCGACCAGCTCGGGCAGGCGGCGTCGGGCTGGTCGGTGTGGCTGGCCCAGACCCCGGCGCGGCCGTCGAACCAGCTATAGCTCTGCGCCCAGAACAGCCACAGCCGCCCCGCCGGATCGAGCCAGAGGCACGGGTCGTAGGCGCGGACATCACCCTGGGGATCGACGACCAGCACCGGTGACGACCAAGACCGGCCGTCATCGGTGCTGGTCACCACCACCACGTAGTTGTCGGGCCCCTCGTCGTCGCCACCGGCGTACCAGGTGGCGTACAGACGTCCGCCCGACGTGCGCTCCAGACCGGGGATGCCCTGAAAGCGACGTTGATCGTCCGCGTACTCCGGGCCGGGCGCCAAGTTCGGCAACACCGGCTGCAAGGCGGCATCAGGCTCACTCATCACGACACCTCACCGCGGTCGGCAGTTCAGGCGAAGGGCCGCTGGTCCTGGCCCAGGTCGAGCGGCCGGGGCAGGTCGCTGCTGCCCATCAACCAGGCGTCGACACCCGCCGCCGCCTGCCGGCCTTCGCTGATGGCCCAGACGATCAGGCTCTGGCCACGGGTCATGTCACCGGCGGTGAACACGCCCTCGACATTGGTCATCTTGTTGGCATCGGCCTTGACGTTGCCGCGCCCGTCCAGCTCGACGCCGAGCTGCGCCAACATGCCGCCGCGCTCGGGGCCGACGAAGCCCATGGCCAGGAAGACGAGGTCGGCCGGCCAAGTCCGTTCGCTGCCGGGCACCTCTTCGAAGACCATGCGGCCGTCCTTCCGGACCAGGTTGACCTGGACGGTCTCGAGCGCCTTGAGGCGGCCCTGCTCGTCACCGACGAACCGTTTGGTGCTGATCTGGTAGACCCGCTCGCCGCCTTCTTCGTGGGCGCTGGTGACCTGGAACAGGTTGTGCCATTGCGGCCACGGATTGTTCGGCGCGCGCGTGTCGGGCGGGCGCGGCACAATCTCGAACTGCGACACGCTGGCGCACTCCTGCCGGTGCGAGGTGCCCAGGCAGTCGGCACCGGTATCGCCACCGCCAATGATGATGACGTGCTTGCCGGCGGCCGAGATGGACTCCAGATCGGGCACGGGCAGGCCGTGTACGCGGCGGGTGGCCTGCGTCAGGTAGGGCACCGCGAAGTAGATGCCGTCGAGGTCACGGCCCTCGATCGGCAGGTCGCGCGGCTGGCTGGCGCCACCACACAGCAAGACCGCGTCGAACTCGGCGCGAAGCTGCTCGGCGGCGATGGTGCTGCCGACCTCGACGCCGGTCCGGAAGACCACACCCTCGGCCGACATCTGCTCGAGTCGCCGCTGGAGAATGCGCTTCTCCATCTTGAACTCGGGAATGCCATAGCACATCAGGCCACCGATGCGGTCGGACCGCTCGAACACGGTGACCTCATGGCCGGCCCGGCGCAACTGCTGCGCCGCGGCCAGCCCGGCCGGACCCGAGCCGACAATGGCCACCTGCTTGCCGGTCAGCTTGGCCGGCGGCTCCGGCTGGATCCAGCCTTCGGCCCAGGCGCGCTCGATGATGGCCAATTCGATCTGCTTGATGGCGATGGCCGGCTGGGCCTTGCCCGCCACGCACGACGCCTCGCACGGCGCCGGACACAGCCGCCCGGTGAACTCCGGGAAGTTGTTGGTGGCGTGCAGGCGGTCGATGGCGTCGCGCCACTGGTCGCGATAGACCAGGTCGTTGAAGTCGGGAATCAGGTTGCCCAGCGGGCAGCCCTGATGGCAGAACGGAATCCCGCAGTCCATGCAGCGGGCGCCCTGCAGACGCATCTCTTCAGGCGGCAAGGTGAGCTGGAGGTAGACCTCCTGCCAATCCTTGACGCGCTCGGCGACGGGCCGTCGATCCGGCAACCTGCGCTCGTAGTCCAGAAATCCAGTTGGTTTGCCCATTGCTTGTCCTGCTTATGGTGCGTGCTACACATTCAGGCCTGCGCGCTTGGCCTCCGCGGGTGTCATGCCCCAGGCGATGGTGACCCGCCCAAGCCGGCTCCCGTCCTCCTCGACCTCCTGGTACGCAGCCATGATGACCTGCGACCTCTCACGAATGTTCATCTCTTCCCACTTGCTCCAGACCACGTAGAGCCGGATTGGTGTGCCCGGCTGCTCGGTCTCGTCGACGACGATCACCGGCTCGGCGTTGTCGGTTGGGTTCCGCCACTCGGCTACCAACTGCTGCCGCAACTCAGTGTGCGCCGGTCGTACCAGCTCAGACATCTTCTTCAGCGACATCAGCGGTCTCCCACAAGGACTGGGTACGCTTGTTCGAGCCAGTCTACCTGCTCCGCCATCTGCTGGAAGGCCTCTGGCGTTGCGTAGCCGGCCGCGTAGCGCATGCCGACGCACCAGTTCTGATCAAGCCAGTCGACCACGTCATCCAGCCTCAGCCGTGTCTGCTCCGGCAACGGAAGCAGGGCCACAGTGCGCCCTCGGGCATCCAGCAGGAGCTGCTTCCACAGCACCAGACTGTGGGCGCCGCCTGCTGGCACGCTGTCAAGCACCGTACCCCAGCAGCCGTCGCGCTTGGCCTGCTCGAGCAGCTCCGGCCATTCGACCGTTGCGGCAGCATACCCGAACACCAGGCGCGCATAGGCGCTCTTCAAGTGCATCTCCGCCACATAGCCGAGCAGGTAGATGCCGCCTGACGGCCAGTCACCATCGTCGCCGAGAGCCGACGCTTCCAGATGCCGCTCGTCGGCCGCTGCCAGCATCTCGAGGACCGTCTGACGATGGTCTGTCGTGACTGTGTCAACCAGCCCCATCAGTCGGCCGCCGTCCGCTGCTGCTCTTGAAGCACGCGTTTGTAGTCGCGCGGCATCACCTTCACAAACTGCCGGCGCGCGCTGTCCCAGGTGTCCAGGAGCCGCTGTGCCACGGTGCTGCCGGTCAGCGCCACGTGCTCGGTGAGCAGGCCCTTGACCAGCTCCAGGTCCTCGGCCTGGTCGAACGCTTCGAGTTCCACCATCTCCTGGTTGCACCGAATGGCGAAATCGCCGGCCGGGTCGAGCACGAACGCCATGCCGCCGCTCATGCCCGCCGCGAAGTTGCGCCCGGTCGGGCCGATCACCACGGCCACGCCACCGGTCATGTACTCGCAGCAGTGGTCGCCGGTGCCCTCGACCACCGCCTGGGCACCGGAGTTGCGCACGCAGAAGCGCTCGCCGGCCAGGCCGCGGAAGAAGGCCTGGCCGTTCGTCGCGCCGTAGAGCGCCACGTTGCCGATGACGATGTTCTCTTCGGGCACGAAGGTCGCCACCTTCGGCGGGTACACCGCCAGCTTGCCGCCGGACAGGCCCTTGCCGCAGTAGTCGTTGGAGTCACCCTCCAGCAACAGGCTGATGCCGCGCGGCACGAACGCGCCGAAGCTCTGCCCGGCCGAGCCGCTCAACCGCAGCGTGATGGTGTCCTCGGGCAGGCCTTCGTGGCTGTAGCGCCGCGTCAGCTCGCTGCCCAGAATGGTGCCGATGGCGCGGTCGGTGTTGCGCACGGCGTGGTCGATGGCCACCCGCTCGCCGCGCTCCAGCGCCGGGGCCGCCAGCTTCACCAGCGTCTGGTCCAGCACCTGGTCGATGCCGTGGTCCTGGGGCACCACCCGCCGCACCGCCACCGACGGACCCATGTCCGGCCGGTGGAAGATCTTCGAGTAGTCCAGGCCCTTCGCCTTGTAGTGCGAGATGGCCTGCTTCATGTCGAGCAGGTCGCTGCGGCCGATCATCTCGTCGAGCGAGCGGAAGCCCAGTTGCGCCATGATCTCGCGCAGCTCCTGCGCGATGAACATCATGAAGTTGACCACGTACTCGGGCTTGCCGGTGAACCGCTGGCGCAGATCCGGATTCTGCGTCGCCACGCCCACCGGGCAGGTGTCCAGGTGGCACACGCGCATCATCACGCAGCCCATGACCACCAACGGCGCGGTGGCGAAGCCGAACTCCTCGGCGCCGAGCAGCGCCGCGATGGCCACGTCGCGGCCGGTCTTCAACTGGCCGTCGGTCTGCACCACGATGCGGTCGCGCAGCTTGTTGCGCACCAGCGTCTGCTGCGTCTCGGCCAGGCCCAGCTCCCACGGCACGCCGGCGTGCTTGATCGAGGTGATCGGGCTCGCGCCGGTGCCGCCGTCGTAACCGCTGATCAGCACCACGTCGGCATGAGCCTTGGCGACGCCCGCGGCCACCGTGCCGACGCCGATCTCGGAGACCAGCTTGACCGAGATGCGCGCCTGCGGGTTGCCGTTCTTCAGGTCGAAGATGAGCTGCGCCAGGTCCTCAATCGAGTAGATGTCGTGGTGCGGCGGCGGCGAGATGAGGCCCACGCCCGGCGTCGTGCCGCGCGTCGCGGCGATCCACGGGTAGACCTTGTGGCCTGGCAGCTCGCCGCCCTCGCCCGGCTTGGCGCCTTGCGCCATCTTGATCTGCAGCTCGTCGGCGTTGACCAGGTACTCGCTGGTCACGCCGAACCGGCCGCTGGCCACCTGCTTGATGCGTGAGCGGCGGCTGTCGCCGTTGGCATCGGGCGTGTAGCGCCGGCGGTCTTCGCCGCCTTCGCCGGTGTTGGAGTAGCCGCCGAGGCGGTTCATCGCGATGGCCAGCGTCTCATGCGCCTCGGCGCTGATGGAGCCATACGACATGGCGCCGGTGCAGAACCGCTTGACAATGCTCTCGGCCGGCTCCACCTCGTCGAGCGGCACCGGCGTGCAGGCGTCGAGTCTGAACTCCATCAGGCCGCGCAGCGTGGCCAACCGCTCCGACTGGTCGTTGACCCGCTGCGTGTAGGTGCGGAAGAGCTCGAAGCTGCCGGTCCGCGTCGAGGTTTGCAGGCGGTAGATGGTCTCGGGGTTGAACAGGTGGTGCTCACCCTCGCGCCGCCACTGGTACTGCCCGCCCCAGGCCAGCAGGCGCGGGCCGACCGGCCGGTCGGGGAACGCGCGCCGGTGATGGGCGAGCACCTCGCAGCTCAGCTCGGCCAGGCCGATGCCGCTCACCTGCGACGGCGTCGAGGTGAAGTAGCGGTCGATGAACTCGGCGTTCAGGCCGATGGCCTCGAAGATCTGCGCACCGCGGTAGCTCTGGATGGTGCTGATGCCCATCCGCGCCATGACCTTGACCACGCCCTTGACCACCGCCTTGACGTAGTTCTTCTTGGCGGTGGCCGCGTCGATGCCGTCGTTCAGCATCCGCCGCTTGGCCATGTCGGCCAGCGACTCGAACGCCAGGTACGGGTTGATGGCACCGGCACCGTACCCGAGCAGCAGGCAGAAGTGGTGCACCTCGCGGGCATCGCCCGATTCGAGCACGATGCCGACGCGCGAGCGGTTCTCGTTACGCACCAAGTGGTGGTGCAGGCCGGCGCAGGCCAGCAGCGACGGGATCGGGGCCTGCGTGGCATCGACGTCGCGGTCCGAGAGGATCAGGATGTTGGCGCCATCGGCAATGGCCTGGTCGGCGGCGGCGAAGAGGCGCTCCAGCGCGGCCTCGATGCCGGCCGCACCGGCCGCGGCCTCGAAGACCATCGGCAGCGTCGCCGACTTGAACCCGCGCCAGCCGTCCAGCCCCTTCAGCTTGGCCAGGTCGTGGTTGTCCAACACGAAGTGCGGCAGGCGGATCTGGTGCGCCGCGTCGGGACCCGGCTCGAGCAGGTTGTCCTCCGGCCCGAGGTTGGTCAGCACCGCGGTGACGATCTCCTCGCGGATGCAGTCGAGCGGCGGGTTGGTGACCTGCGCGAAGAGCTGCTTGAAGTAGCTGTAGAGCAACTGCGGCCGGTCGGAGAGCACCGCCAGCGGCGTGTCGTTGCCCATCGAACCGATGGCCCACAGACCCTGGTTGGCCATCGGGCCGAGGATGTACTTCTGGTCCTCCACCGTGTAGCCGAAGGCTTGCTGGTGGACCAGCAGCTCGGTCAGGTTCGGCTGCGCCGGCTCGGCGCTGTCCGGCACCTCGTCGATGGTGCTCAGGTGCTCGCGGAGCCAAGTGCCATACGGCGCGGCCGTGGCCAGCTCGTGCTTCAGCTCCTCGTCGCCGACGATGCGGCCCTGCTCCATGTCGATCAGGAACATGCGGCCCGGCTCGAGGCGGCCCTTCTTGACGATGTCCTCCGGCTTGATGTCGAGGACGCCGACCTCGGAGGCCATGACCACCAGATCATCTTTGGTGACCCAGTAGCGCGACGGCCGCAGGCCGTTGCGGTCGAGCGTGGCGCCGATGGTCTTGCCGTCGGTGAAGGCGATCGAGGCCGGCCCGTCCCACGGCTCCATGAAGCAGGCGTGGTAGGCGTAGAAGTCGCGCTTCTCGGGCGACATGGTGGCGTGGTTCTCCCACGCCTCGGGAATCATCATCATCATCACGTGCGCGGGCGCGCGACCGGCCTTGACCAGCAGCTCGATGACGCAGTCGATGGTCCCGGTGTCGCTCAGGCCCTCGCGGATGATGGGCGTCAGCTTCTCCAGGTCGCCGGGCTCGAACGCCGAGGACTCCAGCAGCGCCTGGCGGGCCTTCATCCAGTTGATGTTGCCGCGCAGCGTGTTGATCTCACCGTTGTGCGAGATCATCCGGTACGGGTGCGCCAGCTCCCAGCTCGGGAAGGTGTTGGTGGAGAACCGCGAGTGGTACATGCAGAAGGCACTCGCCAGCGTCTCGTCGCTCAGGTCGGGGTAGTACTGGTCGACCTGCGGCGCGGTCAGCATGCCCTTGTAGACCATGGTGTAGCAGGACAGGCTGGGGAAGTAGAACATGCCGCGGTCGGCCAGGTCCGAGCTGTCGATGGCCTTCTCGAACAGGCGGCGGATGACGTACAGCTTGCGCTCGAACTGATCGGCGTCGGTGATGCCGTCGCCCCAGCCGATGAACACCTGCGTCATGGCCGGCTCGCCGTCGAGCGCCGTCTGGCCCAACATGCGGTTGTCGACCGGCACCGGCCGCCAACCGAGGAGCTGCTGCCCTTCGGCGGCGACGATCTGGGCGAACAGCCGCTGGCCGGCTGCGGCCTGGGCCGGATCCTTGGACATGAACAACGTGCCGGCACCGTACTGGCCGCGCTCCGGCAAGCCGAAGCCCTGGCGGTCGCACTGGACCTGCAGGAACTCGTGCGGGAGCTGGAACAGTAGGCCGGCGCCGTCACCAGTGTTGACTTCGCAACCGCAAGCACCGCGATGGTTGAGCGCATTCAGGGCCACCAGGCCGTCGCGGACAATCTTGTGCGAGCGGGCGCCCTTCAAGTGCACCAGGAAGCCAACACCACAGGAATCGTGCTCGTAGCGTGGGTCGTAGAGGCCCTCCGCAGAGGGGCGGGTTTGAGGCATGATGCGTGCTCCATTAAGGCGGAGCGGCTAGGGCGGGGCGACAACCTGCTCGGCCGCTATTCTTTCGGAGGTTTCCATCGTATCCCAAGACCCCAGATCGGTAAAGAGGCCGTGCGAACGCGCGCCCAAAGGGTCGGTCGCGCGCCCGGCGCCAGCCGTGACGGCACCGATGGCGGCCGACCGCCAAACCCAACTTCGACGCTTGAGGCCCGGAGCTGTTCACTTCGGACTTGCATTCGGCCTGGAGTTGTGGCATACGATCGGCAGGTTGCGCAGCACCCCCATGGAAAGGGCCAGTCTATGACCAAGCACCGAGCGTTCACCCTGATCGAGCTCCTGGTGGTGATCGCCATCATCGCCATTCTCGCGGCCATCCTGTTCCCGGTTTTCGCGAAGGCGCGCGAGAAGGCGCGGCAGTCCAGTTGCCAGTCCAACCTCAAGCAGATCGGTCTGGCGCTGCACCAGTACAAGGCCGACTACGACCAGAAGTACCCGAACGGCAGCTCGGACAACAGCCACGACATCAACCGTGCGGCGACGTGCAGCGGCTGGGAAGGCTACGTCTCGAACGTGTGCATGCCCTACATCAAGAACACCCAGATCTTCATGTGCCCGAGTTGCTCGTCACCGAACTGGAACGTGGGCACCGGCTCACCGACGTTGGCGGACCCGCGGTTCTTCTACGTCGCCTACGGCTACAACTACACCGTGACGCTCAACGGCAGCACGAGCACCCCACCCGGTGCCGGAGCCGCCGAGTCGGGCATGTTGCGGCCGGCTGAGACCTGCGTCATGTGGGACAGCAACAACCGCTGGGCCGACGGCACCAACTTCTGGTCGCGTGACGTGGCCAACATGAACGCCACGGGCTTTATCTCTCGCCATAACGACCAGGCCAACTGGCTGTATGACGACGGGCACGTCAAGACCAACAAGGTGTCGGCGCTGAAGTATCGCAACATCGTCAACCTGCCGGACGGCGACGCGGCCCTCGACAAGCCGG
The DNA here is from genome assembly GCA_964531735.1 of uncultured Fimbriimonadaceae bacterium. Taxonomy (GTDB): domain Bacteria; phylum Armatimonadota; class UBA10988; order UBA10988; family UBA10988; genus CAZHGD01. Next base: position 7,005 of record CAZHGD010000087.1, on the reverse strand, counting down.
TGACCGCCAATGGCGCGACCTACACGTACCCCTAGCGGACGCGGTCGCCGAACCTGCTGGATCCCGCACGGCCGGGTGGAGCAAGCTCCGCCCGGCCGTGCTGTCTACGGCGCAGTGCTCCGGCTGCAGCGCAGCCCATCGACACGTGGCGGTGACCCGCTCGTCAGGTTGCGGCCGACTGCCGGCACTTGACCGCTAGACGGTCGTGTGTCTATACCTGGGCGAGCCATGGGGCGGGTCAGTACAGGGCGAGGCGCGCCGGATGGGCCATCGGCGCGCCGCAGGGGTCGGACGCATCGGTCGTGGGGCCAACGCTACACAACAGATGGGAGAACGGTCAGTGCGCAGACGAATCCCGGAGCTCGGGATGGCGCTGGCCACAGCCTTCCTGCTCGCTGCCTGCGGCACCACCAGCACCACCAACACCACCGGCACCACCAGCGACACCAATCCGTTCGCCGGCACCTGGGGTGGGCGCTGGCGCGATGACACCTCGCAGTACGGCACCATGCGGTTGGTGGTGGCCAGTGACGGCGCGGTCAGTGGCACCGTGACCAACCTCGTCGCCAATCCCGGCACGGTCACCACGGGCACCGCCGGAGGGACGATCAGCTCCACCGGCGCCGCCAGCCTCACCTACACGTTCACCACCAGCCGCGCGTCGACGGTCTACACAGCCATCGGCACCGTCACCAAGGGCACCGGACGGCCTGGTCACCGGTTCGCTCACCGAATCGACACCGGCGCTCCCCAACTTCGCGACCGCGAGCGTCACGTTCTGGACGCCGGCGGCGTATCCGTTCACCGGCACCTGGTCGGGCACTTGGTCCGATAACGTGGGACAGCAGGGCACCTTGACGCTGATCGTCGACGAGAACGGCGCCGTCAGCGGCACGCAGACCACTATCAGGCCGCCGGCGGCGCCGCTCACCGGCAACCTCGCCGGTGCGCTCAACTACGATGGGTCCATCAACCTGTACTACCTCTACTGGCAGGGCGCCCCGGCCGAGTTCTCGGGCGCCGGCACGTTGGCGCTCAGCGGCAACAGCCTGACTGGCAGCCTGGCGAACTTCGACGGGACGCTCCAGGTGGCCACCGCGACGGTCAACCTCACCAAGTAGGCGGCCACCCGCCCGCAGGTGGCCACCGGCCGGCGGCGGGTGGTCACCTGCGGGTGGCCGCTCACGGCGCCAGCGTGATCTCCGGCGCGCGCGACATGTCATGGACTCGCGTGAACGGGGCCCAGGCGTCGATACCGGCACCATCGGCCTGTAGCGGCACCTGCCAGACGCGAATGATGTTCAGGTAGCAGCGCTGCCCCGGCTTCACCCCGCCGGGCAGCACCTCGGCCAGCGGCCAGACCATCCGGGTCACCCAGCGGTCGGGTGCCGCCGTGTCGCTGGCCACCGTGAATGCCGGCCGCTCAATGGGCACGTTCATGCGGAAGTTGACCTCACCGTGTGATAGCGCCACCTTCAGCCCGGTGGGCCCGCTGGCGTACTGGCGGTAAGGCTGCCCGCGGCGGCCGGCCACGAACACCTCCCAGGTGTCCATCGGGAAGACCATCGCCGACGACTTGAGCGTCGCCGGTGCCACCTGGTCGACCAGCTCCAGGTAGAGCCAGGTGCCGTCGTGCGCCAGGCGGGCGGACAGCTTGTGTCGCGCCGGTTGGTCGCTATGGTTCAGGTGCCAGGTGCCCGGCAGCAGCGTGGCGCGTGACCAGTCGACCTGGGCCGGATCGCCGCCGGCCGGTGCCACGCGCGCGGCGGTCGCCGCCGGAATGACCGCCCGGCGCATCTGTTCGCGCTGCTCGAAGCCGCGCTCGAGGTACGACCAGACGCCGAGTCGGAACAGCTCGACCTGCCGCCGCTCGCGCGGCGTGGCCGCCTGCTGCTCGGCGGCCGCCAGCAGTTGCCCCAGTTCGGCCATCCGGGCCGGCTGGAAGCCGTCGCGACGCGCTCGGTAGGTCTGCTCGATGGCCAGGTAGAGCGCCTTCATCGGCGGCGCCGCGGCGCCATAGAGGCCGCTGAAGTACTCGTCCAGCAGCACCTCCACGTCGAGGCTCGCGTCGTCCATCAGCCGATAGGTGACGTACGCCTCGACGTCCTGGCCGTAGCCGCAGTGGAACATGCCGCGGTAACCCAGCCGCGCGAACAGCGGCATCTGCCAGGCGATGTCGTGCGCGAAGAAGCCCGGCCAGCAGTGCTGGTTGCTGTTGCGCGCGGTCTCCACCGGGAAGGTGTAGTAGAGCCACAGGTAGAGCCGTCGGCCCGACGCCTTGGCCTCGCTGGACCAGGCCTCCATATGCCGCAGCTCGGTCGGGTCGACTTCGCCGCGGTTGGTGGCGAAGCAGTACTGCACGGCGACCAGCGGATCGAGCTTGACCCGCTGCGGCGGCGCGGCGTGGCTGGCGTAGGCGAGGGTCAACAGGCCCTTGTCCGGGTGCGTCCGGTGCAGCTCCTTGGCCACCTCGTTGACGAAGTTGAAGAAGTAGTCGCTGTAGACGCCGGTCGAGAAGCCGGTGCCGGCCTCGGTCTTGAGCCAGGCGCGGCAACTGTCGCACTTGCAGAAGCTGCTGTTGTCCATCGGCTCCACGGGGAACCAGTTGGGCAGTCGCGGTTGCCAGAAGATGCCCAGCTCGCGTCCGGTCTGGCGTCGGTCGTAGTAGTCGCGCGCGTCCTGGGCCAACTGCTCGATGAGGGCGCGACTGGTGTAGCACATCTGCGGCGGCTCGCCTTCGTAGCCCTTGGCGAACAGCTCGGGTCGGCGGCGGGCCGCATCGCGCCAGAAGCGGTCGTAGTAGCCGTAGAGCGAGTGGTTGCACCGCTGCGGATCGCCGCCGTTGCGCCGGCGCAGCAGGAAGCGGTGCGCCAGGTTGCGGCGCGCCGCCTCGAAGGTGCCGCCGTCGGGCAAGCGCTGGTGCAGGTCGGCGTAAGCGGCCGCACTCCAGCGGCGGTACTCCGGCGTGTTCTGCGCCCAGAGCGCGTTGTACGCGTCGTAGCCGGCCGGGTTGTCACCCATCGCGCCGATGGCGTCGCGGAAACTGAACGCCGGTGCCCGCCGGATGGCGCGGCGGCTCACCGCCAGCGTGGTGGTCCGCGGGTAGACGGTGCCCAACTCGGTCGGGTTCAGCCAGCGCACGCCGCAGGCGCGCTCCAGGAAGTCGTAGGCCGCATGCAGCGTGCCCTGCTCCTCCCAGTAGCCCGGCAGGTTGGCATCGCGCTCGGGCCGGTCGCCGTCGAACGTCACGGTGCTGTCATCGGCCGCATCGCGCCCCACCAGGAACAGCCGGTTGGCGGTGAAGTGGACCGCGTAGACCTGCGGCCCGAAGTGGTCGCAAGTCAGGCCGGCCACTGTGGCGGCGGCCGTCTCGCCGACCTCGATGGTGAAGCCGGCCACCGGTTGGCCGTCGCGCACCAGCGGCAACTCGACGCCGGTGATCTGCTGCAGGTGCCAACGCACCTCGGCCGCGGCCAACTGCGCGGCGCGGCTGGGCTGTGCGGCCAGGACGACGGTTGCGGCCGGCTGTCCGGCCCGCACCAGCACCACCTCACCCGGCGGCGCGACCAGGGCACCGCAAGCCAACACGAGAGGCACGAGCGACCCCATGGCGTCTTCTCCGAGCCGCGGCCAGCGGCTCGTCGGCGAGGTTCGAGGCGGGGAGCGCGGGACCTTCCGGCGGGCTTGACGGCCGCACCGGCCACCCCAAACATGTGTTACCATTGCGGCCGGCGAGCGAGAGAGCGAGAGAGGGATTGAGCCTCGAGCAGCACTTCGATGCGACGTTCACGGCCAGACTGGCGGTGCGCGAAAAGCAGATCCAGCAGAACTACCGGCCGATCATCGGTATTCACAAGTGGTTTGCGCGACGGCCAGGCACCGTCTTTCGCAATCTCCTGCTGGCCGAGTTCAACGGCCGCGAATCGCTGGACACCAGCTACTGGCGGGCGCACGCCATGCGCGGCGTGATCGCCGACCCTTTCATGGGTGGCGGGACACCCATCTACGAGGCCAACCGGCTGGGCTTCAGCGTGGTCGGTACGGATGTCAACCCGATGGCGTACTGGGTCGTCCGTCAGTCGCTGGCGCCGCTGGACTTGGTGGCTTTCACGAGAGAGGCGGAGCGCGTCATCGCCGAGACCGACTGGCGCATTGCCGACTTCTACCGGACGATCTGCCGGCACTGCGGCGACACGGTGCCGGTCAAGTACTTCCTGTGGGTGAAGGTCCAGCAGTGCCCCGGTTGTGGCACGAGCAACGACCTGTTCCCCGGCTACCTGCTGGCCGAAGCGGGTCGGCATCCCCGCCATGTGGTCGCTTGCCCGTGCTGTGGCGCGCTCAACGAGTACGCGGCACTCCCCTCGGCACAGAGCCCGGCTGCTTGCCTCGAATGCGGCGGCGCGGTGACCTTGGAGGGCCGCGCACGCCGCGGCAAAGCCGCTTGCCCGCAGTGCCAGACCGTCTACGCCTATCCCGAGCCGCACGGCGACCGGCCGCCGCGGCATCGCCTGTGGGCGATGGAGTACCACTGCGCGAGCTGCAAGGAAGCCCACACCGGACGGTTCTTCAAGCGCCCGGACGCCGATGACCTGGCACGGTACACCGAGGCCGCGGCGTTGTACCGTCGCAGCCGCGAGGACCTGCCGGTGCCGAGTGACGCCATTCCGGCGGGTGACGAGACCGATCGGCTGCACCGCTGGGGTTACCGAAGGTACGCGGACATGTTCGGCGAGCGGCAACTGCTTGGCCTCGGCCTGCTCCTGCGTGAGGTGTTGCGCGTTGAGGCCGCGCCGGTTCGCCACGCGCTGCTGACTGTCTTCTCCGACTTCCTGCGCTACCAGAACATGCTGTGCCGCTACGACACCAAGGCGCTCAAGTGCCAGGACATCTTCAGCGTGCATGGTTTCCCCGTCGGCCTGGTGCAGTGCGAGAACAACCTGTTGGGCATCCCGCGCGTTGGCTCGGGCGCGTTCCGGCACTTCGTGGAGAAGTACACGCGCGCCAAGGTCTACTGCCTGGAGCCCTTCGAGACCCGCCAGGACGCCGGTCGCAAACAGACCGTGCCCGTGGTGGGCGAGCGGATCAGTGCCGAACTGGTCAGCGCGTTCCCGGCCGCCGACCGGCAAGCGTGGTTGCTCGCTGCTCCGGCTACCGCGCTGGACCTGGCGCCGGCTACGCTCGACGGCGTCTTCACCGACCCGCCCTACTACGACAACGTCCAGTACGCCGAACTGATGGACTTCTGCTATGCCTGGCTGCGCCTCGGTCTGCACGGAGAGGTGCCGGCGTTCGAGGGCGGTAGCACGCGGAACGACCAGGAACTGACGGCGAACGCGACGCTTGGGCGCGGCCTGGAGCAGTTCACGGCGGGCTTGTCGGCGGTCTTCCGCCACTACGCAGCGGCGCTCAAGCCGGCCGCGCCCTTCGTCTTCACCTACCACCACAACGACGCGCTGGCCTACGTGCCGCTGGTGGTGGCCATCCTCGACGCCGGCCTGGACTGCACCGCGGCCCTGGCCGCGCCGGCTGAGATGAGCGCCTCGCTGCACATTGCGGGCACGGGCTCCTCCATCATCGATAGCGTCTTCGTCTGCCGGGCCGTCACCGTGGGCGAGGCCGCCGTAGGAGTCGGCGATGCGCTGGCCAACGATGTGGCTGCGCTCGCGCAGGCCGGCCTGCGCGTGACGGACGGTGACAGGAAGTGCCTGCGCGCCGGCCACCTGGCGCGTAGCGCAGTGAACCAGCTGCGGCACCGGTGGTCGGCCAAAGAGCCGCTCGCCGTACGAATGCAGACCGCCCAGGAACGGTTGCTGGCTGCCGATACCGACACCGACACGCACTCGACGCACCAACGTGGGGCCGCGGCAGACTGAACAGCGGAGGTTGGGCATGACCGTCAGGCCGTTCGAACTCTCAGCAGCGGAACTGCAGGCGCACCTCGACCAGATGGTGGAGGCGACGATTGACGACCTGACCTCGCAGGTTCTGCTTCTGCCCAAGGGACCGGACTTCATCGAGTACGCCGACTTTCAGGCGGCCTACCAAGTGCTCCGGCAACAGACCGCAGGCTACTCGGAAGTGACTGTTGAGGCGGTGGCTGCGGCCCTGGCCGAGAACAGCCGTGTCTTCCTCGTGCTTCGTGCCATCCTCGGCATGACCGCTGCCGAGTGGGCAGCGGTGGCGAGGGCCGACCGTCACAGCGACGTCAGCCAGAACGCGGCGCGCTCAATGGACCGCAACTGCCGTAGCGATGCCCGCTACTGCGGCCGGTTGGGCACGTCGAGAGGCGCCAGCAGCACTGCGACCCGTCGGCGCCTGCACGATATGACCGTCGTGGCGGTGGCGATGCTGGCCTCCGGTGCACCACCGCAGCCAGATGGCACGCTGCACCGTCTGGCTCAGTTCGACACGGCGCACGGCCTGGAGTCCCTGCAACATGCGGCCTGGGAGGGCGTGCCCCACGCGACGCTCCTCTACGAACGCTATCTCGGACGGCCCTTTGCAGGCCACCGTGACGCGGTCTCCGAACTGATCGGCGGCGCACTGGAGGACGCCGTGGAAGACCAGCTTCGCCGGGCCGGCATCGCCTACCGGAAGACCAAGCGGGCCAAGCGCATTCCGGGTTTCGGGCAGGCGCCCGACTTCTGCATACCCGACGAGCTGGCGCCCGCGGTGGACATTGAGGCCAAGTTGAGCAGCGATGACGGCACCGCCCGTGACAAGGTAGCGCGCATCAAGGTCCTCGCCTCACAGCGCGACCAGCACGTCGTCGACGGGCGGCCGCCTTACCAGGTGATCGCTTGCATCGACGGCCGGGGCTTCGGTCAGCGGCGCGAGGACATGCGCCAACTGCTGACAGTCCTCGATGGCAAGGTGTTCACCACCGCCACGTTGCCCCGACTGGTGCCTTGCTCGCGGCTGGCCGACTTCGCGGCCCGGGCCACCTGAGTGGTCAGTCCTCCACCGCCTGCGCCGCCGCGTACCAGCCGCCGAAGTTGACCATGT
>CAZHGD010000086.1:24954-30212 GCA_964531735.1 uncultured Fimbriimonadaceae bacterium | reverse complement strand
CAGCACGGTGGCCAGCGCGCCCCAGGCGCACAGTGCCACCAGCGCCCACCAGCCCGTCGGCCGGCGGGGCTCGCCGCCGCCCGCCGCCAGCGCGGCCACGAGCAGCAACAGCAGCAAGCCGACGCGTCCCGCGTAGGCTTCCGGCGACGGCGGTTCGTCGAACGGCAGGCCGGTGCCCCAGAACGGCAGCAGCAGCCCGCACAGCGCGATGGCCACGCCGGGGAGGGGCAGTTGGCGCCAGTCGAGTGGTCGGCGCGGCTCAAGGGGCGGCTCGGGCGGTGGCGTCGGCCGGCGGCGTGACATGGCGCGTGCCTCAGTCTGCGCTGGCGCGCAGGTCCTCGACCAGCAACTGCGGCGCCTCGCGGCCCTGCCAGGTGTCGATGCCCAGACTGGCCGCCACCGCCACCTCGGCCCCGGCCGGCAGGCGCTCGGCGTACCAGCCCATGCGCGGCCAGAAGCCCTTCAGCTCGCGTCCGCCCCGCGGGTCCTCGATGCGGAACAGCAGTTGCGCATGGAGGCCGTCGCGCGTTGCCCGCGCCTCGCGCAGGCGCAGACCGCGAATCTCCAGCAGCGGCTCGGGATTGCCCTCGCCGAACGGCGCCAGCCGCGCGATCTCGTGGGCCAGCTCCAAGGTCAGCGCGCTGGCCTTGACCGGGCACTCCAGGTCGATGACTTTGACCAGCGCGTCCTCGGTGATCTGCTCCTTGATCACGGCGTTGAACCGCTCGCGGAGCGCCGGCACCTGGTCCTTGGCCAAGCTGAACCCGGCGGCGCGCGGGTGGCCGCCGAAGCGCTGCAGCAGCGGCGCGCACTCGGTCAGCACGGCGTGGAGGTTGACGGCCGGCGTGCTGCGGCCCGAGCCCTTGGCGCTCTCGCCGTTGAGCGAGATGGCCAGCACCGGCCGGTGGTGCTGCCGGCACAACCGGCCCGCGATCAATCCGAGCACGCCTTCGTGCCACCCGTCGCCGGCCACCACCAGCCCCCAGTGCTCGGCCAGATCGAACTCCTCGACCTGCGCGGTGGCCTCTTCGAGCAGCCGCTCCTCGATCTCGCGGCGCTCGCGGTTGAGCGCTTCGAGCCGCTCGGCCAGCTCCCAGGCTTCGGCGTTGTCCTCGGTGACCAGCAGCCGGTAGGCCAGATCGGCCGATTCCAGCCGGCCGGCCGCGTTCAGCCGTGGCCCGACACTGAACGCCACATCGCGCGCGGTGAGCCGCTTCTCGCCGAGCCGCGCGGTCTGCAACAGCGCGTGCAGACCGGGCGAGCTGGTCTGCGCCAGCAGTTCCAGCCCGCGCCGGGTGTAGTAGCGGTTCTCACCGACCAGCGGCATGACGTCGGCCACCGTGCCGATCATCACCAGTTCGAGCAGGTCGCTCTCGAGCGCCGCCGGATCCTCGCCCAGCAGGCCCGCGGTCACGCGACAGAGCTGGTAAGCCACCGCGGTGCCGGACAGCTCCTTGAACGGATAGTCGCAGTCGGCGCGATGCGGATTGACCGCCGGGACGCTCGGAATGCGCTCCGGCACCTGGTGGTGATCGGTGACGATCACCTCGGTACCCAGCGCCACCGCGGTCTCGATCTCGGCCGCCGACGAGATGCCGCAGTCGACGGTCACCATCAGCTTCGGCTTGTGCTTGCGGATGATCTCCAGGACCGCCGGCGCGTGGACGCCGTAGCCCTCGTCGAAGCGGTCGGGCACGTAGTAGGCCAGCGGCACGTCACGCGCGCGGAGAAAGCGGGTGAGCAGCGCGCCGCCGCAGGTGCCGTCGGCGTCGTAGTCGCCATGGATGACGACCTTCTCGCCGCGCCGCACCGCCTGCGCCAGGCGTTCGGCGGCGCGGTCCACGTCCTTGAGGGTGGCCGGGTCACCGCAGAGGGCCGGCGACGCGCCGAGGAAGTCGGCCACGGCTGCTTCGTCAATGCCGCGGTTGAGCAGAATGTGCGCCACCACCGGGTGCAGTTGGTGCCGTTGCTGCCAGGCGCGGGCTTCGTCGCGGCGACTGGGGAGGGCACGCCAGTGCGTTCGTCGCATGGTCAGTTGCCGTGTGCGGCCTGTTCGCGGGCCTGCCGGCGCGCCTCGGCGTCCTCGATGGCCAGCGGCGCCACCGGCACCACCTCGCCGACGCCGTCGACGCCCGGCTCGCCATACTGGACGACCGGGTCCAGTGCGCCGATGGCCTGGTCATAGCGTTCGCGTAGCACCGGCAGCGCCGCCTCCAGCGCCCGGTTGGCCGCACCCAACCGACGCTTGTCGTGCTGCAGCGCCTCGATCTGCTCGGCCAACTCGGTCAGTCGCCGGCTGATGGCGATGAAGGCCGCCAGCAGGCCCATCAGCAGCCCGAAGCAGAAGGTGCCCATGAGCAGATGGGCGAGCGTGGCCTCGACGGCCAGGCCGCCACCGATGCGCACGCGCAGCACCTGCTCGGCCCCCTCACCGACGGTCTTCACGGGTCCCCAGTTGACCCACACCAGGACGACGAAGACCAGCACCGGGAGGATCACGAACAGCGATGGAAGACTCAGCCGTCCAGCTCTCATGGGGGCCTACAATCGCACCGGAATGATGGCGCGAGTATAGCCGTGCGGGCAGGTGGCGTCAACCAGCCCGTGCCGCCAACGCTGCCCGGCACGCGGGTGTCTCGACCCGTCACTCGGCCACGGTCAGCGCCAGGTTGTCCACGTAGACCACGCCGTCGACCGGCGACCCGGCCGACATGATCAGCGCGGTGAGCTGGGCGAACCGCAGGCTCGCGAAAGCCGCGCGCTGTGTCTGCGTGGTGCCGTCGGGCAGCTTCACCGTCACCGTCCACACCCTCGGCGCGCCCGGTCCCAAGGCGAACTCAATGGTCACCTTGGCCCAGGCGTCGGCCGGTAGCGTGACCAACCGCTGGCCCGCCACCATCAGCCGGCCGTCGGCCTCGAGCCCGAGCGACGGACCGGCGAAGTACTCGCCCTGCTGCTTGGTGTCGTAGTCGCGCAGCTCGAACCACAGTCGGCCCGGGCTGGTCGCCGGGCGGCGCAGGTCGAACGACAGCGTGACCGGGCCCTTGGCCACTTGCCAGCCGGTGCGGTTCAGGTAGGGGTAGAACGGCTTCGGCAGGCCGGCGCGAGCCTGGAACTTGAGGCAGCGCCGACCGCCGGCCGCGACCTCGTCGGTGACGCCGATCGTGGCCTGCGCCGTGGTGCCCTGGCGGCCGAAGTGCCGCGGGCACTCGCCGAGCGGCACTTCCTCGAAGTCGAGGGCGAAGCTGACCGGCGGCGTCGGGTAGCTGGCCAGCCGCATGGTGGTGATCGGCTCCGGCGTGAACCGCAGGTTGGCCAGCAGCGGCCAGCGGAAGTCCGGTTCGACCCCGGCGCGGTCGGCAATCGCCCGCGGGTACTTCGGGTTGTCCGGTGCCACGTCGAGGTAGTTGGTGCCGAGGGTGTGGTCCTCGGGCCGGTTCTGGTTGTGGTTGATCCGCTCCGGGTGGTAGCTCACGCGGTACTGAATGTTGTCCTCCACGCGGAAGCCGCTGCTGCCCTCATCGAAGTACAGCCCGAGCTGGCCGGGCGACGACGCGAACGGGCCGGGCAGACTGTCGTGGATCAGGTTGCCCCGGATGATGGTGCCGGGTTGCCGCCCCAGCGTGTAGATGCCGCCGCCGTCCTGCACCACCTGCATGATGTGGTGGACGTGGTTGGCCTCAATCAGGTTGTCGCCGCACGACGACGGCTGCGGGTCCCAGCACCAGCCCACCGCGATGCCGGTGTACGGGTTGTACGATACCTCGTTGTGGCGGATGCGCGTGCCCTTCACCACGCCGCACCAGATGCTGTTGGCCGAGTAGTGGCCTTGCCCGGTGTGGCAGATGGTGTTGTTCTCCACGCGGTTGCCCACCGGCAGCACCGGGGGCACGGCCTTGCGGTCGAGCTTCTGCTCGCCGACCTTCACGCCGCCGCCGTCCAAGTCATAGAGCAGGCAGCCGAGCACCGCGCAGTCCTGGCAGCCGCGGCCTAGACCGATGCCGTAGGCGCCGGTGTGCGCCACCTGGCAGCGCTCGAACCGCACGTCGCGGCCGAAGGTGACTTCGACCGCGGCGGGCAGCGCCGGCTGGCCCTGCGACACATCGTAGCCCTCGGCCGGCACCAGCCACGAAGTGTGCGCGAAGGTCAACCCGCTGAACACCACGTGCGACACCAGCTTGGCGCCGTCCTGCTGCCCGCGGCAGGCCACCACCTGCTCCAGTCGCGGTGCCACCACGGTGACGTTGTCCGGCGTCTCGCCCGGCAGCGGCAGATAGGTCAGCGTCCCGGTCGGCCGGTCCAGGTACCACTGGCCGGGCTCCTGGAGCAGCTCCTTCACGTTCTCGACGTAGTACGGGTTGCGCTCGTCGCGGTACCAACTGCCGATGCGGAAGGTCGGCACCGAGGTGAAGCGCACGATACGGTGGGCCTCGTCGAGGCTCTCGATCTTCAGCCGCGAGGCGCTCCAGCCGTGCAGCGCATGGACCTCGATGTCACCGAGGTTGGACCACTTCTGGAGGTCGCCGGGGAAGTAGACGAAGTCCGGCTGCGCGGCGCGGTGCGGGGCGCTCTTGCGCGCGGGCGACCAAGTGGTGTCGGCGATGGCCAACATGCCCTTGGTCGGCCGGTACCGCCGCGTGCCGCACGGCTCACCGACGCGGTGGATGGTCAACTGGCTGAACCGCCAGGTGCCGGCGCGCACCTCGGGCAGCGCCACGGTCCAGCGCGTCTGGCCGCCAACGGTGCTGACCTGCCAGCCGGTGATCGCCCGGCCGCCACTGAGCGTCGCCGCTTCGCCCGGCGCCGCGCGCCAGGTGATCGGGCATGCGGCGGTGCCCGAGTCCTCGGGCGTGAGCGTCAGCGTCTCGGGCAGGTACCAGGTACCGCCGTGCAGTTCCACAGTCACCGGCGCGGCCAGCGGCCCGCGCTGCTTCAGCGCGCGCACCACCTGCTGCGCCCGCGCCGGCGTGGCCAACGGCCCGTCGGTGCCGGCCGCGTTCGGCGCCGGCAAGGCACCGGTCCAGGTGTCGCGCCCGTTGAGCGCCACGTGAATGGTCACGGCCTCGGCGGCCATCCCGGACGCGGCGGACAGGGCGGCGATGGTGCAGCACCACAACGTGCGCATGACGGCTCTCCCGACGCAGGCGCACTTCGCGCCGGACGGTGGCGGGTCCTTCAGCCGCTCGCCATCTCGACACCGACACTCGGGGACAGTATACCTAACTCGTCGAGTTAGGTATACTGTCCCCGAGAATTCT
>CAZHGD010000086.1:0-24854 GCA_964531735.1 uncultured Fimbriimonadaceae bacterium | reverse complement strand
CTCGTCGAGTTAGGTATACTGTCCCCGAGAATTCTAGCGCCCACACGCGGTCTGGGGACAGTATGCGTGGCGCCACGAGCCGGATGCCCGGTCGCATAGCGCTGGAACGGTGCCACCGGCGTGCCCCCCTTCGGTGCCGGTTCACCGCGCCGTCACGGCCGTGGTGGCCTCCTGCGTTCGGTTGTGGCAAACTGCCTGCATGGTGGTCACAGGCTGGTCTTGTCGCCACGGCGGTACCGTCTCGCACTGCCGGCTGGAGAGAGCCGCCGGGCCTCACTCGCAGGTCTCTGCAACAGATGGCCAATCCTCTCCAGCGGCGATGAGGCACCCGACGCCGTAGCGTGCCCAAGGAGACGAGATGAGCGACCAGAAGAGGCCGGCGCTACGCGGCATCGCCGGGTCCTTGGTCCTGCTGTTGCTCGTGGGGGGCGGCTACCTGGGGCGACGCTACCTCGCCGGCGGCCGGCAGCCCGACGGCAGGTCCGGCGTTGGCACCGTGACCAGCCCGGCTCCGGCGAGTGCCGCGGCCGGCGGCGGTGACCTGCGCGTGGGCGTGCTCTACTGGTCGATGAACATCGCGGGCCAGGTGGCCATGCGCCGGGGACTGGAAGCCGAGTGCGAGCGCCTCAACCAGGCGGCGGCCACCGGCGCCGGACGGCGCGTGGCACTCACCGCCCGGGTGGCGGGCGACGGCGACCAGGGCATCGAAACGCAGATCCGCCAGATGCGCGAGTTGATCGCCCAGCGGGTGGATCTCATCATCGTCCAGCCGACCGACAACGCCGCCCTGGCCGCGCCGCTGCGCGAAGCCAATGCCGCGCGCATTCCGGTGGTGGCCTACGACCAGTACATCAGCGGCGGCGAGCTCGCCGCCTACGTCACCTCGGACAACTACCAGGCCGGCTGGCTCGACGGTGAGTACATCGCCTCCCGTTTCCCGCACGGGCGCGAGATCCGCCTGATCCTGGTCGAATACCCTCATGTCTCATCGACCGTGGAGCGCGTCAACGGCTTTCTGGATGCGCTCGAGCAGGCCACGGCCCGCTACCGGGTGCTCCAGAGCTACACGGCCGTGGAGCCGGTCGGCGGCCGCAAGGCCGGCGAGGACATACTGCGTGACTACCCCACGGCGGGTAGCGTCGATGCGGTGTTCACGGTGAACGACGGCGGTGGCTTGGCGGTGGTGGATGCTCTGGCCAAGGCAGGCCGGACCGAGGTGCAGGTCGCCACCATCGATGGCGATCCGCGTTCGGTGGACAACATCCGCGCCCGCCGCCTGACCGTCATCGACTGCGCGCAGTTCTGCGGCCCGCTCGGCGCCGAGGCGCTGCGCTCTGGCTACGCCCTGTTCACTGGTCCGCCGCCGGCGCGCCACAGTCTCGCGCCGGTCTTTCCCATCGCCGCCGAAACTCTGGCGCTCTACCCCGGATGGATGGGACCCATCCCCGAGGGCTTCGACAAGCCCTGGCCCAGCTCGCAACCGCGCTGGAGCGGGTCCTTTCGCGTGGAGAGTCCCTGACTGATGGAAAGCCCCGAACAGCCCGGCACCTCCGCCATGCTCGGACGCATGGACCGCACGCTCGCGGGCACCTTCGGCGCCATCGTTCTGGCGCTGATGCTGATCGCGGCCGGCGCCGCCAGCCATCTCTACATTGCGCTCAACCATCAGGAGGAGGACCGGTTGGCCGGGGCCATCGCCCGGATCCTCGACCAGGCCATCAACAAGGTGGCCTTCTCGGGCAAGTACCACACGCGCCTGCTGATCGAGGAGATGAAGGCGACGGTGCCCGACCTGGAGTTCATCTCAGTCGAGTCCGCCGACGGCATGGTGATCGCGCACAGCGATCCGTCGCTCAACGGCACCACGCTGGGACCCGATCAGACGCGGCCCATCCCGACCACCGGCGAATCGGCCATCCGCGACCGGCGCGTGGGCGGACGGCTGGTCAAGGAAGTGGTCGTCCCGTACCGCAGCGGCGCCGGCGGCCGCGCCCTGGGCATCATCCGCGTTGGCCTCCATACCGAAACGGCCCGACAGGCGCAGTACCGCAACCTGACTCGCGTCCTGGCGCTGATCGCGCTGCTGACGGCCATCGCCATGTGGGTGGTGATGCTCCTCAGCCGCCGCTTCGGCGGCGCCGTCCGCGCCTTGGCCGTGCAACTGCAGGGCATCACCGACTCGGCCCAGGACGGCATCATCATGGTCGATCCCGGCGGCCTGATCTCCTTCTGGAATCCGGCGGCGGAGATGATCCTGGGCTACGCGCCCGCCGAGGCGATCGGGCGCGATCCGCACGACCTACTGGCGCCGGGGCACGATGCCGCGCAGCGCGAGAGGGTGTCGGAGGCCCTGCGGGTACCCGTTCAGGGCGCGGCGAGCGGCAAGACGGTGGAACTGGCCGTGCGGCGCAAGGATGGCCGCGAGATCGCGGTCTCCTTGTCGTTGTCAGCCGTCATGCTCCGAGGCGCGTGGCACACGGTGGGCATTCTGCGCGACATCACCGAACGCAAGCGGGCCGAGGAGGCGCTGCAGACCTCGGAGGTCAAGCTTCGCTCGCTGTTCGCCGCGATGCGCGACGTGGTCATCGTCGCCGACGCCGAAGGCCGGTACGTCGAGATCGTGCCGACGGCCACCGACCTGCTCTACCGACCGCCGGACCAACTGCTGGGCAAGACGCTGGCCGAGGTGTTGCCTGCAGAACTGGCCGACCGCTTCATGGCGACCATCCAGGAAGTGCTGGACCATGGCTCGCGCCGCTCGCTCGACTACCTCATGGAGATCGCGGGTCAGCCCATCTGGTTCTCGGCCAGCATTTCGCCCTACACGCCGGACAGCGTCCTGTGGGTGGCGCGCGACATCACCGAGCGCAAGAAGGCCGAGGAGGCCCTGCGCGAGAGCGAGGAGCAGTTCGCCACGGTGTTCCGCGAGGTCCCGACGGTGGTCGGCATCAGCACGATCGCCGAGGGTGCGTACCTGAGCGTGAACGAGGCGTTCGAACGGGTCTTTGGGTACACTCCCGAAGAGGTGATCGGCCGCACGTCAGCGGATCTGCGCTTGTTCCCGGACGACTTCGACCGCAACATCATCGTGGAGGCGATACGAGCGCACGGCTCGGCCAGGAATCTCGAGCTACAACTCCGCGCGAAGGACGGGAGTCTCAGGGATTGCCTGCTATCGGCGATCATGATCCAGTTCCGCAACGAACCGTGCCTGCTGGTGGTGGTGAACGACATCACCGATCGCAAACACCTCGAAGCGCAGCTCACCCAGGCCCAGAAGATGGAGTCGGTGGGCCGGCTGGCTGGCGGCGTGGCGCATGACTTCAACAACATGCTGGGGGTCATCCTGGGCCACACGGAGATGGCTCTGGAACAGGTCGGGCTGGATGATCCGTTGCACGCCGACTTGGAGGAGATCGAGAAGGCCGCCGCACGATCCGCCGATCTCACCCGCCAACTGCTGGCCTTTGCCCGCAAGCAGACGGTGACGCCCAAGGCGCTCAACCTCAATGAGACGGTAGCGGGAATGCTCAAACTCCTGCGGCGGCTCATCGGCGAGGACATCGAACTGCTCTGGAAGCCCGGCCACGAAGTGCGACCGGTCAACATGGACCCCGCCCAGATCGACCAGATCCTGGCCAACCTGTGCGTCAACGCCCGCGACGCCATCACGGGCGGCGGCAAGGTCACCATCGAGACGGCCAACGCCTCGTTCGACGAGGACTACTGCGCCCGGCATGCCGGCTTCACCCCCGGCGACTACGTGCAGTTGGCCGTCAGTGATGACGGCTGCGGGATGGACGCCGACACGGCCTCGCACATCTTCGAGCCTTTCTTCACCACCAAGGAGACGGGCAAGGGCACCGGCCTGGGCCTGGCCACCGTCTACGGCGCGGTCACGCAGAACAACGGCTTCGTCAACGTCTCCAGCGAGCCGGGCCAGGGGACGACCTTCCGGATCTATCTGCCGTGTCATGCGGCCAGGATGGCGCCGGAGACCGAGGAAGCCAGACCGCCGGCAGCGGTGCGCGGCGGCGAGACCATCCTGCTGGTGGAGGACGAGCCGGCCATCCTGAGGATGACTACGATGCTGCTGCAGCGGCTGGGCTACGCCGTCCTGGCAGCCAACGCCCCGGGCGAGGCCATCCGCCTGGCCGAAGCGCACGCCGGCCGCATCGATCTGCTCATGACCGATGTGGTCATGCCGGAGATGAACGGCCGCGACTTGGCCAACGCCCTCCTCGCCGTGTACCCGGACCTGCGGCGACTGTTCATGTCAGGCCACACAGCCAACGTTCTCGCCCCCCACGGCGTGCTGGACGAAGGCGTGCACTTCATCGGCAAACCGTACTCGATGAAAGCGGTGGCGGCGAAGATCCGCGAAGTGCTGGACGAGTAGTTCGGCACGGGCGAGACGTCTGCGCGATGCCGGCCGACCAGCGCGGCGCAGCGGTGCCAGTACTGCGTCAGGGGTCAGTCGTCCTCGGTGCGAGCGGGCGGCGGCGCCAGGCCCTGGCGCGGCCGGTAGTCCGGATTGGGCCGCGGGTACAGCGCGCCGGTATCCTTCACAAAGGCGTCGATCAGGGCGTCCAGTTCCTGCACCTTGGCAGGCAGCTTGGCGGCCAGGTTCCTCGTCTCACCGAGGTCCTCGCGCAGGTTGAACAGCTCGCGGGTGCCCTCGTACCGGTCCGGTCGCGCCATGAACCGGCGGATGAGCTTCCAATCGCCCTGGCGCACACTGACGCCGGCCAGGTTGTGGGGGAACCAGGTGAAGTAGGCTTCGCGCGCGAGGGTCCCGGTGCCGCGCAGGACCGGGGCGTACGAGACACCATCCAGCTTCTGCTGCGGCTGCGGCGCGAGACCGGCCAGGTCGAGCACGGTCGGATAGACATCGATGCAGCCCACCACGGCCTCGCTGGTGGTGCCGGCGGCGATCTGGCCGGGCCAGCGGACCATCAGCGGCACCCGCGTGCCGCCTTCGTACAGGCTGCCCTTGCCGTCGCGCAGCGGCGCGTTGTTGGTCGGCGGCCGGTGACCGGCCCAGCGGCGGTAGCTGGCCACCGTCGGACTGGTCGCGTCGCCCCGTGCGGGCTTCCGGCCGGCGTCGTCCTCGGTCATGCTGTGCGTGTTGCCGCCGTTGTCCGAGGTGAAGATGACCAGGGTGTTCTCGGCCAGGCCGAGCCGGGCGAGCGTGTCGAGCAGGCGACCGAGGCTCTCGTCGACGCTCTTGAGCATCGAGGCCATGACCGGATTGCCCTGGCGGCCGGTGGGGTCGGTGCGCTTGGCCATCTGCGCGGTGAGGCTCTCTTTGTGCCCCCACGGCCCGTGGACGCCGTAGTGCCAGAGGTTGCAGAAGAACGGCCGGTCGCGGTTGGTCGTGATGAACCGCACGGCCTCGTCGGTCAGCCGGTCGGTGACGTACTCGCCCGGCGGCCCATCGGTGATGGTGCCGAGCAGGCGCTTCTGGCCACGCAGCCGCAGGTGCTCCGAACCGGGCGGCAGCACGCCGTAAGGTGAGAAGTACGCGTTCGGCGGCCCGGCGCTCGGCTCGCAGTGGAAGGCCACCTCGAACCCTTGCTTCTCCGGCCAGTGTGGCTCGGTGAGCCCGAGGTGCCACTTGCCGAAGTGGCCGGTGCGGTAGCCCGCGTCGCGCAGCGCCTCGGCCAGTGTGTACTGCGATGGCTCCAGGTAGTTCTTGCTCTCCGGCAGGATCACCGCGCGATTGCGCGGGGCGGTGGCGGGCATGAAGGAGTAGCCGGCCGCCTGTGGCGGCCGGTGGCCCGAAGCACTGGTGAGGCCGTGTCGCGCGGAGTACTGGCCGCTCAGCAGCGAGGCGCGCGTCGGCGAGCACAGCGGACACGAGTACGCCTGAGTGAACCGCATCGCCTGCTTGGCGAAGCGGTCCAGGTTGGGCGTGTCGTAGTACTTCGAGCCGTAGGCGCCGCAGTCCATCCAGCCCATGTCGTCCACGAGGAACAGGATGACATTCGGCCGCTGCGCCGGTTCGGCCCAGGTGCGACGCGTGGCGAGCGGCGCGAGTAGCAGCGTGGCCAGGAAGTCGCGGCGGTCCATTGGTGCCCTCCAGACGCCCGATCGGCACCGCGGTAACGGGGGTACACGGCCGGACGCCGAGGCTCCCACGGCCCGCAGCGCTGTCGGATGGACGCAGCGGCGGGCGGCGGGGTTCAGGCGTTGCGGGCTGGGCTCGGGGACAGCAGACTCGGGGACAGTATACCTAACTCGCAACAGACTTGGGGGCAGTACAACAGACTTGGGGACAGTATACCTAACTCGCAGAGTTAGGTATACTGTCCCCAAGTCTGTGCTACGAGTTAGGTATACTGTCCCCGAGGCCGCGAGGCCGAACGGCGAGGCAGCGCGGCCCTGACCTGGGGCCGGTGTGACTAGGTCGTCTCCGTCGGGAGGTTGTTGAGCAGATCAGGGTCGTCGCGGCGGGCCTCGTCAAGGGTCATCTGGCGTCGTGAGACGACCGGTGCCGGGGCCTCGTCGTAGCGGTAGTTGCCGATGTCGCGCGCGCTGCGCTGTACGTCGGCGACCGCGCGGGTGAGATCGTCCATCTGCACCCGGCGGGCCGCACCTGCGCGCCCGGCTGCCTCGGTTAGGCCAATCACCACCGCGTTCTTGATCTCGCCGCCCGACAGGCCGTCGGAGCGCGCTGCCAGGTCGGCCCAGTCCAGCGTCTCGCGACCAGTGACCACCGCCGGCACCAACCGCTGCCAGAGCACTCGCCGGCCTTCGGCGTCAGGCAGTGGTATCTCGATGTGTTGCAGTATGCGGCGCACGAACGCGCCGTCGAAGTTGCGGGCCAGGTTGGTGGCGAAGACCACCACGCCATCGAACGCGTCGAGCGCCTTGAGCATCACCGCGCGTGTGGTGTTGACCGCCTGGTCGGTGGCCTGGGTGATCTGGGTCATGCGCTTGCCCAGGATGGAGTCGGCTTCGTCGAAGAACAGCAGGGCGCCGGCCTGCTTGGCCGCGAGGAACGCGCCGCGGATGCGCTTGCCCGTCTCGCCCACGTACTTCGACTCCAGCGACGCATAGTCGATGTCGATGATCGGCAGGCCCATGGCGCTGGCCAGGGCTTCGGCGCACATAGTCTTGCCGGTGCCGGGCTGCCCGTAGAAATTGACCGCCGTGCGCCGTCCGTACGGGTCGACACTACCGAGCTGCCACGTGTCGTAGAGGAACTGATGGTTGCGGATGCGGCCCATGCAGATCTCGATCTGGCGCCGAGTCTCGTCGGGCAGGATGACCATATCGAGACTGAACAGCGGTGGGCGCACCGAGTGCAGCAGTTCGGCGGCGAACCGCTCGATCTCGCTGTCGTCGCCCTGTCGCGGCGATTCGTTGCCAGCCGGTGGCGTCGCCGGTTCGTCGGCGGCCACGCGCTCCCGAGCGCTGAGCGACTCCTCGGGCGGGATGCGGGTGAAGAAGCCAAGTCCCTTGTTGCTCATGGTGGGTCGTCTCGCAAGGTGCTAGGCAGCGTTCGTCAGCAGCTCGGTCAGCTCGACGGTCCGCGAGCTGTCTGCCTGTTGGAGTAGGGCCTGGTACTGCTCAACGGTCAGCACCTGAGTCGTGATGTCGATCAGCTCACCACGGTCGGTGGTGCCCCGGAGCGCCATGAGCAGCCGGCCCACCGCTTGGTCGGCGGCCGAGGCCAGCACGCCGACCAGCTTGACCAGTTGCTGATTGGGGTGGGCCCGCTGCCACTGGACAACCGTGCTCATCATCTGGCCCCAGAGCGCTCCAAGGTGGTCGGAGAGGTGCTTGCCCGTGGTGGCCACCGACACCTGGTCGGCCACGAACCACGCGGCAATGGCCCCAAAGATCGCGAGAATCAGCTTCACCAGACTGTCCATCTCAGGCACCACCCTCCTGGCCCGCATCCTGGGTTGCGGCTGTGCGTCGCAGCAGCAAGAGGACAACGCGGTCCTCGTTGCGCTGGATGAACTGCAAACGGAGCTCGGCGGGCAGGCTGAGCCACGGCACTCGGCGCGTGAGCCGCTGCACCGAGGCC
Source organism: uncultured Fimbriimonadaceae bacterium (assembly GCA_964531735.1). Classification (GTDB taxonomy): domain Bacteria; phylum Armatimonadota; class UBA10988; order UBA10988; family UBA10988; genus CAZHGD01. Next base: position 16,816 of record CAZHGD010000086.1, on the reverse strand, counting down.
GAGCGGTCGTCGCGCCGTTGAGCCACCGTCACCGTCCGGTCGCACTGCTCATCGGCGTCCTCGCTGGTCACCTCGACCTCGACTCGCTCCAGGCGCTCGAGCAGCGGCGAGCATTGGCCGCTGTCGAGCAAGGCGCGCAGAGCGGCCAGCAGTGGCCGGCTGTCGCCGCGCGCATCTCCCTCCGGGCCGCGCGAGAGCAGCGTGGCGGCATCGGCCAGGACGCCCTCGTGGAACGACTCGTCGGCGTCCTGGTTGTGTCGCCACGAGGCCCAGACCATATAGGCCACGCCGGCCGCCGGCACAACCGCACGAATGAACTCGCCCATGACCTCACCCCTCCGGACGGCGCTCGTAGAGCAGGAAGACCTGCCGCTCGGCGCCTGCAGTCAGCAGCTCCTGGCGGACCGGGCCCGGCAGCGCTTCGAACGGCAGCGCGCGCGTCAGTCGCTGTAGGGTGACCTCGCCCCCGTCGCCGCGCGTCGCCAGGACGACGGTCCGATCGTACCGGTGGTCGTCTCGCGCCGTGACCTCCACCTCCAGCCGCAGCACGCGCGCCAGCGAGGGCGCCGCGACACCGGTGGCCACCAGTTGCTCCACGGCATCGGCAGCCCGCGCTCGATCGGCCTCGCCGACCAGCAGTTGGGCAACGTCCTCGGCCACCTGCCGGCGATAGGCCTGGTCATGGCGTGTGGACTGACGCCGCAAGTAGGCCACCAGCGCGGCTCCGCCGGCCAGCAGCAACAGCAGCAGGTAAGCACCGGACAGCAGACTTCCGGCCTGGTAGCGGTTATCCATTGCTGTAGGTCAACTCCACGCCTTGCTTCTGGGCCGTCTGCACGGCGACCTTGCGCAGGTCCTCGAGGTCGTCGATCACGATCGAGGTCTGCCCGTTGACCAGCGCTCGCTCTCGGGCCTGCGGCGGCAGCTCCTCGAACGAGTAGCGATGCCGGGCCTTCTCGATCGTGATCGTGCCGTCCGCGTTGAGCACGCCGGTTTCGACCTCGACCATCGGCTCGCTCAAGTTGCTCAGATCGACGTGGCGCCGCACCCGCAGCACGCGGGTCACGAAGGTCTGCCAAGCCTTGCGCAACTGGACCGTGGTCAGCGAGATCGGCGTGTCGATGTAGAACACGATCTTGCCCACCACATCGGCGACCGCCTCATTCCGCTGGCGCAGCCAGGGAATGGCGGTCTTGATGAAGAAGGCGCGGATGTACTTCCAGGCGGCCACCAGGCCGACCAAGACAATCAGGCTGATCTCGAGCACCATGAACGCTCTCCCGTAGCGATGGCTAGGCGCGCTTGAGGCGGCTGTAGAGGACGCGGTCGGCGGACTGGTGAGTGATGATGTCGCGCCGCAACTCGGCGGGCAGATCGGCCCATTGCGTGACCATCGGCACGGCCAGGCGATGCACGTCGACCTGGTTGGCCCCCTTGGCCACCACCACCGCCACCGTCGCCGTGGCCTTCTCGTTGGCCAAGTCGACCGCCAGCGACAACTGGATCTCCAGGATGTCGCTCAACGGCGAGCCCGCCGGCACCGTGTGATCGTAGGTCAAGCTGCGGATGCCGCGCGCCGCCACGCGGTGGGCCAGGCCATAGCGCTGCGCCGCCCAGTCGGCCAGCACACGCACCGCGTCGCAGACCAACTCGTAGGCCTGAGCGTCGCTGTCGACCAGGCTGGCCATCCGCGCGCGCCGGCCCTCGTCGGCGTCGAGGATGTCGTGGTAGTAGCCGTCCTGATACCAGCGCAGCAGTTCCAGCGCGCGGTAGATCGGCAGCGGATGGGTCAGTGAGAGGTGCTGCCCCAGGCTGCGCAAGCGGTCAAGGCCGCTGGCGGCGAGCGCGCGCTCGTACTGGGCGGCCTGCTCCACCACCGAGCGCACATCGATCTCGTGCATCCGGCGACGCGGGAAGCCCGAGATCTTGATGAGCGCGCGCAGCGCGCCGTCCAGCGACTGGCAGGCCAGCAAGCCGGCGCGGTCGGCACTGAACTCGCTCTTGCGGCTCCACAGGTTCAGCAGCGGACGCAACGTCGTGTTGGCCACCACCTCGCTCATTCCGAGGGTGACCTGCGACAACAGGCCTGCCGAGGTCTCGGCCACGTACTCCGCCAGCGTGTGGTACTTGGCGTGGCCACAGACGTAATGGCCCAGCTCATGGCCCAGGATGTAGCGCGACTCGACCTCGTTGAGCATGTCGAGCAACGTCGACGAGACAAACAGGAAGGGCTTGTCGGCACCAATGCAGTAGGCGTTGATCTCGCCATGGCCGACATACAGAGCCGGCAGCGTATCGAGGCCCAGCGCCTTGCCGGCCGCCGCATAGCTCGACCAGACCGATGGCATCGACTCCGGCGTGACCAGCACGGTCCCGCCCAGGCGCATCATCTCGACCCAGCGCACCCGGAAGTCGATGACCGTGGCGACCAGGGAGTCGATGCCGGGCAGGCGACCTACCTGCTGGAGCAGTACCCGGTCTCCAGGGTGCTGGACCAGCTTGGGATCGAGCCCGCGGAGCGGCTGCGGACCATCCTGCCAGCGCCCCCGCTCAGCGTCCACCAGCAGCGACTCGATCTCGGCTTGCAGGCAGGTGGGCGGCGCGGCCAGCAGTTCGGTCGCATTCGGGGCACCACTGCCGCCGGCCAACGGTGTCAGCCGGGCCTGGGCCGCCACGCAGAAGGCCGGCTCCAGGCACAAGGCATCGGCCAACGGCCCGACACGCGTCGCCAAGGACGTGGTCACGCTCGCCGCCGCCGCCGAGTAGCACCAGATGGCCTTCGCCTCAGTCGGCAGCAACGCTTCGCCGTCAACCAGCCGCCGTAGTTCGCGTAACACCGGATCGGGTTGCCGGACGGTGTCCGGCCCGGTCAACCACGCAAACACCTGCTCGGCGACAGACTCCGGACTGGGATCAGAGAACATCGGTTTTCCCCTGACGACACGCCGCGTTGCGGCCGTGGCTACTTGCCACCCACGAGGAACGACAACCTAGGCGCCGCCGCTACCGAACTCGGAGGGCTTGAGCGTGGCCGCCGCGCTGCTGGTGGCGCCAACCGCGCTCGCCGGCGCCGGTTGGTCGCCGGCGCCGAGGCCACTGCCGGCCCCGGTACCCACCCACTCCAGCAGACCGTCGTCTTCGGCGGCACGACCGCCCACCCCGTGGACAGCCAGATACACGCGGCGGTGGACACTGGCAACATGCACCGCGGCACTGCGTACGATCGCATACCCCGACACGTATTTCCCCTTTGGTCGCAAAGCACTATACACCCAGCGTACGCTGGCTGTCAACCGTCAGCGCGATCCGCGATCCGGCCGTCTGCCTGCGGGTTGCGCGCCGCCTGGCGCGGACGAGGCTGAGCGCTGCTGTGGGCAGACGGCCGCACCGAACAGCACGGCGGCGCCGCTGCGGAGGCGATGACCTGCTCGTGAAGCGGCTCCGCGCGGCTGGCTGAAGACTCAGGTCAGCTACCGCCGAACCCATGGGCTGGCGCACAGCCGCCCTCGCCAAGCTCTGCCTCGCGCCACGCCGCCAGCTCCCGCAGCGCGCGCTCCGCATAGGCCGCCTTGCGCTCGGCTTTGCCGCGCAGTTGGATGTGGGGCAGCAGGCCGAAGTTGGCGTTCATCGGCTGGAACGACTTGCACCACTCATCGCTGATGTAGCGGACCAGCGCGCCGAGCATGGTCGTCTCGGGCGGCACCACGCCGGGCTGGCCGGACAGCAGGCGCGCGGCGTTGACGCCGGCCAGCCAGCCCGAGGCGGCGCTCTCCATGTAGCCTTCGACGCCGACGAGCTGGCCGGCCATCAGGATCTGCGGCTCGCCGCGCACTTGCAGCGTCGCCGACAGGACCGTCGGCGAATGGATGAACGTGTTGCGATGGACTTGGCCGTAGCGCGCGAAGACCGCGTTCTCGAGGCCGGGGATCAGCCGGAACACCCGCTGCTGCTCGCCCCACTTCAGTTGCGTCTGGAAGCCGACCAGGCCCCAGAGCGTGCCGGCGCGGTTCTCCTGGCGAAGCTGCACCACGCCATACGGCCAGCGCCCCGTGCGCGGGTCGGTGAGACCGACCGGCTTCATCGGCCCGTAGAGCGGGCCGCGGTAGCTGCGCTCGGCGATGATCTCAATCGGCAGGCAGCTCTCGAAGTAGACCGTGTCCTCGGGGTTCTTCGGTGCATAGCGCTCGGCGGCGCACAGCGCCTCGTGGAAGCGGTCGTACTCCTCGCGCGTGAAGGGGCAGTTGAGGTAGTCGGCGCCGCCTTTGTCATACCGTGAGGCGCGGAAGACGACCTCCAGGTCGATGCTGTCGGCCTCGACCGTCGGCGCGATGGCGTCGTAGAAGGCCAACTGCGCGGCGCCGGTGAGCGTGCCCAGGTCGGCCGCCAGCGCCGCCGAGGTCAGCGGGCCGGTGGCCACGATCAGGAACCGGTCGCGCGGCACCGCGGTGACTTCCTCGCGGACCAGCTCAATGCGCGGATGGCTCTCGATGGCCTCGGTGACGCGCGCGGAGAACTCCTCGCGGTCGACCGCCAGGGCCTGGCCACCGGGGATGGCGCTGGCCTTGCCACAGCGCAGAATCAGCGAGTCGAGCGCCGCCAGCTCGGCGTTGAGCAGGCCCGACGCGGTGGTGACCAGCAGCGACTTGAGCGAGCCGCTGCAGACCAGCTCGGCCAGCCGGTCGGTGCGGTGGACGCCGGTGCTCTGCTGGGGGCGCATTTCGTACAGGCGCACGCGCAGCCCGCGTTGGGCCGCCTGCCAGGCGGCCTCGCTCCCGGCGAGACCGCCGCCCAGAACCGTCAGGTCGACCTCGCTCACGGTGCCCACGTCAGTCCCACCGCTGCGGCGGTGACCGGCTTCGCGTGCGGCTCCAGCGCGGTCATCACCACCGCCTGCCAGGCGCCGTCAGCGCGCTGCGCCGAGACCGTGCAACGCGTGGTGGCGGTCAGGATCGGCTGGCCCGCGAAGCTCAGCTTGGTACCGTCCTGCAGCAGCACAGAGGCCGTCCGCCCGGCCGGGTCGCGGCTGACGATGGCGAGCTTGCCGTCGGACGTCACCTGCCCGGCGCTGCCGTAGGCGAGGTGGTGCTGCCAGCCGTCGACGGTCACCTGCAAGCCGTCGGCCGCGTCGGCGCCGAGCGGTGTGATGGTCGGCGGCGCACCGGCCCGCAGCGGCTGGTCCAGTTCCACACTCACGTCGTCGAGGTAGCCGACGCCGGTGTCGAAGTAGTTGAAGGCCAGGCGCACCGAGGTGCTGTCCGGCGGCACCGTGGTCGTCAGCACCACCTCTTTCCAGGCGCCTTCGGACTTCACCGCGGCCACGATGGCCGGGCGCGAGGAGACGCCGGCGGCGTTCCAGCTATAGAGCACCCATTCGGCGCCTTTGGTGGCGCCCGTGGTGCGCACCCAGACGCGGGCCGTCAGCTTGGTGCCGGGGCGCAGCGCCATCGGGCTGGAGTAGAAGTAGCCGGCCTTCTCGATGCGGCCGCAGAGCTGCCCGCCATGCGGCTGGTCGCGGCTGACCGTGTGGTTGGGCAGTTGGTTGTCGGCGTTGCGCGGTGTCCAGCCGGCCAGGCCGTTCTCGAAGCCCGGATTGGCCACCAACTCGGTGTTGGCGCGCGGCACCAGGACGGCGCTCAGCCGCATCGCCGCTTCGCGGCGGCGCGTGGTCGCGGCGGCATACGGCCCGAACGTCTCGGCGCCGGCGAAGCTGCCGGACCGCCACGCCACGCCGCCCGGCGCGAACACCTGGGCCACCAGCAGCGCGCCGGGTTGCGTCACCAGGGCCTGGTCGCCCTTGGTCTCGATGGTGCTGTCGGCCGGGCCGTGCAGGAGCCAACTGTAGGTGTGCGGACCGGTGCCGACCAGGTCGTCGCGCACGAGGTAGGCGTTGGGCGGCAGGTAGACGATCTGGCGTGCGAACCGCGACAGCGGGTTGAACTTGTCGCGCCGATAGGCCGCCGCGGCCTCGCCGGTGACGAAGCTGATGCCCGGCGCGGCGAGGAACTCGGTGAAGCCGGCACCGGCCAACTGCACCTGGTCCTTGCCGCCCACGGCCACGCTGTGGCTCTTCAGATAGGCGTCATCGAGGTCGAGCACGATGCTGTTGTGCCCGAAGGTGCTGGTCGTGTAGCGCCGCGCGGGCGGGTTGAAGTAGCTGCGGTAGCCGGGATCGGCGGCCACGACCTTGCCCAGGGCAGTGATCTGGAAGCTGTTGTGGTCGAGATGGTTGTGGCCGACGTCCTGCGTGGGCGGGCCGCACTTGACGGCCAGGTAGGGCTCCGCATCGCTCTGCCCGCGCAGGAAGGCATAGCCGATGTCCTGAAACACATCGGCCCCGCGCCAGGCCGGTGGTTGCGGCGCGGTCTTGGCGGCCAGCAGCGGACCGAAGAAGCAGAAGTCGTTGATGTCTTCCAGCCGCGCCAGGTGCCCGCTGGCCACCAGGTAGTAGCGCGCCGCCTCGTCGCCGGCCACGGCCAGCATGGCCATGGTCAGCGGGTAGGCGGCACCCCAGCCGCCGTCACCGAAGGTGGGCAAGCCATGCACGTGCGGCGACAGGCCGTTGACCGCGAACCGCGGCAGCGTCGCCAGGAACGGGTGCTGCCGGAGCGAGTGCGCGGTGCGTGAGCTGTCCAGCGCGAAGATCAGCGCGGCGAGGCTGTCGGCTGCGTAAGTGCCGTACATCGGCCCTTCGTAGCTGCCGCCGTCCTTGCCCTGGCGGTCGAACTGCTTGGCGGTGTTGGCGATGGCTTCCTGGACCCAGCCCTCGGCCGCCGGCTCCTCACCGTAGACGGCCAGCGCCGCCACGCCCAGGCCGGTGTTGATCACCGCCCAGAAGTTGTGGTACGGGTCGAGCTTCTGGAGCTGCTTGCGGATGGGCTCGATGCCCTTGGCGATCAGCGCGGCGCGGATCTGCTGGCGCTGGGTGTCCGACAGCTTGTCGTAGCACCAGTCGTAGAACAGTCCCACGGTCTGCGTGCAGTGGCCGGTGTCGAGGCACGCCGTCAGGCTGCCCTTGGAGTAGCTCGGGTCGGTCCATTGCGGCCAGGCGATCAGGGCGGTGACGATCTCGTTGGCCTTCTGGAACCAGCGCTCGTCGCCGGTCACCGCATAGGCCAGCGCAAAATGCCGCAGCCGCGTGGTGAGGCTGTCGGAGCGCTCCTGGAACATCGCGGTCCAGGGCGGGTAGTGCGGCGACTCATCGTGGTTCGGCGGCGGCGCGGTGGACAGCGTGTAGCTCCACTTCCAGCCGGCGTGCTCGCCGTTGGCCGCCGGGATCTGCACGGTGTAGCTGTAGGCCGGCGCATCGGCCAGCGCCTTCGCTCGCGCCAGCACCTTCTGCCAGCCTTCGGCCGGAATCGGTCCGTACAGGCACGGCGTAGTCTGCTGCGCCAACGTCCGCAGACCGGCGAGGCCGGCGGCGTCGAAGTACAGGCGCGGCCGGCTGGTGCTGGTCGCACCGGCCCCGGTCGCCAGCAGCAAGCCGATCGCTATCGCGGCCACCCGACGCTGTCCGCCCATCACGGTCTCCGTGGGTAGTGTGGGCCACAAGGCCACCACGGGTCAAGACGGCGCCGCGGCCGGACAGCAAGGATCCGCGCGGTGGCGGCGCATACGCGGCCAGGAGCGACGCGATGAACGTGCTGATGGTGGGTGCTCACCCGGATGACTGCGAAGTCCAGGCCGCCGGCACGGCGATTCTGTTCAGGCAGTTGGGCCACCGGGTGAAGTTCGTCTCGGTGACCAACGGCGCCACCGGTCACCAGGAACAGGGCGGCGTGACGCTGGCCCGCCGCCGCTACGAGGAGACGCGGCGCGTGGCGGAGCTGCTCGGCATCGAGTACGACGTCTGGGACATCCTCTCGGGCGATCTGGAGGCCTGTCTGCCTTACCGCAAGCAGATGATCAAGCTGATCCGCGAGTTCGGCGCCGACCTGGTGCTGACCCACCGGCCCTGCGACTACCACCCCGACCACCGGCACACTTCGTTGCTGGTGCAGGACAGTGCCTACGTGGTCACGGTGCCGAGCAACACGCCGTTGGCGCCGGCTTTGGCGCGGAACCCGGTGATCGCCTACTTCCACGATGGCTTCCAGCGTCCGTACCCGTTCACGCCGAGTGTGATCATCGACATCACGCCGGTCGTCGAGCAGAAGATCCGCGCCCAGCACTGCCACACCTCGCAGATGTACGAGTGGTTGCCGTACAACGGCGGCCGTCTCGACGAGGTGCCGGCCGGCGAGGAGGAGCGGTTCACCTGGTTGTTCAACCAGCGCAGTCGGAGTGACGCCGCGGTGGCGCGTGCCTACCCGGAGCTGCTGGCCGAGCTGTATGGCGACCGCGCCGCGCAGGTGGCGTATGCCGAGGCGTTCGAGGGTTGCGAGTTCGGCGGCGCCATGACCGCGGCCAACCGCCGCGAGTGTTTCCCGATGCTGCCGTGAGGATGGACACGATGAAGTTGGCGTTGATTGGACTGGGCGCGGCGGGCCGCGGCCACTTGGCCCTGTTGGCCAAGATGCCGGAGATCGAGCTGGCCGGGATCGGCGACCTCGACCCGATTGTCACTGAGCGGCTCGGACGCGAGTACGGCGTGCCCATCGCGACCACCGAGACGCAGCGCCTGATTGAGGACCCGGCGATCGAGGCCATCGCCATTGCGGCGGCCGACCGCGCGCACTACCCGCTGGTCATGGCCTGCGCCGCGGCCGGCAAGCACGTCATCTGCGAGAAGCCGTTGGCCACCCGGACCGACCATGGCCGCGCCATGGTGGAAGCGATGCAGCGCGCCGGCAAGGTCTTCTGCATCTCGTTCCAGTTGCGCTACGCCGACTTCGCGCAGCGCATCAAGTCGCTGGTCGAGGCCGGCGCCGTGGGCCACGTGCGGATGGTGCGCCTGGTCGGCCTGATGGCGGCGCCGGACAACCCGAAGATCCGCGAGAACATCGGCGACGAAGCCGCCCAGGCCCGCGCGCAGGGCATCTGTGTCGAGGGCCGCAACGCGCTGTTCGACTGCGGCGTGCACAGCTTCGACTACGCACGCTACCTGACCGGCCGCGACTACCGCCGCGTCGACGCCATGGGTTACGCGATGCGCGGTTTTCCGCACCCGGACCACGGCGTGGCGCTCTGCGAGATGGACAACGGCATCTTCGTGATGGTCGAGAAGAGCTTCGTCTACGCCTTCGAGGCCCAGACCTACAAGGAGTACACCCGCTACGAGGTGATCGGCGACGAGGGCAGCCTGGCCTGGGACCTGGACACCCAGGACCTGAAGCTCTACAGCCGCACGCAGACGCTGCTTGAGCACCTGCCCCACGGCGGCAAGGAGAACTCGCGCACGCTGGTCTACCGGCGCTTCGCCGAGAGCGTCGCCCAAGGGCAGTTGCTGCCGCCGCTGGCCTCGGGCGAAGATGGCCAGAAGGCCGGCGAAGCCGCCCAGGCCGCGCTGGACGCGATGCTGGCCAAGGGCGTCGTGCAGCGCGACGTCGGTAAGGTCACCAACTGGTTCGAGACCTAGCTCCCGGCGCCGCGCGACGGCCGGCTCGGTCGGCACCTCGCCCTCCGGGTCGCGGCCGCCGGTTGTCCGCCCGGACGAGCGGGCGGTCCGGCCTCGTGGGCCGCTGAAGCACACGGCGCCGCAGGCTGTCGTTCGTGGCGACCTGGCGGACCCATCACGCCGACGAGCGGGAGGGCGAAGCTCTTGCTGAGCCGGCCGTTGAGTGGCCTCGACACTGCTACCAGGGGCTTGGTCGGGTGCCCCGCCGGTGCGGCGCTACCGGCCCAGACCGACGGCGGTCAGGCCCCAGGGCGTGGCTACCACCAAGGGCCGCCGGCCGGTGCCATCGGGCGGACCGGCCACCATGTCGCGGAACTCCAAGCCGAGCCCGGGGCCCTGCGCCAGCAGGCCGCGCTCGCCGAGCCACCGCACCAGACCGCGCTGATCGGCCGCCGCGACGACGGTCGCGCCGCGCTCGCCGAAGCCGCCGGCCAGCAAGCCAACCTGGCCGGGCGGCATGGTCGGGCCGGCGTCGCCGGCGAGTACCGCGCGGCCGGCGGCGTCCACCAGGGCCCACGAGTGCGGGGCACTGGAGTCGGCCCGATCGGTCGCGCTGACGCACAGGCCCCACGGCGTGGCGGCCAGATGGCGCGGCACCAGCGCCGCGCGCTCTTGTTGGTAACTCACCGACTGCCGCCCGAGCTGCTGCCCCAGCGCGTCGTAGCGGTTGAGCAGACCATCGCCGGTGGTCACCAGCAGTTGGGCTTCGCCATCGGACGGGTTGCGCTGCACGGTGGCGGCCACCACCTGGCGCAGGTCGCTCTTCTGCCAGGCCACGGCGCCATCGCCCGCCAGGACCAGCAACGGCTCGCGCCCGCTGCCGCCGACGATTACCTGCGGGCGCTGGTTGCCCGTCAGGTCGGCCACCAGCACCACCGTCGGCCGGCTGTCGAGCGCTCGCGTCCAGCGGACCGCGCCGTCCTGAGCGCAGGCCGCCAGCCGATAGGACGCTTGGTCCGCCGTGGTGACCACGACCAACTCGTCGGTGCCGTCGCCGTCGAGATCGGCGGCCAGGACGCGAACCGCGCCGCCGCTGACGGAGGGGCCAGGCTGCGTGCCTTGGGGGGTGACCCAGGAAGTGCGACCATCGGGCGTCACCGCGAGCAGACGTTCGGGTCGGCCCGCCGTGCGCACGCAGGCGACGCTGATCGTCTGTGGGCAGGCGGTCTGCCAGAGGATGCGCGGGCCGGAGTGACTCAGCGGGCGGCAACCAGCCAGGAGCATGGTGAGTCCGGCCGCGACGACGAGGGCTCTCACCGCGGCGAGACCGTCACGACGTGGCCCACTCGCAGGTCGAACCGGTCAGCGGCGCGGTCGCCGTTGATGGCCACCTCGACCCGCCCGCAACTGCCGATGTAGGCGACCGGCTCGCCGTTGGCGACGCTGCCGTAGCTGGTGGCCAGCGGGCAGGTGCGCTCGCCGAACACCACCTGCAGCCCGGTGCCGTCGGCGGCCAGGCTGGCCAGATGGATGCGCGCGATGTTGGTGATGGCGTTGCCGAAGCCGTCGACGTAGACCACCTCGCCGGCCACGGCCTGGCCGCTCGCGGTCGGTTTGGGCGTCGGCAGCCGCTGCAAGGTGCTCGGATCGATGGCCGTACCGAGAGCGGACAGCGGTACGCCCGTGGCCAGGTAGGCCGCCACCGGCGCGAACACGTCGCGGCCGTGGAAGGTGGCGCTGACCGGATGCTGCCAAAACGCGGGATTGGTGAGCGCCACGCCGCCGACGCGTCCGGCAGCCGCGGCAAGCACATCGGTGAGGACACCGTTGTCCGGCGCCACGTAGATCTGGTCGTCCACGGCCAGCGCCACGGCCAGCCGGTCGGTGCCGACGCCCGGATCGACCACCACCACGTGGCACGAGCCCGCGGGAAAGAACGGTGCGCTGCTGGCCAGAACGTGGGCCGCGTGACGGATGTCGCCCGGCGGCACGTGGTGCGCCAGATCGATGACTTGCGCGCTGGGCGCCCGGGTCGCGATGACGCCCTTCATCACGCCGGCCAAGCCGTCCTGGTCACCGAAATCCGTCAACAGCGTGATCAGCATGGGCCCGGGTCCCTAGCGGCCAGACAGCGGGCCACACCGCCCACAATCGGCCAGACGTTCAGCAGCACAGCGATTCCCATCGGTGGTGGCGAGCGGCCGTGTAGGCCGCTTCGAGACATGCCGTGTTCCGTCGTCCGTCGGCCGCCGAGGTCAGCGGCGCCCGTCCCTGGCGTAGAGCACGTCCGAAGTCCAACAACTCGTTCTGGTAGACGTTCGCCTCCGGCAGTTTACACTCCTCCTCTTCTTGGCCCGTGTAAATGCGCAACACGTTTCCGTACGGCGTCGTAGCAATCTTGGCCGAGCCCTGCGTTCCGGCCACTTCGATGGTATTGCCGCCGGGGCTCACCGCGAAACTCATTTCGAGTACGGCACTGGCCCCAGTGTCATGTTGCAGCAGGACCAACGCGGTGTCCTCGACGGGCGCCTCCCACGCCCGCTGACTGAGCGACGCCGTAAGCGCGATGGGAGTTCCCGCCAGATAGCACGCCAGGTCGATCAGGTGGCTGCCCAGGTCCATCAGCACGCCACCGCCCGCCTGCACCGGATCGGCTCGCCAGGCATCGGGTGCCAACGGGTACCATTTGGTCATCTGGGCCCGCAGGTAGGTCACCTGTCCGAGGCGGCCGCTGTCGATGAGTTGACGCAGGCGCGCCGCGGTGTGGGTATGGCGCATGGGGAAGCAGACGGCGAGCGTCACGCCGGCGCGCGCGGTGGCCGCGATCATGGCGTCGCAGTCGGCCACGGCGATGGCCATCGGCTTCTCGAGCAGAATGTGCTTGCCCGCCGCGGCGGCGGCGCAGACCAGCTCGGCGTGGACATTCGGCGGCGTGGCGATGTAGACGGCCTCGACCCGGTCATCGGCCAGCAGGTCGGCCACCTGGTCGTACGCCGCCGCGGCACCGAACTGCTCGGCCAGCGCCTGCGCCCGGGCGGGATCGCGGACCATCACCGCCGCCACGCGCACCTCGGGATGCCCGGCCACAGCCGGCAGCATCTGCCGCCGGGCCACGCCACCCGCGCCGATGAACCCCCAACCGACCGCCGTGGTCTGCATACCGGCTTTGGCCTCACGACAACCCAACGCCACCCCGCCAACGGTTGGTACCCCAGTGCGGCGACGGCATTGCACCGGCCGACCCACTTACCCGTGGAGCTTGTCGAGTCCGTCCTGGGTGAGGTGATGGTGGCCCAGCCGACCGTTGCCGCTGCTCAGCTTCTGCACCTGCTCGTGCATCTGCAGCCGATAGCCGACGGTCTCCACCTGCTGCTTGAGCAGCAGGCCCAGGCGGCGCAGGCGGTCGGCGGTGTCGGTGAGCACCAGCAACTCCTGCCGCACGCCGGCGTCGGCCTGTAGGCTGGCCGCCAGCAGGAAGGACAGCTCCACCGGCGAGTCAGGGAAGGTCGGTGGCGTGTACTCGCGCCCGAGCGCCTGCACCACCAGGCGCACCTGCTCGGTGGCCTGCTCGCGCACGTCGTCGCACAACGCCTCCAGCCCGGCGGCCGTGCCCGGCTGGTCGCCGAAGGTGTCGACCTCGGCCCAGAGCAGATCGTCGACCGACCAGGTTCGCACCATGCGGAACCGCTCCTCACCGATGGTCATCAGCAGGTAGCGGCCCCCTTCAATGGGCCGGGCCTCCTCGATCAGCGCCACCGTGCCCACGTCACACGGCCCGGAGCCGCCGCCCGTGGGCAGCAAAGTCGTACCGAACCGCTCGTCGGCGCCGAGGCAGTGCTTGACCATGCCGACATAGCGCGGCTCGAAGATGTGCAGTGGCAGCAGCATGCCGGGGAACAGCACGACGTCCTGCAGAGGGATCACCGGCAGTGTGCGTCTGGCCATCGCGGCACCTCACCGCCATTATACGACCCCGCCTGCGGGCGGTTCAACCGCCGGCGCGTCACTGCCACGCCGCCACGTGGTACCATCGCCCGGTCACCAGGAGGTGCGCCGTGAGGTCCGTTGCCGTGCTGTTCACCATGCTCGCCGGCTTGGCCGCCGCGCAACCGGCGGCCGTCGAGACCACCGCGCGACGCGGTGACATCTGTCTCAACGGGTGGTGGCGCTACCAGCCGGCCATCGGACCCGCGGCCCAGGCTCCGGGCGATTCCTGGGCGCTGGTTCCGGTGCCCGGTTCCTGGTCGGGTGGACCGGGCGTGCCCGGCCCGCGCGGCAAGGGCAGCGGCGGTGCGTGGGCGGCCGCGCCGCTGGACAAGGTGACGCGTGTCTGGTACGAGCAGACCGTCACCGTGCCCGCTGGTTGGCGGGGTAGGGCGGTCAGCCTCGACGTCGGGCGTGTCAGCACCGATGCGGTGGTCTACCTCAACGGCCAGGAGTGCGGCCGCATCGAGTGGCCCAACGGCGAGGTCGACCTCACGCGCGCGGTGCGTCCCGGCGCCGTCAACACGGTGCGCTTGCTGGTCGTGGCGGCACCGGAGCCGCAGGACGTCGTCGTCTACATGGGCGTCGGCAACGATCAGACCTGGACGAAGCCCGCGCAGCTCGCCTCGCGCGGTCTCACCGGTGAGGTCTTCCTGCGCAGCCGACCGGCCGGAGCGCACCTCAGCGACCTGTTCGTGCAGCCGTCGGTCCGGCAGCGGCAACTGACCGTGCAGGTCGAACTCGCCGGAGTCGCCCAGGCGGGTCCGGTGGCGTTCACCGCGCGGCTGCTGGACGAGCAGGGCCACCCCGAGAGGACCTTCACCGCCGAGCAGCCGGTGCGGGCGGCGGCGACGCAGACGGTGACGCTGTCCTGGCCCTGGGCCGACCCGCGGCTGTGGGATCTGGGCCAGCCGAACCGCTACACGCTGGTACTCGGTGCGCGCGGCGCCGGGCTGGACGACGAGCGAGCGCAGGAGTTCGGCTTCCGCGAGTTCCGCCTCGACGGCACCCGGTTCACGCTCAACGGCGTCGAGATCCGCCTGCGACCCGTCTGCCTCCGGGATGCCTGGAACCACGCCGCCTGGGTCGCCGAGGCGGTCGACAACCTGCTCGACGCCTACGCGGCCACCGGCTTCAACCTGGGCGAGCACTGGCCGGACAACGAGGACGAGCGCGGCTCAGTCTATCACCGCGACCTGTGGGCCGAGCGGGCCGACCGCAAGGGCTTCCTGCTGACCGGCTCGGCGCTGAGCATGAACGGGTTCATCATGGACCCGCAGTGGCGCTACATCTGGCCTGGGCCTGCGGGCAAGGCCCGCTGGGAGCCGCGCCTGGCGGCCCAGCTTCGGCGCTTGCGCAACCATCCCTCGATTGTCATGTGGGGCACCTCGGCCAACTTCTTCGGGCGCCCGCAGGACCAGAACCCCCAGGTGATCGGCCGCCGCGGCTGGTACCCGCACGACGACAAGGCCCGCGCCGGCCTGGACGGCGTGGCCACCATCAAGCGCCACGACCCCACCCGACCGGTGTTCACCCACCAGGGCGCCGACATCGGCGATCTCAACACCGTCAACTGCTACCTCGACCTGATCCCGCTTCAGGAGCGCGAGGAGTGGCTGAGCGCGTACGTGAAGCACGCTGAGCAGCCGTTCCTGCCCATCGAGTTCGGCACGCCGCTGCACACCACGTTCATGCGCGGCCGCAGCGGCTTCGGTGAGGCCGTGGTCAGCGAGCCGCTGATGACCGAGTTCTGCGCCATCTACCTGGGCGAGGCCGCCTACCGGCTGGAGACCGACGCCTACCGCCAGCGCGTGCAGCAGACCTATCAGTCGCCGCAGCGCTGGCGCAACTGGCACAATGCGCCGGAGCTGGATCTGGCTCCGGCGTTCCAGGCGGTGCAGGCCCTGTTCATCCGCAACACCTGGCGGAGCTGGCGCACCTGGGGCCTGACCGCCGGCATGGTGCCCTGGTCGATGGGTCATGGCTGGGAGCTGAAGCGCGAGCCAGGCGGGGCCACCGCGCCGCTCGAGCTCCAGCCGGGCCGGCGCGGGGTCTGGCTGCCCCAGGTCAACAAGTCCGACCTGCACTACCTGCGGCCGCAGGGCGGCTGGCAGGTGCATCCCGCCGGGCAGGCGCTGATCGACAACAACAGCGCCACGCTGGCCTGGATCGCCGGCGCCGCACCGGCGTTCACCACCAAGGACCACCTGTTCGCCGCCGGTGAGACCATCGCCAAGCAGATTGTGCTCATCAACGACCAGCGCACCCCGCAGCCCTACCGGCTGACGTGGACCGCGCGGCTGGGCCAGCGCGTCGTGGCGCAGGGCCAGGACACCGGCACACTGCCGCCGGCGCAGAACCGCTTTCGGCCGTTGCAGTTCGTGGCGCCGGAGACCGGGGACGACCGCGACGGGCGCCTCGAACTCACCGCCACCATCGGCGAGCGGCCGCACACCGACGCGTTCGCCTTCCGCGTGCTGGCACCAGCGGCCACCGCGCTGGGCCAGGCGCGGGTCCATGTCTTCGACCCCGAAGGGGCGACCACCGCGCTGCTGCGCTCGCTGTCGTGCGTTACCCAGCCGTGGGACGGCCGGCCGCACGCCGGTGAGCTGCTGGTGGTCGGCCGCCATGCGCTCGACCGGCCCGGGCCGCTGCCGGGCTCCCTCGGGCAGCACGTGGCCGCCGGCGGCAAGCTGCTCCTGTTCGCGCAGTCGCCGGCCTGGCTGCGACAGGCGATGCAGTTCCGCGTCGCCGGCCACGTCTCGCGGCGGTGCTTCCCCGTCAGCAGTCAACGGGCGCACCCGCTGCTGGCCGACCTCGACGCCGAGGCCCTGCGCGACTGGCGCGGCGCCGGCACGCTGGTGCCGACCGAGTGGGGCGGCCTGAGCGATTCGCCAGGCAGCGATCCGCCGCTGGGCTGGCACTGGGGCAACCAGGGCAGCGTGTCGAGCGCCGCGCTCGAGAAGCCGCACCACAGCGGCTGGACCCCGCTGCTCGAAGGCGAGTTCGACCTGGCCTACTCGCCGTTGATGGAGCTGAGCTACGGGGCGGGCAGCGCGCTGTGGTGTACGCTCGACCTGGAGGGTCGCACGGCGGCCGACCCGCTGGCGCGGCGGCTGGCCGCGCGCCTGGTCGCCTACGCCGCCCGAGCGGTGCCGGTGCCGCGGGCGACCACTTGCGTCTACGTTGGCGAGGCCGCGGGCGCCAAGCTGCTGCGGCAGATGGGCCTGCGGTTCCAGCCGGCCACGAAGCTGCCGAGCGGACGGGCCCTGGCCGTGGTGGGTGGCGACGCCACCGTCACGACCGCGGAGCTGGAGGCGTTCTGCCGCGCCGGCGGGC
>CAZHGD010000085.1:0-30266 GCA_964531735.1 uncultured Fimbriimonadaceae bacterium | reverse complement strand
CAACGTCACCGGCCGGCTGCTTAGTGGTCGTCGCTGACCTGGATCATCACCTTCATCGACTCGCGCTTGTGGGTGTCCGCGAACTCCAGCGCCGCGCCGACCTCGTTCAGCGTGAACGAATGACTCACCAGCGCCTTGAGATCCACGCGCCCGGCGCCGGCGAGGGCCAGGGCGGTCGGATAGGTGTTGGCGTAGCGGAACTCGCCATGGATGGAGATCTCGCGCGAGGCCGCTGCGACGATGTCCAGCTCGACCAGCGGATCGGGCGGCAAGCCCACCAGCACAGCGTCGCCGCCGGGCCGTGTGGCCGCCAGCGCCATTCGCGTCGTCGGCAGGCTGCCGGCGGTCTCGAAGGCGACGTCGACGCCACAGTGCTCCGGGCGGAAGCCCTGCAGTGGCGCCATCAGCTCGCGGATCGACGTCGCCGGATCGCCGTCACGGGCGTTGATGACGTGGGTGGCACCGCAGCCGCGGGCCAGATCCAGGCGGTGGTCGGCAAGGTCCACGGCGATCAGCGTGGTGGCTCCGCGGAGCCGCGCCGACTGAAGGGTGGCGCACCCGATTGGGCCGGCGCCGAAGATCGCGACGCTGGCGCCCGGTCCGACGCGGCCGCGGTGCGCGGCCCACAGGCCGACGCTGAGCGGCTCGATCAGCGCGGCTTCCACCAGGCTGAGCGGCTCGGGCACGGCGTAGGTGAAGCTCTCCGGCCAGGCCACATACTCGCGGAAGGCACCGTCCACCGGTGGGGTGCCGAGGAAGACCACTTCGGGGCACAGGTTGTAGCGGCCGCTGTGGCAGTAGCTGCACTGCCCGCAGGTCCAGCCGGGCTCGATGGTCACGCGGTCACCAGGCTGGAAGCGGCGCACGGCGCTGCCCACGGCAGCCACCACCCCGGCCGCCTCGTGGCCCAGGATCAGCGGTTGTTCGACGACGAAGCTGCCGATGCGACCGTGCGTGTAGTAGTGCTGGTCGGAGGCGCAGACGCCGACCTGCGCGATGCGGACCAGCACTTCATGCGGGGCCGGCACCGGCACCGGGCGGTGCTCCAGACGCACGTCGCGGATGCCATGGAGGACAGCGGCGGTCATGGTCTCGGGCATGGCGGGCTCCTGATCGCACGGAGGCTAACCGCGGGCGGGGCGGGCGTCAAGCCCGCGCCGGGAAGGAGACGCGGGCCGGCCGGCGATAGGGCAGCCAGACGGAGGGCGTGGGCCATGACCTCTCGCGAACTGATCCGACGCGTTCTGGAGCGTGACCGGCCGCCGCGCGTCGGGCTGACCTACAGCGCCTACGAAGGACGGGCTCGCGTCAACGATGTCGCGGGCCTGGGTCCGGCCGCGGATCCGAGCTCGCCCGCCACTGGTTGGCAGGCCGATGGCGCGGGCGGCGAGACCATGGTCTGCGAGTGGGGCTGCCTGTGGCGCCGGCTGATCGGCAAGACGGTTGGTGGCGAGGTGATCGAGCCGGCGCTGAAGTCGTGGGCCGACCTGGAGAGCTACCGCCTGCCGACGTTGGACGATCCGGCCCGGTATGCCCACGGTGAGCGGGTGCGCGAACAGCAGGCCGACCGCTATCTGCTCGGCACGCTGCACGGCTGCGCGTTCAACTACGCGCGTTACCTGCGGGGCATGGGGCAGTACCTGCTCGACTGCGCCGCTGAGCCGGAGTCGATCCGACGCCTGAACCGCCTGCTGTGTGACTTGGCCATGCGCCAGGCGGACGTCTACGCCGAACTGGGCGCCGACGGGGTCTTCTTCTGTGAGGACTGGGGCACCGAGGACCGGTTGCTGGTCAGCCCGGCGATGTGGCAGCACCTGTTCCGGCCCGACTTCGAGCGGCTGATCGACCACGTCCACCGCCGCGGACTGACCTTCTGGATCCACTCGTGCGGCTACATCAAGGACATCGTGCCGCCGCTGGCCGAACTCGGTGCCGACGTGCTGCAGTTGGACCAGCCCGAGCTGAGCGGCCTGGAGTTCCTGGCCGAGCAGCCGGTCACCTACTGGTGTCCGGTGGACATCCAGCAGGTGGTGCCGACCGGCGACCAGGCCGCCATCGAGGCGCGGGCGCGAGCCATGTTGCGCACGCTCGGCGGGCGCGGTGGCGGCCTGATCGCCAAGGACTACCCCGACAACGCGAGCATCGGCTGCCAGCCGCTCTGGCAGCACTGGGGCTACGAGGTCTTCCGGCAGGAAGGCGTCTACGCCTGACGGGACGCTGACGGGCTACTTGGTCCAGAGCCGGGCGCTGGCCACCCAGTCGACGATGACCGAGGTCTTCAGCCACTTGACGTGTCCGTCGACGAAAGCCACGTTGTCGCCCTCGTTGTGGGGCGCCGGGCCGGCGGCTGCGGAATGGCCCGCGACGTGACTGTCCGTCGCGCCGGCACTGGAGCAGCAGGTCTGGAAGCGCACATAGCCGCCGCCGTCGGTGTCGTGCTCGGTGAACCACATCTTCTCAGCGGGGTACTGGAAGTCGCCCAAGGCGACGTAGTCGTTTGAGCGCAGGTCCCAGCCATAGCTGACTGATGTGCCGGACTTGCTGGGGCAGATGCGGATCTGCGTGCTCTTCATGTACGGGCCGGTGACGCCGTCGCCCATCCAGCAGAAGGCAGCCCCGCCGGCGGGGCCGTTGTTCTGGCAGTGGCGTGGGGTGCGCTCGTCATAGTCTTGACAGTACTGGATCAGCGCCAGGCCGAGCTGTTTGCAGTTGGACTGGCAACTGCTCTGGCGCGCCTTTTCGCGCGCTTTGGCGAAGACGGGGAACAGAATGGCGGCCAGAATCGCGATGATAGCGATCACGACCAGCAACTCGATCAGCGTGAAGGCACGGCGGCGTTCCATGGTGGCTCCTTTCGTCACGACCCTCCAATGCCGCTGAGCATACCCAGCTAGTGGGTCTTCCGAATCTCGTCCGTGTGACGTCATGGTTGCGTTCGACGCCGGACCGCCCCGGTGGTTCACCGCTGGCGTGCACTGCGGCTATACTGACGCCTATGAAACGGAAGACCCGGCAGCGCGACGCCATCCTGGACGCCTTCCTGTCCACCGAGCGGCCGCTCGGCCCGGCGGAGGTCTTGGCGATGGCCCAGGTGGTGGTGCCCAAGCTGGGGATTGCCACCGTCTACCGGGCGCTGAAGAGCCTGGTGGACGAAGAGTGGCTGCAGGCGGTGGAGTTGCCGGGCGAGCCGCCGCGCTACGAGCGGGCGGGCAAGCACCACCATCACCATTTCCGCTGCTACGAGTGCCATCGCCTGTTCGAGATCGCCGGTTGCCCGGACGATCTGGGGGCGCTGTTGCCGCCGGGCTTCCAGATGGTCGAGCACGAGCTGATCCTCTACGGCCGCTGTGCCGAGTGTGTCTCGGCCTGAGCCGCCAGCCGGCACGAAGGGATCGCCGGTCCGCCGGCCAAGAACCGCGTCGGCCGCCGCCAGAGCGGCCTAGTCCAATGTGACGGGAAGCGTCTGACCATGGCAAAGCAACGACCCAATCTGCTGCTCATCGGCGTCGACAGCCTGCGCTCGACCCATATGAGCTGCTACGGCTATCCTCGGCTGACCACGCCGAACATCGACCAACTGGCTGCGGAAGGCGTTCTGTTCGAGAACAATCTGAGCCCGCACATCCCGACCACCTCGGGCTACGCGACCATGCTGACCGGTCTCGACTGCTTCAGCACGGAGACCGTGGCGCTGCGGCACCGTGGCCCGATGGGCCCGAAGACGAAGACCTTGGCCGAGATCCTCGGCGAGGAAGGCTACCGCACCACCAGCGTCGGCTTCGAAGGCAATCCGGCGGCCCGCGGCTTCCAGAAGTACCTGAACTTCGCCGGCTGGGGCTCGTGGGAAGAAGGCCCGAGCCCGAAGGCCGAGAATCTGAACCGGGTGGCCATCCCCGAGCTGGAGGACATGGCGGCGGGTGAGCCGCCGTGGTTCCTGTTCCTGCGGCACATGGATCCGCACGCGCCCTACCTGCCGCCGAAGCCGTTCGACCAGCAGTTCTACAGCAAGGACCCGGCCGACGACAACGTGCCCGACACGATGGGGCCGGTACGCGACTTCAAGCCGTTTTGCGACTTCCACCTGAGTTGGATGCCGCCCGGCATTCGCGACATCGACTACGTCACCGCGGCCTACGACGGGGCGCTATCCTATATGGACTGCTGCATCCAGCGCATCCTGACCCGCCTCGACGAGCTGGGCTGCCGTGACAACACCATCGTGGTGCTCAACTCGGACCACGGCGAGACGCTCGCCGAGCACGACTGCTACTTCGACCACCACGGTCTCTACGAGCCGACGCTCAACATCCCGCTGATCTTCCGCTACCCCGGCGTGGTGCCGGTCGGCCGGCGCTGCGGCGGCACGGCGCTGCACCAGGACCTGGTGCCGACGCTGATGGAGCTGATGGACGTCGATCCGCAGTTGGCTTTCGACGGCCACTCGCTCGCGGCGGTGTGGCGCGGCGAGGTAGCCTCGCACTACAGCGAGTGCTACATCACCGAGTGTACCTGGATGCGCAAGGAAGGCTGGCGCACGCCGCAGTGGAAGCTGATCCGTGCCCTGGAGCCGGACTTCCACTTCAAGCCCGCCATCGAGCTCTACAACCTGGTCACCGACCCGCTGGAGCTGCACAACGTGGCCGAGCAGGAGCCGGACGTGGTGGCGGCGCTGTTGGCGCGCATGGAGGCCTGGGTGGCCAAGCGCGAAGCCGAGTGCGGCATCACCAACCCGATGTACACCACGCCCTATTGGAGTGGCTACAAGGAAGGCCCGTTCGAGTCCTCGCAAGAGGCTTACGACACGCAGCACATCGGTGACTCGGCGCAAGCCAAGCGGATTCAGGAGAGCAAGAAGGCCTGAGCCGCGGCTCCTGGCGATCTGAGGTCAACCAGCCGGGCGGTGTGCCGACGCCGCTCGGCTGGCCTCCTTGGCTGCG
Source organism: uncultured Fimbriimonadaceae bacterium (assembly GCA_964531735.1). Classification (GTDB taxonomy): domain Bacteria; phylum Armatimonadota; class UBA10988; order UBA10988; family UBA10988; genus CAZHGD01. The sequence continues at coordinate 25,329 of CAZHGD010000085.1, read as the reverse complement.
CCTGGGTGCTGATGGGTCGGGGCTGGACGACGAGATATGCGCATCCTGTACCTGGATATCGATACGCTGCGGCCGGACCACCTGGGCTGCTACGGCTACCACCGCAACACGTCGCCCAACCTGGATGCGGTGGCGACCAGCGCGGTGCGGTACACCAACTGCTACACGCCCGACGCCCCGTGCCTGCCGTCGCGCGCCGCGCTGTTCTCGGGCCAGTTCGGGCTGCACACCGGCGTGGTGAACCACGGTGGTGAGGCCGCCGACCCGCGCCTCGAGGGTGCCAGCCGCGGCTTCCGCAGCCGGTACTCGCAGATCTGCTGGACTCAACGGCTGCGGCAGACCGGGCTGTACCCGGTCTCGTTCAGCTCGTTCGCCGAGCGCCACTCGGCGTTCTGGTACGACGCGGGCTTCCGCGAGTTGTACAACCCGGGCCAGGGCGGCTTGGAGCGCGCCGACGAAGTGGTGCCGACCGCGCTGGACTGGCTGCAACGTCACCGCGGGCGCGATAACTGGTTCATGCACCTGCACGTCTGGGACCCGCACACGCCGTACCGGACGCCGGACGAGTATGGCAGCCCGTTCGCGGAGCAGCCGCTGGCGGGCTGGTACACCGAGGAGCTGCGCCAGCAGCACTTCGCCGGCTATGGGCCGCACAGTGCCCATGCGCCACAGGACATCAGCCTGTCCGACAGCCGCTGGCCACGCATGCCGGCGGCCATCGCCTCGATGGACGACTACCGGCAGTGGGTCGACGGGTACGACGTCGGCATCCGCTATGCCGATGACCATCTCGGCCGCGTGCTGAACGAACTGGCCGACCAGAACGTGCTGGACGAGACGGTGATCATCGTCAGTTCGGACCATGGCGAGAACCTGGGCGAACTGAACATCTACGGCGACCATCAGACGGCCGACCACGTGACCAGCCGCATTCCGTTGCTCATCCGTTGGCCGGGCGTGACGCCGCGCGTCGATACCGGCTTGCTGTACAACTTCGACATGGCCGCGACGGTGGTCGAGTTGGCCGGCGGCAGTGTGCCCGAGGAGTGGGACGGCCGCAGCTTCGCTGGGACCTTCCGGCGCGGCGAGGCCCAGGGGCGCGATGACCTGGTGGTCAGCCAATGCGCCTGGTCGTGTCAGCGCTCGGTGCGCTGGGACCGTTGGATGCTGCTGCGGACCTTCCACGCCGGCTGGAAGGCTCTGCCGCCGGCCGCGCTCTACGATGTCGAGAACGACCCGCACGAACTGGTCGATCTGGCCGCGGCGCGGCCGGATGTACTGGCGGAGGGCATTGTGCGCCTCGACCGTTGGCGCCAGGAGCAGATGGCCTGCTCGCGCAGCGGCACCGATCCGCTGTGGCTGACGATCCGCGAGGGTGGGCCGCTGCACACACGCGGCCGGCGCGCCAACGCCCGCTACCTGGCGCGTTTGCGGGCGGAGGGCAAAGCCCACTTCGCCGAGCACCTGGAGCAGGTCTACGGTGACCAGGGACCGACAGATTGAGTAGCCTGATCCGACCGGGCAAGGCCGATATCGTCGACTGGCTGGTGCTGCTGTCGTTGTTGGTCTATGCCAACGCCATTCCGAACCGGCTGGTCTATGACGACTATCCGTCGATCATCAACAACGACCTCGCCCATGGCGTCAGCCACGCCAAAGCGATCTTCAGCGGACCGTCGTGGTGGCCGCCGAGCATGGCGGCCAAGCACTTTCGGCCGCTGACGACGCTGACCTTCGCGGCCAACTACTCGCTGCACGGGCTCAACCCGGTGGGCTACCACCTGGTCAACAACATCCTGCACGGCCTGGTGGCCTGGCTGCTCTACCTGGTGCTGCTGGTCAGCGGTCTCAGCGGCTGGGCCGCCCTGGCCGCGGCAGTGCTGTTCGTGACGCATCCGCTACACACCGAGGCGGTCTACTGGGGCGTCGGTCGGGCCGAGATGATGGCGGTGGGCTTCCTGCTGGCCACGCTCTACTGCCACGCGCGGGCGCGGAGCGGCGGTGTGCCGTGGCGCGTCGGCGCGGTGATCTGCTTCGTGCTTGGCGCGCTCTCCAAGGAGACGGGCTACCTGGCGCCGGTGGTGCTGCTGGTCTGGGACCTGCTGGTCGGTGGCATCGTGGAGCGACCGCGGCGGGGGTTCACCCGGGCGGCCGTGGCGGAGTACGCCGTGTATGGGCTGCTGCTGGCCGGCTTCGCCTGGCACCGCAGCGTGGTGGTCGGTGGCGCCACGGCGACGCTGGTGACGCCGATGAACTCACCGCTGATCGGGGCGACCGGCAGGGAGCGGCTGCTCACCGGCGGGTATGTCATCTCGCGCTATCTGGGCCTGCTCGTCTGGCCGGCGACGCTCTCGGTGGACTACTCGCCCAACCAGATTACGCGCGTGACGCAGTGGGCCGACCCACGGGCGACTGCGGCCGTCGCGGCCCTTGGCTTCTACGCTTTGACGACGGCGCTGCTGTGCTGGCGCCACCGCGTGCTGGGGTTCGTCTTCGTGATGGTGGCGATCGTGTTCGCACCGGGCAGCAACCTCCCGTTCCCGGTCGGCACCACCATGGCCGAGCGGTTGATGTACCTGCCCTGCGCGGTCATCTGCGTGCCGCTGGGTTGCCTGCTGGGCTGGCTGGCCGAGCGCGCCGGCCGGCCGAAGCTGGCCCTGGGTCTGCTGGTGGCGCTGAGCACGGCGTACGGCGTGCGGACGTTCATCCGCGGGTTCGACTGGCGCGACGAGGTGACGCTGTTCGGCGCGGCGTACCGGGTCTCGCCGCGCAGCTCGATGGCGAACAAGAACTACGGCGCGGCCCTCCAGATCGCGGGCCGCAACGCCGAGGCGGTGCCGCTGTTGCAGCGGTCGGTGCAGATTCTGTGGCCGTTCCCCGACGCGCACTACTTCCTCGGTGTGGCGCTCAAGGAGCTGAACCGCACCGAGGAGGCCGCGCAGTCGCTGCAAGACTGTGTCGGCATGGCCTGGCACCACACCGCGGCGCACCTGCAACTGGGCGAGTGCCTGGTGCAGTTGCACCGGCCGGCCGAGGCGGCCGAGCACTTCGCGGTCACGGTGGCCCAGGACGCCGGGCAGGAGCGGGCCTGGTACCGTCGCGCGCAAGCCTTGGCGCTGGCCGGGCAGGCGGCGCCGGCCAGCGCCGCCCTGGCCGAGGCGGTGGCGCGGTACCCGTCGTCGGGTCTGCGGACACCGACCGAACACGAAGTGCAGAAGGCGACCGCCGGTGCGCCGGCGAACAGGACCACAGGTGGCGGGTCGGGTGCCCGGTAGGAGACGCGGATGAGAGCCTGGCTGGTGGTTGCGGCGGCCCTGTCGGTGCTGGCCGCCTCGGCGCAGACAATGCGCGACGACTTCGGCGGCTACGCTGCCGGCAGCGATGCGGCGCCCGGCTGGGAGTCGCTGGCGGTCGGCTGGGAAGTGCAGAACAACGGCTACGTCTCCGACGGTGGCACCAGCCTCTGGCGGGCGGTGCCCTATGGCGCTGTGGTGACCTTCGCCTGCGACGTGACCGTGCTGGAACTGCTGAAGGGCGACTGGCTCACCGCCGGCATCGGTCTCTACGCCTCGCCGACCAACTACTGGGCAGTCAACTTCGTGGTGAAGCCCGAGGCGCAAGGTCGGGGTCACTTCTGTGAGTTCCAGGAGATGCTTGAGGGCGCCTGGCTGGCGCAAGGTGCCGAAGGTAGCCGGCTGCCCGGCACCGGCGGCGCCGGTGGCGACTTCAACTGGCAGCTCAACAAGCCCTACCGCTTCGAGATCACGCTCGCCGAGCAGGACATCACCGCGCGCATCCTCGACCAGCAGAAAGAGGTCTTCAAGTCGGGCTTCCGGTTCGTCGACAAGGTGCCGGCGGTGCGCGCCGGCCGGCCTGGGGTGCGCTGCGCCGGCGCCAGGGCGCGCTTCGACAACGCCGAGGTGACGGTGACCAAGCCGGCCGAGGAGCCCGCCGAGGCGCGGCCGGCGATCCCGGCCTGGGCGCCGCGACCGGGCCAGCCCATCGTCCAGGGCACCGGGTTCTTCCGCGCGGTGGAGCACGACGGCCGGTGGTGGCTGGTCGATCCCGAGGGGAAGCCGTTCTTCATCACCGGCACCGACCATGTCAACTACCGCGCGCACTGGTGCGAGAAGCTCGGCTATGCGCCGTACCACCGCAACGTGGCGGCCAAGTACGGCAGCGAAGAGGTCTGGGCCAAGCAGGCCACCGATCGTCTGAAGCAGTGGGGCTTCAACACGGTGGCCGCCGGACACAGTCCTTCGGTGCGCCACCGCGGGCTGGCGCACATCCTGTTCGGGTCGTTCGCGTCGAGCTTCGCGCCGCGCGAGTGGATCTGCGAGCCGATCCACTGGACCGGGTTTGCCGACGTGTTCAGCCCGCGGTGGCCGCGGCACTGCCAACTCCTGGCCCGCCAGATGGCGCGTGAGAGCCGCGGCGACCCATGGTGTCTCGGCATCTTCCTCGACAACGAGTTGGAGTGGTACGGCAAGCACGGCTCGCTGGTGGACGAGGTGTTCAGGCGGCCCGCCACGCAGCCAGCCAAGAAGGCGCTGTGGGCGTGGCTGCTGACCCGCTACGGCGATCTGCGGACGATGAACGCCAAGCTCGGTACCAAGTACGCCGGCGAGCAGGCGTTCCTGGAGGCGACCGACCTGCTGCCAGCGAGCGAAGAGGCCGCGGCGGTGCGGAACGGTTTCCTGGCGCAGATCGCGGAGAAGTACTTCTCGGTGGCCTACCAGGCGATGAAGGAGGCCGACCCGGACCATCTGGTCATGGGCGCCCGTTTCGCCGGCCGGTGCCCCGAGCCGGTGCTGGCCGCCGCGGGCAAGTGGAGCGACGTCTACACCATCAACACCTACCCGCGCGTGAGCTTCGAAGATGCCTGGGGGCTCGGTCTCGGTGGCACCGTGGAAGGCGTGCCGCGGCAGTTGGTGGAGTACTACCAAATCGTCCGCAAGCCGATGATCATCACCGAGTGGAGCTTCCCGGCGCTCGACTCGGGCTTGCCGTGCAAGTACGGGGCGGGCATGCGGGTCGACACGCAAGAGCAGAAGGCGGCCTGCTACGCGATCTTCGCCAACCAGATCGCGGATCTGCCGTTCATGGTGGGCTACCATTACTTCATGTGGGCGGACGAACCGGCCGAGGGCATCTCGTCGACGTTCCCCGAGGACAGCAACTACGGCCTGGTCAACGTGCGCGACGAGCCCTACGAGACGCTGACGCGCGTGGCGACGCAGATCAACAACGGCGCCTTCGAGCGGCATGCCAAGAGCTTCGCGCCGGGCCCGCTGGAAGTGCAGACGGCCGATGGTGGTCTGGCGCTGCGCAACCCCGGCCAGACGCCGGCGCGCGGCTACGTGCGGATCTCCGCGGGCGAGGTTTCGAAGGTCACCGAGGTGATCCTGGACGGTGGGGCCACTCGACAGGTCCCGGCGCCGCCCGGCCAGCTCTGGGTGGGCGAGGTGCAGCAGTGGGATGGCACCAAGCGCCGCCTGGTCGGCGGCCGGGTGCCGGGGGCGCTGGAGGTGGTCAACGTCGGCGCGGCTGAACTGGCCGGGGTGCCGGTGGTCCTCGAGCGGCAGAAGGTTGCCACGGCCTGGCTGAACCGCTTGCAGCCCGGTCGCTCGCAGAACCTGACGGTGCCGGCCGCGGAGCTATCCGCAGTGCCGCGGCTCGACCTGGCCAGCGACGGTGTGACGTGGCGCTGTGACCGCCGCAACGGCAGTCTGTTCGACACCATCAGCGCCGACGGCCTGAACCTGGGTTGGCTGGTGTTCGCCGTCCATCAGCAGATCGGCGGCGGCGACCAATGGGTGGAGACCGACCGCGTGCAGTCGCTGAAGATGGTCGAACAGCCCGACGCCTGGGTCATTGAGGCCGAGGTGGAGCGCGTCTCGGCTGGCGGGGCCATCACCGCGGTCGACGCGGAAGGCAAGCCGCGACCGGCGCCCACCGGACCGGGCAGCTACAAGGCCGCGGTCCGGGCGGTGGTGTTCAAGCGCGGCGGCATCGCCCTGGTGCGGCCGTTGTGGGTGGAGAACACCGACAGCCGGCCGTGGCGTCTGGTGGATGCCTTCTGGTTCTGCCGTCCGAGCATCGGCGGCTCGTCGCAAGATGACCTTCAGGGCGGCGCCGAGGTGCCCATGTACTACCTCTCGGCGCAGTTCTGGACCGACGCCAAGCTCGGCGGCGCGTTCGGCGCGGTGGGTGGCGACGGCTGGCAGGTGAGCTTCTTCAGGAACCCGGCCGGTGGCTTCCACCCCGATGCCCGGTATGCGGTCGGCCGTGACCTGAAGCAGGGCGAACGCTGGCTGGCCGAGCGGCTGCCCTATCTGTGGGTCTTCGGAGCGAAGGAGGCGAAGTCATGGCGAAGCATCGCGACTCGGCGGCAAGCGGCCTCGCAGGGGCTGCTGGCGGCGCCCTGACGCCGCTGGAGCGGTTCCGGCGCCTGATGCGCTATGAGCCGGTGGACCGGCTGCCCAACTGGGAGTTGGGCGTCTGGCCGCAAGCCGCCGACCGCTGGCTGGCCGAAGGGCTGCCGCCGGACAAGGTGCGCGGCGACTGGTTCTCCGGCTTGCCGGCGCTGGACCACGATCCGAAGATCTTCGCGCCACTGAACTTCAAGCTGCACCCGTGCTTCGAGCGCCTGGTGATCGAGGAGGACGAGCACTACGAAGTGGTGCGCAACAGCCTCGGTGTGGTCACACGGGCGCTGAAGGAGGGCGCCGTCGGTGGCGGCCGCATGTGCATGGACCAGTACCTGAAGTTCCCGGTGGAGAACGCTGAGGACTTCCACCTCCTGCGCAAGCGGCTCGACCCGACCGATCCGGCGCGCTATCCGGCCGACTGGGACGAACGCGTGGCCGCCTGGCGGCAGCGCGATTGCCCGCTGGTGCTGGGCACCAACTGTAGTTGCGGGTTCTACTGGGCCGCGCGCGAGTGGATGGGCACCGAGCGCCTCTCGGAGGCCTTCTACGACCAGCCGCGGCTGGTGCACGAGATGATGGAGTTCCACGCCGACTTCGTCATCGAACTGACGCGTCGCGCCCGGGCCGACATCGAGTTCGACTACCTCACCCTCAACGAGGATTTGGCCTTCAAGTCGGCGCCGCTGCTTTCGCCGGCCTGCTTCCGGCAGTTCATCATGCCGCCGCTGAAACGGCTGATCGATGAGCTGAAGCGCCACGGGGTGCGCTATGTCGCGCTGGACACGGACGGCTGTCCCGAGCGGCTGATCGCGATGATGATGGAAGCGGGCGTGGACATCCTGTGGCCGATTGAGCGGGCCGCGGAGAACAACGATCCGCGCGAACTGCGGCGTCGCTTCGGGCGGTCGCTGCACCTGTGGGGTGGGGTGGACAAGCGCGAGGTGGCCCGGGGGCCGGCGGCCATCGATGCGCATCTGGCGGAGTTACGACCGCTGGTCGCAGAGGGCGGCTTCGTCCCGACGCTCGACCACACCTTCCCGCCGGACATTTCGCGCGAGGCGTTCGAGCACTACTGCCGCGCCAAGGCGGCCCTGCTGACCTGTCGCGGCTGATCTGCGGCTGCGCGCGGTTCGAGGCGTTACGGCGAGACTACGGCCAGCCAGATGGCGGGCGCACCGCGGCGTAACCGCGGCGCCCTAAAGATTGTCCTGCATGGTGCCGTCCTTACTAGTGGTACGTCGGCCCCCGTACGCGGCCGACTCCGGGTCGGAGCCGTCCATGCATCGATACGGTCGGTGTGGATCGCCGAGTGGCTTGCTGTGGTTGCTGGCCGGTCTGCTGCTGGCCGGCCAGGGCGCGATGGCGCAGTACGTGGTGCGCGTCGACCCGCATCGCGCCTCGGCCAACCAGGCGCCGGTCGTGTCGCGCCAGTCGATGATCATCGGCGACCGCGCGCAACTTGGCGGCGGTGCGGCGCGGCTGTGGCGCCAGGCCGGCGTCACACCCTCCGACATGCCACCACTGGGCGCGCGCCCGACTCGCCAGCGGGCGCCGGTCACCCTCAGCACCACCGACGGCACGATGGACCAGTTGGCCGACTACCTGATCAACGGCTTCTGGGAATGGGCCGGCGGCTCGACGTTCAAGTGGAACAAGGCCACCATCACCTACAGCTTCGACAGCGGCTGGACCACGGCGGAGCAGAATGCGGCGGCGGACGCGCTCCGGTCCTGGAGCGATGTCACCAATCTGACCTTCAGCAAGGTCGGCAGTGGCGGCAACATCTCATTCATCAAGGGCAATGACGGCGCCGCGTGGAGTTCGACGACCACGACGGCCGCGGGCATCGCGGTCAGTTCCGAAGTGTCCATCGACACCTCGGTCTACGGCTGGGACGACCTGGCCACCATCTGGTGGTATGGGCACCTGACGCTGGTGCACGAACTCGGCCACTGTCTCGGCCTGGGCCACCAGGGCCCGTACAACGGCACCGGCAGCTACGCGCACAACGCGATCTACACGCAGGACACGATGCAGTACACGGTCATGTCCTACTTCGACGCCAGCAACACCGGCGCCAACCACGGCGACCACTATGGCGCGACGCCGCTGCTGACCGACCACTACGCCATCCAGAAGATCTACGGCCAGAAGACCTCGACCCAGACCGGTGCCACGGTCTATGGCTACCACTCGACTGCCAGCCGCGAGGCGTTCGACTTCACGACCAACAGCTACCCGGTGGTCTGTCCTTGGGACGCCGGCGGCACCGACACCATCGATCTCTCGTCGGCGACGAGCGCCGTGGCGGTCGACCTTCGGCAAGGTTACTTCGGCAGTTGCGGCGGCATGACGAAGAACCTCTCGGTGCCGTATGGGGTGGTCATCGAGAACGCCATTGGCGGTGCGGGCAATGACTCGCTGACCGGCAACGATGCCGACAACTCGTTCACCGGCGGCAAGGGCAACGACACCATCGACGGGCAGGGCGGCGCGAACACGGCCATCTACACGGGGACGAGAAGCCAGTACAACGTCACCGTGTCGGGCAGCACCATCACGGTGGCCGACACCGTGGCCAACCGCGACGGCACCGACTCGCTGACCAACATCCAGTGGCTGCGGTTCTCCGACGGCACCGTGGCGGCCAGCGGTTCGAGCGGCGCCGACCTGTCGGTGACCATCACCGACGGCCAGACCACCGCTACGCCGGGCACTGCCATCGCCTACAGCATCGTGGTGAGCAACCTCGGCACCCTGGCGGTGACCGGTGCCAAGGTGACCGACACGTTCCCCGGTGCCCTCAGCGGCGTCACCTACACGGCGACCGCAACCGGTGGCGCCACGGGATTCACCGCGAGCGGCACCGGCAACCTGAACGAGACGGTGAACCTGCCCGTGGGCAGCACCATCACCTACACGGTCCGGGCCACCATCAGCGCCTCGGCCACCGGCACCTTGAGCGACACGGTCACCGTGGCGGCGCCGAGCGGGGTGACCGACACCAACCCGGCGAACAACAGCGCCACCGACACCGACACGCTGACTCCGACGCCATCGGGCGACCTGCTGCAGATCACGGTCACCGATGGGGGCAGCACGGCCGTGCCGGGCAGCACGGTGACCTACACGATCGTCGCCAGCAATGTCAGCAGCCAGACCATCACCGGCGCCCGGATTGCCGACACCTTCCCGAGCGTGCTGAGCAGCGTGACCTACACCGCGGTGGCGGCCGGTGGCGCCACGGGCTTCAGCGCCTCCGGTTCGGGCCACCTCGCGCACACGGTGACGATGCCGGCGGCGAGCACGATCACCTACACCGTGCACGCAACCATCGCGGCCAGCGCCACCGGGCAGTTGTCGAACACGGCCACGATCACACCGCCCTCGGGCACGACCGACCCGGTGACCGCCAACAACACGGCGACCGACACCGACACGCTGACGCCGCAAGCTGACCTCGCGGTGACGGTCTCCGCTTCGGCCAGCTCGCTGACGGCGGGGAGTGTGCTGAGCTACACGGTCACGGTGACCAACGCCGGTCCGAGCAACGCCGGCAGCCTGGTCCTGACCGATGTACTGCCCGCCGGTGTGAGCTACCAGAGCCAGACCCAACTCAGTGGGCCGACACTGACGCTGAGCCACAACGGCAACACCGTGAGCGACACGGCCTCAGTGCTGGCTGCGGGCGCCTCGGCCGTGGTGCAGATCGGCACCTTGGCCAAGGTCGTTCCGACGGTGACCAATGACGTGACCGTCACCGGCAGCGCGTCGGACCCGAACTCGGGGAACAACGCGGCGAGCGTCTCGACCACCATCACGCCGAGCAGTGTGAGTGCGGCGCAGTCGGCGCTCGTCGCCGCCAAGTCGCGGGCCGCGGCGGACGGCTCGGAGGCCGTCCAGTTGACCATCACGGCGAAGGACGCCTACGGCAACGCCGTGTCCGGTGTGGCGGCCAGCCAGGTGCGGGTGACCAGCGTTCCCGCCACCGGCGTGACCATCACGCAGCCGGCGACGGCCACGAATGCCAGCGGCGTGACCACAGCGACGGTGACCGGTAGCGTGGCCCAGAGCGTGCGCTTCACCGCCACCATTGCGGGCACCACGGTGACCCAGACCGCCACGGTGAGTTTCGCAGCCACGACCGCGGACGCGTCGCGCACGACGTTGGCCATCAGTCCAGCGTCGGCGACCGCCGACGGCGCCAGTGCCCTCGTGCTGACCCTGACCGTGCTCGACAGCAGCGGCACGCCGCTGGCCGGCGTGGGCCGTAGCCGCATCAGCGTGCAGACCACGACCAGCCTGACCGCCTCACCGGCGACGCTGGTCTGGCAGGCCGAGACGACCGACTCCGCGGGCAAGCTGCGCTTCTCGGCCACCGCGACCCGGCCGCAGAGCGTTACCTGGCAGGTGACGGTCGACCAGGTCAGCCTGCACGTGTCGGGGACCTTCACGCCCCGGCTGGTCAGCGCGGCGAACTCGGCGGTGGTCATCGCTCCGTCGCGGATCGCTGCCGACGGCCAACAGACCGCCGTGCTGACCGTGACCTTGCGCGACGCGGCCGGCCTGCCGGTGGAGGGCGCGACGGTCACCGGCCGGCGCCTGCTGGTCAAGGCCTACGGCGACACCGCGGCTGGTGACGGCACCGAGTACACTGCCGGCCACGGTTTGGTCCTGGTGTCGCTCGGCGCGACCAGTGGCGAAGGCGGGCAGGTGTCCGTGACGGTGGCAGCGAGCCAGCCTGGGCAATGGGCGCTGCGCGTGAAGCAGGATGGCGTCACCTTGTCGTCGGTGGTGCTGTCGGCCACCAGCTACCTGGATCTGGATGTCGCCGCCGGCACGCAGTTCGTCAGCCTGCCGCTGCTGGCCGACGCCGATAGCTTCGCCGGGCTGGTCAATCAGAGCGGCGTGGTGGCCCGCCGTTGGGATCCGGCAGCCTACGCCTACGCCTTGTTCACCAGCGGCACCGCGCCGCGGCTCGGCGAGGGGTTCTGGCTGACCAGCAGCACCGCATTCCGCTACCGACTGATCGGTGAGGGGTCGTCGGGTGACTCGGTGACCGTGACACTCAGCCGCGGCTGGAACGCCATCGGCAATCCGTACTCGCTCGACCTGCCGTGGCTCTCTGCCGGCATCGGCGTGCTGGTCAACGGCCAGGCGGCGGGTACACTGGCGACGGGCAGCTTGTGGAGGACGACCGTGGCGCCTGCCGGGTGGGTCTGGCAGCGCAGCGCGGGCAGCTACGCGCTGGTCTTGGACCCCAACCTGGTGGTGGTCGATCAGGGCCTGAGCAGTCTGCCGCGCCTGAGTGGCATGTGGGTGCTGGCGCTGACGGACGGCGTCTCGCTGGTGCTGCCGGCGCCGTCGGCTGCGGCGCGACCGGTGCGGCGCCTGGCGCCGTCGCAGGATTGGACGCTGCGACTGTCCGCCAGCCAGAACGGGCAGGCGGGACAGCCGGCGCTGGTGGGCTGTGCTTCGGGCCTCTCGGCAGCGCTGAGCCTGGAGCGTCCGCCGGGCGATGGGACGGCATCGGGTGCTAGGGTGGCCATTGTGGGCAGCGACGGCCAGTCGCGCGCGGCCGGCGTGATTCAGCCGGCGTTGTCCGGCACGGCTCAGTGGACCGCCGAGGTGACCAGTCGGACGGCCGGCGAGACGGTGCTGTCATGGGCCGGGCTGTTGCGGCAGATACCGCGTGGACTGCTGCTGGAGATGACCGACCTGGACACCGGCACGCAGGTGGTCCTGAACACGCACACGGCGTACCGCTGGACTGCCAACGCCGCCGGTGGACGGCGTCGCTTCCGCCTCACGGCCCGGTATGGCAACCTCGACCGCGCGCAGCTCACCAGTGTCACGGCGGCGGTGACGCGCGGCCGCGGCATGACGATCGTGGTCGCCCTGACGGCGCCGGCCGAGCTGTCGGCCATCGTGAAGGGGCCCAGCGGCCACATCGTGCGACAACTGCCCACGGTGTCGGTCGGCGCCGGCCAGGCGGGACTGTCGTGGGATGGCTATGACGACAGTGGACACAAGGCGCCACGCGGCAGCTACCTGATCGAGGTCACGGCCACCAGTGCCAACGGCGCGGTGACTCGCGCGGTGCGGTGGGTGACGATCTCCTGAGCGGCGGAAGGAGCCGGCCAGGCGGCCGCGAACGGCCTCCGGGGTCAGAACGCCGGCGGAGACGGACGATGAAGCTGGGGCTGTTGAGCACCGCCTGGTCGGCGACCGGGCAGGTCACGGCACGCGACATCCGCCGCACCAAGGCCATCGGTTTCGACACTCTGGCGCTGCACTGTGACCCGCTGATGCTGTCGGAGGCCGAGACGCAGGCGCTGTTGGCCGCCGCGCGCGACAGCCGTCTGCCGGTCGATTCCGTTTGCTGCGAAGCGCTCGGCCTGAGCGACCGCAACGAGTCGGTGCGCTTCTTCCACCTCAATCGTTGCCGCCGCCACCTCGACTTCTGCGCCGCGCTCGGCGCGGGTCACCTGCTGCTGGGGTTGGGTGACTACCTGTGGGAGCAGGCGGTGGTGCCCCCACAGGAACAATGGGGCTGGGCCGTGGCATTGGTGCGTGAGCTCGGCGAACACGCGCAATCGCTCGGCCGGCGGCTGTCGCTAAGGCTGGAACCGTTCCGCTGGTCGTTGCTCAGCTCCATCGAAGCGGTGGTGGCCTTCGTCGAAGAGGTCGGCTTGCCGTCGGTGGTGGGTGCGGCCTGCGACCTGGCGTACCTGCACCTGATGCAGGTGGCGCCGACCGGCCTGTCTCGCCTGGGCGGCCGCATCGAGCAGGTGCTGCTGGCCGACTCGGACGGCCACAGCGCCGATCACCGGCCGGCGGGGCAGGGCAGTGCGCCGCTGGCCGCATACCTGGCCGCGATCAAGGCGACCGGCTTCGACGGCGTGGTCAGCGTCGTCGTGTCGCCGGCGGCGCCCACGGACCGCCTGGAAGACTGGGTCCTGGAAGCCTACGCACAGGCCGACCGGGTCATGCAGTCGCTCGAGTGCCGCTACTGACCAGATCACCGGAGCTGTACCATGTACGCGTTGCGTCCCCCGTATGTTGTCATCCTCGATGAGGTGTTGGCTGACCCGCTGATGCGGGCCCGCGCCGAACGGGTCCTGGCCGCTCTGCCGGCCGGCACGCCGACCGAAGTGGTCTCCGTTGAGGAACTGCCGGCAGCCGCCGAGCGCCACAACTGGCATCGCGCCGGCGGCCGGATGGGCATGCCGCCGCCGGCCGAGGACGGCGGCATGGTGTTTGCCAAGATGCGCTGGGACGGCCGTTGGCCGGAGCACCAGGAGGCCATCAAGGCGAAGCTCGAGCGCGTGCCGTGGTCGATGCGCGCCGTCTACGGCTACGACGCCTTCACCTGGTTCTCGTCCGGTCAGAAGGATGTCAAGCCGTGTGCGGACCATGTCTGCCGCCCGGCGTGGCGCATCCACCTGGTCTTCGGCTGTCCGCACCGCTGCTTCTACTGCGGCCTGCACGAGCCGCACGCGCTGATGATGAACGTCGAGGAGTACATCACCAAACTGGCCGAGCTGTCGGCCAAGAACCCCTGGCAGAAGACCTGGCTCTACGAGGATGATTCCGAGGCCCTGGCGCAGGAGCCCGAATACGGCGGCCTGCCGGCGGTGATGGACTTCTGCGCCCGGAGCGAAGACAACTACGTCATCGTGCACACCAAGTCGGCCAACGTCGACTGGTTGCGCGATTGTGACCACAATGGACGGACGATCCTGACCTGGAGCCTCACCGCGGAGACCCAGAGCCGGCTGATGGAGGCCCGCTCGGCGACGACCACCGAGCGTCTGGAAGCGGCGGCGAAGTGCGATGCGTGGGGCTACCAGACGCGGTTCAAGTTCAAGCCGATCGTGCCCGTCATCGGCTGGCGCGACGAACTGGGGGCGATGATCCACCAGGTGCTGACCACCACGCGCCCGGACAGCATCTCGCTGTTCACACTGGCCTGGATGAAGGTCGACGAGCTCTGCCGTCTGGCCGATACCTCGCTGATCGATCCCCGGTTCCTCGAAGCCGCCTGGGCCGCGAAGGACGACATGGCCGCGACCAAGGTGGCGCCGTTTCCGCATGAGCTGCGCCGCGAGGTGTACGAGTTCTGCATCGACGAGATCCGCCGCCTGAACAAGACGGTGCCGATCACGCTGTGCACCGAGACGCTCGAGATGTGGGCCGAACTGGGCGAGAAGATCGACCTGTCGCCCGGTACCTATCCGTGCGGCTGTGGCCCGCAGGCGACGCCTGGCCTGAAGGTGCTGCCGGTCAACCCGTGGAAGGTGGCCGCGCCGGTGGCCGTCACGGGCGACCAGCAGCCGACGGTCTGAACGCCGCACGGCCGCCGAGACGTCTCGGCGGCCGTGCGAGTAGGTTCGACCGAGGTCACCGTTGGCTGCCGGGCGCCGCCGGAGCAGACGGGCCGCTGCCGAGGCTGGCCGCCGGTCTGCCGGCCGCGCCGGGAGGGCCGCCGGGTCCCTGTTTGCCGCCACCGACAAAGGCCCCAGCCGTGACCATGGCCACCAGGGCGAACGCGACCACCCACTCGCGGCGAATCACACCGGCGCCGCGCCGCAGGTACGACAGAACAGGGCGCCAGTTGTACCAGAGGTGCACGCCGGCGGCGATCACTACGAGCACGCTGATCCACTCGTGCATGCCCGACCAGGCGTGTCGGCTCAGGCCGAGTACGCTCGGCGTGCTGCGGCCGGGCCAGAGCAGCATGATCAGCCCGCTGAGCGACAGCACGGTGAATGAGAACACCACCACCATGGACGTGAAGGCCCGCAAGCTGAAGCTCTGGGGCGCCTGTTCGTTGTGCATCGAGTACCTCCCACTACCGCGGCGGCCAGCGCCGCGAACCGTCTACCCAACCGGTGGGCAGGGCGCTGGGAGCGGTTACTTGACCATCCTGTTACGGCGCGGCGAGCAGACGCTGGCGGTGGCGTTGCCCAGGCCGGCGGACACTCACTCGGCGAGCAGGCCCGGCGGACCAAACTCGCCTTGGCCAATCGGCTCGGCCAGGTTGCGGACGCGGGTGAGCCGGCCCTCCACGGGCCAGTACTCGCCGGCGACGATGACGTCGCGCCAGTCGATCTGGAGCAGGTTGACGTAGTAGTCGAGCCGCTCCGTATCGCCGCGCGCCGCCACCGCCGCGCAGCGGAGGAGCCGTGGGCCGACGGGTCGCCCGGCTTCGTCAACGGCCGCCGCGAGCTGGGCGAGCGCCGGCGCTTGTGCGGCCGGCGCGAACGCGCGCTGCACGTACTGGACGACGTCGTCTGGCAGATCCATCGCGCTCTCCATGGGCCGGTGGCTCAGAGCCGGAGCCGGACGACGCCTCCCGACGGCGTCACCGCCACCAGCTCGCCCGGCGCCCCGGTGGTCAGCAGGCGCTCGTATTCGCCGGTGACCAGGACGACGGCTTCGTCGCCGGCCAGACGCACCAAGCGGTCGGGCAGCGCGGCGACGACTGTCGCCGTCTGGCGTCCGGGGACGACTGCGACGGCTCGCCCTGGTTCGCCAAGCAGCACCTGCCGCTGGAGCTGCCCGGCGTCATCGAAGACCAGGACGAAGCCGTCGTGCTTGGCAACGGCCAACGACAGCCGTCCACTGCCGTCCAGGTCGCCCAGCGCCGCGCCATTGATCGGCGCGATGGCGTGCTGCCACCGGTAGGTCATCGTGCGCAGGTCGAGGCGGCCGACGCCGTTCTCGGAGCAGACCAGCGCCGTGGCGTCGCCGGCTCGCGGCTCGCCCCAGGTGCAGAGCGCCACGCCGCGCCCGGTCGGCTTGCGCAGGACCTGCCGCAGCTTGCGTTCGCTGTCGAGCACGCTCAATGTGCCCCAGACCTCGCCGGAGAGGAGCGCCTCGACGCCACTGCCGTCCAGGTCGAGCCCGCGCCGCAAGGTGAGCGTCTGGAAGGCGGCCGGCAGGCGCTGGTAGTGCAGCACCATGCCTTCGGCGCTGACGTAGGAGGCCAGGTTGTAGTTGCCGACGACCAGCAGCGGCTGACCAGCCGGCGACTTGAGCAGGCCGACGGAGTACCCGATCGGCAGGTCGCCGTTCTGCTCGGCGCTGGCCAGGAAGTCGGTCCGCCACAGCTCCTGGCCCGTGCCGTCGAGGCAGTACAGGCGGGCTTCGCGCGTGGTGACCACCACCCGAGGCGACTTGGCCAGTTCGGCGAACACGTCGGCCGTCGTGATGGCGCCGCCGAAGGTGCGACGCCAGAGCACCGTGTCGTCCTGACGCAGCGCCACCAGCTCGGCCTGGTCCGACCAGAGCAGCAGCTCCGGCCGCCCGTCGCCGTCCAGGTCGCGCTGGATGGCGCCGAGGACTCGGGCACTGCCGGCGCCGGTTGGCCGCACCGACAGCTCGTTGAGCGCCAGGCCGCCCGGCCACTGCGCGGCCGCGAAGGTCAGCCGCAGCCAGCGGGCCGGCTCGCCGATGGCCCCGCAGGTCCAGCGCAGGATCGGCCAGACACTGCCCTTGTGCAGGTTCTCGTAGGTGCAGTCGGACACGAAGCGGAGCTCGCGCTGGCGACGGTCGGCGGTGAACCGGTCGCGGCTGAACTCGGCGGCGACGGTACGGGGTGCCGGCAGCCTGGCCGCGTCGGCGATGCGGTTGTACTCGCCGAGGAGGCCCACCTGGAAGTCGATCTGCGACACCGTGTGGACCTCGCGTAGATCGAGCTCCAGGCACACCTCGCCGGCCGGCCACCGCACCGTCGGGCCGCGGGTGATGACCCGGTCGAACAGTGTGCCGGCCAGCCCCTCGCCGCTGGGCGTGGCCGGCAGCACCGGCGCCGCGACCGGTGCCGGTAGCGGGGTGAACACCGGTGCCGCCGGCCGGCCGGGCGGCCGCAACGCGGGCATGGCGACCGCCGGGCGCGGCACCGGCGCGGCGCTCTGCCAGAGCTGGCGTAGTGCGGTCGTCACGGCGTCATCGCTCGCGGCGCCGAGTGGCCGGTCGTGCAGGGCCACGCGCTGTCCGCCGGCCATCTGCACACCGCCCGTGCCGATGTAGACCAGTTGCGCGTCCGAGGCGAACGGTCCGACGCGGATCGGCCCCTCGGCGGCGGCGGCGATCAGTGCCAACTCGGCCACGCCACGGGTGCGGCCCTGAACGAGCAAGGCGTGGGCGCCGACGGGCCGCACCGCCAGGTCCGCGGCGTGGGCCGAGTCGGTCGCGAACAGCAGGTTGCGGAAGGTGGCCACCGTCCCAGCCGGCCCGCTCAACACGCGCGACTCCCGCAGCAGGCTGGGCACCGCGGCACCCTCCAGTTCGTGCCCGCCCTCGAGCGAGAGGCGCACGGGATCGGCATTCACGACGCGGAACGCGGCGTCGCCCTCGCGGGCGAGCAGCCCGTCGGCCGTCAGGTCGGCCGGCTGCGGCGTGCGGAAGGTGCAGGTGAGGGCGAAGCGACCGGCGCGCTCGCTGCGGACCACGTCGATCAGGACCAGGTAGTGTCCGCGCCGCCAGACGAGGTGCCGAGTCCAGGTGCTCGGACCCAGCGCCGAGAGCCGGCTGCTGGCCAGTGCGACCTTCGGCCCGTTGTGCAGGCCCAGCAGTTCGCCAGCCCGCGCCGGTGTCACTGCCGAGACGCCGTCGCTGCAGTAGACCGCGTTGCGGTGCAGATTGCCCTGCTTCTCACTGTTGGCGTGCAGCCAGACGTGGCCCAGGTCGGTGAAGCGGATCAGGCTGTTGTTGTCCAGCGGCAGGACGTTGTCGGCGCTGGTGGGCTGGTAGCCTTGGAGCACGAAGTACTGCGCGTCGCGAGCGTAGGACTCGCGGCCGGCCAGCTTCTCGTAACAGCGCTCCAGCGGCGGGCGCTCGCTGGCCGGCAAGCGTTGGTGACGATAGGGTCCCAGCGGGACGGGCAGCAGGCCGAGCAGGTCGGCGGGCAGTTGGCCGGCGCGCCCGCCATCGAACGTGCGCACCGTGGCCAGGCGCCGACCCAGCGCCCAGTTCCAGCCGTAAGCGTAGGGGAACTGACCGCCGAGTTGCCGCCAGCCGCGGCCCGGCTGGAAGTAGTCGGCGACGCTCAGCACCCACCCGAGCGGCATCGGTTTGTAGACGTCACCGGGCCGGCACTCCTCGTAGGTGCCGGTGCCGCAGTAGCACCCGAGGTTGTCGGTCGCGGCCACTGCGCGTAGCGCGGCCAGCGGCAGTTGCTCGCGGAGGTAACCGGCGTGCCCGAAGGCGAAGGCCTGGTCGATGGTCGGTTCAGGCGAGCAGTAGATCGGGAAGCCTTCCAGGTCGTCGTGGAAGGTGGCGCAAGCGTTCCGCCAGTAGGCGGCCGATTGCGACCACCACTGCTCCAACAAGGCGCGAGCCGCGGCGTTCGGCTCGCCGCGGCGCCGGAGCAGTTGCACGGCCGCGGCGAAGGCGCTGGTGCCCATGGTCTGGTGCCGGCCGCCGATGGCGTGGCCGTCGCGGGCGCGCCAGTACTGGTCGGTGGCCAGGCGACAGGTGGTGAACAGCGCCTCGTCGAGCCGCCGCTGCTCGTCGGCCGTCAGCCCGGGCGCGTCCTGCAAGTACAGCGCCTCGCGGACGTAGCGCTCGACGCCGTAGTCGCCGGCGTCGAACCAGCCGCGCTCGTTGGCGGCGGCCAGCAGTGCGGCCAGGCCCTGGCGCGCGGCGTCCGGCGCGCCGGTCAAGGCGTAGCGGGCGGCCGGCGGCAGTTGTGCCGCCACGCGGGCCAGGTCGGGGCTCAGATGAGCCTCCAGGGCCGCCGGGAGATGGCGTTCGGTGGCCTGGGCCAGAAGCTCCAGCAGCCGAGCGACTCCGGCCTTGGCGCCGGCCGGCGAGGTCGCCTCGACGAGCACGGCCTGCGTGCCAGGGCCGAACGGCGCGGCCACTGTGCGCACGACGAAGCCGTCGCCGCCGGGGTAGGTGGCGTCGGCGAACGACAGGTAGTTGCCGTACAACGGCAGCATGGCGGCGTTGTTGTGGATGCCGCCGACGAGCACCATGGTGCGCGGCAAGCGGTCGGCGCGCCACGTGATCCCGCCCTCGCTCAGCACGCTGTCGGGCGCTGCCGCGTCCGCCTCGGCACCCCTGGCGCGCAGGGCGGCCAGGAGCGGCGCGGCGTCGGTGGACGGCGCCACCACGGTGACCTGCCGCAGCGCTGTGGGCGGCCGGCAGGGACGGAGCAGCATCTGGGGCGACACGACACCGGTGATGAGCAGCACGGCGGCGAGGCAGGCCATGACCAGCGCTCCGGATCGCCCGGCAGTTCGCGCTGTGCCGGCCGCGTCCTGCTAGATCAGCGCCCACAGGCTGTTGGCCGCGGTGACGACCGAGACCTCGTGGAAATGGTCGACGGTGGTCGCGCCGTCGGCCAAGCGCAGTGGCCCGCGGGCGAGGTACTCCGTCCAGGCCGTGGTGCGGAAGGCGGCGAACGCCACCTGGAAACCGTCGATATCGCCTGCCCACGCGGCCTCAGCCGGCACGATCAGCGGCCCCGTGTCCACCTGCCAGCACCGCAACTCGGTGTTGACGTTCATGGTCTTGACCGGGAACTCCAGGAGTGCCGTGGCGCCGCTGGCGTGGACCAACCGGTTCTGGGCCACCAAGGGACGGCCGGCCACCGTGGCGGCGATGACGCTCGCGTCGTCCTTCAGCCACTCGGCGCCCTCGGCCCAGCACAGGTCGAAGCGCGCGGATTCGAACCGGTCGACGATCAGGCCGCTCTCACTCGGCGCCGCTCCGTGCTCGGCACCGAGGCGGATGATGCGGTAGCGGTCGCGCGTGTACAGCATGGCGAAGTCGTAGTTCGGCTGCTGGAAGAGATGCCGTTCAGCGTACGTGTTCTCGGCCTTGCACGAGGCCACCAGCCAGGTCTCTTCGGTGCGCCCGTCGGGCCAGGTCATCTGGCACCGCGCCTCGACCTGGATGCGGGCCTGATTGGTGCGGCCACGGGTGACGAAGGTGACAAACGAGCGAGCGTAGTCCAGGACCGCCATGGTCGGTCTCCGTCTGCGCTGTTCGGCACGCCGCGTCGGCGTCCTGCCACGCGCTGGACCACCTATCCGACGGCCAGCAGCCGCCGCAAGCACGGCTCGATCTCTGGCTCGGCGAACGTGTAGCCGCTGTCCAGCAGTCGCTGCGGCAGCGCGCGCTGACTGGCCAGCAGCACCACGGCGGCCTCGCCGAAGACCAGCCGCAGGGCCGCCGCCGGCACCGGCACGAAGGCCGGCCGGCGCAGCGCCGTGGCCAGGGCCCGGGTCAATTCGGCATTGGTCACGGGGGTGGGGGCGACCAGGTTGACCGGGCCACTCAAGTCGGGCGCCGCCAGGCAATGGCGCAGCGCGGCGACGGCGTCAGCCAGCCCGATCCAGCTCACGTACTGTCGCCCGCCGGCCAGTGGCCCGCCGAGCCCCAGACGGAACGGCTTGAGCATCTGCGCGAGCGCGCCGCCGTGGGCTGCGAGCACGACGCCGAACCGCGCGCGGACGACTCGAATGCCCGCCTCGGCGGCGGGCTCGGTGGCACTTTCCCAGGCCCGGCAGACGTCGGACAGGAAGCCGCGGCCCGGCGGCGAGTCCTCAGTCAGGACCTCGTCGCCACGGTCGCCGTAGACGCCGACGGCCGCAGCCGAGACGAACACCTGTGGCTTGCTGGTGCACTCGGCCAGCGTCCGGCACAGCAGGCTGGTGCCCAGCACGCGGCTGTCGCGAATGAGCCGCTTGCGCTCGGCGGTCCAGCGCCCACCCAGCAGCGGTTCGCCGGCCAGGTGAACCACCGCGTCGAAGCCCTCCAGCGCGCTGGCGTCAAGGCGTCCGGACAGCGGGTCCCAGGTGGTCCGGTCGGACCCGTCGGGGCCGCGCGTCAGGGGCACCACCGTGTGCCCGGCGTCAGCCAGCGAAGCGCGTAACGCCGTGCCGACCAAGCCGCCGGCCCCGCTGACGAGTATGCGCATGCGCGGTCTCCGTGGCCCCGTGGGCCGCCAGACTGAGCTCATGGTCGGCCCAGCCAAGGGCCACGTCAAGGCTGGCCGAAGCCCGGCAGCACCCCGTCGACGGACTGGCGCCCGGGCCTGACGTCGGGCATGGCCTTGTGCAGCCGGCCGTCGAGCAGCGCGTCGGCCCCGTGGCGGCGGTCGGGCCAGCCGCCAAGCTGCTTCAGGAAGAACGGCACCGCGACCTCGTCGCAGCGGTCGCGCAGGCTGCGCGCCCAGTCCTCGGCCATGGGCCGCGCACCCGGCCCGCTCTCGCCGGCCACCACCACCCAGTCGATCCCCGTCAGATCGAGGCCGGGCAGCGGCCCGAGCAACGGCTCCAGCGACAGGAAGCGGAGCTTGGCCGGCACGGCACGGAGATCCGCGAGCCGGTGTTGGTAGTCGGCGCGTTCGACGGTGACCCCCGCCCAGATGTGCGCGGGCCAGGGCAGCGACGGCGCCAGTTCGGCCAACCGCTGCGAGCGCTTGGTCAGGACTTGGTACACATGGTGGTCGTGGTGCGCCATGGCCTCGAAGACGCGCTGCAGGAACGGGAGCGGCACCCGCTCGTGGAACAGGTCGCCCATGGAGCAGACGAACACGAACCGGGGCCGGCGCCAGCGTCGCGGCAGGTCCAGCGCTTCCGGATGCAGCGTCACCGCGAACCCGTCGCGATACGCCGGCTGCCCGGCGGCCTGCAGCCGCCGAGCCATCGCGGCGGCGTAGCAGTGCTCACAGCCGGCGCTCCAGCGGTCGCAGCCCGTCATCGGGTTCCAGGTGGCGTCCGTCCACTCAATCCCCGAGCAACTGCCCACAGCGGCTCTCCCAGATCTCTCGCATAGCAAACACGCGTTTGTTTGTCAAGCGCCGGCTGTCGGATCGGGGCGGGGAGCACGGCATTGGTGGGCCGGCCATCGGGTGGTACACTGCCAGCCGGAGGCTGCGGCGTTGGTCCTGCTCGGCATCGACCCTGGCTTGGCGGCGACCGGCTATGGCATCGTGCGTCGCGAGGGCGCGCGCTGTGTGTGCCTCGCCTATGGGTGCATCCGCACCAAGGCCGGCACCGCACTCGATGAGCGCTTGCGTCAGATCCACGAACAGGTGACCGCGCTGCTGCGCGAGCATCGCCCGGAGGTCATGGTGCTGGAGCGTTTGTACCAGCTCCGCGGCGGGAACACCGGTCTGTCGGTGGGCCAAGCCATTGGTGTGGTGCGGCTGGCGGCGGCTGAGGCCGGCCTGGCCATTGCGGAGTACGCGCCGACGCACGTCAAGATGACGCTGGTGGGCAACGGCGCCGCGGATAAGGCCCAGGTGCAGTTCATGGTGCAGCGCCTGCTGAACCTGGACCAGGTGCCGAAGCCCGATCATGCCGCCGATGCCCTGGCGCTGTGCGTGTGTCACCTGCACAGCGGGCTGAGCCGCACCGGCCGCCAGCCGGTCGAGCCACCACCGGCCGCCGCCGGGCGGATTGCGGCGGCGCTGGCTGCCGAGGCGGCGCGGCGGGCCGCGCATGGTGAGCGGGAGGCCAACCGGTGATCGCGCATTTGAACGGCACCATCACCCAGATTCGCGAGGACCGGGCGGTGGTCGAGTGTGGCGGCGTCGGTTACCAGGTGCTGCTGGCGCCGGCGACCGTGGCGACCCTACCGGGCATCGGCCGGACGATGCGCCTGCCGACCTGGCTGAGCGTGCGCGAAGACGCAATGGTGCTCTACGGCTTCGGCAGCGAGGACGAGAAGCAGCTCTTCGAGGAACTGCTGGCGGTCAACGGCGTCGGGCCGAAGGTCGCGCAGAACGTGGTGGCGGCGATGCCCGTGGCCCACCTGGTCGACGCCATTGCCAACGGCGATGAGGCCCGGTTGGTGAGCGTGCCGGGCGTCGGCCGCAAGTTGGCCCAGCGCATCGTGGTCGAGTTGAGTGACCAGGTGGGCAAGCGTGGCTGGGTGCAGCAGGAGACCGAAGGCGGCGCGCTGACTGGCGACTTGGTGGAGGCGCTGACCGGTCTGGGCTTCTCGGCGCAGGAGGCGCGGCGGGCCGCTCGCGGCGCGCTGTCGCAACTGGGTGACCAGGCGACGCTGGAACTGGCGCTGAGGGAGGCGCTACGGCGGGTGAATGAGGCATGAGCGAAGCCACGGCGCGCCCTGACGACGATCTCGACCCGCGGCGCAGCGGTGAGGATGGGCAGTTCGAAGGCGCGATCCGGCCGGCGCGCCTGGACGGCTTCGTCGGGCAGGAGCAGGTCAAGGAGCAGCTTCGCATCGGGCTGGAGGCGGCCCGTCTGCGCGGCGAGATGATGGACCACGTGCTGCTGCACGGGCCGCCCGGCCTGGGCAAGACGACGCTGGCGCACATCATCGCCAACGAGATGGACTGCTTCCTGCGGACCACCAGCGGCCCCGCCATCGAGCGGCCGGGCGACTTGGCGGCCATTCTGAGCAACATCGAGCCGCGCGCAGTGCTGTTCATCGACGAGATCCACCGCCTGTCGCGCGTGGTTGAAGAAGTACTCTATCCGGCGCTGGAGGACTTCCAGATCGACGTCATGATCGGCAAGGGACCGGGCGCGCGGTCCATCCGCATCGACCTGCCGCGGTTCACGCTGATCGGTGCCACCACGCGCATCGGGCTGTTGACCTCGCCGCTACGTGACCGGTTCGGCGTGGTTCAGCACATCAACCTCTACCAGGCCGAGGAGCTGCAACGGATTGTCGAGAACTCCGCGGCGGCCCTGGGCGTTCCAATGACCAGTGAGGGCGCGCACGAGATCGCGCGCCGCAGCCGCGGCACACCGCGGGTGGCCAACCGGCTGTTGCGGCGAGTCCGCGACTTCGCCCAGGTCCGTGGTGATGGCACGGTCAACCGGCAGACGGCCGACGACACGCTGACCGGCATGGGCATCGACGCGCTCGGGCTGGACGCACTCGATCGGCGTTACCTGGAAACGCTGATCGACAAGTACGAAGGCGGTCCCGCCGGTGTCGAAACCCTGGGTGCCAGTCTGAACGAGGAGCGCGACACGCTCGAAGATGTCGTGGAACCGTTCCTGCTGAGCGTCGGGTTCGTCCAACGAACCAGCCGCGGCCGGGTAGCCACGCCGTCGGCGTACCGGCACCTGGGGCGGAGCGCGG
Source organism: uncultured Fimbriimonadaceae bacterium (assembly GCA_964531735.1). Taxonomy (GTDB): domain Bacteria; phylum Armatimonadota; class UBA10988; order UBA10988; family UBA10988; genus CAZHGD01. The sequence continues at coordinate 817 of CAZHGD010000085.1, read as the reverse complement.
CGGCGGTCGGCGCTGACCAGGGACAGTTGTTCGAGGACGGTTGAGCACCGGTTTGGCGCCCGTCGGCGGCGGGTAAATGGCCTACAGAGCGGCCCGGAGGCCCAAGGTGGCAAAGCAGACGGAACGGGGACAGCAGGTCGAGCTGAAGCGATTGCTCGACGACGCCTTCCGCGCGTTCGAGGCGGGGGACGACGATACCGCGCGGCGCCTCTGCCGCGAGGCACTGGCGCTCGATCCGGACAGCAGCACGGCGCACTCGCTGATGGGCTTGCTCTACGAGCGCGAGGGCCTGACCGGTGAGGCGACCGACGCGTTCCAGCGTGTGGTCACGCTGGCGCCGGAGAGCGAGGCCGAGCGCGGCACCTTGCGGCGCCTACGCGGCGACCGCGAGCCGCTGAGCCCCGACGAGGAGGCCTCGGCGCGCGGCAACAAGGTCATCGTGGGCGTCGCGGTGGTCGCCGGGCTGGTGGTGTTCATCTCCGTCTTCCTCGGCATCCGCATGGCCTTCCGCTGGGTCAATGACAAGGCTGCCGGTTCCACCATCGTGGCTTCGGCCAACGTGGATGAGGACTTGGCGCTGGCCAAGGAAGCGTTCGACGCCGGCCGCTACCAGACGGCGCTGGAGGCGGCTCAGCGGGTGCTGAAGGCGGATCCCGACAATCCGGTGGCGCAGGAGATAGTGCGCCGCGCGCAGGCGTACCTACGCGGCGGTGCCGCGTCGGCGCCGCCGGCCCCGCGCGAGCAGGCCCAAGGGCAGCCGGCGGTGCCGCGCAACTCGACGTCGCCGGCCCCGGTCGCGCCGGGTGCACCGGCGGTG
>CAZHGD010000084.1:0-30436 GCA_964531735.1 uncultured Fimbriimonadaceae bacterium | reverse complement strand
CCTTCGTCGTAGCCGCGGTTGTTGATCACCGCGCCGGGCTGCAACTCGCGGATCAGGTCGTTGATGGAGCGGTCGACGTGCTCGTCGACGTTCATGTCCCACCAAAAGGCGCCGATCTCGCCGTAGTGGGTACACAGCTCGCGGACCTGCTCGCGCAGGAAGTCGAGATAGCGGTGCAGGTCCGGCTCATCGCCCGGCTTCGGTCCGGGCAGCTCGTGGTGGCGGCCCTGGTTGGGGTAGTGCGGCTGATGCCAGTCGGCGCAGGAGTAGTAGAGCCCGAGCGGCACGCCGCGGCGGTGGCAGGCGTCGGCCAACTGCGCCACGAGGTCGCGGCCGTAGGGCGTGTTCATGGTGTTGAAGGCGGTCTGCCGGGTGTCCCACAAGCAGAAGCCGTCATGGTGCTTGGTGGTCAGCACCACATACTGCATGCCGGCCTGTGCGGCCAGGTCCAGCCAGGCATCGGGATCGAAGCGCACCGGGTTCCACTCGGCCGCGAGCTTGACGTAGTCGGCCGGATCGAGGCGGCCGCGCCACTCGTGTTGCTCATGCCAACCGGGAATGGCGTACAGCCCCCAGTGGATGAACAACCCGAACCGCCGCTCGAAGAACCAGTCGCGCCGATCGCCGAACCGCTGCATGTCACGCACCTCTCGGCGGGCATGATAGGCCATCGGCTCGGAGACGGCCAGCGTGGGCCCGGGCGGGTGCAACCGCCGCCCGGGCCGGTCAGCTCAGTTGCGACCAAACGCCTCGTTGGTCCACCACGTGGGCCCACGGTTCTGGCCTTGCCACTTGACATGGCCATCGGCATAGCCGCCGTTCATGCCCTCGTTGTGCTTGAACTGCAGCGAAGACCAGGAGCCGGCGTCGGCGGTGAAGGTGCCCGGCGTGCCGCCGCCGCCGCAGATGGTCACGCACTGACACTGGCGCCAATTCTCCATCATGAACAACTGGTTCGCCGGCGCGGCCATTTGCGCGATGGACTGCCGGAACAGGCAGTTGATGGGGTTGTAGTCGATCAGGCGCACGCCGGCCCAGCACCCCGTGCCGCCGCTGCAGGTGGAGGTCTGCGGCGGGTTGCTCGCATGCGACTGGCTGGGGCAGTACATGATCTGGACGCTCTTCATGTACGGCGTGATGAAGTCCATCCAGCCCAGGCGGTTGGCGTCGCGCGAGTGATCCACAAACACCTTTTCGTCGAAGTCCTGGACGTACTGCATGCTGGCCAGCATCATCTGCTTGACGTTGCTGCTGCAGTTGGACTGGCGCGCCTTCTCGCGCGCCTTGGCGAACACCGGGAACAGGATCGCCGCCAGGATGGCAATTATGGCGATCACCACCAGCAGCTCGATCAGCGTGAACCCACACCGTCTCCGCATCAACTTCCTCCGCCTTGCACGGCTCCTGCGCGCTGCCGGCGAGCCAAGGCTCTCCGTGCGGTCGTCACGGTGCGCCGGCCGTGTCACGGCAGCAGAGCCTAGCACAAACCCGATGCGGAAGCTACCCGCACAGAATTCGTAAGCGGTGGTCTGCCAGCAGTTCGTCCGGTGGCTCAGCCGACCAACACGCCGACCGGGTCGTCCAGACGCATGGGGCGCGCGGCGCGGTAGGCCTCGCCTTGGGCGACCTGAATCTGCGCGCCCCAGAAGCCGGCCCGGGCCGCGGTCGCCGCGTGGTAGTCGGCGGTGCCGACGAAGCGGTAGCCGTCGGGCATGGGTTGGTCGAACTGCGAGCGATAGGCGGCCACGGCCTGGCGCTTCTGCTCCCAGACGTCGCTGATGTCCACGATGAAACTCGGCTCGAGGTGCTCGTGGATGAGGTAGTAGAGGACCGCGACCGGCGAGTGGGGCGCGTGGTCGGTGACGATGCGGGGCAGCCGTGCGAAGAAGGCGCCGGCGGTGATGAAAGCGCTGGCCGCGGCATGATCCGGGTGGCGGTCCTGCGGGGACGGCGCCAGCACCAGGTCGGCGCGGTACTTGCGAATGGTGTCGGCCACCAGTTCGCGGTTGGCCTGCGTGTCGGCCAGGTGCAGGTCGGGCAGACCGAGGTTCTCGCGCGCGGCGAGGCCGAGAATGTCGGCGGCCTCGGCGGCCTCGGCCCGGCGCTCCTCGACGGTGCCACGCGAGGAGCCTTCGCCGCGGGTCAGGTCCACCGCGCCGGCCGTCTGGCCGCGACGGGCACAGAGCGCCAGCAGGCCGCCGCAGCCCAGCTCGATGTCATCGGGGTGCGCGCCGAAAGCCAGCACGCTCAGCTTCGGGGCGTCGCTCACGCTGCCGGCTCCGGTGGCTCGCTCGGCGCCGGCACGTTGCCGCCGCGGGCGACGAACTGGTGCTCCTCGCCGCGCCACAGGCGGACGATGTTGCCGCGGTGACGGAACCAGATCCAGGCCACCGCCAGCCAGACGACGACCAGGTAGATGGTCGGCTTGTGGTGGCAGGAGACCACCGCCGCCAAGGCGACACTCGAGGTCAGCGAGCCGAGCGACACATAGCGGGTCAGCGCGATGACGCCGAAGAAGGTGGCCAGGCCGACGGCCGCGGCGAGCGGATCGAGCGCGATCACGGCGCCGCAGGCCGTGGCGACGCCCTTGCCGCCGCGGAAGCCGAGCCAGATACAGAGACTGTGGCCGAGGATGGCCGCGGCGGCCACGGCCACGTGGAGGCCCGATTGCTCCGGTGCCAGCCGCACCGCCACGAGCGTCGGCAAGTAGCCTTTGCCGATGTCGAGCGCCATGACCAAGGCGCCGGCCTTGGCGCCACACGACCGCCAGACGTTGGTGGCGCCGGTGTTGCCGCTGCCCACCGCCATGATGTCGATGCCGTGGCAGCGACCAACCAGCCAGCCGATGGGCAGACTGCCGAGCAGGTAGCCGAGCGCAATCAGAGCGTAGCTCACCGGGGCGTCTCCGCAATGGCCTCTTCGACTTCGATGCTCAAGGCGCCCAAGGCGGGCAGCATCTCGAAGACCGCCGTGTACTTGGCGCCCTGGGCCAGCTTCAGGTGCGTGGCATCGACGAACCGGCCGGGCCGCGTGGCATCGACCGGCAGCCACTGCCCGCACCAGGTCTCGGCCCAGGCATGGCCCATGAACGCGCCGTTGACATACACCAGCCCGGCGCAGACGCGTGTCGGCAGGCCCGCGGCGCGGGCGAGCGCGGTGTAGAGCGCCGCGGCGTCGCGGCAGACGCCGGCTGGATCGCGGAGGATCTCGAGCCCCGAGCGGAACAGGCCGATGTTCGACTGCCACCGAATGTGCTGATGCACGAAGTCGTGCAGCTTGCCCGCGGCCACCGCCGGGTCGCGCTCGTCGCCAACCACCTCGGCGGCCTTGGCCTTCATCTCGGGGTGGTCCGACTCGACATACGGGCTCGGCGCCAGGAACGGCGCCAACTCGGGTCTGGCCGCCAGCGGCAGCTTGAGTTGGGACGACTCGGGCAGGCTGCGGCCGGTGACGGTCAGGCGTTGGCGGCCGTCGTCCAGCGGCGACAACTTCTGCCCGTCGTCGGTGGGCACGCCCTTGAGTCGCTCCAGGCCCTTGACCTTCAGCGCCAGGCGCCGGCACTGCGCGGCGTTGTCGATGGGCCGGTCGGGCCGGATGGAGGTGGCCACCACCAGGTCGACCCGCGGGCCCTGGCTGTCGATGCCGCTGGTCGCGGTGTCCTTGTCCTCGCGGCGGAACTCGAGGCTGGCCTGCATCATGCTGGAGGTCAGCTTGTGGAGCTGGCCGTCGCCGTCCACCCAGGCTTCGGCCTGGACCATCGGCGATTCCATCTTGACCACCAGCACATCGAGCGTGCGGCCAGGCACGGCCAGCGGCTCGCGGCGGAGGGCGGTCAGCTTGCAGGCGTCGATGTCGAGCGTGATCGGGTTGAACTGGTGGATGGTCAGCGACTCGCCTTCCTTGAGCTGCCGCTGGCTGAGCAGCGCCTGGCCGTCGACGAGCAGCTTGACGCCGGCCGGAATCGGCACGGTCTGTTGCGTGGTGTTGGCCCCGCTGGTCTTGGTGCACTCGATGCGGTCGGGCAGGAACTTCGCCGTGACCGCGGAGTCGCGACCGCCGCTCTGGAGCGTGAACTGCATGTCGAGCGGCGCGAAGTCGAGGTCGCAGAGGGTCACCCAGGCGGTCACCTGCTCCATGCGCTGGCCGAGCACGTCGAGCGCGGCATAGTTGCGGCTGACGTACTCCAGGCGCGATTGGCCATCGCGCTCCACCGGTCGCACGGCTTCGCTCATGTAGCCGATCTTGCGGCCGGCCAGGTAGGCGCCATACCACGACTCGCCGGCCTTGACGGTCCGCGCGGCCGGGGCGGCCGTGGCGCGGCGGGCGAGGCTACCTCGCGCCATGACCACGCCGACGCCCACCAGCGCCGCCACCAGCAGCACCGCGACAGCCCGTTTCAGGCGCATGCGCGTTCACCTCAGCGGGTCCGCTTCGTCCCGCGCGGGCTGCTCCGCCGCGGAGGCTTGGAGTCCTCCTCCTCGCGGCGAGCCCGCCAGAGTAGCCGGATCGGCGTTCCCTCGAAGTTGTACGCCGCCCGCAAGCGGTTCTCCAGGTAGCGCTCGAACGAGAAGTGCACCAGCTCCGGATCGTTGACGAAGAACACGAACGTCGGCGGCTTGACGCGCACCTGCGTGGCGTAGAGCACTTTGAGCTTGTGCCCGCGGTGCGACGGTTGCCGCTTGTCGACCAGCTCGCGCACCACCCGGTTCAGCTCGGGCGTCGGCACGCGGAACGCGTGGTGCTCGGCCACCAGCACCGTCTCGCTGAGCACCTTGTCCACGCCGGTGGCGTTGATGGCGGTGGTCAGGATGATGGGCGCATAGGGCGCGAACTGCAGCTCATGCCGCAGCATGGCGGCATACTCGCGGCCGACGGTGCGCGGGTTGGCGCGCAACATGCGCCGCTCGACAATCTCGGACGGCTCGATCCCGCTGCCGTCGCGGTCGTGAATCCACTTCTGGAGCAGATCCCACTTGTTGACCACCACGACCAGGCCGCGGCCCTTCTCGTCGGCCATGCCGGCGATGCGCTTGTCCTGGGCGGTGGCGCCGTCGGGCGCGTCCAGGCAGAGCACCGTCACGTCACTGCGCTCGATGGCCTCCATCGACCGCAGCACGGTGTAGTACTCGAGCGCCTCCTTGACCTTGGCCTGGCGGCGGATGCCCGCCGTGTCGACCAGGACGAACTCCTGGCCGTCGCGGCTGAACGGCGTGTCGATGGCGTCGCGGGTGGTGCCGGCAATGTCGGAGACGATGCTGCGCTCTTCGCCGAGAATGGCGTTGACCAGCGACGACTTGCCGACGTTCGGCCGCCCGACCACCGCCACGCGGATGACCTCGTCGTCCGCTTCGGCGGGCTCCTCTTCGGGCTCGGGCAGCAGGTCGTGCAGCCGCTCGAGCAAGTCACCCACCTGCGTGCCGTGGACGGCCGAGATGGGCAGCGCCTCGCCGAGGCGCAGGTCCCAGACGCCGTCGAGGCTGCTCTTGCCGAGGCTCTCCAGCTTGTTGGCCACCAGCAGCACCGGCTTCTCGCAGCGGTGCAGGCGGTCGGCAATCTCCTGGTCGACGCGGTTGACGCCTTCCGCGCCGTCGAGCATGAAGACGATGATGTCGGCCTCTTCAATGGCCAACTCGGTCTGGGCTTGGGCTGAGGCGCTGATGTCGTCTTTGAACAGCGCGTCGAGCCCGCTGGTATCGATCAAGGTAAACGGCCGGCCGAACGCGTCGCCCTCTCCGTACAACCGGTCGCGAGTGACCCCGGGGGTGTCATCCACGACGGCTTGGCGGGAGCGGGTGAGACGGTTGAAGAGCGTCGACTTGCCGACATTGGGTCGCCCGATCACGGCGACCACCATCTGGCGGTTCATTGCCTGATCTTAGACCGGTGCGCGGCAGGCGTCAAGGCGGCAAGAGTGGCGGGCAGGTCACGCTGATTGACACACCTTGTACCCGGCGCCAAGATGCTTGCGGACCGAGCCGGACGGCCGGGGACGGCAGATGAGCATCCTGATCGACGCGGACACCCGAGTCCTGGTGCAAGGCCTGACCGGCCGCGAAGGCACTTTTCACACCGAGCAGATGCTGGCCTACGGCACCGCGGTGGTGGGCGGCGTCACGCCGGGCAAGGGCGGCACCGCCCATCTCGGCGTGCCGGTGTTCGACACGGTGGCGCAGGCGGTGTCGGCCACGGGCGCCGACGCCTCGGTCATCTTCGTGCCGGCGGCGTTTGCCGCGGCGGCCATCTGCGAGGCGGCCGACGCCGGCGTGCCGCTGGTGGTCTGCATCACCGAGGGCATCCCGACCGCCGACATGATCCGCGCCTGCGCCTACGTGCGGACCAAGGGCACCCGCTTGGTTGGCCCGAACTGTCCCGGCCTGCTGACGCCGGGCGCCTGCAAGATCGGCATCATTCCCGGCCACATCGCCACGCCCGGCCCGGTCGGCATGGTCTCGCGCAGCGGCACGCTGACCTATGAGAGCGCCGACGCGCTGACCCGCGCCGGCCTGGGTCTCAGCACCATCGTCGGGATCGGCGGCGACCCGGTGCTCGGCACGCGGTTCGCCGACGTCCTGCCGCTGTTCGAGGCCGACCCGCGCACCCAGGCGGTGGTCCTGATCGGCGAGATCGGCGGCAACGACGAGGAAGCCGCCGCGGCGGTGATCGCGCAGATGACCAAGCCGGTGGTCGGGTTCATCAGCGGCCGCAGCGCACCCGAGGGCAAGCGCATGGGCCACGCCGGCGCCATCGTCAGCGGTGGGTTGGGCACGGCGGCCAGCAAGGTGGAAGCCCTGGCCGCCGCCGGCGTGCCGGTGCCCGACACGGTGCAGGAGATCCCCGCGCTGGTGCAGGCGGCGCTGGGTGCGTGAGACGCGCAGTCCGCCGAGCGGGCGCCGCCCGAAGAGGAATGCCAGCGCGCGGCCGCGAAGACCGTACTCGCGATTGGATCGGGTTGGGGAGCTGGACGGGTCGCCCGCGGCCGGTCCACATCGCGAAGGTGGCCAGCCCATGCGAGCAGCACAGCTCCTGGCCGTTCTCGTGGCATTCCTTGGCGCGGCCGACGCCCAGGTGGTCAACGGCTCGTTCGTCGACGGCCTGCGCCAATGGGCACCCCAGTACGACCAGACCGGCGCCCCGACCGCGGTGATCGACCACACGGTGTTCCATGGCGCCGACATGGCCGCCTTGTGCCTGAAGGCCGAGACCGGCCAACGGGCGCTGTGGTTCCAAGGGTCCATCCCGCGCGACCCGCGCTGCGCCCGTTACCGCCTCCAGGGCTGGGTGCGCTGCCGCGCGCTGGGACCCGACTGGATCATCCGCGTGGCGCTGGTGGCCTGCCAGGGCGAGCGCGTGATCCAATGGCTGCAGAACAGCCACCTCCAGCACGCGGCCGATCTGGACTGGCAGTCGTTCGCCCTGGACGCCGAGGTCCCGGCCGCGGCCACGCACCTGGGTGTCTACCTCGGCCTGTGGTATGCCGACGCGCTGGCGAACGAACCGCCGGCCGGCGGTGGCGCCGTCTGGTATGACGAGGTGACGGTGGAGCCCCTGCCCACGGCCGCCGCCGCGGCGCCGGCGGCGTCAGCGGCGCGCGCGGCCGAGTTGACCGGCCTGTGGCCGGCCGGCGAGCAGGGCCTGTTCGGTCCGGGGCAGCCGGTGCAGTTGGTGGTGCTCGGCACGAACCGCGCCGCCGCCGCGGCGCACGCCGAGCTGGCCGTGACGGTGACGGACTTCGGCGGCCGGGAGCTCGGGCGGCAGTCGTTCGCGCTGACGCTACCGCCGCAACAGCCGTTTCGCCAGACCATCGAACTGGCCGCGCCGCCCGGCACCGGCGCCTTTCGTGTGTCCAGCACTGTGACCATCGACGGCCAGCAGGCCACCGGGCCGTCGACCAGTTACTGCGTCATCCGCTCGTCGCCGCGCCGCGATCCCTACTTTGTGTGCGACGTGAACGGGGCCGAGACCGAGCTCGTCAGGGCCATGCGGCGGATCGGCGTGAGCGGGCGCAAGATCGGCGCGACGCTAAGCAACGTGCCGCAGGCCCGCGCCAAGGATATGGAGGGCTGGTGGCGCGAGCTCCTGACCGCGGGCCTCAAGCCCTACTGGGACAGCGACCTGCAACTCATCGGCAACCTCTACCTCGGCCACGAGTTCCTCGGCACGCGCTACCGGGCCGCCATCGAGGAGCGGCGGCGCCAGGGGCTGTTCCCCTACCCCGAGGAGTGCTTCCAGGAGTTCGGCGATTTCGTGGCGGGCGCCGCGAAGGCGCTCAAGGGGCGCGTGCACTACTGGGTGCTGTCCGAGGAGATCGACGGCACCCTCACCGTGCCTGACCTGCCCGGCGGCAGCCAGGCCGCCGAGCTGCTCCGCTACGTGCTCATGTCGCGCATCGCCTACCGGCGCCTGAAGCAGGTCGATCCCGACTGCGAGGTGATCGGCCTGGCCGTCAGCGGCGACTTCAACCAGCAGCCGCGCTGGCCCATCGTGCGCCGCCTGCTGCCCGACCTCAAAGACTTCACCGACATCATCGGGCCCGACCTCTACACCGATTCGTGGAACTGGATCGCCACGGTCAGTCGCGGCCCCGAAGCCGGCGAGATGCGCGGCAAGCTGCTCGATGTCCTTGCCATGCAGCGCAGCCTGGGCAAGCCACCGGTCACCACCATCTCCGAGCGCGGCTATGGCCTGGCCTACCATCTGGCGCCGGACCACCCGCTGGACCGGCTCCAGGCGGAGCTGACCGCGCGCAGCCTGATCCTCGGCAAATCGGTGCCCGGCGTGCTGTTCTACACGCTGCACATGATGTGCGGCGGCGGCGGGTGGCGCATCCGGCGCGGCGAAGTGTCGAGCGACCGGCACCCGCTGATCGACCTGGGCCTGTGGCAGCAAGGCTGGGACGCGTCAGCCAAACGCTACACGTACCGGCCGCGTAGCGCCGTGGCCGCCTACGCCACCGTGAGCGACCAGCTCGCCGGCAGCACCGAGTGTACCGAAGTGCAGCCGCAGACGGGCGTCTACACCTACACCTTCAAGTGTCCGGATCGCGCGGTGAGCGCGCTGTGGACCACCGAGGCGCAGCCGGTCGCCATGCTGGTCGAGTTGCCCGCGGCGGCTCGGCTGACCGACCTGATGGGCAACCAGCGGGAGCTGCCCGCTGGCCGGGTGATGGTGTCGCTGAGCGGCGCCCCGCAGTTCCTGTCCGCCCCGGTGCCCGCGGAGGCGCTGGCCACGGCGCTGCGTCGGGCGGGCCTGCCAGGCCGCTCGCCGGTCAAGGGCGCCGCCCGGCTGCTGGACCTCGACCATCTGGCGGTCGAGCTGTTCAATCAGTCGGCGCAGCCGGCGGTGGCGAACGTGGAGTTGCTGCAACTGGAGGGCGCTGAGCCGACACAGCGCGCGCTACACACCACCGTGCCGGCCAACGGCCGCCAGCAGCAGGTGGTGGCGCTGAAGCAGGTGGCACCGGCGCGGTTGGGCGCGTTGCAGGCGCAGCTCCGCGCGGGCGACGTCAGCGTGCCGCTCAACGCCGACCTGTCCGTGACGCCGGTGGCGCCGGCGCCGGCCGGCGCGCGCATCGACGGCGACCTGGCCGAGTGGCAGTCCAGGCCGCCGCTGGTGCTGGACCGCCGGAGTTTGTTGCCCGGCCCCGAAGTGGTCAGCAAGGGGCTGTGGACCGGCCCGGACGACCTCAGCGCACACGTTTGGCTGGCCTGGGACGCCGCGAGGTTCTACCTGGCCGCACGGGTGCGCGACGACGTGCATCTGCAGCGCCACACCGGCGAGCGGATCTGGATGGACGACTGCGTGCAGTTCGCCTTCGACCCGCTGAACAACGCGCTCAGCCCCAGCGTGACCGGTCACACCGGCTACGATGGCGACGACTCCAACTATGGCCTGGCGCTGACGTCTGCCGGGCCGCAGAGCTGGTGCTGGGTGGCCCGCGGTGGCTCGGACAACGCCGGCCCGCGCGACTTCCCCCTGGCCATCCAGCGCCGGCCCGGCGCGACCGACTACGAGCTGGCCATCCCGTGGGAGCACTTGCGCCCGCTGGTACCCGCCGTGGGCAAGGTGCTGCGCTTCAGCCTGGTCGTCTTCGACGTGGACCGCGAGGACCAGCCGCAGGCTCCCTGCTGGCTGGGCCTGACCGGCGGCATCGCCAACGGGCAGGATCCGTCGCAGTACCGAGCGTTCTACCTGGCTCGCTGAGCAGCGGGCGCCAGGCCCGGCACTACCGCGCAGCCGGCGGGCTGGGCTCCTGATCCAGGTACATTTGGAACCACAGCTCCACCAGGCACAAGATCCAGATGGTGCGCCCGTGGTCCCAGGCGTGGGTCTCGTGCTCGGTGAGGATGCTCTCGACCGCGCCCGGACGGTAGATACCGCGCTGGGTGGCCCGACTGTCCAGCAGGAGCTGGCGCGCGTAGTCGCGCAGTTGCCGGGTGCGGAACCAGTGCACCAGCGGAATGCCGAAGCCCCGCTTGCGCCGGTCGATGATGTCGTCGGGCAGGTAGCGGCGGGCGGCCTGCTTCAGCACGTACTTCGTCACCCCGTTGCGCAGCTTGAGCCCCGTCGGCACGCGACTGGCCAGGCGGACCATGCTGTCCGACAGGAACGGCGCGCGGACCTCCAGCGAGGTCGCCATGCTCATCCGGTCGACCTTGACCAGCAGGTCGTCGAGCAGGTAGGTGGCATAGTTGAAGTCGAGGATGCGGCTCAGCCAGTCCCGCTGGTCGCTGGCCGGGAAGTGGCCATCGTAGAAGTGGCTCGGCGTCAGGCTGTCGGCCGGTCCGCCCCACAGGCGCTGGAGCACGTCGGCGCGGGTGAGCACCATGGTGTCTTGGTAGGCGTAGGGCAGCGGCATGGCCAGGCAGCGGGCGCCCTTGACACCGCGCATACCGTGGTGGGCCACGCTGGGGATCCGGCGGGCCAAATGGCTGAACGCCTCAGCCACGGTCAGCGCGGCGCGGCCCAGCGGGCGGTGCGGCCAGCCCGACGCCACCCAACTGGCCAGTTTGAACCGCTCGTAACCGGCGAACAGCTCGTCGCCGGCGTCGCCGCAGAGCGCCACGGTGACGTGTTTGCGGGTCATCTCCGAGAGCATCAGCGTCGGCAAGGCGGAATCGTCGCCGAACGGCTGGTCGTTGTGCCAGACCAGCCGCGGGAACAGCTCCTCGGCCTGCGCCGGGGCGGCTTCGAGCACTTCGTGCTCGGTGCCGAACCGATCGGCCACGCGCTGGGCATACGCGGACTCATCCCATCGCGGGTGGTCCGGGAAGCCGATGGAGAACGTGCGCACTCGGCCGGGGCTGAGCTCGGCCATGAGCGCCACGATCAGGCTGGAATCGATGCCGCCCGAGAGGAACGCGCCGAGCGGCACATCGCTGACCAGGCGCTCGCGCACGCCTTCGCGCAACGTGTCGATGATGGCGTCGGTCCAGTCCTCGGCGCGGCCGTCGCCCGGCGTACACTCCAGCCGCGGACCATAGGTGCGGGCGTTGGTCTGCACCTGACCGTTGGCCACCACCATGAGCTGCCCTTGCGGGAGCTGCTCGATGCCGCGGAAGCAGGTGTGCGGCGTCGGCGCGTAGCCGAAGGTGACCACCAGCGGCAGGACCTCGAGACGCGCCTCGCGCGGGACCAGCGGATGCCGCAGCAGGCACTTGATTTCGGAGCCGAAGACCAGGTGCCCGCCGCCGTGGTAGTAGAAGAGGGGCTTCTTGCCGGCCGGGTCGCGGCCGATGAGCAGCGTGCGCTGGTCGGCATCCCACAGGGCGACGGCGAACATGCCGTCGAGATGATCCACGAACGCCTGGCCGTACTCGCGGTAGAGCGCGATGATCACCTCGGAGTCGCCGGTCGTGGTGAACTGGTGCCCTTTGGCCTCGAGCTCGGCGCGCTTCGCCGCGAAGTTGTACACCTCACCGTTGTAGGCCAGGTGCAGACTGCCGCGCGACATCGGCAGACGGGCCTCGGGGCGCAGGTCGAGAATGGCCAACCGCCGGTTGGCCAGGGCCACCGGACCGTCGACCAGCACGTAGCCGTCGTCCGGCCCGCGGTGGACGATCGCCTCGTTCATCCACTCCAGAGGCGCCGGATCAACCGGCTGGCCATCCAGACGCAGCACTCCGCAGAAGCCACACACCGGCCCACTTCCTTTCGCTCGCCGGGCACCAGCCCGGCGGCCGACGAGGCGCTCTCAGCGAGCGCCGATCAAGTTTTGGGGCACTGGCCCCGGCGCGCCAACAGGCGCTCGTACAACGCCGCGTGCGCGGCCGCCATGCGGGCCGGCTCACCATGTTGCTGGAGCACCCGTGCGCGCGCGTACTCGCCCACCGCGTGCAGCGCCGTCCGGTCGCGCACGGCGGCGAGCACCGCCGCCACGGTGGCGTCGATGTCCTTATAGGGTACCAGCCAACCAGAACGCCCGTCCTCGATGCACGAGCGGCAGCCGCCCACGGCGCTGGCCACGGCCGGCACGCCCGCGGCGGCAGCTTCGAGCAAGACCAGGGGCGTTCCTTCCATCGAGGCCAGGTTGACGATCAGGTCCCAGTCCGCCATCACGGCGGCCACATCCTTGCGGAAGCCCAGCAAGTGCACCACCTCGCTCAAGCCCCGCGCGGCCACCTGCGCCGCGATGTCCGCGCGCAGCTCGCCGTCGCCCAGCATGGCGAAGTGCGCCGCGGGCAGCGCGGCATGGACCCGGGCGGCCACCTCTACGAACAGGTCCGGGCGCTTGACTCGCTGGAACCGGCCGCAGAACCCGATCAGGGGCACGTCGTCGGGCACGCCCAGCGCGCGGCGCGTGGCCCCATCGAACCGCGGCGCCGCCGCGAACTCATCCAGCTCGAGCCCGTAGGGGATGACCACCAGTTGGTCAGGCCGCGCGAACCCGAGCTGCAGGACCTCGTCGCGCAACTCCTCGGTGAGCGTGACCTGCGCCGAGTTGAGTCGGCCGATCAGCCGCTCGAGCAGAATGTAGAGGCCCGAAGCCCGGCCGAAGTAGCCGCGGGCGGCGTGCCCGTGAAAGGTCCGCAACCGGACCGGCACCCGGGCCAGCCAGCCGATCAGGCCGCCATAGATGCCGGCCTTGGCCTGGTGGGTGTGCAGCACATCAGGCCGCTCACGGCGAAACAGACGGTACAGACTGACCAACGCGCGCAACTCGTCCAGCGGCCGCAGGCGGCGCCACAGACCGGGCACGTAGAGCGGCTCCACGCCGCGCTCGAGAGCGTAGTAGGCCATGTCGCCCTCGTGCTCCTCGGCGCTCACGCGGCCGGTGGCCAGGATGGTCTGGAAGCGCGGCCGCAGGTCACGGCAGAGCAGTGTCACCAGCACGGCCAGTCCGCCGACGTTCATCCGGGTCAGCAAGTGGATGACCTTGACCGGTCTGGCTTCACTCATCGCGTCGCACTCCAGCGTGGGTCGACCGGCGCGCCGGTCCCTCGGTCAACGCTTGGCCAGCAGCGGGCGCGTGATGCGCGTGTAGAAGTCCAGATAGGTCCGAATGATGCGCTCCTTGTCGTACAGCGCGACGACCCGACGGCGACCCGCCTGACCGAACCGGTCCAGCCGGTCGCGGTCCGACAGCGCCTCTTCCAGCGCCTGGGCATAGGCCGGCGGCTCGCCGATCGGCACCACCCAGCCGGTCTGGCCGGGCACCACCAGCTCGTCGACGCCCGACACCCGCGTCATCACCACGGGCAGGCTGGTCGCCATCGCTTCCAGCACGGCGTTCGACATGCCTTCGCGCTGCGACGACAGGCAGAACAGGTCGAGCGCCTGCAAGACGCGCGGCACGTCGTCGCGGCGACCGAGGAAGCGGCACTGGCCGCTGATGCCCAGTTGCTCGGCGAGGGCCACCATCTCGTCGAGGCGAGGGCCATCGCCCGCCAGCAACAGCACGGCCTCGGGGTGCCGCGCGGCGATCATCGCGAAGGCGTGCAGCAGGTCGACATGCCGCTTCTGCGGCACCATGCGCGCCACGATGCCGAGGGCAACCTGGTCCTCGCGCAAGCCCAGCTCGGCGCGGACCGCGCGGCGCAACGCCGGGTCGCGGCTCGGCCAGGCGGTGGTATCGACCGGGTTCGGGATGGTCACCACCTTCGGCGGCGGGAAGCGGAGCTGCTGGACGTGGAAGTCGGCCACGCCTTTGCTGTTGGCCAAGGCGTAGTCGGCAAACTGGAAGCAGACCTGCGCCGCGGGCACCCACCAGCCGTACTGGTACCAGGCATGGCTGATGATCAGGCCATTGACCACCACCGGCACGCCGGCCAGCCGCGCGGCGATCATCCGCGGTCCGCCGCCCGGCTGGCCGCCGAAGTCGTGGTAGACCATCGGCCGGTGTCGGCGCAGTGTCGCAACGAACCGGTACCAGCCGCGGGGATCGGGCGTGTAGAGGCTGCGCAGACCGATGCGGACCACGTTGACGCGCGGGTCGGGCTGGCCGACCGTCGGCTTGCTGCACGAGGTCAGCAGCATCAGCGTGACCTGGCAGCCCTCGGCGACCAGACCATTGGCCAGCCGCAGGCAGCGCCGCTCCATGCCGCCGGTGGCCAGCGAGCGGATGGCCAGCAGCACATGCGGCCGCGAGCCGTTGAGCGACGCCACCGCCCCAGGCTCCATGGTGCCCTCCTCCGTGACCGCTCCTTGTTCGCCGACGTCGCTGAGCATGCTTCTCACCTCTGCGCCGCTGTCGAAGCCAGGGCTTGGGCATAGAACTCCAGGTAGCGCTGGACGATCACCGGCCGGTCGAACTGGCCGGCAACGTGCTCGCGCCCGGCCTGTCCGTAGGCCGCCAGGCGCGCGCGGTCGGCCAGGGCCGCGGACAGCGCCGCGGCGAAGGCCGCCGGGTCACCGATCGGCACCACCCAGCCGGTGCGCTCGGGCACAATCAGCTCCGCGGTGCCCGAGACGGCGGTGCTGATCACCGGCAGACCGGTGGCCATGCCCTCGAGCAGCGCGTTCGACATGCCCTCGTAGCGCGAGGACAGGCACAGCAGGTCGAGCGCCTGGAGCAGGCGCGGCATATCCTGGCGCAAGCCCAGGAACCGGGTCTGCGCGCTAATGCCCAGCCGTGCGGCGGTCGCTTCCAGCTCGGTCTGCAGCGGGCCCTCGCCAATGACCAGCAAGACCGCCTCCGGGTGCGCCGGCGCCACGGCGGCAAACGCCGCCAACAGTGTGGCGTGGTCCTTCTGCGCATCGAGCCGAGCGACGACGCCGACGGCCTGCTGCGCTTCGTCCAGGCCCAACTCGGCCCGCGCCGCACGGCGCAGTGCGGGCTCCCGGCAAGGCCACCGCCCGAGGTCGATGGGGTTCGGTATGACCACCACCTTCTCTGCGGCGAACCGCCAGTCGCGAATGTGGAAGTCCGCCACGTCACGGCTGTTGGCGATGGCGTAGTCGGTGAACCGGAAGCAGAACCGCGCCAAGGCGGCTTGCCAGCGGGGATAGCGACCGTTGTGGCAGGTGATCGCGTTGATCACCAGCGGCACGCCGGCCAGGCGTGCCAGCACGCCGCCGACGAAGCCGACCGTGGTGTCGAAGCCCTGGAAGACCGTCGGGCGCAACTGCCTGATGGCGCGGTAGAACCGCCGCCAACCGGCCAGGCTGCGGCGATTGGTCAGATCGGCCGAGACCACCCGGATCCGCGGGTCGGGCTGGCCGATGGGGTTCTCCGCCGGGCGCATGACCAGCAGGCTGACCGGGTAGCCCTCGTTCACCAGCGCGTTGGCCAGCAGCAGGCAGCGCCGTTCGGCCCCGCCGGTGTCCAACCCGCGAATGGCCAACAGCACGTGCGGCAAAGCGACCTTGCCCGGGCCAGCCGTCGCTGCCGCTGCTTCAGGCGCCATCGGGCTACCCCGAGCCGCCGGCAGCCCGCCACGTGGCCACGGCCGCCGCCAGGGCCGGCTCGGACCGGTACCAGGCCACGAAGTCGGCGGCGCCCTCGTCGATGGTCACCTTGGGCTCGAAGCCCAACACGCGCTGGGCCTTCGACACATCGGCCCAGGTGGCCAGGACATCGCCGGGCTGCAAGTCCTTGTAGTCGCGCGTCGCCGGTCGCTCGCAGGCCGCCTCAATCACGTCGATCAGCCGACCCAGCTCCTCGCAACGGTGGTTGCCCAGGTTGATGACCTCGCACGGGCCCAGCCCGTCGGCGAACAGGCTGGCGCGGACGCCGGCGACGATATCGGAGACGTGCGTGAAGTCGCGCTGCATCTGCCCGTGGTTGAACACCGCAATCGGCTGGCCGCGCAGAATCCGTTCGGTGAAGATCCACATCGCCATGTCGGGCCGGCCCCAGCGGCCGTAGACGGTGAAGAACCGCAGACCGATGGTCTGCAAGCCGAACAAGTGCGTGTAGGTGCGCGCCATCAACTCGCCCGAGCGTTTCGTGGCCGCGTACAGACTGATCGGATCGTCCACCCGATCGTCCTCGGCGAAGGGCACCTTGGTGTTGCCCCCGTAGACGCTCGACGAGGAGGCGTAGACCAGCCGCTCGACCTGGTGCCAGCGGCAGGCTTCGAGCATGTTGAGCGTGCCGTTGACGTTGCTGGCCAGGTAGCAGTGCGGATGGGCCAGCGAGTAGCGCACGCCGGCCTGGGCCGCCAGATGGCAGATAACCTCCGGCTGCACCTCCGCCACCAGTTGGTTGACCGCCTCCGATTCAGCCAGATCGAGTTCCTGGAAGCGGAACTGCGGCGAGTTGGCCAACTGTGCCAGCCGGGCTCGCTTGAGGTCGACCGGGTAGTAGTCGTTGAGGTTGTCCACGCCCACCACGCGCCGGCCTTCGGCCAATAGGGCACGGGTCAGATGGAAGCCGATGAAGCCGGCTGCCCCAGTGACGATGATGGGCTGACCTGTATCCAAGCGTTGCATCCTCGCGGGCGCGGCCGTCGAACCGCTGGCGCCCGGCCATCCGCTGCCGGACCATTATAGCAGCCGGCCCGACCGCCGCAACCGGACCGGCCCCAGCAGGCCGGCCGGCAACCGCGCCGCGCGGTTCCGGTTGGCCGGCGGGTTCCACACCGTGATGGCCAAGTCATGCGGGCCGCTGCCCAGCCGTCCGAGTGCACAGCGATACGGCGGCCAGGCCAGCGCCCGCGGTGGTTGGCCGTCCAGCGCCACCTCGGCCAGATCCTCCACCCGGCCGAGATCGAGCGCCACCTCGGCCGGTTCCGCCAGGCTGAACTGGCGCTCGTACCGCACCGCGCCCGAATACGTCGGATAGCCCAGCGTGTCCCACGGCAGCAGCGTCGGCAGGGCCAGCGTCGCCGGCGCGGCGCACAGGAACGGGAACGACGGGTGGCCGTAGCGGTACTCGGCCCGGAACGAGCCCAGCAGGTAGGGCAGTTCGGCCAGATTGCGACCCGGTCCCGCGGCCTCCAGGCAGATCGTGTTCAGTGTCGGCGTGGAACCGGTGCGAAGCAGCGGGCCGAGGTCCGCGACCTGGGTGTAGTTGTCGAAGACGGCGTCCTCGCGCCAGGCGCAGATCGGTTGGTCGTTGACCAGCAGGCGCCAGGCGACCTCACCGCAGAAGCCCGGCTCGATGGCCAGGCGCGCGTCGGGCACCTCGCCATCGAGCATGAAGCGGCACCAGTAGCGCGCCGGCGCGGCGCTCTGGGCGGTGGGATCGGGTTCGCGGCGCAGCAGATCGAGCAGCGGCAGCGCGAACCGGCCGCCATACGGCGGCTCGGCCCCGGCCGGATGCTCGACGTGCCAGGCGTTCAGCGGGAGCTGGTTGGCGCCGAAGGTCACCGTCCAGTCGGCCGACAGGTCCGCCACCACGGGTCCGGGCGCGGCGACGGCGGGCGCGTCGTCGGCCTTGAGCAGGGCGCTGCCGCGCCCGGCGATGACCACCGGCCGGCCGGCCACGGTGCCGCTGAACTCGCGTTCGGCGCGGTTGAAGCAGAACCACTTGGCCGCGCCGTCGACGCGCCGCTCCAGCACGAACACGTCGCTCGCGCCGTCACCGCTGACCGGCAGGCGCGGCAGACTGTCGAGCACCTCGGCCAGGTCGGCCACCTGCTCCACGCGTTCGTCGGCCCACTCGTGAGCGGCCGCCGGTTCGCGCGGCAGCGCCAGCGGCAGACCACCGACCGCGATCACCCGCCCGCCGCCGCGCACGAGGCGCAACAGCGCCGCGGCGCAGGCCGCGTCGACAAAGCGCAGGTGCGGCAGGATGACGATGCGGTAGGGCTCGGAGGTGAGGAACGTGCCGAACTCGTCGACCGACTCGTCGAGGGTCACCTCGTCGATGAAGTCGAAGTCGCAGTGGGCGCTGAGCAGTTGCTCGGAGACCTGGTGGATCAGCGCCTCGTCCGGCAGATTGGGCAGGCCGGTGTGCGGCGTGATCTGGCAATAGAGCGAGGTGGCCGGGTAGAGCACGGCCACCTCGCACTGGTGCCGGCCGCCGGTCAGCTCGGCGCAGGTGCCGCGCACGTGGTCCCAGAGCACGGGGAAGTGCGGAAACTCGGTGTGCTGGCAGAACAGCGACGGCGGCACCTCGTCCTTGCGGTGGCCGCGGAACGAGTAGCTCGCGCCGTGGAGCGTGAACTGGTTGATGCCCAGGACCATCTGGAAGTCGAGTTGGTACTTCAGGTCGCGCAGGCCGGCCTCGTCGCCGATGATGGCCAGCGCGTCGGTGCCGGCCTGGTCGCGGCCGAACAGATGCGCGGCCGACGAGGCCACCTTCAGCCCGGTGGTGTAGGCCGCGGCGTCGGGCCAGGCCACACTGGCGCCGAGTGGATCGGCGGCCGGAATGTGCATGGCGCGGTAGCAGCGCAGCTCGTTCGGCCACCAGGCGGCCACCAGCGAGAGCCACTCGGTGCGCGTCAGGTGGCCCGACATGAGCACGCCGTGGGCCTCGCACCAGGCCGCGATCTGGTCCACATAGTGACTGCGGAGCAGTCGGTGCTGCGTCAGCCGGTAGTGGTGGCGGATGGTGGCGCTCCGCTCGTCGATGTCCAGGGCCAGGTGCGGCAGCCGGTCGAGGAGGTCGTAGCGGTGGTCGGCGCGGAACTCCTCGGCGAACCGCGGGGTCCAGGGAAAGGTCTGGCCGGCCGGGTTCGGCTCGTCGGTGAAGATGGCCTCGATCAGCTCGCCGAACTCGGCGCCGTAGCGCGCGTGGTAGGCGTCGTGGCTCAGTTCGAGGAAGCGGGCGATGCTCTCGGGTCGCAGGAAGTCGGGGGCCTCCTGGCTCACCGCGCGGTGCAAGGTGGCGACAATCTGCCAGGTGCCCGGCTGCGGTGGCGTCCAGACCACGGCAAAGCGGTTCTCGCTCATCCACGAGCGCCAGTGCGGGTGGCCGACGTCGTTGACCAGCGGCGAGTACGCGCGGTGCAGGACCTGCCGTGGCCCCCAGTGCTGCCGCCGCGTGCCGCACCAGGCGGTGATGTCGACGGGCTCCCCGAGTTGGCCGTCGGCCCGCTCGGGCACGGCGAAGCAGCGCAGGAGCGCGCCGGGCGCGAAGTCGACCTCGAACGGCCCGGCGCCTTCGCACCGGGCCACCGTGAACTCCAGGCCGCGGGCCGCCAGCCCCGGGTCTTCCCAGACGATGCGCCCGCCCATCTGGCCGCTGGGGTAGTAGTCCTCGTCCCAGATCCAGAACTTGAGGCCCAGCCGCCGGCAGTGCTCGGCGATGGTGTCCATGACGGCCCACCAGTCGGCCGAGAAGTAGGGCGTGGTCAGGCCGGCGCGCGCGTGGGGGTAGACCCCGTCGTAACCGGCGGCGGCGAACTGCTCCAGTTGCCGCGCCACCAGCGCCGGATCGAGGCGGTCGTTGAGGAAATACTGCACCACGAGTCGAGTCACGGTCGGGCTCCGCTCGCTGGTTGGCCGCCGGGCTGTTGAATCATCCTGCGGCGGGCCGTATGATGGGCGCGTCCGCTCGTCAGGCGGGTCGCAGCAGCCGGTTCGAGCGGCGCGGAGAAGTCGCGATGCGTCTCGCCTGCTGGTGGCTGGTCCTGGGCTGCCTCGCGCCGCTGGCCGCTGCGCCTGCGCCGTGGACCTTCCAGGCCGACTTCGACGACACCCTCGATGGCCACGGCAGCGGCGGCGCCATCAAGCCGCTCGAAGTCGCCGGACAAGTGGCCTACGCCGAGGGCCGGTTCGGGCGCGCGCTGGTCTGCGGCGGGGCGGCGGCCAGTGTGAAGTACCCGGTCGCCGGCCAGGTGCGGCCGTCACAGGGCACGGTCATGATGTGGGTCAAGCCCCTCGACTGGCCGGCCGACGAGCAAGCCTTCCACGTCTTCTTCGAGACCGCCGGGCCCGGCTGGCTGGTGCTCTACAAGTTCTGGACCGGCGGTCTGCTGTTCCTGTCCGGCACCACCCGTGAGTCGTTCGTCTCGGCCTGGTGGGAGGCCGGCAAGCTGACCGGCGGTCAGTGGCATCACCTCGCCGGAGTCTGGTCGCGCGAGCAACTGGTCTGCTACGTGGACGGCGTCGCGCGGCAGCGGCACGTCCTGCCCTCACGGCCCCAGAGCCTGAGCGGCTGGTTCCGCATCGGCGACGACGGCTGGGGCAAGCCGCACACCAGCCGCACGCTGGTCGACCAGGTCCGCATCGCCCGCTGGGCCCTGCCGGCCGAGCAGATTGCCAAAGCGGCCCGCGGCGAGACGATCGACTACCAGCCGCCGCTGCCGGTGACCATCGAGCCGCGCGCGGCCAGCGGGCGTTGGCTGGTGGACGTGGACACCTCCGGCTACCTGCCGGCCGGCGCGCCGGGTCGCGTGCTGGTCGAGGCCAGCGCGGCCGGGCGCACCGCCCGCGCTGTGGCCACGCCGGGCGCCGACGACCAGGCGCTGGCCGACCTGGACATCCGCGATCTGCCCGCGGGCCCGGCGACCGTCCGCGCCACTGTGCGAGACGGCCAGGGCGCCGTCACCGGGCAGCGCGAGCTGCCGTTCGAGAAGCCGGCCGACCCGCCCTGGTTCACGACTCACGAGGGCGCCGAGGACGTGGTGCTACCGCCCTACCCGCCCGTGCGCGCGGCGGGCGACACCGTCGAGTGCTGGGGCCGGCGCTACGCCTTGGGCGGCTTGCTGCCCCGCCAGGTGCGGAGCGCCGGTCAGGACCTGCTGGCCGGGCCGCCGACGCTGTCGGTGGGCGCCGCCGGCCGCGCGCTGCCGCTGCGCGAAGAGCCGGGCCGACTGGTCAGCGCCAGCGCGACGCGGGCGCAATGGTCAGCCAGCGCCACGCTGCCCGGCTTGCGCGTCCAGTCGACCCAGACCATCGAGTACGACGGTCTCGACTGGTGCGAACTGACCGTCACGCCGGCCCAGCCGCTGGATCTGGACGACCTGACGCTGCGCGTGCCGCTGCGGGCCGAGGTGGTGCAGTACCTGCACCGCTGCGGGCGCAACTGGCTGGAGAACGAGGCCGGGGCGCTGCCCGCGACCGGCTGGTCGTCGCCGTCGTTCACGCCGTATGTGTGGCTGGGCGACCACGACCGCGGGCTCGGCTGGTGCGCCGAATGGAACCGCGGCTGGTCGAACGCGCCGGGTCAGCCGGTCTACCAGGTCACCCGCGACGGTGGCCAGGTGGTGCTGACGGTGCGGTTCATCAACCAGCCGACGCGGCTCGCCGCGCCGCTGCACCTGGAGTTCGGCTGCCAGGCCACGCCGCTCAAACCGGTGCCGGCCAAGGCCCGTGGCTGGCGGCTGGGCAACCTCGGCACGGGTGACGTGGTGCGGGCGCCGAACGCCGGCAACCTGCAGGTGGTCTGGGGCAACGGCAACACCAAGCACTATGGCTACCCCGCGCCGCAGGACCCGGCGGCGTTCACCGAGACGGTGCGGCTGCTGCACGCGCGCGGCGCGCGGGTGATCCCCTATGTCAACCTGAACTTCTTCGCCTCGGATGCGGCGGAGTGGCGCTACTACGGGCCGGACTTCGTCGATCCCGGCCGTAGCTTCGACGGCGGCGACGTGGGCCAGATGGGCGGGCCGCTGATCGGCGCCTGCCCGCAGGTGCCGGCGTGGTGCGACCTGATCGCCTGGAAGCTGGCGCGCTTCGTCGAGGACTACCAGGTCGACGGTATCTACGTCGACTGCTGGAACCCGTCGGCCTGTCTGGTGGAACACCACGGCTGCGGTTGGCGCGACGGCGCCGGCCAGTTGCACCCGCGCTACCCGCTGCGCGCCTACCGCGAGGTCATGCGCCGCGCCCGCGCCGTGCTGAGCCGGCGACGGCCCGAGGCGCACATCCTCGCCCACATGTCGACCACCGTCTGCGGGCCGATGCTCTCGTTCGCCGACAGCATGCTCGACGGCGAGCAGTACAACCCGGCCGCGGTGAAGCTCACCGACGACTACCAGGCCATCGTCCCGCTGGCCAAGTGGCGTTGCGAGAACACCGTCGGGCCGTGGGGCGTGCATCCGTTCTTCCTGCCGGAGTTCAGCGGCGCCTGGCGGAACCAGCCGGTCGGCACCGAACGTCTGATGGGCCTGATGCTGGCGCATGACACGCAGCCTTGGCCGATCTGGTGCCAGGCCAAGGTGATCGAAGACACCTGGCGGCGCCTGGACACCTTCGGCATCGTCGACGCCGAGTTCCGGCCCTACTGGCGGCCCAATGGCCTCCGGGCGGACTCGGACAGCGTGTTGGTCAGCGTCTATGTCCGGCCCGGACGCGCCTTGCTGGTGGTGCTGAACACCAGTCAGGCCGAGCGCCGCGCGATCCTGTCGCTGGACCGGGCGGCGCTCGGCCTGCCGGCGAGCGGCTCGGCGAGCGCGCTGGACGATGGCCCGCCGCCGGGCCTGGCGGACAGTCGGCTGACCGTGGTGGTGGCCCCGCGATCCTACCGGCTGGTCGTGGTGGGCCGCTGAGGAGCCGGGCGAGCCGGCCGATGTGCGCTCAGCGAACCCGGTCGGGTACTGGCCAAACCGGGCGCAACATGGCAGACTAGAGCCAGGGCGGTGGAACCGAGCGCAGGGGTGTGCGACGGTGGAGTAGTGGTGTGCCGCGGACAGAGCGTCAGGCGCGTCTGCTGATCGTTGAGGACAACGCCGCCAGTCGGCGGGTGGTGGCGCGTTGCCTCGGCGACTATGAGCTGTTGGAGGCCGACTCGGGCGAGCAGGCGCTGACGCTGCTGGCCGGCCACGACGTCGACCTGGTGCTGCTCGACCTGGGCCTGCCCGGCATCGACGGCTACGACGTCCTCGAGCACGTCAAGGCCGACGCGGCGGCCCAGACCATGGTCATCGTGGTGACGGGGCGAGGCCACACCGACGAGATGGTCAAAGGCTTCGAGCACCTCGCCGATGACTACGTGGTGAAGCCCTTCCACCAGGAGGAACTGCTGGCCCGCGTCAAGAACGCGCTGCGGCTGAAGTGGCTGCAGGACGAGCTGCGCGAGATCAACCAGAACCTGGAGCTGGAGGTGCGCGAGCGCACCGCGCAGCTCATGGCCCAACAGCAGTTCGCCCTCCTCGGGCGCAACGCCGCGCAGTTGGCCCACAACCTGAACAGTCCCCTCAGCGCCATCCTGGGCTACCTCGAGCTGGCGATCAACCGGCCCGACGACGCGCTGAAGCGCGACCTGCTGGAGAAGGCCAAGGACGTCACCGGCGACATGGCCGCGGTGATCGCCAACCTGCTCACCGGTGTGCGCAGCCGCGAGACGGTGGTCGAGGCGGTCGAGCCGCTCGACCTCAACGC
Organism: uncultured Fimbriimonadaceae bacterium; assembly: GCA_964531735.1. Lineage (GTDB taxonomy): Bacteria > Armatimonadota > UBA10988 > UBA10988 > UBA10988 > CAZHGD01. The sequence goes on along the minus strand of CAZHGD010000084.1, from coordinate 6,787 downwards.
GCTGGTGCGCCGGCAGGTGGAGTTCTGGCAGGTCGATCCGCGCTTCCGCTACCAGGTCGAGGCCGTGCTGGAGCTCGACGAGCCGTTGCCGCCGGTCAAGTCGGTCGCCACCGACCTGCGGCAGATCCTGACCAACCTGTTCGACAACGCCGTCTACGCCATGAAGGACCGCCCCGATGCGCACCTCTGGGTGCGGACGCGCGCGGTCAACGGCGAGGTGCGCCTGGAAGTGGCCGACAACGGGCCGGGCATCTCACCCGAGCATCTCGGGCGCATCTTCGACCCGCTGTTCACCACCAAGCCGGTGGGCGAGGGCACCGGCCTCGGCCTGGCCAGTTGCTATGAGTTGGCCAATGCCTCCGGTGGCCGGCTGGAGGTGGAGTCGCAGTTGGGCGAGGGGGCGACCTTCCGCCTGGTGCTGCCGGCGGCTGAACGGCCCACCGCTACGCGCGGCGGCCGAGCAGCCCGGCGGCGATGATCAGCACCATGCCGAGCACGCTGGCCGCGTTCAGCGGCTGCCCGGCGAGCGCCAGCCAGAGCGTCGACAGCGCCGGCGTCAGGTAGCTCAACAGGCCGATCCGGGCGATATCGCCCCATTGCATGGCGCGGTCCCAACACTCGAACGCGCCGAACAGCGGTCCGATGCCGATGACCACCGCCACCGCCAACCAGGTGCCGCCGTGCGCGCCGAGGGCGCCGGTGGCCAGCACGGCCAACCAGGCCAGCCCCGCGGTACACAGACAGAACAGCGGCATGCGGCCCGCGGCGGCCGGACCGATGCGCCGCAGCAGGCACGAGAACACGGCCCACGAGACCGCCGCCCACAGCGCCAGCGCGTAGCCCAGCGCGTGCTGCGCCGACAGGTGCGGCAGGCGGCCACCGGTGACCACCAGCACCGCGCCCAGCAGGCCCACCAGCGCCGCCGGCAGCGCGCCGCGCGGCAGCGGCGTGCGCAGGATGGGCGCCGACAGCAGCACGGTCAGCAGCGGCCACAGGTAGTTGATCAAGCTGACCTGCACCGCCGGCGCGTAGCGGAAGGCGAAGTAGAAGGCCAGGTAGTAGCTGGCGATGCCGTACAGGCCCAGACCGACCACCGGCCACGGCGCCGCCAGCGTCGCGCGTAGTCGCCCGTGGCACTGATCGCGCAGCAGGCCCAACGCCGCCGCCACCGTGAAGCTGACCGCCAGCACCAGCAGCGGCGGCGCCTGGTTCACCGCGAAGCTGGTGGTGACCGACGAGGTCGACCAGACCAGCACCGCGCCACCGGCGAACAGCAGGCCCCGCTCGCTGGCCGGATGCGGCGCGACCGCACTCAACGCAGGCGCGGCAGCACGTAGCCGCCGTCGACCCGCAGCACCGCGCCGGTGATGTACGCCGCCTGCTCGCTGGCCAGGAAGGTCACCAGGTTGGCGATGTCCTGCCCGGTGCCCAGTCGGCCCAACGGCAGCTCACGGCCGCGCTCGCGAAGCTCTTCCTCGGTGTAGTACACGCGCTCGCCCTCGGTGTCGATCCAGCCCGGCTCCACCGAATTGCAGAGGATCTGGTGCTCCGCCAGCTCCACTGCCAGCGACTTGGCCATGTGGTTGAGCCCGGCCTTGGCGGTGTTGTAAGCCAGCGCGGGCGAATAGGGCGAGTGCGCATGGACCGAGCTGATGAAGATCAGCCGCCCGCCCTGGCCCTGAGCCACCATCTGCTGCGCCGCCAGTTGGCTGAGGTGGAAGCCGTGCCAGAGCGTCGAGTTCCAGGTGGTCGCCACGTCCTCGGGCGTGGTCTCCAGCACCGGCTTGCGGATGTCGCGATAGGCGTTGAGCACGACGATATCGAGGCGGCCGAACTGCTCCACGGCACACTCGACCAGCGCCGCGCAGTCCTCCCGCCGGCCGACATCGGCCTGCCGGGCCACCGCGCGGTGCCCGTCGGCGGCAATCTCGGCCACCACAGCGTCGGCCATGGCCGCCTGGCTATGGTAACTCACCACCACGTCGGCGCCGCTGCGGGCCAGCTCCAAGGCGCAGACGCGGCCGATGCCACGCGACGAGCCGGTCACCAAGGCCACCTTGCCGGACAGATCGATCAGCACGAACCGTCTCCTACGCTGCGGGGGCTTCGGGCCGGCCGCCACCGATTCCTCCGTGGCCCGCTGACGGCAGGGCCGGCCGGCCGGCCGGCGAAAGCCGCGGCCAGGAGAACCAGATGAGCGAGCAGCCGGTCATCGTGGCGGTGGGCGCTCACGCCGCCGACCAGGAGTTCGCCGCCGGGGCGACAGTGCTCAAGCACGTCCGCCAGGGGTGGTCGGCGCACTTCGTCAACTTGTCGCTCGGCGAAAAGGGCCATGCCAAGCTGACCGCCGACGAGTACGGGGCCCAGAAGCGCACCGAGGCCGAGGCGGCCGCCGCCGGGCTGGGCGCGACGACGCACACACTGCCCTACCGCGACGGCGAGATCGAGGTGGCCGAGCCCATCTGCCGCGAGCTGGCCGTGCTGTTGCGCCAACTGCGGCCGACCGTGGTGGTCACCCACTGGCGCCACAGCCTGCACGACGACCACATGGCCTGCCACCACCTCACGCGCAAGGCGGTGTTCATGGCGGCCAACCGGCACTTCGACCTGGACGGCCTGCCGCCGAAGTGGGCGCGCACGTACTACTCCGACAACTGGGAAGACGCCGAGGGCTTCACGCCCTATCTGTTCGTCGACGTCAGCGACGTGTTCGCCGACTACGAGCGCGCGTTCAAGCAGTTCGCGATCGGCCGTGGCGAAGGTGGCTGGCCCTACTGGGACTGGTACCAGGCCCGCTGCCGCCAGCACGGCATCGCCATCGGCGTGCAGTATGCGCAAGCGTTCACGGTGGAGCCGTGGCAGTTGAAGACGACGCGGGAGCTGTTGTAGCGGGCGGTCGGGCGATGAGGTGGCGCCGCGATCGTGGCCGCCACCGCAGCGCGCGTGGGTGCGGAGGAGCGGCCAGGTTGGCTTCGAACCAGCGGCCGGCCGGGTGATGCCGGCTGGCGGCTAGCTGCGGGTCGCGCGAGCCGGGAAGGTCAAGGGGCTGATGGCCAATCGGGCTGGTCTGGGTGGATGGTCGCTGACTGACGAGGTGCCACTGGCCGAGGTGCCGCGCCACTATGCGGGCTGGTGCCAGAGCCCGGCGTGGCTGGCGTACCTGACGGGCGTGCTCTCGTGCTGCCCACGAGGCGGCACGACGCTCGATGCCGCGGCCGGCTGTGGCTACGCGCCGGTCTGGCTGTCGCTACGCGGCGTCGTGTCGGTCGGTCTGGACCCGCAGCCGGCGACGGTGGAGCGTGCGCGGCAGATCAACCGCCTGCTCGGCGGCGCCGCGGATTTCCAGGTCGGCGGCCCGGGCGAGCTTGGCGGCGCCGACGCACGCTACGACGTGATCCACCACTGGGGGCTGGTGCAACGCGGCACCGCGGCCCAGATCCGCGCGACGCTGGCCCAGCATGTCGCTCGGGCGCAGTGGGTAGTCTTCTCGGTACCGTCGGTGTACCACCCGGGTGAGCCGACCAGCGGCCCGGAACGCCTGCTGCCGCTGGAGGAGTGGCAGTGGCTGCTGGAGCCCTTCGAGGTGGCCGAGCTGCGCTACCACGGCGACCCGCAGCAGGGCGAACGCGACGGCCTGTTGGTGGTACTGCGCGGGCGGCCACTGGACGACGCGCTCCGCGCGCTGCTGGCCGGTCCGGGCGAGCCGTACCCCGAAGGGATCAGCGCCATCGTCCACACGCGCAACGAGCAGGCCCGACTGGCGGAGTGCCTGCAATCGCTGGGCGGCTGGACCGACGAGCTGATCGTCTGCGACATGGAGAGTACCGACGCCACCTTGGCCATGGCCCGTCAGGCCACGGACCAGGTCATCAACCACCCCTGGATCCCCAACTTCGACCGGGCCCGCAACGTCTCGGCGCTGCGGGCGCGATACCGTTGGGTGCTCTACCTCGACGCCGATGAACGCGTGCCGCCAGGCCTCGGCCCGGCGCTCCGCGACCTGACCCGGCGGCATGGTGACGAGTTCGAGGCGGTGCTGCTGCCCATGCGTCACCACTTCGGCGGGCACTGGCTGCAGTGCCTCTACCCGGGCTACACCTCGCCGCGGCTGTTCAAGAACGGCCGCTTTGCCTTCGATGCCCGGCTGCACGCCGGCGCCGTGGTGGACGGGCGGGTCATTCCGTTTCCCGCCGACCGACCCGAGTTGGCCGTGACCCACTACTCGTACGACGGTGTGGCGCACTACCTCGAGAAGCTGAACCGCTACACCGACGGCGAGGCCGCCAACCTGGACAGGGACGGCCAGAGCTTCCACTGGCGCCGAGCCGTGGCGCAGTTCGTCGGCGACTTCGCCGCCTACTACGACCAGCGTGGCGCCGAGCGCGATGGTGTGCCCGGCTTCCTGTACAGCTTCCTGTCGGGCTTCTACCGCTTTGCCCAGGAAGCCAAGCTGTACGAAAGGCGGCGCCAGCAGGGCCGGCTCCAGCCGGGCGAGGAGGCCGTCCCGGCCGACGTCACGGAGGTGCTCGAGTTCGCCCTGCAGGTGGCCAAACAGCGCCCACCGGCGCCGCGGCCACCGCTGACGGTCGAGCCCACCAGCCCCGCGGCCGCCGAGGTGGTGTGGGAGGCGCCTTGGTCGAGCCCCAGCGGCTATGGCGAGGAGAGCCGGCAGCTCATCCTGGCCCTCGACAGTGCGGGCGTGGCGGTGGCGGCACCCGAGCCGGGCGAGCCGGCTGGGCCGGCCGCGCTCAGCGAGGCCGAACGCGAGCGGTTCGCGGCGCTGAGTGGCCGGCCGGCGCGGCCTGGGTTCATCCAGGTCCACCACAACATACCTTACTACTATCGTCGGCACCCCGAGGCCGGCCTGCTGGTCGGCCGCACCATGTTCGAGACCGACCGCATTCCCGAGCCGATGCGGCTGGCCTGCGCGGGCTTCGACCACCTTCTGGTGCCCAGCGAGTTCAACCGGCGGACGTTTGCCGCTGCCGGCGTGCCGCTCGACCGGCTCAGCGTGATCCCCGGCTGCTTCGACCCGTCCGAGTATGCCGGACCCGGCCAGCCCAGCGCGCTGACCGAGCGCTTGAGCGCCCAGGAGCGGTTCGCCTTTCTGAGCGTCTTCGACTGGACGCTGCGCAAAGGCTGGGACGTGCTGTTGCGCGCATTCCTGGCCGAGTTCGCGCCTGACGAGCCGGTGACCCTGGTGCTCAAGGTCTGGTCGGCCATGGGCTATGGCGCAGCGGGCATCCAGCAGCAGGCCGCGGCCCTGGCCCAGGGCGAGTTCGGTTGGGACCTGAGCCGCGATCCACGCGTCGCCTTCGTCCACGAGCGCCTCAGCCGCGCGCAGATGGTGGCCCTCTACCGCGCCGTCGACGCCTACGTCATGGCCAGCCGCGGCGAAGGCTGGGGCCGGCCCTACCTCGATGCCATGGCGGTGGGCAAGCCGACCATCGGCACCGGCTGGAGCGGCAACACCGAGTTCATGGCGCCGGACAACAGTTACCTGGTCGACTGCACCGTGACCGAGGTGTCGGCCGCCGGTTGGCGCGAGACGCCGGTGATGCAGGGGCACCGCTGGGGTGAGCCCCGCCTGGAGCACCTGCGTGAGCTGCTCCGCCGGGTCTATACGGAGCGCGGCGAAGCCGCCGCCGTCGGCGCCCGCGCGCGCGAGAGCGTCCACGCGCGGTTCAGCCGCACGGTGGTGGGCCGGCAACTGGCCGCCGAGCTCGAGCGGTTGCGCGAGCAGCACCAGCCGCACCCGGTGGCGCCGCCGCCGGTCGCCGACCTCACCGTCCGGTGGGAAGGCGACTGCTTCGGCCAGCACAGCCTGGCCCATGTCAACCGGGCGCTGTGCGGTGGTCTGGCGGCCGACGAGCGCATCGAGCTGTCGTTGGCGCCGCTGGACACACCGGTGGCCGGCGATGCGTTGTCGACGCGCTGTTTCGCGCCGCTGTCACGGCCGGCGCAGGTCCACGTGCGGCATCACTTCCCGCCGCGGTTTGAGGCCCCCGAGGATGGCCATCTGGTGCTGATGCAGCCGTGGGAGTACGGCTACCTGCCGGCGGCCTGGGTGGAGCCGATCCGGCGCGAGGTGAGCGAGGTCTGGTGCTACAGCAGCTATGTCCGCCAGGTCTACCTCGCCAGCGGCGTGCCGGAAGACCGCGTGCAGGTGGTGCCGCTGGGCGTCGATGCCGACGTGTTCTGTCCGACCGCGCCACCCTATGTGCCCACCACCGAGCCCGGCGCCGAGCGGCTCCACGGCGAACCCTTCGTGTTCGCCTTCGTCGGCGGGACCATCACGCGCAAGGGCATCGACATCCTGCTGCAGGCGTATCGCCGGGCGTTCACGCCGCTGGACGACGTGCTGTTGCTGGTCAAAGACACGGGCAGTCAGACCGTCTACCGCGGCCAGAACCACCGCGAGGCGCTCCTTGCGCTGGCCGCCGACCGCGCCGCGCCGGCGGTCGTCTACCTCGACGAGGAGCTGAGCCCGCACCGGCTGGCCGGTGTCTACACGGCCGCCGACTGCCTGGTCATGCCCTACCGCGGCGAGGGCTTCCTGCTGCCCGCGCTGGAGGCACTGGCCTGCGGCGTGCCGGTGGTGGTGCCCGACGGCGGTCCGACCGACGACTTCGTCGACCAGACCGTGGGCTGGCGGGTGCCCGCCGAGCGGCGACCGCTCGATCCGCCGCAGGTGGGCCCGTGGGAGCTGGCGGGACCAGGCTGGCAGTTCGAGGTCGCCGTGGACGATCTGGCGCGGCTGTTGCGTCAGGTGGCCGCCGACCCGGCC
>CAZHGD010000083.1:0-30727 GCA_964531735.1 uncultured Fimbriimonadaceae bacterium | reverse complement strand
CCAACGGGCCTCGCCGCCGCGCTGCGGGCTGAGCCGGCCCCAGCCGACGATCCGCTGGCCGGCGGTCTCGGTCGCCACCAGGCTGACCGCGTCCGCGTCGGCGAGATCCGCGGCGTCGCAGGCGGCCGCGAAGCGCCGCACCGCGTCGACATCCTCGGCCCGCATCGCGCGCACGACCAAGTCGCTCATCAGAACGGCCCGATCCAGTCCACGCCCGGCGCGCCGGCCGCCTTCACCCGTTCGCTGAGCTGCGCGGCGTGGTGCTGGATGTGGCGGATGTTGTTGAGCTGGTGGTCGAGCTTCGGCAGGCGGTACCAGGGGAAGCCGCATTCGGGCGCATCCAGGTCGAGTGCGTCCACCGCGCCATCGACCAGGTCGACACAGAAGCGGTGGTACTCCAGCACCACCGCCCTCGTCGCCGGCTCGGTCCCTTGCGGCAGTGAGCCGAGCGTCTCCAGGCCGCCGCGGTGCTGCGGCCAGCGCTCGAACGAGGCCACGTCGGCGCTCAGGTAGAAGTGCGTGAAGAACTCGGTGTGGTAGGCGACCTGCCAGAACGGCAGCGGGTGGTCGCCGCCGGCCCACAGCTCGTCGGGGCAGCGCTCAATGGCTTGCTGCAGCATGTCCAGTGCGGCGTGGTACTGACTCTTCAGCGCGGCTCGAACGTCCATGGCAGGCAACTCCCTTCACGGGCCGATGGCCCGGTAGAACGCGCCCAGCGCGCGCAGCTTGTCCGGCTGCCCGCTGACGCCACTCCAGTGGAAGACCATCACGCCGGTGGCCGGACGGCGTGAGCCGTGGTCGAGCACGGTGGTGACCTGTTCGACGGGTACCGGTTCGCCCCAGTCGGCCAGTTGCACGATGGGCCAGATGCGTTTGGCCTCGCCCGGCTCGCCGCGAACGCCCAGGTGGGCGCCCAACCAAGCCACCTGTCGCGAGATCCAGGCTGGGTCGCCGGCGTGGCCGAAGCGGGCGTGGTACGGCATCGGGCTGAACACATCGAGGTAACGGGCCTGGGCCTTCAGGTCGAGGTGCAGCTTGTCGCGCAAGGCGCCGTCAAAGTCACGGTCGCTGTAGGGGCAATGGAACGAGCCGAGCAGCAGGCCGGGCCGTTCGGCGTCCAGGATGGCGCGGATCTCGCGCACCCAGTCGGTGAAGACGTCGCAGCGCCACTGGAGCCAGCGGGCGCGGTGCTCGCCGAGCAGTCGCTGCGCCAAGGCGGGTACCGGCTCGTCCGGCAGGCGCAGGCCGGTCTCCTGCTGGAACCGGGCCAGCGAGTAGGGCTCGAAGCCGGTGTCGGGCAGCAGCGGCTGGGCGCGCTCCCAACTGGCGTGGCTGTGGTGGTAATCCAGCCAGACACCGTCGATGCGATAGCGCCGTACCAGCTCGCGGAGCTGGTCCAAGCGGTAGCGCCGGTAGCCATCGTGCGTTGGCGCCACGCCCTGCCAGCCATCCTGCGGTGGGCACGGGCGGCCGTCGACGCCCACCGGCGCGGCGTCCGGGTGCGCCTTCAGGTATTCGGCTGCGTGCATGGTGTTGAACTCGGCGTAGAGCTTCACACCGTGCTCTCTGGCCCAGGCGACGAGCGCGTCGTTGATGCCGCCCGAGCCGACGAAGATGGCGTTGACCCCTTGCTCGACCAGCCGTCCGCCGGCCGGCACCAGCTCCTTGGGCACACCGCCGTAGATGCCCCGCATCGGCACCCACGGCCGCGGTTCGGGCACCGTTGCGGCCGCCAACAGCCAGGTGGTGGCCAGCATCGACAAGGTGCTCACCCGTGCTCTCCAGGCAACCCTACGGCCCTGGCCGCGCGACCACGCAGCCCACGCCCCACGGACCCAGTTCCAGCGCGATCTCGGCCTGCCCGTCGCGCAGCGTGGGCGGCAGCGGGCGGCCGCTGAAGGCGTCGGTGTAGATGGTGCCCGCGCGGTGCGGCACGCGCAAGAGGCCGCCGCGCACCGTGCGGTAGTCGGCGTTGAACAAGGTCCAGACCGTCTCCCCGCCGCCCGTGAACCGGTTGGCGTAGACCGTCGGCACGAGTGTCGGCACCAACGGCTCGACGTCGGTCGAGCAGAACGCGGCGGTGTGCTGGTGGGTGATCCGCCAGACGTCGCGCAGGAACTGGTGCGCGTCCTCGCAGTAGGTGTCGCTGGTGCCGCCGCCGAGCCAGTAGCCTTCACCGTTGAAGAAAGGCCATTTGAGCAACTGCCAGCCGCCTTCGGTGAACGCGTTGTACGAGGTCAACTGGAAGACCTTGAACGACGGGAAGCAGAACCGGAACAGATCCACGCGATGCGGCATCAGCGTCGGGTCGGAGAAGGTCACCGAGTAGCCGAGCGCGCCGTCCTGGTGCTGCGAGTTGACGTCGTTCGGTGTCTCCTCGGTCAGGTTGGCGATGGTGGCCGGCATCGCCGCGCGGATGGCCGCGGTGGTGGCCCGCTCACCGCGGAGTGGACCCATTGGCACCGGATGGCCGTGCTCGCGCGACCAGCAGGTCTTCCAGGTGTCGAGGAAGCCGTACTGGTCGATGTACATGCCGTCGGGTTGCAGTTCGCCGGTCACACGGCGGTAGGTCTCGGCCTGATGGTCCCGCCAGCCTTGGGCCGCCGGGCACATCATGTGCTCCATCGGCGCGCCGTTCCAGAGCAGCGGCTTGCCGTCCGGCTGGCGGATGTCGTACCGGGCCACGTGCGGCTTGCCCCAGACGCCGCGCTCATCGCACAGGTAGCCCTCGATGTAGAGCCCGATGCGCACGCCCATGGCCTGTGCCTGCGCGATGGCCGCGCGCATCACCGCCAGGCCGCCGAGCTCATCGTAGTGGTTGTAGTCGCCCACGCGACCGTACTTGGGCGAATCGCCGAAGTCGAAGATGTGCAGGTAGTCGAGGCAACCGTGGTAGTTGCGGTAGTCCTCGATCACCTCCTTCATCCGCCAGCGCCCGGTGGCCGCGTCACGCAGTTGGCCCCAGGCGGTGGTCTGCTGGTAGTAGAAGACGCGCTGGAACCAGTCCTTCGGCGGGCTCTGCGGCCGGTACCAGCTCTGGGCCCAGCGGCGGTACAGCCCCAGCGCCGCGCGCCAGTCGCCGGCGTGAGCCTTGAGCACCGTCGGTACGGTCTCGATGGTGCCGCCCGCGGGCACCTCGGCCGGCCAGTAGTCGATGGACCAGTCGACGCCGCGGGCGTCCTTGGTCAGCTCGTGGTGCCGGTAGACATCGGCCAGGTCGCGCGTGAACAGCGCCAGACCATAGCCTTGCCGCGGATTGAACAGGTCGGCCACCTGCAGCGGGTACTCGCCGCCGTAAGCCTGCCGCTGTCGCACCGGCCGGTTGGCCACGATCCCGCCCTTGCGGCCCCAGAGGTACCAGGTGTCCGCCACGGTGCCCAGCCGCGCGCCCGCCAGGATCGGGAAGCGGACCTTCGGCGCCAGCGGCCGGCTGCCGGTGTTGCGTACCGCCAGGCGCAAGGCCAGCCCGTCGGGTCCGCTGCCGGCCAGCAACTCGCCGGCGATGGGCACCGCCGGATTGGTGCTGGCGAACGGCACGTGGACCACACCGCCCTCGCGCACCGGCGGCCCGGCGGTCACCTGCTCCGAGGTCACCTGCGCCTCGCCGGCGCCGAGGGTGAACAGCGGGCCGGGCACCACGCTCAGCTCGCCGCCGCGCAGCGTGGCGCCGGTCAGCTTCAGGCCGGGCCGCGTGGCCAGCGTCAGCGACAGCCGGCCGTCATCGAGCACCAGTTCGCCATCGCCCACGCGCACCGCCGGCGCGGTGGCCGCTGCCGGCCACGCGGGTGGCGTCGGCGGCAGGCCGAGCACGGCCGGGGCCGTCGTGGCGGGCGGGCCCTGATTGGCCGTGACGCCGGCCAGGGCGAACCAGGCGGTGTCCATGCGGTTGATCAGCTCGATCCGCTCGATCGGTGCCGCGCGCAGACTGGTCAGCGCGTAGACCTCGGGCCCGGAGCGCACTTCGTAGCGTCCGCTGGTCACGCAGACGGGGAACAGCTCGTCGGTGACGCCGTCGCCGTAGACCACGGCCACGCGGAATCGCTCCGGATTGCCGAAGCGGGTCATCGCCACCGGGTCGCCCATCCGCGCGCCGTCGCGCGACGGCAGCCGCGCCGCGGCCAGCAAGTACAACTCGGTGGCCTGGGTGCCGATCGGCACGGCCAAGCGGCGGTTGATGTCTTCGGGCGTAGTCACCACGTTCCGCTCGGCGGCCAGCAGGTGGAACGGAATGCCCTGCGCGGTCACTTTGCCGCCGGGCAGCCACGAGCGCAGGCCCATGGAGCGGAGTCGCGCGGCGGCCCGGGCGTCGGCCAGGGGCGCCAGGTCCACCGGCTGGAACGCGGTCAGCCGGGCCGCGGTCCAGTCGGTCTGGAGCGTCAGCACGTCGGTGGCGGCGACCAACGGCCGGTCGTTGCTGAGGCTGAGACTGTCGAGCCAGAGCTCGCCGCGGCCGTCGGCGGCGCAGACCTGCACGGCCAGGTCGCGCGCGGCGAAAGTGGCCTTCAGCGCCACCAGGGCCACGTGCCAGTGGCCGTCGGCCTCCAACTGCGAGAGCGACGCGATGCTGGTGGACTGGTCCGGCTGGCCGCCCGGCCCGCTGCCCAGCCACACCGCATAGTCGCCCCAGGGCGCCAGGCCAACGGCGCGATAGCGCAGCGCCGCCCAGGTGTACGGCTTCAGGTCGAGCGGCTCGGGCAGCGCCACCGTGAACTTCATGCCTTGGTGGCGGCCGTCGGCGCGCAGGTGCAGAACGCCGTCGGCCACCTCGGCGGTGTAGTCCTTGGCGCGCTCGGACAGCCAGCCGGGCTGCGGCGTTGGGCGCGGCAACTGGCCGAAGCGGAGCACCCGCGGTGGGGTCTCCACGCGCGCCGGCGGGAACTGGTCGGCGCCGGCGGGCACTTCGTCGCTGGCGCGCAGGTAGTCCAGGCTCAGTTCGGCCGGCGCGCCGGCGCACTGGATCTCGGTCAGCAGCGAGCGGATCACGCCGCGGGCGCCGGCGTCGGCCAGGTGCAGCGCCAGCAGGTGCCACTGCCCGTCCTGCTTGAGCTGACCGGTGTTGAGCAACTCGCGTCCGCCCTGGCTGTCGTCATAGGCCCAGAGCGCGTAACCACCGGCCAGGTGGCGCGCCCGGTAGCGCATCACCAGGTAGACGGCGCGGTCGCTGTCGAGGCCCCGCAGTGGCAACTCGAACTTCATGCCGCGGCCGGCTTCGGCGACCCCGAGGGTGAGCACGCCCTCGGCCACGCTGACCCGCGGATGGGCCGCGGCGTTGGCCAGAAACGTCGGTCGCGCGCGGTAGCCCGGATCGGTGTCGAACTCGATGGGCAGCGGCGCGGCGAGCGGCAACAGCGCGAGTAGCAGCCAGGCGGACATGGCGGACTCCGGTGCGCGACGCAGTCGGGTGCCCAGACGGGCAAGGGGTGATTCGGCACCGGCCGGCGCGGTCCTGCTGTGGGTGGCCGGCGACCGGGCCTCAGGTCGCCAACCACTGCTCGCGCAGGCGGCCCAACGCCTCGTTCACGTCGGCCTCGGCGAGCAGCTCGGCCGGCGGGTCCAGGTAGTCGCCCACCAGGGGCCGGCGCAGCGCACGGATCCGGTCGAGGTAAGCCGCGCGCCCCCACGGCGAGGCGAAGCTGCGGCACTGGCGGTACACGACGTCGCAAGTGACCGCCTCGGGCAGGCCCAGACGGCGGAGGCGGCACCAGTCGGACACGGTCCGGTAGCGCTTGCCGGCAGCCGTCAGAGCGTCTTGCAGCAGGTGCCATGCGGCCCACGGAACACAGACGACCGCCGCGAGCGTGAGCGTCCCGACGTTCAGATACGAGGCCGTGCGGGGCAGTAGGTGTGCGAGCCACTCCATCAACCCGGCGCCGACGGCCAGCAGGAGCAGTATGCGCAAGTCACGGCGATCCGCCGAGCTGACGGCGGCGTGGTGACGTGTTCGGCCGCTGGGCAACGGCTGGCCAGGTCGCTCGCTCGTGAGCCGCGACGGTCGTCTGGCCACGCGTTGGCGCCTGGGTGCGGGATTGCCCAGCCACAGCAGTGCGGCCAAGAGGAGGACGAGCAGCCCGAACCGCGGCATGGGATCGGGTTCGGCATCAGTGGATCGCACCGCCACCAAGAAGCCCAGCATCAGCCAAGTCCACGGGTACATCACCACATCCCGGACCAGACTCGGTCGGGTGGCGATCCTGCCGCGAGGTGTCGTGGTGACCGTCAGCGCCCAGATGGGGACCAACTGCAACCACGTGACGACGCCGCTGCGCCGAGCGGCCGGCTCCGCGACCAGCCAGCTCAGGACCACGAACACCGGCGCGATCGCCGCTAGCGCGATGCGCCGAACCAGCACCTGCCGCAACCCACGCAGGCGGTCGGAGAGCCCCAAGCCGAACCAGAGATCCCCCAGTCTTGCCGGCAGTTGGTCATAGGGCAGCACCGCCAGATGCTTGTGTATGGCGGCATAGGCGTCGTCGTCGAGCCCCGGCACATACCGGCACGCCCGCAGTGCCGCCTCGCGGACCCAGGCTCGGTCCGATGCGCAGGCCAGTCTGACCGCCTGTTGCTGTGCGGCGCCCTCGGCCAGGGGGATCAGCTCGGTGCCCAGCTTGGCGACCAGCAGGTCCTGGGCCGACAGCATCTCGACGACCAGTTCGCCCAGGGGCTGGCGGATGCCCGCCGTGGCCTCCGCGTCGGCGGCGAAGCCCTCCACCAGGAACCGACCGCAGTGGAGCGCATCACCGGCCTCGGCCACCTGGCCGGCGAGCAGCGCCGGCGCGGCGGCGGACACGATCGACCAGCAGTACTCGGCCACCGGTTGGCGCTCGGCCAGCGTCGCGACGCCGCAAGCCATCAGCAGCGCCTCGCGCCACCGCGAGTCGCTGGGAATCGCGGCCAGCCGGGCCTGAAGCCCGCCTGGTCGGCCGCGCAGGTCGGCGGCCACCAGGTACTCGGCGAAGCGGCGGTGGACGAAGGCGAACGGTCGGGAGCCGTTCGCGCTCGCCCGCGCCAGGCGTCCCCGCCGTAGCGCCTCGACCACGGCCCGGCCCTGCGGTTCGGTCAGCGTGTCGCCGGCGGCCAGCCGCAGCACCTCGGCCAGCGGCATCTCCAGCCCCGTCGTGCCGTGCTCGAACATGCCCACCGCAATCCGCCGCGCGGCGAGGCGAGCAGCCATCGGCTCCACGGCCGCCTCGGCCAGGTCGCCCGCCTGCTCGAGCAGGCGTCGCTGCACCAGACTGTCGTAGACGGCCAGCAGGCTGTCGGGGAGTTCGCCGCCAACCGCCTGCCCGTACTCGGCGATCAACTCGGCGGTGAGCGGGTTGCGCAAGTGCGGTAGCAACTGCGGCCGCGCGCTGAACAGCCGCCAGACGTAGTCGTCGGCGTCCACACCGCGGCCGCTCAGCCATCCTCGCATGGCGCGCCGGACCTGAGTCTCGGTGAACGGCCGCACATCGACTACGGTGGCTGGCAGGCCAACCGGCGCGCGGTGGAACCGTGAGGCCAGCACCACGCGGTTGCCACCCAGCTCCTGCGCGAAGAACTGGCTGAACGCCCGCGACACCTCCGCGTGCCGCGCGGTGTGCTCGTCGCAGTCGAGCACCTGCGGCAGTTCGTCGAACGAATCGAGGACCACCGAGAGCCGTCTCGCGTGGCGCAGCTCGTCGTAGTAGCCGTCGATGAACAGGCGTCCATCGCGCCCGGTCTGTGCCTCGACCTGGGCCGCCAGGAACGCGCCGAGGCCGTTGGGCGTCACGGCCTCACCGGCGGGGTACTCGCGCAAGTTGGCGTACAGCGGCACCACGCCGTGGCGGCCGGCATCGGCACACAGACGCCGCACCAGCCGGCGCAGCGAGACGCTCTTGCCGGAGCCCGGATCGCCTCGGACCAGGATCGTGCGCGAGTGGCGGTCGCTTTGCAGGCCGGCCACCAGGTCGCGGCAGAGGCGCCGGTGGCCGCGGCCGCCGCGGTCCACCTCGACCTCGGCCTCCAATGGCGTCAGCGCCCGGTCGTGCCAGCGCACTTCGCTGTCGTAGCGGTCCAGGTCAGCCACCAGGGCGTCGCAGTAGCGGGCCAGGTCGGCGCGGAAATCGGGCTCATCGCGGCGCCGATTGGCCGCGGGCGCCGGCTCGACACCCCGCAGGCTCCGCACCAGCCGCCCATACTCGGCGTCGACGCCGCGCCGGCCGTCGGCGTAGAGTCGGCCCTTGAGCAGGTCCGGCAGTGGCGTGTCGTCCAGCACCCACAGGACGAGTCGCGGCTGGTGGTCGGCCAGCTCCACGGCCAACACCGTCTGCCACTCGAGCCTGGCCCACTCGGAGCCGGCGCTGTGGTCGGACCAGATCAGGAGCACCTTCCGCGAGCTGCGCAAGGCTTCGCCGATCACCGTCAGCAGACCGTCGCCGGGCTGCAGGTCGGTGGCGTCGCGCCAGACCTCGAAGCCGTCCTCGGCCAGGCGTTCGTGCAGCCTGGCGGCGACGGGCCGGTCGTGCGAACTGTGGCTGATGAAGACGTCGTGGCGGTAGTCTTCGCCCATGCCGCGCCGCTCCGGGCTACTCCGCGGACTCCTGGTGCAGCGGCGGCACGCCGGCCACTTCCGCCAGCGCATCGGCATAGGCGGTGAGCGCCCGATGCTGGGCCGCCAAGGCCTCGCGCAGCTCGCCGGCCAGCGGCCAGGCCCGCTCGTGGTCCACCGGCGCGACACCGGGCGGCCGCTGGTTTTCCCAGTCGGCCAGCCGAGGATGCCACTCAGCCAGCAACGGCCGGACGACCTCGTTGAGGATCCGGATGGCGATGACCCCGAAGCTCAGCTCGCCCCCGTGCTTCGGCCTCGCCAGGCCTGGCCCATACTGGCGCAACAGGGCGCGGGTGGTGGCGAACAGCGAGTACAGCGACGACAGCGCCTCGCGCAGCCGGCCCGCCTCGTGTCCCAGACTGACGGCCCCGACGCGCGTCACCAGTTCGACGTACATCTCCCAGGCAGCGTGGCGGTCGTCGTCATCAACCGCCCACATGCCCTCGATGTGACCCAGGAAGGGCAGGCCGATCTGTACCTTAACCTGCCGTGGGCGTACGTCCGGAGAATGTGACAGTCCAGCCACAGCGTGCCTCCACGACCACCGAGTGCCTGTCATGCTGAAAGGCCCCGTCGCAGACCGGCGACCCGCGGTTGCCTGCGGTGTTTGGCGCACCACGCGGCATCTCCTTCGCCAACGCCGCAGGATACGCCGCCGCGCTGCGGCCGCACCGCGCCGGCCGACACCTCGCCGGGCGGTGCCTGTCGGCGTGCGCGGCCGGCGCCGGCCGCGAGGCTGCCCGGTCGGTGTGACCAGCGCCCGACTCCCCTGCGCCGCACCGCGCAAAGTCTCATTGCAGCTATTGTTCGCTTGTGCTAGAATGCAGCCCGTTCTGCAGCCCGAGCAGGGCTGCGTGCGCCTTGCTGCCGAGGGAGGTGCGAGCGACGATCACCGTGCAGGTTCAAGGTGTCGTGGCTGACCCACCCTCTGGACGGCGCCCAGAGGGCTTTCTGTTTCCAGAGGCCCAACGATTCCCGGAAAGGAGAAGAGACCATGGCCCAAATTCGTGTCTCACTGCCTGATGGCAGTGCCTTGTCCTTCGTTCCGGGAGTCAGCCTGACGACGGTGGCCGAGGCCATCGGCCCCGGCCTGGCGAAGGCGGCGTTGGCGGCGCGGGTGGACGGCCAGCCGGCCGACCTGAGTGCCGTGCTCCAGCGCGATGCCGAGGTGGTCTTCCTGACCTTCCGCGACGAAGCGGGGCAGGAAGTCTACCGGCACAGCACCGCCCACGTCATGGCACAGGCGGTGCAGCGGCTCTTCCCCGACGCCAAGGTCACCATCGGGCCGGCCCTCGACGATGGCCGGTTCTACTACGATTTCGACGTCGAGCGGCCGTTCACGCCGGACGATCTGGCGGCGATCGAGGCCGAGATGGCCAAGATCATCGCCGAGAACCAGCCGTTCCGGCGCGAGGAGTTGAGCCGCGACGCAGCGCGGGCGCTGTTCGAGCGACTCGGCGAGCCGTACAAGCTGGAACTGCTGGACGCCATTCCGGACGGTGAAGCGGTCAGCGTCTACTGGAGCGGCGACGGCTGGGTCGACCTCTGCCGCGGCGTCCATGTTCCGGCCACCGGCCGCATCGGCGCGGTGAAGGTGCTGACCAGCTCGGGCGCCTATTGGCGCGGCGACAGCGCCAACAAGATGCTGCAGCGCGTCTACGGCACCTCGTTCCCCGAGGCCAAGCAGCTCAAAGAGTGGCTGCACCTGCGCGAGGAGGCCGAGAAGCGCGACCACCGGCGGCTGGGCCGCGAGCTGGACCTGGTCTGGTTCGATGACCATGCGCCGGCCAGCCCGTTCTTCTTCCCGCCTGGCGCGTTCATCTACAACCGTTTGGTGGACCTGATCCGCTCGCGCTACCAGGTCTTCGGCTACGACGAGGTGATCACGCCGCAGGTGCTCTCGGCCGACCTCTGGCAGACCTCGGGCCACATGGACAACTACCGCGAGAACATGTACTTCGTACAGCTCGAGGAGCAGCTCCACGCGGTCAAGCCGATGAACTGCCCGGCGCACTGTCTGATGTTCGGCGCCAAGCTGCACAGCTATCGCGAACTGCCGATCCGCTACGCCGACTTCGGGCGCCTGCATCGCTTTGAGCCGTCGGGCGTGACCGCGGGGCTGACCCGCGTGCGGACGTTCTGCCAGGACGATGCGCACATCTTCTGCCGGCCGCAGCAGATCCAGCAGGAAGTGGACGCGTTCTGCGAGATGCTGCTGCAGGTCTACCGGCTGTTCGAGTTCAAGGACATCCGGATCGACCTGAGCACGCGGCCGGAGAAGTCGGTCGGCAGTGACGAGGTCTGGGAGAACGCCGAGCGGATGCTCAGGCGGGCGCTCGACGAGCGCGGCGTCGACTACCGGGTGGCGGCCGGCGAGGGCGCGTTCTATGGGCCGAAGATCGACTTCATGGTCTGCGACGCGCTGAACCGGCGGCACCAGCTCGGCACTTGCCAGCTCGACTTCAACCTGCCGCAGCGGTTCGGCCTGAGCTATGTGACCGAGGACGACCATCGCGACGTGCCGGTGATGATCCACCGGGCGCTGCTGGGCAGTCTCGAACGGTTCATGGGCATCCTGATCGAGCACACGGGCGGCGTGTTCCCGACCTGGCTGGCGCCGGTGCAGGCGGTGGTCATTCCGGTCGGTGAGCGGCATCTCGATTACGCGCGGGACGTGGCCGGGCGGCTGGTGGCCGCCGGGTTCCGCGTGCAGGTGGACAGCGGCGACGAACGCATGCAGGCGAAGATCGCGCTGGCTGAAACGAGGAAGATTCCCTATATGCTGGTGTGCGGCAACCGCGAGGCCGAGAGCGACGCGGTGGCCGTGCGCGAGCGCGGGATGAAGGACCTGGGCCAGATGAAGCTGGCTGAGTTCCAAGCGCGCCTGACGGCGGAAGGCCGGTTCCCGCCGTCGGTGTGAGCTGGGCGGGGGAGGCCCCGCCAGGAGGACACCGCCATCAGAAGAAGGCAAGTACGCCCGGAGGCGCCGGAAAAGCGACCGCGGCGGAACAACGAGATTCGCGCGGGCAAGGTGCGGCTGATCTCTGATTCGGGTCAGCAGATGGGCATCGTATGGCTGCGAGAAGCGTTGGACGCAGCCTACGAGGCCGGGCTGGACCTGATCGAGGTGGCGCCGGATGCCGACCCGCCGGTCTGCCGGATCATGGACTGGGGCCGGTACCGCTACGAGCAGAAGCAGCGGGAGCGGGACCAGCGGCGGAAGCAGCGCGTCTTGGAGGTGAAGGGCCTGCGGATGCGGCCGACCACCGACGAGCACGACTTCGGCGTGGTGCGGCGCAAGGCCGAGCAGTTCCTCCGCCAGGGCCACAAGGTCCGGGTCGAGGTGCGCTTCCGCGGCCGCGAGATTACCCACCGCGAGCTGGGCGAGCGCATCCTGATGCAGCTCGTGGAGGCCCTGTCCGAGGTCTGTGAGCTGGAGTCATCGGCCGCGCTGGAAGGCCGGCGGATGTTCATCATCATCGCGCCGAAGGCCGAGATCGTCGGCACGCGGATGTCGGCCGAAGACGAGCGCCTGGCCGCCACCGAGCAACTCCACGATGCGGAGTTGGCGGTGGATGACGAGGCCGGGGCCGAAGACGGGCCGGCCGGCGAGTCCGCGGTGGACGAGTCCGCGCCTGCCTTGGCCGCTGAGGCCGAGGCGGATGAGGACGAGGACGGCGAGGACGACGGCGACGATGACGGCGACGATGACGGCGATGACGCCGGCGACGACGCTGGCGACGACGCCGAGGCCGCAGAGGCCGACTAGAGCGCCGGCCCTAGCGCGGCGCGCCGTAGCGTCGCGGCGGCGGTGCCAAGAGGATTGAGAGGAGACCAGACGTGGGCAAGACGGGCAAAACCCGCAACGCCGCCAAGAAGCGGTTCAAGATCACGGGCAGCGGCAAGATCGTCCGCCGCCGTGGGCGGTCGGCGCACTTGTTGACGAAGAAGTCGAGCAGCCGCAAGCGCGAGCTCGGCCGCGGCGAGGTCGTTTCGGCCGCCGACGCGACCAACATCAGCAAGATGCTGATCGGCTGAGGGAGAGGACGCAATGCGTGTCAAAGGTGGTATCGTCCAGACCCGCAAGCGGCGCAAGGTTCTGAAGCGCGCCAAGGGGTACTGGGGAGCCAAGTCGAAGCAGTACCGCGCGGCGCTCAACCAGCTCCTGAAGTCGGGCCAGTACGCGTATCGCGACCGGCGCCAGAAGCGGCGCGACTTCCGCCGCTTGTGGATCACCCGGGTCAACGCCGCGGCGCGCCGCTGCGGACTGAGCTATAGCAAGTTCATCGCCGGGCTGAAGAAGGCCAACATCGCCCTCGACCGCAAGACGCTTGCGAACCTGGCCGTTGAGGACCCGCAGGCGTTTGCCGCGGTGGCCGAACTGGCCAAGGCGGCCCTCGCGGCCTGACCGACGAGCGTGCTCCGGGTCCGAGCGGTGGCCCCTGCGTCGTCCGACCGCCCGGCCGGATGAGGTCCTCGGCCACCGGCAAGGCGCTGCCACGGAACCCATCACCAGTCAGCACAACGATCTGATCAAGCGCGCCCGTTCCCTCCAGCAGCGGAACGGGCGCGTGCGTGAGGCTGCGTTCCTGCTGGAAGGGGCGCGCGCTCTGCAGACGGTGCTCGACGCTGGTTGGCCCGTGGAGGTCGTCCTCTGCGGGCCCCAGGCGGCCGCAGCCGACCTCGCGCGTTGGCGCGCGGCCGGGCTGCGGGTGCAGCCGGTCAGCGCAGCGGTGCTCCAGTCCGTCTGCGACGAAGTCCACCCGAGCGGTTGCGCCGCCATCGTGCCGCAGCCCGGCGGTGGGCTGGGCGAGCCGTGGCCGGCCCTCCTGCTGATCGCCGACGAGATCCGCGACCCGGGCAACGTCGGTTCGCTCCTCCGCACCGCCGATGCCGTCGGCGCCGGCGTGCTGCTGTCGGGCGGCTGCGCTGACCTGTTCTCGCCGAAGGTGGTCCGGGCCAGCGTCGGCGCGTTGGTGCGGGTGCCGTGGCTGCGGTGCCGCACGGCCGAGGCCATGGCCGCGGTGGAGCGCGACGGCCGGCCGGTGGTCGTGCTGGACACCGTCGGCAAAGGGCTGTACGATGAACCTCTACCGCTGCCGGTGGCGTTGGTGGCCGGCAACGAAGCCCATGGCGTGTCGCCAGCCTGGCGGGCGACGGGCGAGTGCCGGCGCATTCCGATGCAGTCGGCGGCCGAATCGCTGAACGTTGGTGTGGCAGTGGCGGTGGCCTTATACGAGGTGGTCAGACAACACGGACTAGCCGAGGGCACTGAAGGAGCCTAGTAAGCAAGGGAGTCAGCGAGAGCCCAGGGAGGTCGGTCACCGACTGGAAGCCGACCCTCTCGCCCCGCGCCGAAGTTCACCCCTGAGTCCTCGCGGCAGCCCCCGATATCGGGCATGAGTGGCCGTGGCAACACGGCAACGCGGGTGGTACCGCGGAAGCACGTCACCGCTTTCGTCCTGCGATGGTGGTGGCGTTTTTGTTTGGGTAGTGGCTAAGGGAGCGACGCTGATGGAAGAGAAGCTGCGCGCCGTCGCCGCCGAAGCCAGGGCGATCCTGGCGGCGGCGGACGATCTGAAGGCCCTCGAGGAAGCGCGCGTGCGGGTGTTCGGCAAGAAAGGCTTGCTGACCGTCAACCTGCCCGCGATGAACGAGGTGCCCGCCGAGCAGCGGCCCCAACTGGGCAAGCTGCGCAACGAGATCACCGGCGAGCTGAACGCGCTGCTGGGCGAGCGCAAGTCGGCCCTGGAGGAACTGGCCCGCGCGGCGACGCGCGCGGCCGACCGGTTTGACGCTTCCATGCCCGGCCGCGTGCCGCTGCCCGGCCGCCGCCACCCGCTGACCCTGGTGCTCCACGAACTGGTCGACATCTTCTGCGGCCTCGGCTTCCACGTGGCCGACGGCCCTGAGGTGGAACTGGCCTACTACAACTTCACGGCGCTGGCCATTCCCGAAGACCATCCGGCCCGTGACGGCCGCGACAGCTTCTACACGCAAGGTGGCGGGGTGGTGCTGCGGACCGAGACCTCGGCGGTGCAGATCCGGCATATGGAGACGCACGAACCGCCGGTGCGCATCATCGCGCCCGGCCGCGTTTACCGCCGTGACGCCGTCGACGCCACGCACTGCCACACCTTCCATCAGGTCGAGGGCTTGTTGGTCGACGAGGGCATCAGCTTCGCCCACCTGAAGGCGACGCTCTACGCCCTGGCGCGCGAGCTGTTCGGCGAGGGCGTCATCCTGCGGTTCACGCCGGACTACTTCCCGTTCACGGAGCCGAGTGCGCAGATGGCCATCTGGCGTGGCCCCGAGGGCATCAGCACCGACCCGGACGATCCCGACGGCCGTTGGCTGGAGATCCTCGGCTGCGGCATGGTGGACCCGCAGGTGCTCGCCAACGTCGGCTACGACAGCGAGCGCTGGACCGGCTTCGCGTTCGGCGTCGGGCTGGAACGACTGGCCATCTTGAAGTACGGCATCGACGACATCCGCCTGTTCACCGAGAACGACCTGCGCTTCCTGGCGCAGTTCTAGGCGGCCTGGGCCGAGGTCTCTGTGCGCGTTTGTGAGTTCGGGAGTGAACCATGCGTCTCCCCATCGAATGGCTGAAGCAACACGTTGATCCGGGTCTGACCGCCGAGCAGTTGGCTGACCTGCTGGTCCGGCTGGGCGTCGAGATCGAGGACACCGAGGACGCCCCGAGTGGGCTTGGCGGCCAGGTGCTGATCACCGAGATCACGCCGAACCGCGGCGATCTACTGTCCATCGTCGGTCTGGCCCAGGAGGTCGCCGCCGCCACCGGCGCGCCGCTCAAGTGGGTCGAGAGCCGCGTCGTCGAGGCCGACGCCCCGAGCGTCGTGGGCCAGGTGACGGTGCGCCTCGACGCGCCGGAGCTGTGCGGGCGCTATGCGGCGCGGCTGGTCCGCGGCGTGCAGCCCGGTCCCTCGCCGCAGTGGCTGCAGGACCGCCTGCTGGCCTGTGGGCAACGGCCCATCGACATCCTGGTCGACGTCACCAACTACGTGATGTTCGAGCTCGGGCAGCCGCTGCACGCCTTCGACGCGGCCAAACTCGGCCACACCATCGTGGTGCGGCGCGCCCGAGACGGCGAGGAGATGGTCACGCTGGACGGCGTGACGCGCCAGTTGACCGCCGACAACCTGCTGATCACCGACGGGCAGCGCGGCGTGGCGCTGGCCGGTGTCATGGGCGCCGAGAACACCGAGGTGACCGCCGACACGCGCGACGTGCTGCTCGAGGCAGCGCACTTCAGCGGGCCGAACATCCGCCGCACGGCGCGCTCGCTCAACCTGGAGTCGGAGAGCTCCTACCGCTTCGCGCGCACGGTCGACCCGAATCTGCCGCTGCTGGCCCTCGACCGCGCGGCCGAACTGCTCGCGGAGTATGCCGGTGGCCAGGTGGCGCCGGGCGTCGTCGACGCCCAGGCCCGCGAGTTCGCACCGGCGACCATCAGCCTGCGGCCGAGCCGCTGCAACTCGTTCCTGGGCACGCGGCTGTCGCCCGACGAGATGGCGGCCCACCTGCGCGCGCTGGGCCTGACCGTGGCGCTGGACGGCGACCACCTGCAGGTGACGGTGCCGACGCGCCGGCCGGACCTGGAGCGCGAAGTCGACCTGATCGAAGAGGTCTGCCGGCTGCACGGTTACGACAACGTGCCACCGGCGGTGCCACCGCCGGCCGAGCGCACCGGCCGCCTGAGCGAGCGCCAGCGGCTGGAGCGCCGGGTGCGGGAGCTGATGCTGGGTGGCGGGCTGGACGAGGTGCAGACCTTCAGCCTGACCAGTCCGGCGGCCATGGCGCGCGCGAACTGCGCCGCCGATCTGGTGGCCATCGGCGCGGTGTGCATCGAGAACGCGATGAGCGAGGAGTACAGCGTGCTGCGCTGGTCGTTGCTCCCGTCGCTGCTCGAGGTGGTCGGCCGCAATGTGTCGGTCGGCGCCGAGGCCGTGCGCGTGTTCGAGGTCGGCCGGCGCTACCGGGCGCTCGACCCGACGGTGACCGACCGGTGCGCCATTACGGCGGGTCGCGTCCACACCGGTCAGACGGCCAAGACGCTGCCACAGCCCGCCACCGAAGAGCTGGTGCTGGCCGGCGCGGTCACGTCGCGCCGCTACACCGCCGACTGGAACCTGCCGGCTGGCGGGCCGGACAGCACCTTCTTCGAGGTCAAGGGCCTGCTCGACGTCGTCCTGGCGGAGCTGGCCATCGGCCCTGTGACGGTGTCGCCGTGCGACCAGCCGGCGTTCGCCGCCGATCGCGCTGGACAGCTCGGCCGGGGCGAGCAGGTCCTCGGAGTCTACGGAGAGGTTGCCGCGGAAGTGCGGGAGCGGTACGATATCCGGCATCCGGTGGTCGTCTTCGAAGTCAACCTGGGCGCTCTGCTCGACGAGGCCGATACACGGCGGGTCTTCCAGCCGCTGCCGCGGCAGCCGGCCGCGCTCCGCGATGTGGCGCTGGTCGTGCCGGCGGAGGTGGCCGAGGCCGAGTTGGCCGCCTCGATCCGCGCGGGGGCAGGTCCGGCGCTGGAAAGCCTGCGGCTGTTCGACGCCTATCGCGGCCAGGGCGTGCCGGCGGGCAAACGGAGCCTGGCGTACAGCCTGCGCTTCCGTGACCCGGCGCGGACGCTGACCGATGACGAGGTCGACCGGATGATGGCGGCGGTGCTGGCGACAGTGGAGCGCGAGCACGGTGCCGCCCTACGGGAGTAGGCCGTTGGCGACCGTGACGGTGGAGGTGCCAGCCACCACCGCCAATCTTGGACCTGGATTCGACTGCGTCGGGCTGGCCCTGGGGCTGCGCAACCGTGTCACCGCGGCGGCACTCGACCACGCGGAGTGGTCGGTGACCGTGGAGGGTGCCGGCGCCGGGGTCCTGCCCACGCAGGCGGACAATCTGGTGACCGTGGCGATGCGCCGCGTGTTCGCGCGGGTGCCTGGCGCGCCGCGTGGCGCCCGGCTGCACCAGATCAACACCATTCCGCTGTGCAGTGGACTGGGCAGCAGCGCCGCCGCCTATGTGGCCGGTTTGGTGGCGGCCAATGAGCTGTGCGGGCAGGCCCTGTCGACCCAGGAGCTGTGCCAGATTGCCTGCGACCTGGAAGGGCACGCCGACAACGTGCTGCCGGCGCTGCTGGGTGGCCTGTCGGTCGGCCTGTGCGAGCATGGCCGCGCGCACTACGTGCGGTTCGATCCGCCGAGCGGGCTGAAGGCTGTCGTCATTCTGCCCGACCAGGAGTTGGCCACCGCCGAGAGCCGGCGCGCCCTGCCCGAGCAGTACTCGCGGTCGGACACCGTCTACAACCTGGGCCACGCCGCGCTGCTCGTGGCGGCGCTGGTCGCCGGTGATCACGGCGCGTTGGCCGCGGCCATGGCTGACCGCGTGCACCAGCCGTACCGTCTGCCGCTGATTCCCGGGGCCGAGCGCGCCCTGGCGGCGGGTCGCGATGCCGGCGCGGTGGGGGTGGTGGTCAGCGGCGCCGGCCCGAGCCTGCTGGCGCTCTGTGACCGGCAGGCCGACCTGGTGGCCGCGGCGATGCAGGCGGCATTTGCCAGCAAGGGCGTGCCGACCACGAAGTACCTGCTGGAGATGGAGATCTGCGGCGCGCGCGTCGTGGCCCGATAGCGCGGCCGCACCGCCGGTGGCCGCTCGTCTGCGAGTGGCACCGGCCGCCCGCTAGACCGGCCAGACCGGGGCCGCGGGCGTCTGGGGCGCAGTGGCCTGGCGGACGGCCGTCAGCAGCGTGGCCACGTTGAAGGGCTTGCGGACCCACCCGTCGTGGTGCAGGCCGCCGAACTGGTGGTCGGCCTCGGTCTGGTTGTAGCCGCTGACCAGCAGCACCGGCGTCTGGTAGCCCGCGGCGCGGATGCGCTCGAGCGTCTCGCGGCCGTCCCAGCCGGGCATGGTCAGATCGAGCAGGATCACCGCCACCTCGCCGGCGCGCTCTGCAAGCAGTTGCAGCCCCTCCTCGCCGCTGCCCGCCGGCCACGGCGTGTAGCCGGCCTTGGAGAGCATCCGGCAGGCCACCTTGCGCACGGTGTCCTCGTCATCGATGACCAGGATGCCGCCCGAGCCGTGCCACTGTTCCGGCAGCTCGCGCCGTGGGCGCGCCGGCTCGACCTCGGCGGCAGCGCTCGCCGGCAAGGGCAGGATGACCAAGCAGGTGGTGCCTTCGCCGAGCGTGCTGGTCACGCGGATGGCCCCGCGGTGGCTGCGCACGATGCCCTGCACCGCCGACAGGCCGAGGCCGCGGCCGGCGAACTTGGTGGTGAAAAACGGATCGAACATCCGCGCCCGGGTCTCCTGGTCCATGCCTTTGCCGGTGTCGGTCACCTCCAGGTAGGCATACTCGCCCGGCGACAGGTGCGTGCCGTGGTCGGCCTCATCCAGCCAAGCCTGGTCGATGTGGCGCCGACCGGTGGTGATCGTCACCGTGCCGGTGGCGCCTTCGAGCGA
The DNA here is from genome assembly GCA_964531735.1 of uncultured Fimbriimonadaceae bacterium. Classification (GTDB taxonomy): domain Bacteria; phylum Armatimonadota; class UBA10988; order UBA10988; family UBA10988; genus CAZHGD01. Next base: position 11,682 of record CAZHGD010000083.1, on the reverse strand, counting down.
CTCCGCGGCGTTGGTGACCAGATTGGTGACGATCTGCCCGAGTTGCGCCGCGTCGGCCTCGAGCAGCGGCAGCGTCTGGTCCAGTTCGAGCCGGATGGCGGCCTTGGCTGCCAGCGACGGCCCGAGCACGGCCAGGTCCTTGACCAGCTCGTTCAGGTTCTGTGGTTCCAGGCGGCTCCGAGCCTGGCCGGCATAGGCGAGCATCTGGGCGGTCAGGTCAGACGCGCGCCCGACCGCCGTCTCGATGGGCTCGATCAGTTCCTGCAACGGCGAGTCCAGCGGCAATTCGACGGCCAACAGGTCGGCGTTGCCCTGGATGGAGGCCAGCAGGTTGTTGAAGTCGTGCGCGATGCCGCCGGCCAGGACGCCGAGGCTTTCCAGTTGCCGGGCCTGCTGCAACTGGGCCTCGAGCTGCTTGATCGGGCGCAGGTCGGCCACCGATTCGACCAGCACCGGGCGGCCGGCCAACTCGGCCCGCACCACGCTCTTCAGAATGGGCACCGACTCGCCGCTGGCGCTGAGCAGGATGCGCTCGGAGTTGTCGACCGTCTGACCCAGGTCGGTAATCGGGCAACGACCGTGCTGGGCCGGACAGACCACCTTATGGCAGACGCAGCCGGCCAGTTCGCCGCGCGAGCGGCCGGTCAACCGCTCGGCCTCCGGATTGAGGTCGAGGATGGTGTGTGTCTCGGCATCGACGACCATCACGCCGGTGCGGATCGAGGCCAGCACCGTCTGGAGCCGCGCTTCGCTCTCGCGCATGGCGTGCTCGGCGCGGCGCCGGGCCACCCAGGCCGCGAAGGCATCGGCCATGACGCGGAGCAACCGGATGACGTCGTCGGGCCAGGCCCGTTGGTCGGAGGGGTCATCGAAGCCGATGAAACCGAGCAACTCGCCTTTGTCGGTCACCGGCACGGCGACCAGCGACCGGACGTTCTGGGCCGCCAGTACCGCGCGCGGCGTCTCCCAGCCGTCGGGTAGCGGCACGAGGCCGTTGATCACGACCGCGTTGCCCTGCTTCAGCTCGTCCAGCCACTGGGGCGCCACGCCCAGTGGGAGCTGCGACAGCACGTGCAGCAGCGAGGGAGTGGTCGGCGCGCACCACTCGTAAGCGATGCCAATCGTCTCGCGCACCGCGTCGATCCGGAAGATGCAGGCCCGGCTGGCCTCGACGGCCTGGCCCAGCAAGGCCAGCATCTCGTTGACGCTGTCATCGGTGCCGTAGAGGAGCAAGCGCGACCCGCCGCTGACGGCCTCTTCAAGGCGCAAGCGGGCCTCGGCGGCGGCATGCTCCTGGCGATGGACAGTGACGTCGCGCGCAATGCCCTTGATGGCCACCGGCCGACCGTTGCGCACCAGGAGCTGACTCTTGACGTCGAAGTGCAGCAGCCGGCCGTCACGCGTGCGTGCCTCCACCTCGTAGGTGGCTTCACCGCCCGATCGACGCTGCTCGGCCATGGCCTGCTGAGCCAGCAGGCGACTCTCCGGAGTGAGCAGATCGGCGGCGCCCAAGGCGCGGAGTTCGCGCAACTCGTAGCCCAGGATGGTGGCTGCCGCGGGGTTCACCGCGCGGACACGGCCGTCGAGCGACGCGGTGAAGATGATGTCGGAGGAGTTCTGCAGCAGCGCCCGGTGGTGGGCGCCGGCGCCGCGAGCGCGCTCACCGACGCGCTCGCGCCGGCTGACCTCGGACGCCAGCGAGGCTGACCGCTGTGCGACCGCCGCTTCCAGCTCGGCCTGCGCTGTCCGCAGGGCGGCTTCGGTCTCGATGCGGTGGGCGACCTCGCGGGCCAGGGCCGCCGACTGAGCGGACACGCGCCGCATGAGCCCGCCGGCCCACCCGGCGGCCGCGACCGACACCAGCGCGGCCAGCAGCGATGGCGAGTGGTGCAGCATCTCGCCCGCCGGGAAGGGCCCGAACCAGCAGGCGAAGGCCAAGAGGATAGCACCGGCGCCGAACCACGCGACCACCCCGGCCAACGGGCCGTGCCACCAACTGAGCGCCAGCAGCGGCACCGTGATCAGCGCGATGGCTTCCCAGCCGGTCGCTGGCGCCAGGACGGCCACCAGCGCGGCGTACGCTGCCCAGGCCAGCACCAGACGCCCTCGTGGCCAGCTCACGATGCCCACCGATAGACCAGACAAGCGCAACTCCCTCGTCCCAGCCCCGGTAGTCTGATTGTCGCCGATCGGCGCGCCAGTGGAACCTGCGCCAGGTGACCTAGAGGTCACATTTTGCCGCCGCCGGATCAGTCGTCGAACATCCGCCAGTTGCTGCCCGGCAGGCTCTTGAGTACCTGCTTGCAGCGGGCGGCTTCTTCAGCGAGGGCCGTGAGGTCGGTGATCTGCTTGAGCGTCGGGAGCAGCACCGCGATGGTGATGGTCATCAGAGGAAAGTCCCGCTCGGCACCACTCCGATCGTGCCCGCGGAAGTAGCCGGCCGCGACGACTTCATCGCTGTAGAAACCACCGCGCTGCTCTTCGAAGCGGCGGATGATACCCTCACAGATGGTCGGCGCGCGTTGGGGGGTGGTGACCACCACGAAATCATCACCGCCGATGTGCCCGATGAAGTCGTCGGGGCAGCCCACCTCGACCATCTCGTTGTAGCAGATGCGCGCCGTCTGCTGGATCACCCGCGAGGCGGGCTCGAATCCGAACGTGTCGACGTAGGCCTTGAACTCGTCGAGGTCGATGTAGCACACGGCCATCGGCTGGCCGGCTTCCAGCCGCCGCTGCATCTCCTCGCGGAGCAAGGCGTTGCCGGGCAGCTTGGTCAGCGAGTCGGTGCCCACGTAGTTGCGCGTCCGGCGCAGCAGCATGGCCACGCGAGCCTGCAACTCGCGCGGGTGGAACGGCTTGCGGACGTAGTCATCGGCGCCCGCCTCCAGCGACCGGACCACCGCGTCCGGGCCGTCGTCGGCGGTCAGCACCAGGATGGGCACGTGCCGCGTGACGAGCGACGTCTTCAGCCGGCTGACCACCTCGGTGCCGTGGAGTTCCGGCAACTGCATATCGCAGACGATCAGGTCGGGCGGCTCGCTGAACGCCATGGCCAGGCCCACCCGGCCGTTTTCGGCAAAGCGGAAGTCGTACCCACTCGGCCGTAGGGCCGCCGCCACGGCCTGCTGGATATCGAGACTGTCGTCGATGACCAGGAGGGTGCCTTGGCGGTCCATATCGTCAGCTCGCTCGCGCCTCGGCCACCGCGGCCACGAACCGGCCGGCCAAGTTCGCGATCGCCGCGTAGTCGCCCGCGTCGATGGCGCGCTTGTCCATCAGCGACGAGCCGACCGCCACCGCGGTGGCGCCGGCCTTGATGAACTCGGCGCAGTTGTCCAGCTCCACGCCGCCGGTCGGCACCAGGTCGATCTGCGGCAACGGTGCCTTGAGCGCCTTGATGTAGCTGGCGCCGCCGAGGTTGTTGCAAGGGAAGACCTTGATCAGGTCACCGCCGTGCTCCCAGGCGGTGACCACCTCGGTGGGGGTCAGGGCGCCGGGGCAACTGATCACGCCGTAGCGCAGGCACATGGCCAGCGTCTCGGCGCGGGTATTCGGCGAGACGATGAAGCTGGCCCCGGCGTTGATGGCCAGGCGCGCCGACTCCGGATCGAGCACCGTCCCGGCGCCGATGGCAAACTGGGTGCCATAGCGCCGGGCGATGGTCTCGATCACGCCGAGCGCGCCCGGCACGGTCAGAGTGACTTCGAGGCAGGCGATGCCGCCCTCCAGAATGGCGTCGGCGATGCGCAGCGCCTGGTCGGCGGTGTCGACCCGAATGATCGGCACGACCCCACCAGACACGATCCGTTCGCGGACGGCCGCCTTGCTCGACATGCTACGTCTCCTGTCGGCCTAGCGCTGCACGCGCAGCCCGCCGCCCTTCATCACGGCCTCGACTTCTTCCTTGGTGATCCAGGCGAAGTCGCCGGGGATGCTGTGCTTGATGGCGCTGAAGGCGTTGCCGAACTTCAGGCCGTACTCGATGCCACCGGTCAGGTAGCCGTAGATGAATCCGCCGGCGAAGCTGTCGCCGCCGCCCACGCGGTCGACAATTTCAACCTCGCGCTTGACATCGGTGTAGACCTTGCCGTCGGCGTAGGCAATGGCGGTCCAGGAGTTGAACCATACCGACGGGTTCTCGCGCAAGGTGATCAACACGGCCTGGTGGCCGAAGCGGTCGGCCAGCTTGCGCGCGACCTGCGCGTAGGACTGCGCGTCGACCGAGTCGAAGTTGTCATCCTGCTGGCCTTCGGCCTCGATGCCGAACACCACCTTGGTGTCTTCCTCGGTGGTGATCAGGATGTCGACCAGCTCCATCAGCGGTTCCTGCACCTGGCAGGCCTTCTCCTTCGACCACAGCTTGCCGCGGTAGTTCAGGTCGTAGCTGGTCGACAGACCGTGCCGCTTGGCCGCCTGCAGGGCCTCGATGGTGACGGCCTGGCACGAGTCGGACAGCGCCGGCGTGATGCCGGTGGTGTGGAAGTGCCGGCTGCCCTCGAACAGCGCGTCCCAGTCGACCTCGCCCGGCTTCAGCCGCGTCACGGCGGCATCGGCGCGGTCGTAGATGACCTTGCTGGCGCGCGGCGAAGCGCCGAACTCCATGTAGTAGATACCGACCCGCTCGGAGCTGCCGCCCCAGACGACGCCGGCCTCGCTGACGCCCTGCTCACGAGCCTTGTTGCGGATGTGCCAGCCCAACGGCTGGTTCGGCAGCCGCGAGACCCAGCACGAGGACAGACCCAGCCGGGCGCACGCGACGGCGACGTTCAACTCGGCGCCACCGGGCTTCATATCGAGCGTGCTGGTCTGCTCCAGCCGCTGGAAATCGGGGGGGGAGAGCCGGATCATGGCCTCGCCGAGGGTCACCACGTCGAACATTTCGGACCGCTCCTTGCCTGTTAGGTGCTGCCGCTCATGATATCGGCAGAACCAGAGGCTGGCAACCCGACTGCCAGGGTCGGCGGTCCGCCCGACCGGCCCGCGGATCGCCTTACGCTCAGTCCTCGGCGGTCACACCGAACAGCAACACGGCCATGTCCTTCGACTCGCCCGGGCGCAGTGTGATGGTGGCGATGGCCTTCTCAGGATGCGGGTTGACCCAAGTCAGCGTCGGCACGTTGACGAACGTGCTGCCGTTCAAGGTGCCGAACAGCCCGATCTCCGTCTGCCGGCCGAGGTTCGGGTCATTGGCCGCCACGATGTTGAGCCGGTAGACCAGGGGCACCGACTCACTGGTCCCGTCGGTGTAGGCGATGCGGTACTCGCCCGCCAGCACGTTGGCGAACTGCCGCAGGTTGGCGTGCATCTCATCGACGCGCAAGGGCTGCCGGTTGACCGCGTGCCAGAAGGTCAGCACGCGCGCCGTGCCGCCGACCGGCAGGCTGGCCGGTGGCGCGGCGGCGGCCGGCGCGGCCCCGCGTTCGACCACTTCGACGTCGCTGAACCAGGCTACGCCGCCCGGGCCGTCCACGGTGAAACAGATCCGCGCGGCGGCGTACTTCGGCGGCAGCACCAGTTCCTGGGTGGTCCACTCGCGCGCCGCCGAGGTGGCGTGGACGCTCTTGGGCAGGTCCCAGCGGAAGTTGGCATCGCCCGAGTACGTCCAGGCGCGGGCCACGCCGGGCGCCGCGGTCTTGACGCGGTAGCGGATGACGTACTCCTTCTGGTCGTCGAGGCGGAAGTCCTGCAGGATGCGCCGGAACGCGTTGCCGGCGACGCGGGTCACCTTCAGGCGGCCGTCGACGACCGCGAACAGACACTCCTGGTCCGGGATCTCGACGGTCCAGCCAGCCAGCCCGCGGCCGAAGTCGCCGTTGCGCAGCCCGGCGCCGCCGCCACGCACCACCGCCGCGGCGGGCTGCCCGTTCAGGCGGAACACCCGCGCGCCCGCGCCGCGGTAGTTGGCGAAGGCCGTGCCGAGGAACGTCGCGTCGAGGCGCGGTGGTAGACCCACCAAGCGCGCCAGTGGCTCGCCGCTGACCAGCGTCGCCGGCGCCGGCAGGTACCGGGTGGCGCCGGCGGCGCGCAGGTCCTTCGGCCAGTAGGCCGCGCCCTGCATGACGGCGTCGGGCACGAACGTCCAGTGCGTCAGGTCGGTGTCCTCCGGCGACCAGCCGTACCAGGCGGTGAGCGCGCAGGCGCGGATCCACTCGGCCGGCATCGCCTCCGGCGCGGAGCTGTTCCAGGCGGTGAGCAGCAGGCCCTGACCGCCATGTTGCGCGATCGAGCGCGCCAGGCGCGGCAGCGACTTCGGCGCGAACCACGCCGCGCCGATGGTGTCCAGCTTCGCCTGGCGGAACATCGCTATCGACGGGTAGTCGACGGTGGTCTCTTCCTTGCCGCTGTACTTCCAGTCGAAGATGGCCATGTCCTTAGGTAGCCGCGCCAGCAGCGCCGGTCCGTTCTGGTCCATCTGGCCGCCGTTCTGCCCCGGGTCGATCATGTCGCCCCAGACGTACATCTTCACGCCCCGCGCACGGAGGAACGCGGCGTTGACGTTGAGCGCTTCGGCGAACCAGTCCGACGGCTTCCAGCCTTTCGCCTTGGCCGCCGGCGAGGTGACCATGTGGCCGTAGTGCGCCTCGTCCATGGCGACGCAGAAGCTCTCCGGCTTGAGCGTATCGATGATCTCCGCCTGCAAGGCGAGCATCACGCGGTGCGTCTCGGGGTTGGCCACGTCCAGGTTGCGGTAGCCTTGCTGGATCACGTCGACGTCGTCGACCAACAGCTTGGCGCCGCCGGGCATGTGCTTCAGGTACTGCACGCGGCCCCAGGAGGCGAAGTACGGGATCGGCTCGATGCCGCGAGCGCGGGCATAGGCGAACAGCTCCTGCAACTCCGCCTTGGTGGTGCCCTTACCGCCGATCGGGTAGCTGTCGAACGGGAAGACGGTCGGCCCGCCGAAGCTGTCCAGGTAGACCAGCAGCTTGTTGATGCGCAACAGGCAGGCGACGTCGACCACGCGCTTGGTCAGTTGCACCATCAGGCCGCGGAACGGCAGTCGTGGCGCGTCATACAGAGTCAGGGCCGGCAGCGCGGCGCCCGGCGTGTAGCGGGCGCGGTTGGCCATCAGGGCGAGCGTGGCGACACCACGCAAGACGCCGTCACGGCTGCGGCCGGTGATCACCGCGCGGCCGGGCGCCAGCTCCAGCCGGAACGCCTCCGGCCCGGTGAGCTTCGCCCGCTGCTCGGCGCGCAGGCCGTCGGCCGCCGGCTCGCCCAGGCGGAGGCTGACCGTGGCGCGCCCGCCGCCGGGCACCGTCAGCGCTTCGCTCAGAGTCGCCTTGACGCCGCCGTCGATGGCCACGCCTTGCTCGTCGATCGCCAACTGCGCCGGCAGGCGCCAGGCCCCGTCGCGGCGGTCGAGCCGCACCGGCACGCCGGCCAGCAGCAGGTCGGGCACGCCGAAGCGCTGGGTGAACGTCGAGGCCGTGGCTACCGGCGCACCGCCGGTTGGTGCGGCCAACGGTGGGAGCTTGAGCGTCACGGCGGGGAACTGGCGCGGCACCGCGTAGAACTGACCGGACAACGGCGCCCAGGTCAGGTTCTCCTCGGCACTGTCGGTGCGGTGACGGGTGAAGTTGACGTACAACGGCCGGTCACCGCCGACGGGCCCGCCAAACAGGTCGGTCAGCCGCACGCGCAGCTCGCACGTCCACTCGCGCTGCCCGATGGCGGCCTGCGCGTCCCACTCACCGGTAAAGCCCGCGAACGGCGACGGGTACCAGGTGGCACTGGACCGCGAGTGGTTCTGCTGGTCCCAGTGGCGTGCGCCGGCGGCGTTCACCAGGACGTGGGCGAACGACTCCTGGTCGGTGGACAGGAACGTCTCGGTGCAATCGTCGGTGTAGATGCCGATCGGCGCGAGCCGGTCGGCGGTGGTCGGCTGCGTGGCCTTCAGCCGCGCCGGCTCCGGCGCGGCCAGGCGGTAGCCCAGGTACAGCCAGCCGTCCTTCAGCGCCAGCAGCGCCTCGTTGTCGACAGCGCTCGGGCGGGCGACGTCACCCAGCACGCGGAACGGCGAGAACCGCAACGCGCTGGTCCAGAGCGGGTCGTCCAGCCGGCCGTCGAGCGTCACCGCGGCGTCGCTGGGTGTCACCGTCAGCTCGGGCTGCTGGCCCAGACAGACCAGCGTGATGTCCTTGTAGGTCACCGTGGTTCGGGCGCCGTCAGCGCGCAGGTCGACGCGGAAGCGCACCGCCGTGGCCGGCGCCGTGATGACCGTCTTGACCTGGCTGAAGTCGCCTTGCCGCTTGGCTTCGGTGGTGGTCGGCTGCCGTTCGTCCCACTGGCCCGCGCGGTCGCCGCAGAACACGAGGCCCGCGGCCGAGCCCTCGCCCGACACCTTGACCAGGTAGGTCAGCAGGTAAATGCCGCGAGGCGTGATCGGCACGTCGCGATAGACGCGCAGCATGTAGCCGCCGGCAGACGCCCCGCGCTGCAGGACGAAGGCGCCGTCGCGATAGACCGCGGTGCCGTCGGCCGGTTGCTGCGACTGGCTGGTCCAGTGGGGCAGGTCGAGGTCCACCGGCTCGGGTGCGGCGCCAACCGCACTCAGCGTTGCCAGGCAGAGCAGGACGGCCAGTCGTGGCACCATCGCGCTTCTCCACGGTCGGCGCCAGTATGGGCCGGCACGGCCCCGCGTGTCAACGCAGGCAGCGGGCCGACAGGGCGGTGTCACAGTCGCGACCTAACCCGTCCCACCGTCACCGCCAGCGCTGAGGAGGGGCCGAGAGGCCCCGTCTCGAAGCGCGGCGAGAGGCGACCCGCCCAAGCGCCGCACTTCGAGACGGCCTGCGGCCTCCTCAGTACTGGCGGATCGGGGCCGGCGGCGCGACAACGACCATGTCTCAGCCCTGGGCTGGCCGACGCCCGGCGTTGTGGTGCTCGGTGCCGTGGGCTATGCTGGTCGGTGGGCGGTCGCTGCAGATTCGGTTCGCGCTTCAGGGCGCTCGCGGCATTCTCATGTGGGAGGCGCCGATGGTCGAGCCGGTGGCGATGGGCGCGACAACGGACGACGAGGACCTGGTGGCCCGCTGCCGGTCGGGTGAGCGGGCGGCGTTCGACGAGTTGGTGGCCCGCTACGCACCGCGCGTGGGCCGAGTGATCGGCGCCCTGGTGGATGACCGTGACGCGGTGGACGATCTCGTCCAGGAGACGTTCGTCCGGGCCTTCTGCGGGCTGAACGGCTACCGGCCAGGCTGTTTCGAGGCCTGGCTGAAGCGGATCGCCATCAACACGGCGCGCATGTACCGGCGTTCGGCCTGGCAGCGCCTGGTCGACCTGGTCTCGCCACCGGACATGGTGGTCGCGGCCGACGACGAGCCTTACGAGCAGTACACCCGGCGTGAGACGGCGCGCCGCTTGCGCGAGGCGGTGTCGCGTCTGCCGGCGCGGCAAGCGCAGGCGGTCCGCCTGCGCTACTTGGCCGGCGAGAGCTTCCCGGCCATGACGGAGTTGCTGGGGGTGCCGGAGAGCACCTTGCGGTCACGCGTCGAAGCGGGGTTGGACCGTCTGCGGGCGGTGTTGGACGAGGAGGTCGGCCGATGAAGCGGTGCGACCGGAGCAGGGCCTCATATGAAGCCGATGGTGAGCGCCTGGCGCGGGCCGCGGCGGCGCCGGAATACCAGCCGCCGGCGGACCTGTCCGAGCGTCTATGGCGCCAGGTGGGTGAGTTGCAGCAGGGCCCGCTGACGCTGGCGCTGGGCGCGGCGAGCACGGCCACCGCGGCGCGCTGGGCGTTCGTGGTCGCGCTCAGCGCGGTCGGTCTGTTGGCGGCGGTGGTGTGCGGTCTGCGCTGGGGGTAACGGCGCCAGGAGGTCACCATGAGCGTGGTGGGCAGGCTGTGGGCCGGCGCGGCGGTGTTGGCGGCGGCGCTGCTGGTGGTGCCGGCGACACGGGTGGTGCTGCTCGCCGGGGTGCCGGCCAGGGACGTGGGTGCGCAGGAGCAAGGCGGCTGGCCGGGCGCCGTCGCCTGGCGGTTCCGTGACGTGCGGCCGGCGCTCGCGGCGACGGCCGCACGCCTGAACCAGGGCTGGGCCTGGGCGGCCCTGGCGGAGCTCCAGCCCGAGGGTGTGGACAGCGGCACCGCCTTCGAGCGGGCGGTCGGCCTGGCGCCGGTCGACCCGGCGGTTCGGATGGCCCGCGCCCGGTGGGCCGTCGGCCGCATGGAGCCCTACTGCCGACGGCCAACGCCGGTCGCCAATCTGGCGCAGGTGCCGTCGGCGGTGCTCGAGACGCCGCTGGCCGTCACCCGCGCCGTGACCGACGGCGAGCCAGACAACGCCTACGGCTGGTACCTGCGAGCCTGCGTCCTGCTGGCCGGCCAGGGCCCGGCCGCGGCGGCGGCCACGCTCAAGGCGGCGCAGGCAGCGCCGCGGCAGACGGCCTACCTGACCGACGGCGTGCGCGCGCAGTCGCGGCTGTATGGCGCCGCCGGCGAGCCCTACCCCGAGCGCCTCGTGCTGGCCTATCAGCACCTGCCGTGGCGGGAGCGCGACGCGCTGCTGACGCTGGGACACGCCGCGGTCCTGCGGCCCAGGTTGGCGGGCGGGACGGCTGCTGACCAGGCTGAGCTGTTCCGGCCGGCGCTCGAGGCCGGGGGGCGCCTGCGCGACGAGGCCGAATGCCTGGCGCAAGCCTGGCTGGGGGTGGCGATACAGGAAGCCGCTACGGGCGTCGGCTACATGCCTGCGCTGGCGCCGACACCGACCTCGCCGCTCGGCGGCGCCAGCCGCAACCGGGTGCGCCCGGTCGGCAACTCGCAGTGGCGCGAGTTCTGGCACGCGAGTCTGAGCCGTTCGCTGCAGGCGAGCGCCGCTGAGGCGGCCCGCGCGATGGGGCCGGCTGCCGGCCGCTGGGTCCTGGCCCAGCAACAGCCCAACCGGGCGGTGCGGCGGCTGGAGCTGTGCGCGGAGGCCGTGTTCCTGCCGCGCGCGGCGCAGCGCCACCTGCGGGCGGCCGCCTGCTGGCTGGTCTGGCGGCGCCTGCTGGTGCTGGCCGCGGCGCTCATCGGCGTCGCGGCGTTCTGCGACGGGCGACGGGTCGTCGCCCGTTTCGACTGGGCGTGGCGCGACCTGGCGCTGGTCTGGGGGCTGTCGCTGGTGCCGGCCACGCTCGTGGCCGGCTTGGTCACCGTGGTGCTGCTGGTGCCGGCCGACGCGCACGAGCCGGGCCGCTGGCGCTGGCTCTGCGGCGCCACGGTCGGCGCCGCGGCGCCGACCGTGGCCCTTTGGCTGGCCTTCCGCCGGCTGGCCGGCAGCTACGCGGCCAAGTACCCCGACGACGACCCTGTCGCGGCGTCGCGCCGCTACTGGCGCCTGGCCTGGCGGCCCTGTGCGCTGGCCAGTGCCGCGCTGCTGGTGCTGCTGTCGCTGGGCATGGTCGTCACCGCCGCGGCCGAGCGCCGCGCGGTCGGAACCGCGCTGGCCCGCCTGCCCGTCGACGAACGCACCGCCCTGCGCCGCGCCCTGGCCACCGCCGACCAGCAGGCACCAGAGCTGGAACCACCGGCGTGGCCGCCGATTGGCGGTGGCCCGGCCGGGCTCGAGTACCGCGTGCCGGAGCCACCCGTCGGTGTGCCGGTCCGAAACCGGCGGTAGTGGGTGTGGCGGCCCGGGCACTGACCCACGCGACCTGCCGCCGCGCCGGATCGGACGGGCGAAGCTGCTGCTGAGCCGA
>CAZHGD010000082.1:0-30814 GCA_964531735.1 uncultured Fimbriimonadaceae bacterium | reverse complement strand
CGGAAGTCCACCGTGCGGCCTTGCGCATCGGTCAGGCGGCCGTCGTCCATCACCTGCAGCAGGATGTTGAACACATCCGGGTGCGCCTTCTCGATCTCGTCGAACAGCACCACGCTGAACGGCCGGCGGCGCACGGCATCGGTGAGCTGGCCACCCTCGTCATAGCCGACATAGCCCGGCGGTGAGCCGATCAGCCGCGAGACGGCGAACCGCTCCATGTACTCGGACATGTCGATGCGGATCAGCGCCTCTTCGGTGTCGAACAGGAACTGCGCCAGCGCGCGCGCCAGCTCGGTCTTGCCCACACCGGTCGGCCCCAGGAAGATGAAGCTGGCCGTCGGCCGGCGCGGATCCTTGATGCCCGCGCGCGCCCGGCGGACCGCCTTCGAGACACCGACGATGGCCTCCTGCTGGCCAATCACGCGCTCGTGCAGCGCGTCTTCCATGCGCAACAGCCGCGCGGTCTCTTCCTCGGTCAGGTCGGTCACCGGCACGCCGGTCCAGATGGAGACGATATGGGCCACGTCCTCCGAGGTGACGTGGCGCTTCTCCATCTCCTGAACCACCAGCCACTTGCTGCGCAGTTCCTGCAGCTCGTCCTTCAGGCGGCGCTCCTCGTCGCGGAACCGCGCGGCTTCCTCGAAGCGCTGGTTCCAGACGGCTTCCTCTTTCTGGGCGCGCACCTGCTCGATGTGCTCCTCGAGCGCCTTGACCTCGGGCGGCGCCGAACTGGTGCGCAGGCGCACCCGGCTGCCGGCTTCGTCGATGACGTCGATGGCCTTGTCGGGCAGGCAGCGGTCGGAGATGTACCGCGCCGACAGCTCCACCGCGGCGTGGATGGCGTCATCGTCGATGGCCACGTTGTGGTGCTCTTCGTAGCAGTGGCGCAGGCCGTAGAGGATCTCGACCGCCTCTTCCTGGGTCGGCTCGCGCACTTGCACGCTCTGGAAGCGCCGCTCGAGCGCACCGTGGCGCTCGATGTACTTCTTGAACTCGTCGAGCGTGGTGGCGCCAATGCACTGCAGTTCACCACGCGCCAGCGCCGGTTTGAGGATGTTCGAGGCGTCCATGGCGCCTTCGGCGCCGCCGGCGCCGATCAGCGTGTGCAGTTCGTCGATGAACAGGATGACCGTGCCGCGGGCCTTGCGGATCTCGTCCATGATCCGCTTCATGCGTTCTTCGAACTCGCCGCGATACTTGGTGCCGGCCACAATCGCGGCCAGGTCGAGCGCGATGATGCGCTTCTCGCGGAGCGGCTCGGGCACCGCGTTGCTGACGATCATCTGCGCCAGGCCCTCGGCGATGGCCGTCTTGCCGACGCCCGGCTCGCCGATCAGGCAGGGGTTGTTCTTGGTGCGGCGGCTGAGAATCTGGATGACGCGCTGGATCTCGGTTTCGCGGCCGACCACCGGATCGAGGTCCTTGTTGCGCGCCATTTCGGTCAGGTCGCGGCCGAACTCGTCCAGCGACGGCGTCTCGGACTTGCGTTTGCCGCCGGAACTGCTGGTGGCTTCGCCGCCGCGCGCGCCGGTGGCCGCGGCTTCCTCGCCGCTGGCTGGCCCGCCGACCTCGGCCACCTTCGCGCGCACGTCGTCCAGGTCGATATCGAAGGTGCGCAGCACGCGCGCGGCCACGTCATCGGGCTCGCACAGCAGGCCCAACAGCAGGTGCTCGGTACCCACATAGTTGTGGTTGAGCTGACGGGCTTCGTTGTAGGCCATCTGCAGGACGCGTTTCGCCTGCTCGGAGAAGTGCTTCTCCTGGCTGCGCTCGCGGCCGCTGCTGGCCTGCTGGTAGCGCGGCGGCGGGGACTGCGGCGGCAGGTACTTGCGCAGCTCATCGCGCACGCGGCGCGGGCTGACGCCGAACTTCTCGAGGATCTCGACGGCCTTGCTGTCGGCTTCCTTGGTGACCCCCAGCAGGATGTGATAGCTCTGCACTTCGGCCGCGCCGTCAGCCTCGGCCTCTTCCTGGGCCGCGATGACCACCTTGCGCGCCTGTTCAGTGAAACGTTGCCACATCGTTCAAGTCCTCAGAGCCAGCCCGCACCAAGCCCGGCAGGCCATAGCCACGGAAAGGCCGACCTACGCGACGGCCCGCCGACGCCTACGCTAGCCGTTATGTACCGCGATGACGACCGCGTCAACCGATCTTGGCGTTACGTCGCACAGTAATGACGTATCGGCCGGACCGAGGGGTTCCTTCGGGCTCGTCACATTCCGCCCATATCTGGCCCGGGACTACCGGGTCAGGCGAACGGCGTGCCGGTCGTGCCGACCAACTGCTGGTACGCGGCCACCAGCCGACCGGTCAGCGGTCCGGGCTCGCCGTCGCCGATGGCGCGGCCGTCCAGGTGGGTCATCGGAATGACTTCGGCGGCCGTGCCGGTCAGGAAGGCCTCGTCGGCGGCATAGACGAACCGCAGCGTCATGTCCTCTTCGCGAACGGTCAGGCCCAGCTCGCCGGCCAGGTCGATGACCGTCTGGCGGGTGACGCCCTCCAGAATGCCGGCCGACTTCGGCGGCGTGTAGAGTACACCGTCACGCACCACGAAGATGTTGTCCCCGGTGGCTTCGGCCACATTACCCGCCTGGTTGATCATCAACCCTTCGTCGGCGCCGGCCCGGTTGACCTCGATCTTGGCCAGGATGTTGTTCAGGTAGTTGAGCGACTTGATGCCGGGATCGAGCGCCGTGGGCGAGTTGCGGCGGGTCGCGCAGGTGATCACGGTCAAGCCGTGCTCGTACTTCTCCGCCGGGTAGAGCTGGATGCCACCGGCGATGATGAAGTAGAACGACTTGCCGCACTTGGTCGGGCTGAGGCCCAGGTCACCGCGGCCGCGCGTCACCACCGCGCGGACGTAGCCGTCGGACTGGCCCAGCGCGCGACACGTCTCCAGCGTTTTCGCGGCGTACTCCTGCGGCGAGATCTCGATCTCCAGCATGATGGCGCGCGCGGAGTCGTAGAGCCGTCGCACATGCTCGTCGAGCTTGAAGACGCGGTTGTTGTAGAAGCGGATGCCCTCGAAGACGCCGTCGCCATACAGCAGGCCATGATCGAAGACGGAGACACTCGCTTCGCTGTCGGGAACCATGCGGCCATTCAAGCAGACGACGTACATGAGAGGCACTCCTCGCGCGGCACTGCCCGCACCGTCATATCACCAGGCATTGTAGCCCTTCCGTCAGGGAGATCAACCCCACCGCCGGCAGAGTTGACCAGCCCGCAGGCGCGTTGTACGCTGGCGCCATCCGCCCGGAGCACGCTGACCATGCCCGAATCGTTCCCGCTGATCGGCCGCCACCAGAGCGTCGCCGACTTCCGCCGTCACCTGGCCGACCTCGGCCTGGACCTGCCGTGCGACGACACCATCCTGACCGCGGGCACTTCGCCGCTGGCGGCGCCGATCGAGGTCGACGGGTTCCGGATTGCCAATCGGTGGTGCATCCACCCGATGGAGGGCTGGGACGGCACGCCCGATGGTCGCCCGAGCGAGGACACGGTTCGCCGCTGGCAGCGCTTCGGGCAGAGCGGCGCCAAGCTGATCTGGGGCGGTGAAGCCGTGGCGGTGCGCCACGACGGGCGCGCCAACCCGAACCAGTTGCTGCTCAACCGCGCCACCGCCGGCGACATCGGGGCCTTGCGGACCACGTTGGTCGAGGCGCACCGCCAGCGCTGTGGCGACACCGACGGGTTGGTCGTCGGGCTGCAACTGACGCACTCGGGCCGCTTCTGCCGGCCGAACGACAAGCGGGCGCTCGAACCGCGCATCGCCTATCACCACCCGGTGCTCGACCGCAAGTTCCACGTTGCCGCCGACCACCCGGTGCTGACCGACGAGCAGATCGGCGAGTACATTGCCGACTACATCGAGGCCGCGGCGCTGGCGGCCGAACTGG
This sequence comes from uncultured Fimbriimonadaceae bacterium, assembly GCA_964531735.1. GTDB lineage: Bacteria > Armatimonadota > UBA10988 > UBA10988 > UBA10988 > CAZHGD01. Next base: position 26,915 of record CAZHGD010000082.1, on the reverse strand, counting down.
GCTACGACTTCGTCGACCTGAAGCACTGTCACGGCTACCTGGGCCATGAACTGCTCAGCGCGTTCGACCGGCCAGGACCCTACGGCGGCAGCTTCGCGAACCGCACGCGCTACCTGCGCGAGCTGGTGGCCGGCATCCGGGCCCGCGTGCCAGGCCTGCGGATCGGCGTGCGGTTGAGCGCGTTCGACAGCGTGCCGTACCGGCCCGACCCGGAGCGCCCCGGCCCCGGCGGCAAGCTCGGGCCCGGCATTCCCGAGAACTATGCGGACGCACTGCCGTACCCGGGCTTCGGCTGCGACCGCCAGAACCCGCTGACGATCGACCTCACGGAGACGCACCAGTTCCTGGCGCTACTCGATGAACTGGGCATCCACTTGGTCAACTTGACCGCCGGGAGTCCCTACTACAACCCGCACCTCCAGCGACCGGCCATCTACCCACCATCGGACGCGTACCAGCCGCCGGAGGATCCGCTCGTCGGCTGCGTGCGGCAGATCCAGGCGGTGCGCGAACTGAGGGCCGCTTTCCCGCAGCACTGCCTGGTCGGCACGGCCTACACGTACCTGCAGGAGTTTCTGCCGCACGTGGCGCAGGCGGTGGTGCGGGCCGGCTGGGTGGACAGCGTCGGTATCGGCCGGATGGTGCTGAGCTGTCCCGAACTGCCGATCGACACCTTGACCCGTGGCACGGTGGACAAGAAGCTGCTCTGCCGGACGTTCAGCGACTGCACCACCGCGCCGCGGAACGGCCTGCGCTCGGGCTGCTATCCGCTCGATGAGCACTACAAGCGCAGCGCCGACCGGCAAGCGCTGTTGGCGGCCAAGCGCGGCTGATCGAGTATGATGGCTCCACGCGCGCTCGCGCGGTGTGGAAGACCGTTATGCGTCGTGTTGCGCTCTCGTTGGTCTGCTGGGCGGTTCTGGTGGTGCCGGTCGAGGCCGCGTCGTCGCTGGCCGACCTGGTGCGCGCCACCAAACCGGCGGTCTGTACGGTGCTGGTGTTCAGTCCCGACCGCGCGATGCCGTCGGTCGGCTCGGGGTCGCTGGTGGCACCCGACTGCGTGCTGACCGTGCGTCACGTGCTGACCGGCGGCGAGCGCGCCGAGGTCCGTTTCCCTGGTGGCAGTCGGCATGAGGTCAACAGCGTGCTGGCCGACGACCCGCCGTGGGATCTGGCTTTGCTCCGTATCGCGCCGGCGCTGACCGGCGTGCGGCCGTTGCCCATCGCCGCGGACCTGCCGGCCGAAGGCGACAGTCTGGTGGCCATCGGCTGCCCGCTCGGCCTGGACGGCACGGTCAGCACCGGCGTGCTGGCGGCGCGCCGCCAGTTGCCGGGCATGGGCATCCTGCTGCAGCACAACGTGCCCATTTCGCAGGGCAGCAGTGGCGGACCGGTGCTGAACCTGAACGGTGAAATCGTCGGCGTCCAGAGCGCCATGCTGACCGCCGGCCGCGGCGTGGTGCAGGCGGGCCAGGGCCTCAACTTCGCCATTCCGAGCCCGCGGGCGCTGGCGCTCCGGCCCGGCCCGCCGCGCAACCTGGCCGAATACGGCGCGGCCATCCCGGCGGGTTGGCGGGCCGAGGCGACGGTTCGCGTGGACGCCTGCTCGTACCGGCCGCTGGTCCGTGACGACTACGCGGGCGCGATACCGTTCTACACCGACCAAGTGGCCCAGCGCCCCAATGACGCCGACGCCTGGTTCCACCTGGGCCTGTGCTATGACCGCACCGGCGATACGGGCCAGGCCGTGAAGCACTACACGCGCGCGGTGGAGCTGCGTCCGCAGCACAGCGTCGCGCTGAACAACCTGGGGGTGCTGGCCCTGCGCCGCAACGATGTACCGGCCGCACTCGACCTGTTCCGTCGCGCGAATGCCGCGCGGCCGGGCTATGCGCAGGCGCTGAGCAATCAGGCCGTGGCGCACCTGCGCCTCGATCAGGCCAAGGACGCCGTGGAGGCGGCGCAGGCCGCGCTGCGGGCCGATCCGCGCCACGCGGAAGCGCACCTCAACCTCGGTCTGGCCTACGCCAAACTCGGCCAACGCGGCCAGGCCGAGGCTGAGCTGAAGTGGCTCCAGCAGAACGACGCCGAGCGCGCGAAGCAGTTGGAGCGCGCGCTGAAGTAGCGCCGCGGCTACTTCGGCGCCGGCGGCGGCGTGGCCGGGGCGGGCTTGGTGTCCGGCGTGGCCGGGGCGGGTTTGGCGGCCGGCGCGGCCGGCGGTGCCTCCTCGTCGTAGGTGCCCAGCCGGCGCAGCCACAGGTTGCGGTAGCGCACCGGGTTGCCGTGGTCCTGCAGACCGATCTGGCCTTCGGGCGCGTGGAACCGGTACTTGGGGTTGGCCTTGTGGTTGGTGCCGCCGAGCAGCGCGGTGTGGTGGTGCACCACCACGCCGTTGTGCAGCACGGTGGCGTAGGCCGGCTGCTCAATCTCGCGGGTCTGGGCGCTGAAGCGTGGCGCCTGCCAGATGATGTCGTAGGTCTGCCACTCACCGGGCTTGCGGCAGGCGTTGACCAGCGGCGGGAACTGGCCGTAGAGCGCCGCGGTGGTGCCGTCGGCGTAGGTGCGGTTCCGATAACAGTCCAGCACCTGGATCTCGTAGCGGCCGTCACAGAAGAACACGCCGCTGTTGCCGCGGCCCTGACCACCCCCCATCACTTTGCTGGGCGTGGCGAACTCGACATGGAGCTGGCAGTCGCCGAACCGCTCGTTGGTGAAGATGTAGCCGCCGGCCGATAGCGCCGCGCCATCGACGATCTTCCAGGGCGCCGGCTTGCCCTTGTCGCCGTGCCACTTGCTCAGGTCGGTGCCGTCGAACAGCACCACCGCGTCGCTCGGCGGCTTGCCGGGCGCCTCGGGGGTGCTGGTGGTGCCGGGCTCGACCACCCGCGGCTGGGGCCGGTCGGGGTCGTGGACGTGCCACCGGCCACCGGGCAGCAGCGGCGTATCCTTGTAGCCCTCGGCCGCCCAGACCAGTCCGGCCGCGGTGACCACCACGCCGGCGGCCAAGGTCAGCGCTCGTCGTCTTGCCATATCGTGACTGCCTCCATTGGCGTGCCCGCTGTCGGGCGCGGCCGACTTCACCGCCGACTGGGCGGTTCCTCTGCGCGCGAGTCCGGCCCGTGACGATGGTTCGCCAGTGAGAACCAACGGCGCACCGGCGCGCGTTACCAGTAGCAGGACCGGTCTCGCCGTAACCTCGGCTACATCCCCCGGTAACACCACCGGCCGACGAACTGCTGACTGGCCCGCCACGCTTCCGCCGACACCACGGCGGGACGAGTTGTGACAGAGGAGTCGTCTGATGCGTCGTCTGCGTGCATTCACGCTGATCGAGTTGTTGGTGGTGATCGCGATCATCGCGATCCTGGCCGCCATCCTGTTCCCGGTGTTCGCCAAGGCCCGCGAGAAGGCCCGGCAGTCGAGTTGCGCCAGCAATCTGAAGCAACTCGGGCTGGCCTTTGTCCAGTACTGCCAGGACTACGACGAGCGCGCCCCTTACCTGAACTACAACGGCGGCAACCCGCTGGGCCGGCACTGGCAGGACCTGCTGGAGCCGTACGCCAAGAACACGCAGCTCTGGCTGTGCCCGTCGACCAGCGGCAACACCAACATCACCACCGGCAACGTCTACCCGACGGGCAGCAATGGCTATGCCAACCGCGGCGTCTGCTATGCCTGGAACGAGAACGCCCACGGCGCCGCCATGGCCGACTGCAAGCAGACGGCGTCGACCTACCTGTTCATGGACAAGGGCAACGGCCAGTGCTTCACCGGCTGGTACGACTGGGTCGGCCGCGCCCAGAACACGCTGAGCACGGCCAACGTGTCGGTGGCCGGTCCGCACAACGAAGGCAAGAACGTGACCTTCGCCGATGGCCACGTCAAGTGGCTCAAGTCCAGCAACATCGTGGCCCAGGATTTGAGTCAGACCGCCGCGACGTACAACGTGCCGGGCTGCGGGCTGTACAGCATGTGGGCCAACTGACCGCTCGAGACGAGCTGTAGCTGAGAGCCCACGGCGCCCGGGAGACCGGGCGCCGTGGTGTCTGGGCGCGTGGTCACTGGCCAATCGCTTGCAGCCAGCACCGAGGGCCGGCCGTGCGGACCGGCGGCGCAATCGAAGATCAGAAGGACAGAGACCCCATGGCAAAGACGCTGAAGGTTGGCGTGATTGGTGTCGGCGGCATCGCCAACACTCACTTCCCCGGCTGGCGAGAGAGCCCGCATGCGGAGCTGTACGCGCTGGCGGACACCTTCGCCGAACCGCTGCAGCGCGCAGCCAACGCCACCGGCGTGAGCAAAACGTACGCTGACCCGCAGGCGATGATCGCCGATCCGGACATCGATATCATCGATGTCTGCACGCCGAACATGTACCACACCGAGTACACGGTGGCGGCGCTCAACGCGGGTAAGCACGTCATCTGCGAGAAGCCGCTGGCGCCCACGCCGGCCGACATCAAGAAGATGATCGCCGCGCGCGACGCGAGCGGCAAGCTGCTGATGACCGCGCAGCACTTCCGCTTCCAGGGCAGCGCCAAGGCGCTGAAGGCCGAGATTGACCGCAAGGCGCTGGGCGACATCTACCACGCCCGGAGCTGGATGCTCCGCCGCGCCGGCGCGCCGACGCGCCCAGGCTTCATCATGAAGCAGCACAGCGGCGGCGGCCCGTGCATCGACATCGGCGTCCACATCCTCGACCTGACGCTGTGGATGATGGGCTACCCGACGCCGGTGGCGGTGACCGGCGTGACGCAGGACAAGTTGGCGCACCAGAAGGGTGCTTTCAGCGCCTGGGGCGGCCCGATCCCGGCCACCTTCGACGTCGAGGAGTTCGCCGCCGCGTTCGTCCGCTTCGAGAACGGTGCCACGCTGGTGCTCGAGGTGAGCTGGCTGCTGCACCACGACCAGAAGGGCGCCGGCGAGGACATGCAGATGTGGCTGTACGGCGACAAGGCCGGCGCCCATTGGCCGTCCAACACGATGGTCACCGCCAACAACGCCACCAGCCAGTTGGTCGACAGTCGCCTGCTGCAGGCCGAAGGCGGCGAGCCGCACGCCAAGGAGTGCGTCGCCTTTGCCGAAGCGGTGGCCAAGGGCAAGCCGTCGCCGGTGCCGGCGGAGGACTCGCTCAAGCTGATCACCATCCTCGACGGGCTCTACCGCAGTGCCGCCGAGCGCAAGGAGATCCGGCTCTAGGCTGCGTCACGGCGACCTCACCCCACGGCGCCCTTGGGGCTGATGCCAAGGGCGTTGGCGGGTGAGGTCGCCGCACCCAACCACGAAAGGCCGCACACCATGCCTGAACGTTGCGTTGTGGTCGGCGCGGGTGGCATCTCCAATGCCTGGTTCCCACCGCTGAAGACCGAGCAGGTCGACATCTGCGCGGTGGTCGACCTGCGCGCCGAAGCTGCCGCGGCTCAGATCGCCAAGTATGACGTCGCCGCCGAGGCGATGACCGACGTCAGCGCGGCGCTGGCCAAGCATCAGCCCGACTTCGTGGTCGACCTGACCGTGCCCGAGGCGCATTGTCAGGTCACCTGCACCGCGCTCCGCGCCGGCTGCCATGTGGTCGGCGAGAAGCCGTTGGCGGCCTCGATGGCCGAAGCGCGCCAGATGGTGCGCACGGCCGAGGAGACCGGGCGGCTCTACATGGTCAGTCAGTCGCGCCGCTGGGACGCGCGGCATGACCGCTGTCGCCTGGCGGTGACCGGCGGCGCTCTGGGCGAGTTGACCACCGTCAACTGCGACTTCTACCTCGGCGCGCATTTCGGTGGCTTCCGCGATGAGATGCCGAGCCCGCTCATTCTCGACATGGCCATCCACCATTTCGACCTGGTGCGGTTCACGACCGGGCTCAACGCGCGCAGTGTCTACTGCGTCGAGTTCAACCCGCGCGGCTCCTGGTACCGCGGCGATGTGTCGGCCGCGGCCATCTTCGAGCTGGACCACGGCGTCGTGTTCAACTACCGCGGGAGCTGGTGCGCCGAAGGCTGCCACACCTCGTGGAACGGCGACTGGCGCTTCATCGGCGAGCGTGGCACGTTGCTCTACGCCGGCGACCAGCAGCCGCACGGGCAGGTCGTGACCGGTGACGAGGGCTTCCACCGGCCGCTGGCCGAGGTGGTCGTGCCGGAGTCCCCCCTGGCGGCCAGCGGCATGCACGGGGCACTCCAGGAGATGCTGCGGTTCCTGCGCACCGGCGAACGGCCGCAGACGGAGTGCCACGACAACATCAACTCCTTGGCGATGGTCTTCGCCGCAATGGAGAGTGCCCGCACCGGCGCCAAGGTGCCGGTGGTTGGATTGGAGTAGTAATGGAGCAGCAGATTCGGATCGGAACCTTGGTGCCGGGCGCCAACGCGGCCAACTACATCAAGCAGATCCTGCCGTACGGCTTCGAATCGTTCGAGATCAACTGGTGGCAGCAGCTCGGTGGCGCCGACCTGGCCAAGCTGGCCGACGAGGTCAAGGCCGCGCTCGGCGATTCCGGTGCCCAGGTCAGCTCGCTGGGTGTCTACGGCAACCCGCTCGGCGTCAACGACATCGACGAGGTCACGCGCCAGGACTGGGTCAAGTGCATCAAGGCCGCGCGTGCGTTCGGCGCCGGCGTGGTCTGCGGGTTCGCGGGCCGCGTGGTCAACGAGCCCATCGACAAGAGCATGGACCGCTTCGCCGAGGTGTTTGGCCCGCTGACCAAGCTGGCCGCTGACGAGGGCGTGAAGATCGCCTTCGAGAACTGCGACATGGGTGGCGACTGGCAACGGGGCGACTGGAACATCGCGCACAACCCGACGGCCTGGGAGATGATGTTCAATGCCGTGCCGCTGGACAACATCGGCCTCGAGTGGGAGCCGTGCCACCAGATGGTCAGCCTGATCGACCCGATGCCGCAGTTGCGCAAGTGGGTCTCCAAGATCTTCCACCTGCACGGCAAGGACTGCACCATTCTGTGGGACGTCGTGCGCGAGTACGGCGTGGACGGGCCGAAGCCGTTCGCCTTCCACCGGACGCCGGGCTTCGGCGACTGCAACTGGACCGACATCATCAGCGAGCTGCGCCGCGGCGGGTTCGTGGGCAGCATCGACATCGAGGGCTGGCACGACCCGGTCTACCGTGGCGAACTGGAGATGACCGGCCAAGTGCACGCGCTCAACCACCTGAAGCAGTGCCGTGGCGGCGACTTCGTGCCGAACCCGGTCTGAGCTGACCAGACACCGGGGCGGCCGCGCGGCCGCCCCGGTGCGAGAGGGGCCGACATGACCGACCCGCTGCTGCCCGGCGTCTCCATCGACGAAGGCCCGGCCGACTGGCAGATCCGGCAACAAGGTGCCGACGGCACCGTCGACATCGAGTTGGCCGGTGCCTACCGCGTCGACGCGGCGCGTTTCGCTATCGAGCTGCGCCTGGTGCGCGAGCGCGATGGCGCGCCGGTCACCGCCGGTCTGGACTGGCGGCCGGCTGAGCACGGCGCCGACGGACGCTGGCGCGGTGTGCTCCGCGGCGTGCCGGCCGGCGGGCTCTACCGGGCCGAGGTGCGCGCCACGCGACCGGGCCATGCCGATCCACGGCCGACCCGTGGCGACTACGTCCACCACCTGGGCGTCGGCGACATCTGGGTCATCGCGGGGCAGAGCAACGCGTCGGGCACCGGGCTGGGCGTGGTGGACGATCCGCCGACGCTGGGTGTCCACCTGTTCGGCAACGACGAGGTCTGGAAGCTGGCCACGCACCCGCTCGAAGATGCGACCCGCACCTTGCACCCCATCACGGTCCATGGCGTGTTCCAGGCGCACTCGCCATGGCTGGCCTTCGGTCGAGCGCTGCAGTCGGCGCTCGGCTATCCCATCGGCCTGATCCCGACCGCGCTGGGTGGTTCGCCGCTGTCGATGTGGGAGCCGGCGCAGCGCGGCTTGCTCTACGCCAATCTGATGCAGATGATCCGAGCCGCCGGCGGCGACGTCCGCGGACTGGTCTGGTACCAGGGCGAGAGCGATGCCCTGCAAGGCCTGCAGGGCGACTACCGCGCCCGCTTCGGGCGGTTCATCGCCGCCTGGCGCGCGGAGATGGGCGCGTTGCTGCCGGTGCTGACCGCGCAACTGGGGCGGTTCGCCGCCGTGGTGCCGCCTGCAGCCGAGGCTGCCTGGACGGCGCTCCGCGAGGCCCAGCGGCAAGCGGTCGCCGAGCTGGACGAGGTCCACCTGGTGCCGACGGTCGACCTGCCGATGAGCGACGAGGTGCACATCTCGGCGCCGGGCAACGTGCTGCTGGGCCAGCGGTTCGCCGCTGCGGCGCTGCGGCATGTGTTCGGCCGCGATGAGCCGGCGCCCGGCGTGCGGTTCGTCGGCGCCCAACGCCAGGTGGGCGAGCCGCCGACGATCCGGGTGACCTTCGTGCGACCGGCCGGTGGCTGGCGCAAAATGGCCCGGGTGCGCGACTTCGCGGTCACGGACCAGCAAGGCGAAGTCGCCCTGGCCGCGGTGGTCGCCGATGACGCCGGCTGGGTCGACCTGACCTTGGCGCGCCCGACGGTGGGTGACGTGACCGTGACCAACCACGGCGGCTGCGACCCGGTGGCCGACCTGCGCGACATGGACCAGCGCCCGACCGAGGGCTTCACCGTGCGCTTGTCGGCCGGCTGAGCCGGCCGGCGGCGGGGTAGAGCGATCGGCAGGAGGGACGCCCGCGCCGCCGAATAGCTCTGGTGACCTCTCGTCGGAGCCGAATTTGCGTGTTCTGATCTGCAACCCGCCGTGGTACCCCGCCAAGGGCGGCTGGGGGGTGCGTGCCGGCGCCGAGCCGCCGCGGGTCGTGCCGGTCGGGTCACCCGTGGTACCGTGGCCGTGGCCGCTGGCCTTTGCCACGGCGCTCCTCAAGCAGCACGACCATGTCGTCTCGCTGGCCGACTCGGTGGCCACGCGCGAGTCCTCCGAGGGGTTCCTGCAACGCATCAGTGAGCTGTCGTGCGACGTGGTGGCGTTGGCCAGTTGCCGGGCCAGTCTCGAAGACGACCTGCCGTTGATCACCGCGGCGGCCCAGATGCGCCAGGTGGTGGTGCTGTTCGCCGATGGCACGGTGCCGGTGGCCGAGGTGCTGCTGCAAGTGCCCGGCCTCAGGGCGGTGGTGCTCGGCGAGCCGGAGATGGGCCTGCTCGCTGCGGCGCAGCTCGATCAGCCGATGGTCTATCCGCCCGATCCGGTCCGCGACCTCGACGATCTGCCGCTGCCGTACCGTGACCACGCCGTGCACCGGTACCGTGAGCCGCTGCCCGGCCAGCCCGCGGGGCCGCAGCTCGCGCTACGGGTCAGTCGCGGCCCGGAGCGCTGGCGCAGCCTGGCCGCGCTGGGCGAAGAGGTGGAGCTGTGCCGCCGCAACTACCCGCGGCTGACCCATCTGTTCGTGGCCGACCCGGCGGCGAATGCGGCGCCGGACCGCTTCGCCGCGCTGGCCGACCAACTGGCGTGCGACGGCTGGCCCTGGTCGGCGCGGGTCACCTTGCACGCGCCGCTACCGGACGGTCTGCGGACGGCCGCAGCCTGCGAGATGGCGGTGGAGCGCGCGCCCGACGCCGGTGAGCTGGCGGCTCTGCGCGCCCTGGTCCAGGCCGGTGTGACCGTCTCGCTGAAGCTGGCCGAGGGCGTCCCGCCGGACTGGACGGCCGAGACCGGCGCCGTGTTGCCGGAGCCCGAGGTGCCCGCCGCGCCGCCGCCGGCGGTCGCGGCGCAGTTGGCCATCGCGCCGCCGCCGGTGCGACCGAGCGACGCCATCGGGACCGGCGAGCGAGGGCGGCTGTACATCGTCGGGCAGCAGGTGCCTTACTACATGCCGCCCTGGCTGCTCCGCGCCGCCGCCGAGATGGGCTACGAAGCGGTGCCGGTGGACTACTTCGCCGATCCGCGAGCGGTCCTGGCGCTGTTGGCGAGCCAACCCGACGAGCTGATCTTGTTCGACCGCGGGCACGCTTTCCCGCCCGACCTGCTGGAGCGCATCGCAGCCCGCAAGGTGCTGTACTACCCCGACGTGCTGCCGACGCTCCGTGGCTGTGACCCGGTGGCTCGCGTCAAGTACGACGAGTTCTGCGCCGTGGCGCCGCGCTACGACGATGTCATCCTGCACGACAGCCACGGTCTGGAGTACCTGCTCCGCGAAGGCCACACGAACATCCGCGGCGTGGTACCGCTGCCGTACGACCCGGCGCGTCACCGTGACCTGGGCGGCGAGCGCGACGTCGAGGTGCTGTTCATGGGCCTGGAGTCGGACCACCGCCACGAGTGGATCAGCCGCATCCGCGAGGCCGGCGTGCGAGTGGAGTGGCCGCAGCTCTGGGGCGACGACTACATCGCGGCGCTCAACCGCGCCAAGATCACGCTCAACCTGCACTTCACCGCGTTCCCGAACACCGAACTGCGCATCGTCGAGGCGCTGGCCTGCGGCTCGCTGGTGGTCAGCGAGCCGACCACCGAGCCGTTCGTGTTCGAGCCGGGACGCCAGGTGGTCCACGTCACCTTGGAGAATGCAGCCGAGACCATCCGTTGGTGGCTGGCCCATCCGGCGGAGCGCCAGGCGATGGTGGCGGCCGGCCAGCGCTACGTCGCCGAGCGGTTCACCGCGCGGCATTGCCTGGAGACCATCCTCGGCCTCCTGCCGGAGCGGCCATGAGCCAACTGAAGATCGGACTGCAACTGCCGGTGGTCAACACCTACAGCAGCGGCGCCGTCTGGGGCGACGAGATCATGGCGGTCGGCCTGGCCGATGCGCTGCGCGGGCAACCCGACGTGGCCGAGTGTGAGGTCTACGGCGTCGACACCATTCACGACAACCTGGACCTGGTGATCAGCTTCTACGCCCATCCCGACACCCGCTTGGTGGCCAACGTGCGGAACGTCTGGTGGTACCAGGCGCCGCGGCTCGAAGCGTCGCGCGGGGTCGCCGAAACGTCCGCACCGCAGTATGAGGCCATCCTGGTGGCCAGCCCGATGCTCGGCCAACGGGTGCGCGCCCACGGCGCGCAGCGCATCCTGTTCGTGCCGATGTCGGCCAATCCCAACGTCTATCACCCGCGCCCGCCGCGCGACGAGTTCAGGCATCCCATCGTCTTCTGCGCCAACCACAACCGGACGCGAGCCGAGGTCGAGCGCTTCCTGTTGCCGCTGCTGCCGTTGGGCCTGGCCATCTACGGCGCCGCTTGGGAGCGCGAGCCGGAGCTGGTCGCCGCGGGTGCGCTCCACGGCCCGATCCACCCGAGCGACGTTCCGGCGCTGTACTCGAGCTGTCAGTTGGTGCTGTCGTGCCATACCGCCTGGCACCGCAACCAGGACATGCCCACGTCGCGGCTGTGGGAGGCCACTCTGTGTGGTGCGCCGATCCTCTCCGACCGGGTGCCGACCGCCGAGACGCTGTTCGGCGAGACCATCTGTTTCACCGACGGCGGCGACGACCTGGTGGCCAAGGCCACGGCGCTCCTGGCCGATGACACGTTGCGCCTGGCTCAGGCGCAAGCGGCTCGCGAGCGCGTGCAGGCCGGGCTGACCTTCGAGCACCATGCCCGCCGGATCCTGGACTTCCTGGCCGAGCAGTAGCCGCGGCTACAGGTCGAACTCACCGACCTGCTCGACCTTGCGGGTCTGGTGGTCCCAGCGCAGCAGTCGGCAGGAGCCGTCCGGCTTGTGCGCCACGAACACGGTGGCCTCGGCGGTCTCCTTGATGGGCGCGAAGGTGGTCGCGGCGGGCACCTTGCCCTCGATCTTCAGCGGCGGTATCTGGTCGATGGCCACGTGGAACTGCGGCAGGTAGTTGCGGTCCAGGCGGACCTCGACCGGGCGTTCGACCTCGACCGGCCAGGTGCGGTTGGCCTCGACGCGGAACACACTGGGCAGGTTGACCTCGATGCGGTCGGCGGCCCAGGCGATCGCCGGCCCGAGCGCCTGACCCAGCAGCAAGCCGACTCCGAACACCACCATCCACCGCCCGCGGTTGCTCTCGCGCATGGTCGTCCTCCGTTGCTACTAGAAGACGACGACGAGCGCGCCGATGTCACCGTTTGGGTTCGGGCCGTGGCCAGTCGTCGGTGCGGAACGGCGAGGCCGGCAGTCCGGCACCGTTGGCCAGGTTCGCTTCGGGGTTGTCGGCCCAGGCGTAGCGGACGGCCGCCGGTTGCGGCACCTGCGAGCTCCAGACCAGCACCTGGTCGTTCTCGATGACCGCTTCGGCGGCCTGGAAGCGGCCATCGCGTCCGGCCACCAGGAACCCCGTCAGCGGTCCGCCACGCGACACCAGGCCCTGCACGGCATGTGCGAACTGCAGCCTGACGCGCTGGCCGTCGACGCTCATGCTCTGGTAGAGCGGGCCGCTGAAGGCCACTTTCTCGCCGAAGCACACCGCTCGGGCCGCCAAGGCCAGGCGCTCGCCGACCGGCGCCTTGCGCAACGGGTGGAGCGTGTCGGACTCGCCCAGGTCGCAGGTGACCACCAGCGCCGACCTGGGTTCGGCCAGATGAGTCAGCAACTGCGCCTCGCGCAGCTCGGCCCAGTCGCCTTCGACCCCGCCGCTGACCGCGCAGGCCGGCAGTTGCACCAGCAGGAACGGCAGTTCGGGCGCGCGGAAGGCGGCCCGCCAGTCGCGGATCAGCGCGGCCAGCATCGAGCGGTAGAGCCGCGCGCGCGGCGCGTTGGCCTCGCCCTGGTACCACAGCACGCCCCGCAGCGAATAGGGCGCCAGTGGCGCGATCATCGCGTTGTAGACCACGGCGGGGATGCGCTTGGCGTCCTCGTCGGGCTCGAACGGCGGTGGCTTCTTGTCGCGGCGGGCGGCGGCGACCAGTCGCTGCCAGTCGGCGTGGGCCTTGGTGTCGCGCCGCACCGCGGGATCGTAGGCCGCCAGCCCGCGCTGGTAGACCGTGACCAGCTCGTCGGAGCCGGAGCGGTTGAACCCCTCGGCGCTCAGCCACGACTCGGCGGGCGTGCCGCCGTACGAAGCGTCGATCAGGCCGATCGGCACGTCGACGGCCGGCTGGAGCGCGCGCGCGAAGTAGTAGGCCACGGCCGAGAACTCGGCCGCGGTGTCGGGCCGGCACTCGACCCAGCGCGCACGCAGCTCCGCCGTCGGCTGGTCGTGGTGCCGGCGCGGCACCTTGAGCAGGCGCAGACGGCGGTTGGTCGCGCCGTTGACGGCCGCTGGGCCGCCGATGGTGCGGGCCAGCGGCAGGGCCATGTTCGATTGTCCGCTGCACAGCCAGACGTCACCGACGAGCACGTCGCGCACAATGACCGTATTGCGGTCACCCGAGACCACCAGGTTGTCCGCGCCGTTCGGCTTCAGCGGCGCCAGCCGCACCGCCCAGGCGCCGTCCTTGGCCGTGGTGGCCACCGCTTGCCCCTGGAACTGCACGGTGACGGTTTCGCCATCGTCGGCCTGCCCCCAGATGCGCACGGGCAACTCGCGCTGGAGCACAAGGTGGTCGCTGAACACCGGCGCGCAGGTCACCGTTGCCAGCGACGGCGACGTCAGCAGGCCCGCCAGCAGCAGCCCCCACGCCCACCGGACGGGTCGGCGCGCGACGCGAGGCGAACGGCGATGGTTGCGGGCAGTGCTCACTTGCTGCGCGGCCACTGGTCGGTCCGGAACGGCGAGGCCGGCAGACCGGCGCGGTTCCACAAGTTGACGACGGGATAGTCGGCCCAGCCATAGCGCACGGCCACGGGATGGGCCACCTGTGGGCAGGTGACGGCCACTTCGTCGCTGCCCACGAGGCGGGCCTCGGCCCAGTAGAAGCGGCGGTCGCTGCCCGCCACGGCAAAGCCCTTGAGCGCGCCGCCGCGCGCCTCCAGCCGGCCCGCCGTGGACACGAAGCGCAGATGCGCCACCGCGCCTTCGACCCACAGGCTCTCGAACACCGGACCCGAGCAGACGAGTGACTGGCCGTGGATCAGCCGCAGCGCGCCGAAGGCGAGGCGCTCGCCCACCGGCTGCTTCTGCTTCGGATGGATGTCCAGTTCATCGCCGACGTCGGTGATCACCGCCATGTGGGTGTGGGGCACGGTCTGCTGAGTGTAGAGCTGGGCCTCCCGAAGCTCGGCCCAGTTGCTCTCGGACGGCTCGGGCCGGATCTTCATGAAGGGTGCCAACTGCACGAAGTAGAACGGGAACTCGCCCTGGCCCCACTTCTGGCGCCAATCGCGGATCATGGTGGGGAACAGCGTGCGGTACTGGGCGGCGCGGCCGGCGTTCGCCTCGCCCTGGTACCAGATGGCGCCGCGAATGGCATAGGGGATCAGCGGCGCGATCATGCCGTTGTACAGACCGGCTGGCCGGCTCTGATGGTTCGGCCCCATCGGCGGGCCGGGCTGTCGCGGCGGCTGGCGCTTGTCTGCCTTGGCCTTCTTCACCTCGTCCTGCCAGCGGGGCAGCACCTTGTCGCGGTAGTCGCGCATGCGCGTGCTGTACTCGTCCAGGGCCTTCTGGAAGCCTTGGCACAGCGGCCGCAGTTCTGGTTCCATGAACAGCGTGCCGTAGCTGGTCCAGGCCTCGGCCGGCGTGCCGCCGACGCTGGAGTTGATCAGGCCGACCGGCACGTTGAGCGCCGCGCGCAGCCGCTGTCCGAAGAAGTAGCCCACGGCGGTGAAACCGGGCACCGTCTGCGGCGTACACAGCTCCCATTTGACCGGCGCGCTGGTCAGAGGCTCAATCGCGCTGTGGCGCGGCACGGTCAGGAGGCGCAGTGACGGGTCATTGGCCGCGGCGATGGCCGCTGCGGCGTTGGCGGTGCTGTTGACCGTCATCTGCATGTTGGACTGGCCGCTGCACACCCACACCTCACCGACCAGCACGTCCTTGACCGTGATGACGTTGGTGCCCTGGACGGTCAGCTCGAACGGTCCGCCGGCGGCCATCGGCGCCAACTTCGCCAGCCAGCGGCCGTCGGCGCCGGCGGTGGTCAGCACGGCATTGTCGCCGAGTTTGACCAGGACCTTCTCGCCGGCCGCGGCCGTGCCCCAGACCGGAATCGGCAGCTCCCGCTGCAACACGGCGTGGTCGGAGAACAGCGGGTTGACCACCACCTGAGCCGGTGCCGCCGCGCTCGCGAGCAGCAGCCCCAGTACGGTCCACACGCACCACCGCTTGCGGTCCATTGACGCCTCCTGTCAGGTGCCGCCCGCTATTGTACCGCGCCGGCGGGCATCTCGGCCCCAAACAGGCGAGCCCGCGCCACCTGCGACGCGGGCTCGCCCGTCCGGCAGCGTCCGCGGCCTACTTCGGTTGCTCGCCCAAGGTCAGGCTGACCGTCTGACTCTTGCCCTCGCGCAAGAGCCTCAGCTCCATCGTCTGGCCCGGCTTGCTCTGCCGGACCGCCGCCTGCAGGTCGTCGACCGAGGCGATGTCCTTGCCGTTCACCGCGGTGATGACATCACCACCGACGGCCTGTCGTTGACCGCCTTGCTCGATGACCTTGGTGCTGCCCCGCAGCCCCGCCTTGTCGGCCGGGCTGCCGTTCTCCACCTGGGCCACCAGCACGCCCTTCTGCTCCGGCTTCAGGCCCATCGCCTTGGCCGCTTCTGGGCTCAGCGTGGCGCCACCGATGCCCAGCCAGGCCGGATGCTCCGGGTCGCCCGACGCTTGCGCCGTCTGCGTGCCCTTGCCCGGCCGCGCCGCCAGCGTCGTCTTCAGCACGGCTTCCTTGCCGCCGCGCAACACCGTCAGGCTGACCGTCTGGCCGACTTCGGCCGACCGTGCCAGCCAGGACACGATGTCGTCGAACCGCTTGACCTTCTGGCCCTCGATGGCGGTGACGATGTCGCCGCCGACCTTGACCGGCACGCCGTCGACGTCGATCTCGCGATCGCTGCCGCGGAAGCCGGCCTTGTCGGCCGGGCTGCCCTGCAGCACCTCGGCCACCAGCGCGCCGCGCAGGTTCGGGTCGAGGTTCATCGCCTTGGCCATATCCGGTTGCAGCGTCGTGCCGCTGATCCCGATCCAGGCGTGCTCATAGTGGCCCTTGGCGATCAGCGAGGGCACGACCTTGCGCACGATGTTCGACGGGATGGCGAAACCGATGCCCGCCGAGGCGCCGGACTGCGAGATGATCGCCGAGGGGACGCCGATGACCTGGCCGGCGCTGTTGGTCAGCACGCCGCCGGAGTTGCCCGGGTTGATCGGCGCGTCGGTCTGGATCACGTCGGGAATGCTGTAGCCGGGCGCATTGGCGCGGCCGGGCTCGACTGGCAGCAGGCGCCCGAGCGCGCTGATGAAGCCCACCGTCATGGTGCCTTCCAGCCCGAACGGGTTGCCGATGGCGACCGCCAGGTGACCGACCTTGACGCCGCTGCTGTCGGCCACTTCCACCTTCGGCAGGCGCTCCTTCGGCAAGTCGACCTTGATCACCGCCAGGTCGCTGTCCGGGTCGGTGCCGACCAGCTTGGCGGTCGCCTGCGTGCCGTCGCTGAAGGTCACCGAGAGCTTGTCGGCGCCCTTGGCCACATGGTTGTTGGTCACGATGTGGCCGGCGGTGTCCCAGACGAAGCCCGAACCGGAACCGCTCAGCCGCGGGCGGCTTTTGCCGCGCGGCGTGGGCTGCTCCTCGTCGTCATCCGGCGCGCCGAACGGGAACGGGAAGCCCGGAATGTCCGGCATTTTGGGCCCATGCGGCGACGCCTGCGGCGCGGCCTTCATGACCCGGATGTTGACCACCGAGGGGCTGACGCGCTCGTAGATGCCCGCCACGGTGGTCTCGATCTGGGGCAGTGACAGCGCCGCCGGCGCGACCCTGGCCGACTCCGCCGGCAGCGGCGAGGAGGTGGCGGCGGTCTGGCCCGACCTGACCGACGGCTTCGCGCAGCCGCTCAGCAGCAGGAACGTGGGTACCGTGGCTACCAGAGCCGCCCACTTCATTCGTGTCATCTTGCGCACCTCGTCTTTCCGACAGCGTCCTGGCGTGGTGTTAGCGTGTGCCGCGCCGTTCGGCGCTCATTACGCCGCGACTACGGTGGCGGTTCCATCCGGAACACCGTGGAGTCGGCGCCCACCCACACCAAAGCGCCGTCACGCCGCGCCGTGCCACGCTCCAGCGGCCGGCCCTCCAGCGCCATGCGGTAGGGCGCATAGTCCACCGAGACGGCCAGCCGACCGGTCTCATCGTAAAGCAGGACGTCACCTGGTTCGGGCACCGAGATGACGTGATCGTTATCCCAGATGCACCCGCAAGCGCCCAGCAGCTTGTTGGTCAGGCCGAGCATCGCGTGGCCGTCGAACACCGGTGCCACCGTGAGCACCTCGGCCTGCAGCTCGTCGAGCACCAGCTCCAGCACGCCGTCGGGCTCCACCACCCAGGCGCGCCCGCCGAAGTGACTCATCACCGCGTAGCGCGGCGCCGGCTCGAGCGCGAGTTCGGCGGGACGCAAGTCGCACCGGACCGGCTGGCCGTCGAGCGAGACGTTGACCAGACCGATCATCAGCGCCTGCGGGTACGAGCGCCAGTCGCTGAGGCCCACCGCCGGGTCGCGCCGCGGCACGCGGGCCGCCGGTGCGGTGAGGATCAGCGGGCGCCCACCGGTCAGTGGGTCGTCATACCAGCGACCGGCCGGCGTCGTCGCCGGCGCTTCGGGCTGCAACAGGCGACCGTCGTCCAGGTGCAGGCGGGCAATCAGGTCGAGGTCGTGCGCGCCGGGCGCATCGGCCAGGCAGACCGGTCCACCGGACAGCGCGCTGACCACCGCGAAGGCGCGGGCGGCCACGTGCGTCGAGGGGAAAGCGTCACAGTCGGGCCAGGCGATCTCCGACAGCCAATGGCCAACGTGTACGGCATGCGTCAAGTGGAGCTTCGCCGCGCGGCGGTCGTCGGGCACGATGTCGGCGGCCACGCGGACGGTGTTGGTGCCGGAGTAGTGGAACAGGCATTCCGGATGGTGGCTCATCGAGCCGACGAGGTCGACGCCGGCGCCGTTGGCCGCGCGCTCGACCTGCTCGATGACGCCGCCCACGGCCTCATCGAGCGCCAGGCGGCCGAGGTAGAGGTTGCGCGTGCTGCCCTGGTTGTCGATGCGGGCCAGGTCGATGCCGGCGTAGCGGAGCTGCTCGAACAGCTCGCGCCAGAACGCCTCGCCCTCGGGGCCGGGGTGGGGCACCAGACTGCCGTCGGTGGCGCTGATGGCGCGGTCGGTGCGGCCGGCGGGGCTGTTCGGTGCCAGGCCGCCCCAGGCGCCCTGCAAGGTCAGCCAGACGCCGACGTGCCGCACCCCGCCCTCGCCTTGCAGCCGGCGAACCAGTTCGCCCAGACCGGCCGGGAAGCGCGCCGGGTCGGCGTCGAAGTCGACCAGTTGCTGCGCCCGGTTGACCTGCTGCCAGCCTTCGTCCAAGCTGACCCAGTTGACCGGCACGCCGAGGTTGCGGAGTTCGACCACCGCTTCGGTGACGCGCCATTCGCTCAGGTCGCGCCCCAGTGCGCCCCAGGTGGCCCAGCCGAGCGTGTCGAACGGCTCGCAGACGATCTTGTCCTCGCGCAGCCGGAAGCTCCAGTGGCTCAGGCCGGCGGCGGCGCGCAAGGCGCGGTGGACGGCACCGGATGGCGTGGTGTCGGCGGCGAGCACGAACAGCGGCAGCCGCCGGTAGAGGTGCTGGCCGCACCAGCCGGAGCTGACCACGCTGAGCCCGTCGCCTTCACCGCGCAGACGGCTCACCGCGCCGCCGCCGCGCAGCGGCACCAGCGCCAGGTGCGTGCCGTCCGCGGTGCGCCAACCGCAGAACAGGCCCCAGTCCCACGGGTTGTCGCGAGTCGGATCGGCGCAGAAGCGGGCCTGCGACCACCAGCTTCCAACCGCGTCGCGGCCGTACTCGTTGACCCGTTGGTGGACCTGGACGGCTTGCCGGCAGTCAGGCAGCGGCGCGATACGGACGCTGGCGCACTCCTCGGTGCCGAACACCGGCCGGTTGAGTTCGGGTTGCAGCTCGACCATCACCACCGGTTCGGTCTGGTAGCAGCGCGCGGTGAGGCGGAACTGCACCGGCTGGCGAACCGAGCGCGTGGTGCAGAGCCAGGTCAGCTCGTCGTGCGCGCCGACCTCGTCATGGTTCGGCGTGCTCTCGACCGGCCCCACGTCCAGCCCGCCGGTGGCCAGGCCGTGGCGCTCACCCCAGGCGGTGAACGTCACATCGTCGAGCGTCAGCCGCACCGTCTTGTCGAAGCGGATCTCGAAGCCATGGTCGGTGCGGTCGCAGTCAGTGCCCATGCCACACCGTTCGACCCGCCTCAGGAGCCTCCTTCCGCCGGAAGGAGCCGCCCGGTGCCGTGCGAATCGGACCTCTGGGAGACAGCATGGCCTCGTCACTGACTGGTCGCGAACGGCTGCGTCTGGCCGGCCTGGACCTGGATCTGCCGCTGTCCGGCTCGGCGCCGAGCGGCGACGCCGCCGCCTTGCAGAAGGCGCGCTTCTGCGCTTACTCCGGGCGCGAGCTGGTCCTGACCGTGGACCAGCCGGGCGCCACCCCGGACGCGGCCATGATCGGCGCCGACGCGTTCACGCGGGCCGGCCGCATTCTGCGCTATGCGCCGGGCGGCGGGCGCGTCAGTGTGGTCGAGCGCGCTACGGCCCCGGCCGAGTTGCGCGGCACGGTCGACCTGATGGCTTGCTCCACGCTGCCCCTGCCGGATGACGCCGTGCTGCGCGCGGTGGCCGAGGCGCCGGCCGAGCGCCTGCAACTGGTGGCGCCCGGCATGGCCGACGTGACCGCGGTCACGCTGCGGCACGGTCGGCTGTTCGTGCTGCAAACCCCTTCGCCACAGCAGCACAACCTGCAAGCCTGGAAGCTGCCCAAGGGCGGCGCGGCCGAGGGCTGGCGGCCGCAGCGCGTGCGCGGCCTGCTGGGTCCGCCCAATGGCCACCGGCCCGGCAGCACGCTGCGCGCCAGCGAGACGCTGGTCTACCTCAACCTGCCCGACGGGTTGAGTGCCTGGGACCTGGGCACCGGCGAACACCTGGTGCAATGGCCCTGGCCACAGAGCACCTGTCTGCCGGTGGTGCGGATTGCGTTCGATCGGGTGCTGGCCATCCGCGAGGAGGACGGCGCGCAGATCGCCGAGGTGTACGACCTGACCCAGGTGGCCGGCGGACCGTGCCGACCGTTGCCCGGGCAGGCGCGGCGGCTGTGCGCCGTGCCGGGCGCCGAGGCGCACCCGCCGTGGGCCGAGGCCTGTGGCGAGCAGTTCGTGGTCATCAGCGCCGACGGACGGGTCCATGTGTTCCCGTTCGATGCGCCGTCGTGGGAAGCGTTCGCCAACGCCGAGGCCGTCAGCCTGGCGCCGCCGTCCTTCCGGCGCCGGGCTGACGGGCTGCCGGAGTTGCTCAGTTTCGTCCACAACGAGCGGGGCCGCTGGCTGCTGCGGGTGCCGCTGGACGCCACCTGGCGCTATGAGTTCGAGCGGTTGCGCGACGAGCCCCTGGCTTCCTACGACCTGGCGCCGTGCGCCCTCGGTCGGCGGCTGATCAACGCGCATGTGGGCGGCAACGAGAACCTGGAGATCAGTCGCTGTGTCGAAGATCGTACCCAGGAGATCGACGAGCGCACCGAGGTGCCGGCCACGTTCGGCTCGCGGCTGTTCCAGGTGCTCTGTGGCTACGCGTCGGGTCAGCCCTATGTGGCGGTGCACTATGCCCAGAACACGCATCGGTTGTGGCTCTGCGGCACCAGTCTGCAGCGCCTGACCGTCGACCCGCCGTACCCGCAGGTGCGAGCCCAGAACGATGTGCGTGTGTTCTGGGATGCCGGCGGTCTGTACCTGTGCGATTTGACCGAGGGCGTGGTCTACGCCCGGAGGCCGCAGACATGAGGCGAACCTGGTGCGCGCTGCTGCTCGCCGGGCTGGCGCTGGCCGCGCCGGGCCAGGAGGCCAAGGAGAACCCCGGCACGCCGCGTGAGTTCTCGCGGTGTACGGCCAAGGTCATCGCGCGTCACCCGGAAGTCTGCGCCGCGCCCGTGCTGTGGGTGGTCGCGTTCGACATGTCGCGCAGCGGCATGGGCCAGTGGAACGAGTGGGCCCGACAGGTGGTCAGCGACCTGATCACCTACGTGTTCTGCACCGGTGACCGACTGGTGCTGATCCCGTTCGACGCCGAGGTCAACCCGGCGCGCGGCAAGTCCGCCGGCGGCGCCAACTATCCGAGTTGGACCATCAGCGACGACGCCAAGGGCGCGGTCCGCTCCGAAGTGGCCGAACTGCTGCTGTGGCGGAAGAACTCGCCCGACGGCACGGCCTGGGTCGACGCGGCCGACGCGGCGTTGCGCACCTGCGCGGCGGTGAAGTCGACCGACCCCGACAAGGTCGGGCTGTGTCTGCTGATCTCGGATCGCGATTCGGCCGACTTGCTGGTCGAAGAGCGCACCACGCTGAAGAAGGTCACCGGCGTGACCGAGCCGGCGCAGAGCCTGTGGCCGTTGCCTGGCAAGCCGAAGCCGATTGTCGTGTTCCACGCCGCGTCGACCGCGCGCCCGGCGTCCGGCAGCGGCCGGCGCGACCGCTACCTGCCGCCGCGACAGCCCACCGGCGCGCCCGAGGCCGGGCCGATGTTGCCGGCGCCGCCGGCGCAAGGCCGGCGCCTGCCGTGGGTCTGGTGGTTGTTGGCCGCGGCGCTGGTGGTGCTGGGCTTGTGGCTCATCCCGGCGGCGCTCGCGGCCCGGCGGCGCGTGTCGCTGCGCTGGGGGTTCACCGAGCACGATCCGTCGCGCCAAGTGACCATCGAGCTGCCGACCGGCGAGCCGCGACTGCTCTCAGCCGCGGCGCAGCCCAGTCCCGATCCGTTCTGCGTCTGGGCCGACAATGCGCAGAACGAGGTGCAGCGGCGGGCGGTCCTCCAGGGCCTGGGCAGTCTGACGGCCGATGCCGACGGTCTGGTGGTGACCACCAGCGATCTGTACCTGCTGCGGCCGGCCGGCGAGGCGGCCTGGGCCAACCAGGCCCGCACGCGGCGCGGCGACACGCCGCTCTACCTGGAGTTCCGGCTGGTCAGCGAGACCTGGCCGCTGACCCGGCGGCCGATCGGTCTCGAGGCTCTGCCGCACGGGCGCGACTGGCAGCAACGGCTGGTGATTGGCATACTGGCCGTGGTGCTGGGGCTGATCATCCTGTTGGTGGCGCGGCCGACGCAGCCGGTGGCCAGCGTGCCGCTGCCGGGTCCGAGCACCAGCAGCGACACGCCGACCGAGTTGCTGTGCGGGTCGGGCTAGGGCTGGCTCGTATCCGGTGACGGCCGAGTGAGGAGAGGGCGGGCATGGACTGGACGGCGGTAGGCATCGCGGTGGCGGTGATCCTGGCCGGCGAGTGGATCGTCGGCCACGTAGTGCTGTTTGCGCTGCTGCATCACCTGTGCCACCTGTCGCCCCACGCGGCGGTGCGCCTGGGCCACCTGGCCGGGCTGGCGCTCGGCTGGGCCTGCGCGGCGTTCGTGGTGGCGCAAGCCAGCCCGGCGCTGGTCTGCTGGGGCGGCGCGCCGTTGCTGCCTGGCGCCATCATCGCCGCGCTGGCGGCCGTCTGGCTGCTGCTGGTGTTGTTGCTCCCGCCGGGTCTGGGCGGGTCGCCGCGCTAAGGAGGCCGTTCATGGACATCGCGGTCAACCCGGCCCTGATCATCGCGCTTGGCGGCACCGGCCGCAACATCCTCAACCGCTTGCGCCGCCGCATCCGCCAGCGCGTCGGCACCGACCGGCTGCCGCTGGTCGAGTACCTCTACATCGACACGGACCGTGGCAACCAGGAGTCGATCGCCGACAGCGGCGACGGCATCCCGATCGGATTGGGCGAGCAGGTGGCCTCCGAGTTGGCCAACCTGAAGAGCCCGGTGGCGATGGAACTGGACCTGAGCCACTGGGTGCATGAGGACGCGGTCGACGCGCTGCTCCGCGGCGGCACCACCGGCGGCGCGCAGGGGTTCCGGCAGCTCGGGCACATCAGCTTCCTGGCCAGTCAGCGGCTCGGCGAGTTGAACACGCAGCTCAAGGAGCGCGTCGGCCGCCTGCTCCAGGCGCGCACCGAGATGGTCCACCGGATGCTCGAGGGCCTCGACCCGCGGTACCTGCAAGTGCGGCTGCAACAGGCCGGCGACACGGTCTTCGTCTACGTGTTGGCCTCGGCGGGCGGCGGCACCGGCAGCTCGACGTTCATCGACCTGGGCTACTTCATTCGCCGGGCGCTGCGCGACGCCGGCTTCGGCCAGGGCATCCGCACCGTCGGCGTGGCCTGTTTGGCCTCCACGCAGTACGACCTGGCGCACCAGTACCGGTTCAACTCGGCCGGCGTGCTGACCGAGCTGAACCACTTTCTGATGCAGCCGGCCTATCGCGCCGCCTATCCGCTCGCCTTCCCGGGCAAGCCACTGGCCGCCGAGGTGGCCAGCCTCAAGCCGTACGACTACCACTACGTGGTGCAGCCGGCCAACAGCCGCGGGCCGCTGGAGCCGGACAACCCGGGCCTGGGCATGGCGCGCCTGGAGCAGCAGGTGGCCGAACTGGTGCTGAGTGAAACGGTGATGGCGGCGCCGCGCGGCACGGTGGATTCGCGGGTGTTGACCGAGGTCGAGGCGCGGCGGGTCGACTTCCTCAGCCGGGCGCGGCTGGTCAAGTACAACGAGCGCTATCCGGCCGAGATGCTGACCTTCGGCGTCAGCACGCGCGAGTTCCCGGTGGCGATGCACCATGTGCTCGCGTTCGGCAAGGCGGTGCGCAACCTGGCCGACCGCTGGGCGGCCACGCCGCAGGCGCCGCCCGGTGCCAAACCCGACGACCTGGGCCACGAGGGCGCCAACGTCACGCTGGCCCAGTGGAAAGAGCGGCTGTGCCTGCTGGACGACGAGAACCAGTACGCGGAGCACCGGCCACGGCGCGTCGAGACCGACCGGCTGTTGGCCGCGCTGCTGGAGAACGAAGACGCCGGTCTGGTGCAGCACCTGCAGGCCACGGCCACGCTGGCGATGACCGCGGGGCAGTCGGTCGACCCGCAACAGTGGCTAATCAGCCGCAAAGGCGCGATTGACCAGCTCTTCCAGCAGGTGGCCGATACGCCGCCGATGGGGCAGCCCGGTTCGCTCTACGCCCGCGTGCGCAACCGCCGGCAGGAGCTGGCCGGCTGGGGCGAGACCGGCTACGGCGGCGCGCTCAGCCGCGACCTGCTGCGCCTGGCGTTCGATGCCGGCGCTGGGGCCGGCGTCGCGCTGGCCCTGGCGGACCGGCTGGCTGCCCGGCTGCAAAACGAGCTGGACTACGTGCGCCTGTGCCTCAACGAGCCGTCGACGCCGGTGGTCACCAATGTCGGGGCGCGCACGCCGGTGCGCGACTGGCTGCTGCTCGGCTGGCAGAGCACCGTGCGCGACCCGGCGCCGGCGACCAACCACCAGACCGAAGCCTGGAACCACGCCAACGAGCGCCTGCTGCGGCTCACGCTGGACGCCAAGGCGCAAGTCATCGGCGCTTGCCTGGAAGCGGTGCAGCGGATGCGCCGCCGGCTGGTGAACCTGCGCGACTACTTCCGCAAGTGGCACGACCGGGCGCCCGATCCGGACGATCCGAGCTTCCAGCTCGAACGCGAGGAAGCGCTCTACGTCCTGCGCGACGATGCGCTGGTGGAGCGCTTCGCGCGGCTGGACGGCGTGGCCGAGACGTTGCGCGGCACACTGCAACGCGTCGGGCTGTACCAGCAACTGCTGGGCGACATCGCGCGCGGGCTGCCCGAGACCGAGACCGGCGGCGAGCCGGCACTGCTGGTGGCTGGTCTGCCGCTCGACCGGCGCGTGAACCAGCCCGATTTCGCGCCGCTGGAGGAGATCGAGGCGGCCGTGTTCGCGGCCATCGGTGAGCAGCGCGACGGGCCGTACGATCAGGAGGTGATCCACCTGCTGCAACAGCGCGCCGAGGCTGCGGGCAACCTGCCGCTGCCTGACTTGCAGGCCGAGGCCCTGCCGCTGCTGCAGTTCGACACCAACGACCCGACCTATTCGCGCGACTGCAAGTTCCGCGGCGACGCCGAGATCTGGCGGTTCCTGGCCGACCACAACTCGCTGGACTACGCCAGCATGGCCTCGCTGGTGCGCGGCCGCGAGCCCGGCGCCCGGTTCGCCGACACGCCCGACACCAAGATGGCCGAGTGGGACACGGTCACGCCCTCGGTGATCACCGTCAGCCGGCACCGCATCGGCGTGGTCACGCCGCTGATCAACGGCTACGACGCCGACACCGTCAGCCACCTGATCGCCAGCACGAACAAGCGCGCCGTGACCGACGTGCGCATCGAGCCGCCGCTCGATCCGAACCGGGTCTGGCAGGCGGGCTTCCGCTTGCTCGGCGCGCTGATCCTGGGCAACCAGGTGATCTTGACCGTCAAGGACAACCAGTTCGAGTACACCTACCCGCAGCGCGACCCGGCCGGCTTCACGCGCGACCAGCCGGTGCGGCTGCCGATGGACTTCGTCACCGCGCGCGACTGGCTGGCCCAACACTGGGAGGTGGAGGCGCAGCAACTCGACTTGCAGTTGCGCAACCAGGTCTACGAGCAGCGGGACGGTCTGGCCGCGCGCATCGAGGAAGTCATCGCGCAGGTGGAGCGGCACCGCGAGACGCGGAGCCCGGACTTCCAGGCCGATCGGCTGGATGTCTGGGCCACCGGCGGGCAGACCTCGGGCGTCTATCTCGACCACGTCCGTCACGAGGACGTGCTCAACCTGCTGACGTCGTTCGCGCTGGAGTACCGCATCCGCTGCACGATTGAGTTCAAGCACAGCTACGCCGACTTCAGGCGCGTGGGCGAGGCGCGGGTGGGCGGCACGGCGCAGGTGGAAGGCTGGTACTGCCGCTTCTGCGGCAAGTACTACGGCACCGGCGTGCCGACCGACGGGCAGGCGTGCGCGGCCTGTGGCAACCTGCCGGCGGGGTCATAGGAGGTCGTCATGCCTGACTACTACAGCGACGGCAACAGCGTGCTCGGTCCCGCGCCGGTCCAGGCGCCCCCGCGCCCGCCGGCGCCCAATGCGTTGTTGGCCGGCGTCATCCTGGCCGCCTGTGCCGCGGCGGTGGCGGCCATGATCTACTTCCAGCCAGGGCTGTCCACCGGCGGCGGCGGTCTGGCCCGCGCGGTGGTCTATGTGGTGGCCGAGTACGAGGACAAATCGAAGCTGGCCGCCACCGGCTATATCAGCGCGGCCGATGGGACCGTGTTGACCTGCTGGTCGCCGTTCGGCGAGAAGGTCGCGGCGCCGAAGCGGTTCAGCGTCTACGTGGACGTGGGCCAGCCGAGCCAGAAAGAGCTGCCGGCGACGCTGGTTAAGAGCGGCAGCAGCGGCGCCGGCACCGCCGGTGAGGACCGCTTTGCCGGTAACTGGGCGGTCCTGAAGATCGGCGGTGACGCGCGTGCCTGGCCGTGCCTGGGCGCCGAACCCGGTCCGGTGCAGGCCGGAGCGGCCGTGCGGGCGGCCGGCGTGGAGCGCAACGGCACGCAGCGTGTGGTGGACGACAAGGTGGCCGCGGTGGTCGGTGGCGACAAGGGCGTGCAGCGCTTCAGCCTGATCGAGAAGGCCACTCCGGCGATGGTCGGTGGCCCGGTGCTGGACGCCCGCAGCGGGCGGGTGCTGGGCTTGAACGTCGGCGTCATGACGCTGACCGGCACCGACGGCAAGGAAGCGCCGGCGGCCACCTGGGTGTTGCCATTGAGCCGCATACCGGGTCTGGGCGCGGGTCAGGCGGGCGGCTCGTGATGCCGGTCGCAGCTTGGGTCACGTTGGTCTCGGCGGTGGTGCTGACCGGTGCCATCGGGGTGCTGGCGCGGCAGGTGTGGCTGCTCCGGGCGCAACGGGGGCCCGACCTGACCGCCGCGGCGGCTCATCTGGAGAGCGTCGGCACGCGTCTGGAGGCGGTGGCCGAGCCGCTGGCGGCCGCGGTGCGGCAACTGGC
>CAZHGD010000081.1:0-31127 GCA_964531735.1 uncultured Fimbriimonadaceae bacterium | reverse complement strand
CTGGCGTGCGCGTGGATCACGTTCCGCGCAGCGGGACTATTCGGATAGGTACTTAGCCCGTCTCCAGCACCAGCGGTGGCGACACCAGGCGCGTGCCGTCGCGCAGCAGGCCGACCAGGCGCAGGACGTGTACGCCGGCCTCCAGCTTGCCGCCGTCGAGGCTGAAGCGTGTCACGCTGGACGGCCAGGTGGCCAGGGGCCGCTCGCGGTCGACCAGCGTCACGGCGCCGAGTTCGGGCAGTTCGGGCAAGACCGCTTCCAGCCGGACCGTGCCGCTGAGGTGTGCGCCGCTCGGCAGGCCCAGCAGCATCAGTGGCGGTTGCTCGGTGGCGGTGACCATCGCGGCGCCATCGCGCAGGTCGATGCGGTAGGTGCCCGGCGCCGTGGGCGTCCAGACGGTCGTGGCCAGCAGTCCGGGCTTCAGCGCCGCCGACGGCCCCAGACTGTCGCGATCGCGCACCTCGGCGAAGGCCAGGGCGTCGCCCGCGCCGATGACCAGTGTGCGCGGCTGCGGCAGCGGACCGTCGTCCACGCGCAGCGGCGTGTCCGGCGGGCTGACCGCGCTACCGGCGCGGTACGGCGGCGGGTCGGGCAGGAGACAGGCGGCTTCGCGTCCGGCCTCGACGCGCAGCGCCGGATCGGTCACCGCCGCGGTGACGTTCAGCGCGGCCACGCCGGCCGGCGGCGGCAGCAGCGGCGCGCCATCGTCGCCTTTGCCGGCTGGAATCGCGCGACCGGATGCGACGGTGATGGTGACCGGCGGCGTCACCAACCAGCGCGGCCCGTCCTCCACCATCGCCTGCAGGCGATGTGCGCCGGGCACTAGCCGCTGCGGATCGAGCCAGAGCGGCGCCTTGCCGTCCGCGCGCCAGCGCGGCTGGCCGTCGACCAGCAGCACCACCGGCGCCGGACCTTCGGCGGTCCGGCCGATGACCACCGGCACCGTGCCGTTGACCACGGCGTCGGCGGCCGGCGCGGCGATCCAGGCCGGCGGTTGCTCAGCGACCCGGACGGCGACGCTCCGCGCGGGCGGCTGGCCGCCGTCGCGCAAGGTGGCCTGCACCTCGACGACATGGTCGCCCGCCGGCAAGGCTGGCAATTCCAGGCGGTAGGGCGCGGCTTTGGCGGTCACGCCCTTGGCGGTCACCTGGCTGACCGGCCCGGCAGCGGCGAACCACGCCGGTCCGTCGACCACCAGTGTGGTGGCCGGCGCCACCACCAGCGGTCGTTCTGGCGACAGCGCGACCAGGCCGGCCGTGGCCGTCTTGGGCACCGGCAGGCTCCGCAGACAAGGCCCTTCGTCGCGCGCCGTGGGGCTCAGCTCGAGCTGGTAGACGGCCTCGTTGGCAAACCGGTCGCGGCTGACCAGCCGGACCCGGCTGGGTCCGGCGGGCAGGCGGCCCAGGTCGAGGTACAAGGTGGCGGCCGTACCGGTCACGGTGGCGTCGGGTCGCGACCCGAGCCAGAGCGCCAGGTGCGGCGGACCGGCCGCGTCGTCCGACCGCACCGCAGCGGTGAGGCGCAGGCCGTCCAGGGCGATATCGGAGACTTGCAGGAGTGGCGGCTCCAGGTCGAGACCGAGTTCGCCGGCGACGGCGTCGATCTGGCGCGGCCATTTGGGCCGCGCGGCGCGCAGGCGTTGCGCGGCGGACTCGATCTGGGTCGCCGCGGCCAGCGCCCTGGCCTCGGCCACCGGCCAGCCCACCTGCTCCGGCTCGCGAACACGGAGTTCGGCGTACATGTCGGCCGACCGCTGCGGGGCGCGCGCTTCCAGGTAGGCCTTGGCCAGCGCGGCGCGCGTGACGTTGTCCTCCGGATTGCGGCGCAGCGTGTCCTCGAGCAGGGCCACCGCGCCGTACTTCTGCCACTGCGCCTCCACCTGCTGCAGGTACGGATGGCGCGGCTCGCGCGCGCGCAGCTCCTTGAGCAGGCGCCAGGCTTCGCCGATGTCGCCCCGTCGCGCCAGTTCTCGCGCGCGGTCGAGCAGCACGCGGCGGTCGGCGGGCAGACTGCTGCGCTCCAGGCGCTCCAGCAGCTCCCGGTGCTGCTCACGCGTGGCCTGGTCGGCGTAGCCGGCCGCGCGCCGCGCGGCCTTCAGCGCTTCATCCGGCAGCCCGTCGCGCTCGTAGCGTTCGGCGTCGGCGTACAGGCTCGGCGCCACCTGGCGCATGTCCTGGTTCTGGTAGAAGCTGCGCAGACGAGCGGCGGTCAGGTCGTTCGGCACCAGTTCCACCAACTCGTCGAGGGCCAGGCGCGCTTTGACGCCCTCGCGTTTGGCCATCGCCAGGCGCGCGTCCTGGTAGAGCGTCAACATGCGGTCGTAGCGGTCGGCCTCGGGGCCGTTGAGCCCGAACGCCTCGTAGAAGGCCTCCTCGGCGCGCGTGAGCGCGACCACCCGCAGCCGTGAGATGACGCTGTAGGGCAGCGTGTCGAGGGCCGGCGCCGAAGCCGCCGGCAGACAGAGCGTGCGCATGCCCGCGGCGATGGTGGCCGGTATCTTCAGTGCCAGGCCGCCGACGCCGAGCACGCGGCCCTCAGGCGAGATGCCGCCGGTGAAGGCCGCGTCACGGCGTACCGGGAGTTCGAGCATGGCCGAGTAGGCGGCAACGGCGAACGCGACGCCGGCGGAGGGCCCGCCGCGCGGCTGGTCGGGGTCGGGCCAGGTGAAGTACAGGTCGTGGCTCTTCCACAGCCGGTTGAACCCGGGCGCGTCTTCGGGATGCTTGGCCAGCCAGTTGATGGCCGCGGCCAGCGACTGCGCCAAGTCGTGCTGCGCCACGTAGCCGTCGACAGTGTAGAGCGCGCCGCCCGGCCGGCGCTTGGCGTACAAGCGCTCGACCCAGGCCAGGTTCTCCTGCGGGATGACCCACAGCGTGTTGACCTGGCCCACCGCCGCATCGGGCGTGGCGGCGGTGGGCGTGGCGGGACGCGCAGGCTGGCCGGCAGCGGCAGCGGCCAGCACCAGCAGCAGTGTCAAGCGGTGCATGGCACCATGATACCCCATCGCCGCCGGCCGACCTTCCGCCGTCACCGCGGCCCGGCGGCGCGCCGACGAGTCGCGCGCGGACCTCAGTCCTTCTTCCAGTCGATGCGCCGCCAGGGCGGGCCGGGATCTTTCTCGAAGTACTGGATGTCGCCGGTGGTCTCGTGGCGATAGGGCTCGGTGCCTTCGGGCACGTCGAGCGGCTTGCCGGTCTGCGGATCGGTGCCGCCGGATGACCCGCGGATGTGGTCCATCCACTCTTTGTTGGCCTTGTCATACGCCTCGCGGCGCCGGCCCAGCACGTCATCGACGGCCTTCCTCTGCGCCTGCTGCCACTTGCGGTCATACTGTAGCGCGCCGTGGACGCTGTGGGCGACGCCGCTGTTCGCCTCGAACGAATCCACCGGCGCCCACAGGCCCCAGATGAACCAGTTGAAGTTGCCGGGCAGGTCGGGCCGGCCGTAGAAGGGGATGTAGTAGCTGGTGGTGTAGACCCGTAGCCGCACCGGCGCGCCGTTGACCGTGCCGAGGTAGTCGACCAGCGCCTTCTCGCCGGCCGGCTGCGTCAGCGAAGCGCCGCCCATGGACTTGACCACCTCGACGATGGCCGCGCCGCCGCGCGGCAGGAGGGTGACGCGCTCCACGCGCAGGTTCTGCACCGTCGGCACCTCCTTCTGCACGCCTTGCAGCAGGTAGGTGCCGGCGATGTCACGGGCAGCCAGCGGCATGGTGGTGGCCTGGCCCGGCGGCATCTCGAAGCAACCGCTGCGGCCGTCGGGGCTGGAAGCCTGCCAGACCGGCCAGCCCGGGCAGGTCGGCGAACGGTGGATGCGGCCTTGGTGCGACCAGCCCGCGGGCATGGTCACCTTGTAGGCGTTCTCCGTGGTGTCCCGCGCCACCCGCAGCGGAATGCGCTCAATCTGGCGGAACGAGCCGATCACCGCGGTGATCTCCTCGCGGTGCTGCTGGAACGTCGGCACCTTGGAGTAGAACGAGACGCCGTAATTCATCTTCCGGCCGGGCCGCAGGAACCACTGCGCGAGCACCGGACCGGTCAGGTCGGTGGCGCCGGCGGCCGACACCTGCCACTCCTCGGCCTGCCCTGGCGAGACCTTGACCTCGGCGCCTCGGTAGACAGCGCCGATGAACTGGGCCACCAGGCCGGCGCCCTCCCGCGGACTGGGTTGGCAGTGGAAGAAGCTGTACAAGGGCGTCGACGGCGAGCCGTAGTTGGTCACATTGATGCCCATGGTGGTCTCGCCCAGGCCACCGGTGGACAGCTCATAGTCGAGCGGCAGATCGACCGCATAGCCGGCGATCGGGTTGACCAGCCGCTGGCGCGGTGCCGCCTGGCCATAGGCCGGGCCCAGCAGCCCCGCCGTCAGCAACGTCGCCCACAGCACTCGCGTCTTCGTCATCGTGTACTCCACGCGCCACCTGCGGCCACTCGGGTTGACTACCTCATCGCGGCCTCGGCACCTCCCGCCGCAGCGGGCTCGCCGGGGGCCGCGAAGCCTAGCCGGGCTTCTGCGGCTTGACCAGCCGCCAGGGCGGCTCGGGCAGTTTCGATGGCGAGTACTTGTACTCGCCGGTGTCGTCGTTGCGGTAGCAGTCCTGACCTTCCGGACCGTCGGGGATGTTGTCGCCGGGATGGTCCGGGTCGGGGCCGCCGTCCTGGTTGCCGGCGATGTGCTTCATCCACTGGTCGTTCCACTTGTCCTGTGCCTTGCGGCGCTCGTCGAGCACGCCGCCCACCACGCGCCGCTGCTCGGCCAGCCACTTGCGGTCGTACTCCAGCGAGCCATGCACGCTGTGCGCCAGGCCGCTGGCCACGTCGAAGCCCTCGACCGGTGCCCACAGCCCCCAGATGAACCAGTTGAAGCTGCCGGGCAGGTCGGGCCGGCCGTAGAACGGCACGTAGTAGCTGGTGGTGAACACGCGCATCCGCACGGCCACGCCGTTGACGCTGCCCAGGTAGTCGACCATGGCCTTCTCGGCCGACGGCTGGGTCAGCGAGGTGCCGCCGAAGCTCTTCCAGAAGTCGAGGATCGCCGCCGCGCCGCGCGGCAGCATGGTGATCCGGTCGACGCGCAGACTCTGCACCGTCTGGACCTCTTTCTGGATGCCTTGCAGCGTGTAGGTCCCGGCAATGTCGCGGATGGACAGCGGATGGATGGTGGCTTGCCCGGGCGGGTTCTCGAAACAGCCGACCAGACCGTCGGCGCTCTGCGCCTGCCAGACGGCCCAGCCGGGACAGACGCGCGACCGGTGGATGCGGCCCTGGAACGACCACTGCTCCGGCATGGTGACCTTGTAGGCCCGCTCGCGCTGCTCCTTGGCCAGCCGCGAGGTGACCCGGTCGATCTGCCGGAACGAGGCCAGTGTGCCGGCGATCTCGTTGCGGAAGTTCTCGTAGACCGGCAGTTTGGCCACCACCGAGACGCCGTAGTTGATGCCCTGGCCCGGTCGGACGAACCACTGCGCCACCAGTGGCCCGAGCATGTCCGACGGTCCGGCGGCCTGCACCTGCCATTCGTTGGCACTCGGTCCCTGGCCCACCTTGACCTGGGCTCGCGGGTAAGCCAGGCCGACGTACTGCGCCACGCTGCCCGCGCCCTCCTGCGGGGCGGGCTTGCAGTGGAAGAAGCCGTACAACGGGGTCGACGGTGAGCCGTAGTTGCTCACGTTGATGCCCATGGTGGACTGCCGCAGGCCGCCGGTGCCGAGTTCATAGTCGATCGGCAGATCGACCACATAGCCGGCCACGGGGTTGACCAGGCGGTAGCGCGGCACCTCCTGGCCAGGGGCCGCCGACAGCAGCACGAACGACAGCACCGTGGCCCATCTCGTGCGCCAAGTCCTCATCAGCGACTCCGCCCTCGCGCCCCCGCGCTCCGGCCTTCGCCCGATGACTCAGGACGCCGCCTTGGCTCCGGCGTTCCTTACCGTTCCGCAACACGTCCGGCCGGGCGGTTCAGCGGCAGCGCCTCGCGGACGACCACCAGCGGCTGCTGCGCGCGGACCTCGTCCTGGTAGGCGATGCGGGCTCGCGCGATGACCATGCCGCTGCCGATGGTCCAGAACGCGACCTGGCCCTGTTCGACCGGCTCCGGATCGTTGGCCGTCAAGGCCGGCTTGCCGTCGATGGACATCGCCAATCGGCCGCCGATGCGGCTGACCTCCAGGCGCCACCAGTGACGGTGAAAACTGCCGAACGGACGGCCCTGGTCATCGGTCTGGAACAGCGGATTGCGGTCGAGGAACTGCGGCACCAGGTACTGCGGGTCTTCGGTCTGGGCCAGCACCTTGGCGCCGCGGCGGATCATCGTGGTGGAGCCGCTACGTCCCGAGAAGATGAAGCTGTAGCCGCTCGACAGGTCGCCGAAGCGGCTGTGCAGGTTGATGTTCAGGTCGGACGGCACGTAGTGCCAGTCCTCGGACGCCCACGGCAGGCCGTGCTGGAACGCCACGTAGGCCTCGACGGTGACGTCGCCGCGCAGCTCGCGCTTGTTCCAGATGGCGCAGAGCCCGCGGCTGTGGCCGCCGAAGAAGCTCCACTCGGGCTCACACGCGTAGCGGCTGGTGATGGCCCAGGTGCCGCCGGCCGGCGCCCAGTCGGTCGGCGCCGAACCAAAGGTGTAGTCGAGCAGCCGCTGCCCTTGCACAGTGATGCCGGTGCCCGGCAGCGCGACCCCGGCGCTGCTGTAGGCCACGCGTGGCCCCACCGCGCCAGCGGCGCCCTCGCCGGTCGGCGCGCACAGCGAGCACAGGACCCAGACCCACGCCACGTTCATCGCGTTGTCCTAACGGCCGGCCACGCGCGGCGCCGCCTGCGGCAGCGGCGCCGGCTCGGTGACCGTCACCAGCGGCTGCTCGCGCCGCACTTGCTGCTGATAGGCGATCCGGACGCGCGCCACCATCATGCCGTTGCGCACCGTCCACAGCGCCACTCGGCCACTGGTCAGCGGCTCGGCGTCCACCGCCTCGCAAGCCGGCTTGCCGTCGACCAGGAAGCTCACCGTGCGGCCGATCAGCCGCGCCTCCAGCCGCCACCAGCGGCGGTGGAAGTCCTCGCTCGACGGGCGCGTGTCGCTGTAGCTGGGCGACAGCAGCGCCGGGTCGCTGGTTGCGGCCAGCACCCGGCCACCGCGCCGGATCATCGTCCGGCTGCCCTCGTCGCCCGCGTAGATGAAGCTGTAGCCGCTCGCCGGATCGGCGCCGTCACCGCACAGCGTCAGGCACAGGTCGGCCGGCCGGTAGCTCCAGTTGCTCGGGTTGAAGCGCAGTCCGTGCTTGAACGAGACGTACGCTTCGACCACCTGGTTACCTTCGAAGCGGCGCTTGTTCCAGACCGCGGCCAGGCCCTGGCTGTAGCCGCCGTAGAAACTCCAGCTCGGGTCGCAGGCGAACCGGCTGAACACCTGCCAGACGCCGCCGGTGGGCTCCCAGTCGGTGGGTGCCGAGCCGAAGGTGTAGTCGAGCAGTTGCGTGCCCGTGGCGTCGAGATGGCTCTGGGCGAGCAGGGCCTCGAACGGCGCGGTCAGGCCCTGGCTGTCGACGGCCACGTGCGGCCCGACCGGCGCGGGCGCCGGGGCCAGGCTCAACAGCAGGACGACAGCAGTGGGCACGGGACTCATGGCTGCTCCCCGGCCGCGCGGGCCGTGCGAGGGCTGTTCTCGGTGCTGGTCGGTGCCTTCTCGTCGGGCGCCGTCTGGCCGGTCAGCTCGGTCGTCAAGCGCCCGGCTCGCGGCAGATCGCAGAAGGTGATGGTCTCGTGCACCAGCCCGAGGTCGCGGACGTAGAAACGCCGGCAGCGCAACAGCACCTCCTCGGGCTTCTCACCCAGCAGGACCATGCGCACCTGCTCGACGCCGGTGACCTGCACCGCCTGGTCGAACTTGCCGGCCGCCGTCTCGAGCGGACCCACGTTCAGCACATGGTAGGTGGCTTCGGTCGGCAACGGCCGGTCATTCTGGCGCATCAGCCCGAGCAGCCAGAAGCCAAAGGGCAACGGGCGTTCACCGCGGTAGGTCCACACGTGGTCGGCGACGGCCAGGTGCGCGGCATCGGGCAGCAGCGGGCTCGGGCCGTAGGTGCCCGCCGGGCCGAGGCTGACCACCGGTGTGAAGATGCCCCGCCGCTCGCGCACATAGCTCTCGACGCGCGTCATCGGCGCGCCGTTGAGGAACCGTTGCGCGGTCAGCTTCAGCCGGACCTCTTCGGCGCCGGCTTCGTTGACCTTGACGTCGAGCAGCGACTGGTGGAAGCGGAACGCCGCATTCTCGTCGAGCGTGCTGCGCGTCAGATAGCTCAGGCGCAGCTCCGGGCGGGCCGGGAAGAACGGGTGTGCCGCAGCAGCCCCGGCCGCTGACCGTACCGTGGTCGCGGCCGCCATCAGGCACACCAGGCGCAAGGCTCGTAGTCTCATCCGTCGCTGTCCACTGGTCTGGCTATCCCACTCTCTGAGTATACGATCCCGCGGCGGTTGCCGGCGAGCCCCGCGCCACTCAGTGCCGGCGCGAGCTGGGGCGCAGGTGCTGGTCGAGGAACTTGGCGATCCGCTCGTTCAGCGCCGGCGCGGCGAACTCGGCGCCGCCGTGGCCGGCCCCGGCAATGACCTCCAACTGGCTTTCGGATCCGGCTCGTTGCAGCGCCTCATGCAGCAACTGGCTCTGCTGCACCGGCACCGTGCGGTCATGGTCACCGTGCGCGATGAAGAACGGCGCCGATTCCTTCGACACATAGGTGGCCGGACTGGCCTTCGCGGCCAGCTCACGGTGGTCCAGCACGGTGCCGCCGATCAGTTTGGCCTCCGGCGCATTGTAGGCGGCATGGCTCTCGAACCCCGGTGTGGTGACCATCGCCACCAGATCGCTCGGCCCGAAGAAGTCCACCGCGGCCTGGATCGCGCTCGACTGGTCCAGGTACTCGCCCTGGTCGAACTCCTTGACGCCACCCGCGGTGCCGAGCATGGCGGCCAGGTGCCCACCGGCCGAGGCGCCCCAGGCGCCGAGGTGGTCGGGATCCAGCCCGTACTTGGCCGCACTGGCGCGTAACCAGCGCACCGCGGCCTTGCAGTCGTGGATCTGCGCGGGGAAGACCGCCTCGTCGGTCAGGCGGTAGCCGATACTGGCCACGGCGTAGCCGCGCTTGACGAACCCGGCGCCGATCAACGGGCACATGTCTTTGCTGCCGGTCTGCCAGGCGCCGCCGTGGATCCAGACCAGCACCGGCAGTGGCGACCGGGCGCCTTCGGGCCGGTACAGATCGAGCTTCTGCCGCCGGCCGCCGTTGGCCACGTAGGCCAGGTTGCGGTCGACCTTCACCCCCGCGGGCAGCCGATCGGGCCGGGGTTGTGATTTGCCAGGGGCCATGACCAAGACTACTCCCAACGCCCCGAGCAGCCACGGGGTCGCACGCATTTCCGCCTCCGCTGGCCATTACGGACGACCATCGGCCGGCGGAGTTCAGCCGCCGGGCCGGTGGGCGGCGCGGAGCCGCTCGCCCAACTCGCCGACGTGGCCGACCACCAGGTCGGGCGGCGGGTCGGCCGCGGCGGCGGCCGATGCCGTCGCTTCGCCGCTGAGCACCAGCACGCCGAACGCGCCCGTCGCCTCGGCCAGCGCCACGTCGGTGCTGAGCCGGTCGCCCACCATCGCCAGTTCGTGCGGCTGCAAGCCATGGCGCTCCAGCACGCCGGCCAACATGCCCGGGTGCGGCTTGCCCGGCACCGCCTCGGGCGCGCGGCCGGTGGCCACTTCGAGACAGGCCGCGAGGGCGCCGCAGTCGACCAGCCAGGTCGGCCGGTCGGTGGGGCAGAAGCGGTCCGGGTGCGTGGCCAGCCACGGACGGTCTTGGCGGATCCACCAGGCCGCTCGGCAGAGGTGCGCGTAGCTCAGCGTGGTGTCGAAGCCGACCACCACGACTTCGGGGTCATCGTCGACCACCTCGTAGCCCGCCTCGCGGAACTCGCTGGCCAGACTCGGCGTGCCCAGCACGAACAGTCGTCGGACCGCGGGACGCGCGTGGCGCAGGTGGTCGATGGTGGCCAGACCCGAGGTGTGGATCTCCTCGCGCTCAACGCGCAGGCCGAACTCGGCCAGGTGCCGCTGGTACTCCGCGCGGCTGCGCGAGGAGTTGTTGGTCAGGAAGGTCCGGCCGATGCCCAGCTCGGCCAGCGCGCCCAGGAAGCCAGGAGTCCAGTCGAAGAGGGTATGCCCGGAGTAGAGCGTGCCATCGAGATCGAGCGCCACGTGCCGGATCGCGGCCAGGCGGGCAGCAGTGTTGGCCAACGTCGTCACTCCCGTGCCGGCTTGTGCGGGCGCAGTTCATCAGTGTACAGGCCGATCCGCTCGAACGGGATCGGCTTGAAGCCGGGCAACTGGCGCACGACCGCCGCGTCGGGCCGGAGCGCGAGGTTGAGCGCCGCGGCGTCGACGAACCCCGGATCGGTGTCGGTCTGCAGGTTGTCCTCCAGCCGCCATTGCCCGCGGCTGACCTTGGCGCAGCCGACCAGCAGGTTCCGCACGGCGTGGTTCTGCCGCGGCGCGCCCGGCGGCGGCGACATGAAGCCGACCAGGTCAAGATAGCGCGTCGTGTATGGCGGCTGGGTGATGTCGACGTCGCGCCGGAGCTTCTTCTGCCAGTCGGCGCCTGCCAGTGCTGCGGCCCAGCGCTGGTCGTTCCAGGGCGAGTGGGCGAAGGCGGTCTGGCAGTCGATGAACACGTTGTTCTCGACCAGGTTGTCGTGCCCGCCGTGGCAGAACACCGCACCGAACTTACCGCCGCAGGCCTTCAGGAAGACGTTGCCGTAGACCGTCTGGCCACCGTCGCCATCGTCGAAGTAGATGGCGGCGGTGCCGTGGGTCAACTTGCTGCCCAGGTGGTGCCAGAAGTTGTGGCGCAGCACGGTACCGCGACAGGACGGGTCGCGCCCCATGTAGAACGCGCCGGCGTCATCGGTCTCGACCACCACGTTCCAGATCTCGTTGAACTCGATGACATGGTCGTTGCCACTCAGCCCGATGGCCTGGTGCGGGCAGTCGTGGAGCCAGTTGTGCGCCACGCGCACGCCCACGCCGGCGACGTGGACCATGCCCGCATAGGTGCGCTGTCGGCGCGACACGCGGTGGATGTGGTTGTTGACCACCTCGTGCCCGCAGGGCTGCAGCGTGCGGCGGTCGCCACCGCTGACCACCGCGCCGCAGACGCCGGTGTCGTGGATCTCGCACGCCACCACCCGGTGCCGCTGGCCGCCGGTGAGCAACACGCCCTGTCGGCCGGTGTTGCGGATGTGGCAGGCGGCGATGGTCACATCGCTCCCGTCGCTGACGGTCACGCCGTCCTGCCGGCTGAGCTCGATGGTCAGGTCGCGCAAGGTGACGTGCGAGGCGCCCTTCAGCGCCACCACCGCCTCCGGCGCCGTGGACAGGGCGACCGTGCCGCTGGCCAGTGGCGCCGGCGGCCAGAAGTAGAGCCTGCCCGACGCCGGGTCGATCACGTACTCGCCGGGCTGGTCCAACTCCTCCAGCAGGTTGAACGCGTAGAACCGCCGCGGACCGGGATTGCCACCACCCAGACCGTAGGTGTGCGGCTGATCGAGCTCGATCCGCTTCTGCGGCGCGTCGATGCGCCGCACGCGGATGGCTTCCGGCGCCCAGTCGTAGCAGTAGTAGCCGTAGAGCCAGACGCCGGCGGACGTGTTCCAGCGGGCCGGCCGGTCGCCTTCGTACTCGAACGTGCCGCCGCGGGCCGTGGTCTCACCGCGGCGCGGCACACTGCCTTTGTCGATGACCTTGGTGAAGCTGGCCCAGCCGTCGTTGGGCCACCGGGCCACGGTCATGCGCCGGTCGGCGAAGAACAGCTCGCTCACCGGAATGGCGCCGGTGAACCGCGCCGGCCAGGGGCCGGCGCCGGCCGGTCCGAGCAGCGCCTGCACCTCGGCGCAGAGCACCTGACCGCGGGCTGCCGGATCGAGCCGGGCCAGGACCGCGGCCTCGCTCACCGGCCGGAACGCGGCCGCCGGCACGGTGACGCCACCGACCAGGCGCGCCTCCGCGCCTGGCGCGGCGCGCCAGACAATCGGCTTGCCCGGCTCACCGCTGTCGGCCGCGGTCAACTCCAGAGCCTGCGCTTGTAGCCAGGTGCCGGCCTGGAGCCAGACGGTCAGGCCACCCTCGGGCAGGCCGGCGCGCTTGCGCGCCCGCACCAGCTCGCGCGCCCGCGCCAGCGTGGCCACCGGCGCCTGCGCGGTGCCGGCGGCGGCGTCACGACCGGCCGGCGCAACATGGATGTCGTCCGACGGCGCGGCGAGCAGTACGGTGGCGAGCGTGGCGAAGGTCCACATGGCAGGTATCCTGGCCAGCCACCTTTCGCGACGCGGGCAGCGGGTCCTGCGGCTCACTCGCCCTCGCTGCCGCGCACCAGGCAACTCAGCTCGACCGTCTGGCCCTTGGTCACGCGCAGCACCTGGGCGTAACGCCCGTCGTGCCAGATCCTCACGTAGCGCTGGCCATCGCCCGCGCGGCGGGCATCGGTGACCAGCAGCGGCGCGCCGATGTTGCGGGTCCAGCCGGCCGGCTGGCCCTTGGCATCGACCTGCTCGAAGCTGCCGTTGGTCAGGGCCGCGCCCGTGGCCGTGAACCGGTCGAAGGCGACCCAGACCGGGGCCAGCGCGTTGGTGATCGGGCTGATGTAGCCGCGGCCCATGAGCTGGACGACCACCTCGCCGTCGCCCTGCGGCGTGAACGCGTAGCGCCACGGCTGCCACTTGCCCGGCGGCAGCTCCGGCGTGCTGCCGGTCAGCCGCTTGCCGGCGGGTTTGACCCACCCGGCCACCTCGCAGTTGGCCGCCGGCGTGAGCAGCAGGTTCGGGGTGACCGCCTCGACATCGATACGCGCCTGTGGCGTCACCGCCGCGCCGAGGGTGATGTCGCCGAACGGCTCCAGCCAGAGCACGCCGCCGTTCTGCACGCGCCAGGTGAAGCCGCCGCCCTGCTTCCACATGACCCACAGGTCGCCCGCGGGCTTGCGCACGCTCAGGTTGAACAGCAGCGGCAGGTTCCGCCGGCGCGGGTCGAGGCCCAGCGCGGCGAACGGCACGCGCCATTCGGCCACCCATTGGCTCGGCTTCGGCACGCGGCAGGCGTAGCTGACGCCGGCCAGCGCCTGTTTCACCGTCGGCGCCTTGGCGCCGGCCTCGTCGCTGCTCTCGAAGGTGCCGTCGCTATAGCCGCGGAGCACGCGGATCTCACCGACGGCGTTGTCCGCCACCGGCGCCAGCGCGATCTCCACCGCGTCGTCCTGACCCCAGCGATGCTGCCGCGAGACGCCCTTGGTCGGGTCCACCTCGTTGACGAAGATCGCGTACAGCGCCTCATCATCGCACTCCAGCCAGGCCGTGCTGGGCCGCTTGGTCGGCGTGCCGTCCACGTTCCAGCGCAGCGGCAACGGGTCATAGGCGCGCACCTCGATGGTCTGGTTCTGCGCGGGCGTCCACTCTCCGGGGTCGAACACGCCGTCGACTTTGATCTGGGCCGAGCGGCGGCGCACCGTGACCACCGGCAGTGCCGTGGGCAGGCGGCGCTCGCGCTCGCGCTGGACCAGCCAGGCCGGCTGGTAGCCCGCCGGCGGCGGCTCGGCCACCACCGGCCAACTCGCCCGCGTACCATCGTTCACCAGGCCGATCTGGTCCAGTGGCAGCGGCGTGAAGCCACGCTTGAGCAGCGGCGAATCCGGCTTCAGGCGGTAGTCGCCGCGCGCGGCGTCGACGAACCCGGGGTCGCCTTCGTTGTCCCAGTTGTCCTTGATGGTGACCCACTCGTCGTTGACGCCGCGTGACTTGATCAGGCAGCGGGCGCCGACGGCGATGTTGCGCGTGACGGCGCAGTACCACGGCGCGCCGATCGGCTCGCGGTCGAGGATGTCGGCCAGGTGCGGGTACTTGGTCCACGGCGCCTCGCGGTATGGGGTCCGGGCCAGGCGCGTCAGGAGCTGGTTGCCCAGGCTGCCGTTGCGACGGTCGACCGCGGTGACCGTGCCGTCGGCGTGCCGGGTCCAGGTCCACCACTGCAACCCGCGGTCCGACAGGTCCACGCCCGGGTTCACGTCGACGAAGATGTTGTTGTCGGCGATGTTGTCCGGCCCGCCGCACATCGACACGCCGCGGCCGCACCTCACGCAGAGGTTGCCGTAGAACAGCGTGCCGGCGGAGCAGTCGTCCTCGTGGACGATGTTCACCTCGGTCGGGCTGCCCTCCAGGCTGTCGTTGATGTGGTGGATGTGGTTGAAGCGGATGACGTTGCCGCGCGTGGTCCAGTCGTAGCCGGTGTAGAAGACGCCGCCTTCGGAAGTCTCGAAGTGGCACCAGTAGATGTCGTTGTACTCCATCGTAAGGTCGTTGCCCTGGTACCAGATGGCGCTGTGCGGCTCGTGGTGGATGAGGTTGTGCGCGGCGCGCAACCCGACGCCCTGCAAGCTGATGGGCCCCGCGTGGACCCGGCGCGTGACGCTGGTGTGGTGGATGTGGTTGTTGTCGGCGAAGTGCCCGCACGGCGTCAGCGTGCGCCGATCACCGCCGCTGAGTCTGACGCCGGCGTAGCCGGTGTCATGGATGTCGCAGCCGACCACGCCGACATCCTCGCCGCCGGTAACCACCACGGCGTTCTGCCCGGTGTTGCGGAACCGGCAGCCGGTCACGCGGCAGTGGCGGCTGTCCTGAATGCGCAGCGCGTCCTGCCGGCCGCACTCGAAGCCGAGCCGCTCGAAGCGCACCTGCGCGGCGCCGGTGACGCTGACCAGCGGCGTGTCGAGCACCGACAGCACCACGGGTCGGGCCGCGGCACCGGCGGGCGGCCAGAAGTAGAGCCGCTCGCGCTGGCGGTCGAGGTACCACTCGCCGGGCGCGTCCAGCTCTTCGAGCACGTTGAACACGTAGTACCGGTTGGCGCCCCAGGTGTCCAGGCCGAAGCCGAGCGGCGCGGCCCACTCGATCTCGCGGCGCTGCGTGTCGATCTGGCCGAAACGCACGATCTCGCACAGATAGGCCCGGGCCCAGAAGCCGTTGGCCCAGACCCCTTCGTCCACCTTCCAGCGTGACGGCCGGTCGCCCTCGTAGCGGAAGCGGCCGGGCCGCTTGGGGCCTTTCGGGTCGCGCAGCCCCGAGCCGAAATCGACGATCTCGCCGAATCGCGCGAAGCCCTCGTTCGGCCAGCGCGCACAGGTCATACGCCGGTCGCCGCTGAACACCTCGAGCAGCGGCGGATCGTGGCGCGTGAAGCCGCGGAGCGTGTCGGGCAGCTCCGGCAGGTCGCGCGGCACGCCGGCTGCACGCAGATCGAGCTGGCGCACGTGCCCGCGCGCCGCCGGGTCGAGTCGCGCCACCACGGCCGGGTCGGTGACTGGCTGCCACTGGTCGGCGCGAATGGCGCGGCCACCACTGAGCCAGACGGTCTCACCGGCGGCCGCGCGCCAGATGACCGGCGCCTCGGCCGTGCCCCCGTCCGGCGCGGTCAACGTCAGCGGCTGCGCCAGCTCGTAAGTGCCGCCATGCAGCACGATGGTCACGCCGCCCGCCGGTGGCGCACCACCGGCCTTCAGCGCCCGCAGCGCCGCCTGTGCCCGCGCCGGCGTGGCGAACGGCTGCCCCGGCGTCCCGGCGTTGGTGTCGCGCCCGTTGGGCGCCACGTGCAGCTCCGCTGGCGCTCCGAGGGCCAGGCCAAGCCAGATGGCGGCGAGAGTTGTGCCCATGTGCGGCTCCGTGCGTTCAGCAGGGATTCGGCACGCGTGCGGCCAGCCCTGCCGGGCTGTCGGCCGGCGGAGAGCGGCAGGCCACCTTGAAAAACGAATGTCTGACATTAGGATTTCAAGGCAACACCGTGTCGGCCTGCACCGCACGATGGTCGGAATCGCTGGCGATCCGGCCTTGTACGGCAAACGTTGCCCAGACGGGGAGCGCACTCGGTGGTGCGGCTTGCGACAAGCTGCCCAAGCCGTGGGACCGGCGTCCCGCCGGTCGCTGCGTGTGCTCCAGCCGGCACACACCAGCGGCTCAGGCCCGCAGGG
Source organism: uncultured Fimbriimonadaceae bacterium (assembly GCA_964531735.1). GTDB lineage: Bacteria > Armatimonadota > UBA10988 > UBA10988 > UBA10988 > CAZHGD01. The sequence goes on along the minus strand of CAZHGD010000081.1, from coordinate 15,082 downwards.
ATTCGCCGGCCGTATCGCGAACCAGCCCATCGGAGCTGGTCGCCATGCGTTCGCTATGTCCGCTGCTCACCGTCGCTCTGGTGCTGACCGCCGCGCCCGCCGCGGTCTCCGTCGCGAATCTGCGGTGCGAATACCTGTCCGACCCGGTGGGCCTGGACGTCGTCCGGCCGCGGCTGAGCTGGGAGCTGGTCTCCGGCGACCGCGGCTGCCGGCAGACCGCCTGGCAGGTCCTGGTCGCCACCTCGCCGGCGCTGCTGGCGCGCGGTGGCGGCAACTGCTGGGACAGCGGCCGCGTCGCCTCCAGCCAGTCGACGCAGGTGGTCTATGGCGGGGCGCCGCTCACCTCGCGACAGCGCTGCTGGTGGCAGGTCCGCGTGTGGGACGAGCAGGGGCAAGTCTCGCCCTGGAGCGCACCGGCGCGCTGGACGATGGGTCTGCTCTCGCGCGCCGACTGGCAGGCCCGGTGGATCGGCTCGGGCGCGTCGCAGGCCGAGGCGCCGCTGGAACTCGGCCAGGCCGAGTGGATCTGGCACAACGAGGCCAGCTTCGGTCCGGAGTTGGAGGCGCCGCGCGGCCAGCGGCTGTTCCGACGCCGCTTCGCCGTGGCGGGGCCGTTGCGGCGGGCGCGGCTGGTCATCACCGTGGATGACCAGTTCACGGCCTGGGTCAACGGCCAGCCCGTGGCCAAGAGCGACGGCCAGGGCGATGCCTGGCGGCGGCCGCAGCAGGCGGACGTGACGAAGCTGCTGGTCCCCGGTGACAACGTGCTGGCCGTGGCCGCGGTGAACGGCGCCAACGGCACGCAGCCCACGCCGGCGGGTGTGGCGGTGCGGTTAGTGCTGGAGCCGGTGGCGGGCGGGCCGGTGGAAGTGCTCAGCGACGCCACCTGGCGCACCGCCGAGCGGGCCGACCAGGGCTGGCAGGCGGTGACCTTCGACGATGGCGCCTGGCGGGCGCCGAGGGTCTTCGGTCGGGTCGGGCGGCAGCCGTGGGGTGGCACCTTCGCCTACACCCAGCCGCCCGGCGCGCAGGCCAGCCCGCTGTTGCGCAAGGTGTTCAGCGTGGACGGTCCGCTGCGCTCAGGGCAGGTGAGCGTCTGCGGTCTGGGCTACCACGAGCTGTACCTGGACGGGCAGCGTGTTGGCGACCACGTGCTCGACCCGGCCATCACCGCCTATCACCAGCGGGCGCTCTACGTGACGCACGACCTGACCGACCGCCTGACGCCCGGCCGCCATGCCCTGGGCGTGCAGTTGGCCAACGGGGTGTACAACCAGTGGGTCAGCGACGCCTGGAGCTTCCACCGCGCGCCGTGGCTGGCACCGCCCGAACTGCTGTTGCAGCTCGATCTCGACTATGCCAACGGCACCAGCGCGCGGGTGGTCAGCGACGAGACCTGGCGCCAGGCCACCGGTCCGCTGACCTTCGACCTGACCCGCGTCGGTGTCAGCTATGACGCGCGGTTGGAGCGGCCGGGCTGGGCCACCAGCGGCTATGACGACCGCGACTGGCAGCCGGCGAAGCTCACCGCCGGGCCCAAGGGCCGTCTGGCAGCGCAGCGCTCCCAGCCCATCAAGGTCACGCGGACACTCAAGCCGGTGAAGCTCAGCGAGCCGAAGCCGGGTGTGTGGGTGTTCGACCTGGGTCAGAACCTGACCGGCTGGGCGCGGCTGACCACCAGCGGCCCGGCCGGCACCACCGTCACCTTGCGCTACGGCGAGCGGCTGCGGCGCGACGGTACCGTCGACCAGGGCAACATCGCCACGCTGGTGCACCATCCCACGTTCCAGACCGACCGGTACACGCTGAAGGGCGCAGGTAGCGAGACGTTCGAAGCGCGGTTCACCTACCACGGCTTCCAGTGGGTCGAGGTCACCGGCCTGGCCGCCAAGCCCGACCTGGACACGCTGCTGGGCTGCGTGGTCCACACGGCCTTCGAGCCGGCCGGCAGCTTCCAGTGCTCCAACGAGCTGCTCAACCGCATCGAGCGCAACGCGGTCTGGTCGTACCTGGGCAACTTCGTCGGTTTCCCGAGCGACTGCCCGCACCGCGAGAAGAACGGCTGGACCGGCGACGCGCAGCTCGCCGCCGAAATGGGCCTGTGGCACTTTGGCGCCGAGGCGGCCTACACCCGCTGGCTCGACGACCTGCAGGACGCGCAGCGGGCCGACGGCAAGCTGCCCTGCATCGTGCCCACCGGCGGCTGGGGCTACGACACCCTCGACGGCCCGGCCTGGGAATCGGCCTACCCGCTGATCGCGTGGTGGCTCTACCAGTACCGTGGCGACCGGCGCATCTTGGAGACGCACTACGCCGGCCTGAAGCAGTTCGTCGACTACTACGCCAAGGTCGCCAAGAACGGCATCGTCCGCTACGGCCTGGGTGACTGGTGCCCGGCGAAGACCACCACACCGGCGGAGCTGACCTCGACGGGCTACCTGTACCAGGACGCGCTGGTGGTGGCCAGCGCCGCCGAAGTGCTGGGCCACGCCGACGACGCGGCGCGCTACCGGCAGTTGGCCGCGGCCACCAAGGAGGCGTTCAATCGGACCTTCTATCGCGCCGACCAGCAGAGCTATGCCAACGGCAGCCAGACGGCGCTGTCGTGCGCGCTCTACCACGGTCTGGTGTCGCCGGCCAACCAGCCGGCGGTGCTCCAGAAGCTGGTGGACAGCGTAGCGCGCGCCAACGGTCACCTCGACGTGGGCATTCTGGGCAGTAAGTACCTGCTGCGCGCGCTCTGCGACGGCGGCCGGCCCGAGGTGGCCTGGCAGATCGTCACGCAGCAGACGCACCCGAGCTGGGGCCGCTGGCTGGAGATGGGTGCCACCACGCTCTGGGAGGACTGGGGCGGCGGCTCATCGCGCAACCACATCATGTTCGGCGACGTCAGCGCCTGGTTCATCGAGTACCTGGCCGGCCTCCGGCCCGATCCGGCGGCGCCGGGCTTCCAGCACTTCCTGGTACGGCCGACGCCGGTGGGCGACCTGACGGCGGCCGCCGCGCAACACCACTCGCCCTATGGCACCATCCGCTGCGCCTGGCGGCGCACGGGCGACCGCTTCCAGCTGGACCTGACCGTGCCGCCGAACAGCAGCGCCACGCTGTGGCTACCGGCGAAGTCGGCCGGTGAGGTCACCGAAGGCGGGCAGCCGCTGGCCAAGGCGCGCGGCGCGCGGTTCGTGCGCCAGGAGGGCGACCGCGCGGTGATCGAGGTGGCGGCGGGCCGGTACACGTTCGCAGGTTAGCCGCGTTCGCGTCTTGGCCGCTACGGTTGCGGCAACCTTCCTTGACTTGGTGCGTCAGAGCCGGTACAACCGGTTCAGTGGTACCGCAGGGGAGTATGCTGGCGGAGGACCTGTCATGAGACGGCACGGTTTCACGCTGATCGAGCTACTGGTGGTGATTGCCATCATCGCCATTCTGGCCGCTATCCTGTTCCCGGTGTTTGCCAAGGCCCGCGAGAAGGCGCGGCAGTCGAGTTGTCAGAGCAACAGCAAGCAGATCGTCCTGGCGGTCACGCAGTACACGCAGGACTACGACGAGGTGACCCCGATGGTCAGCTACGGCTACGCGGCCACGCCGAGCTGGCCGATGCCCGACGGGTCGCTGGGCAATGCGATGATGTGGTACCACGTCATCGTGCCCTACATGAAGAGCCACCAGCTCCTCAACTGCCCCAGCTATCCGGGCACGCGCTACACCGGCTTCTACCATCCGCCGGGCGGCGTCGGCTGCAACCAGTTCGGCTGGGGCCGGTCACTCGGCACCTATACCAAGCCGGCCGAGTTCGGTCTGATCATGGACATGGGCTGGAACCGCTCGGTGGAGCCCGACATCAACAAGGCGGCGTCGCGCTCCGACGGCTACTACATCTGCGACTGGGATATACCCGGAGCTGACGCGGCGGGCGGTTGGGATGGCAACGCGCCGAACCCGCGGCACAATCTGGCCACCAACTGCGGGTTCCTGGACGGCCATGTGAAGACCGTCTCGACGGCCAACCTGATCGCCGACAACAACCACACCGGCGGCTGGCCGACGAGCGCCACGCTGCGGAACTTCTGGGACCCGACCGCGCCGTAGCGGCTGGCCGCGCTGGTCGGTACTCGGCCGCCAAACTTCGCGACGCGCGCTGCGCTCGCCACGCAGGGCTGGCGAGTGGTGTGTCGCGCCCCTGACTTCGCCGTGGGCGGCCGTCGCGCCCCCTTGACACCATTGGCGGTGCCGTTCAGACTCGGCCGCGGGTCGAGGGAGCTAGACAGCATGATCATCGGTGTGCCCCGCGAGATCAAGGATGGCGAGAACCGGGTGGCGCTGACGCCGACCGGCGCCAGTGCGCTGACGCACTATGGCCATCATGTGCTGGTGGAGGCGGGCGCCGGCCTGCCCAGCGGGTTCGAAGACAGCGAGTATGCCGAAGAGGGGGCCGAGATCGTCGACAGCGCCGAGGAGACGTGGCAGCGCGCGGCGATGGTGGTGAAGGTCAAGGAGCCGCTCGCCACCGAGTACCGCCACCTGCGCGAGGACTTCGTGCTGTTCACCTATCTGCACCTGGCCTCGTCACGCCCGCTGACCGACGCCTTGCTGCAATCGGGCTGCACCGGTGTCGCCTATGAGACGGTGCAGACGGCCGATGGCGAGCTGCCGCTGCTGACGCCGATGAGCGAAGTGGCCGGGCGCATCGCGGTGCAGGCCGGTATGCAGTACCTGATGGCCAACAACGGTGGCCGCGGCATTCTGCTCAGCGGCGTGCCAGGCGTGCCGCCCGCCGAAGTCGTCGTGCTCGGCGCCGGCGTCGTGGGTACCAACGCGGCCACGCTGGCGGTGGGCCTGGGCGCCCAGGTGACCGTGCTCGACATCCGGCACAGCCGGCTCAAGCACCTCGACGACATCATGCACGGCCGCATCATCACCGTCTACTCGACGCGGGCGAACGTGCACTACCACACGCGCTACGCCGACCTGGTCATCGGCGCCGTGCTGGTGGCCGGGGCGCGCGCGCCGGTGGTCATGGACGAGGAGGCCATCGCCGCCATGCGTCCGGGCACGGTGGTGGTCGATGTGGCCGTCGACCAGGGCGGCTGCCTGGCCACCACGCGGCCGACGACCATGTCCGACCCGGTCTATGAGAAGCACGGCGTGATCCACTACTGTGTGCCGAACATGCCGGCGCTGGTGCCGCGCACGTCGACCTATGCGTTGACCAACGCCACGCTGCCCTACATCCTGTCCATCGCCAACGACGGCGTGCGGCGGACGGCCGAGCGCGACCCGGCACTGCGGGCGGGCGTCAACACCGTTGGCGGCGCGCTGACCTATCAGGCCGTGGCCGAGGCGTTCTCGCTGCCCTGCAGCGACGCGCTGGCCAAGCTCTGAGTGGCGATGGCGCCGGCATCCGATGACCAGCCCGCCGGACGCTGCCGCGTCGTGCTCCAGCAGGTGGGGCACCGGTTCGGCCGGCGGGTGCTGTTCGCCGGGCTCGACCTGACTCTCGAGCCCGGCGACGTGGTGGTGGTGACCGGCGACAACGGCGCGGGCAAGTCGACGCTGCTGCGCTGCGTGGCCGGGCTGATTCGGCCGCTGGTCGGCACGGTGGAAGTGCTGGCCGGCGAGCAGCCGCTGGCCGGGCGCGAGCGACACAACGCGGTCGGCTACCTGTCGCCCGAGACCATGCCGTACCGGCCGTTGAGCGTTCGCGAGAACCTCGACTTCTTCGCCCGAGTTCGCGGACTGGACGCCTGGGACGCCGAGGCGGTGGACCGGCTGGGTCTGACCCCGCGGCTGGACGATCCGGTGTCCGAACTGTCGAGCGGCTATGTCCAGCGGGTGAAGCTGGCGTTGGCGCTGCTGCACCGGCCGCCGGTGCTGCTGCTCGACGAGCCGAGCGTGACGCTGGACGAGACCGGCCAGCAGCAGGTGGCGGCGGTGGTGGCGCGGCAGCGAACGCGCGGGTTGGCCATGGTGGCGGCCAACGATCCGCGGGATGTGGCCTATGGCACACGCATCGTGCGGCTGGGCGGGTGAAGCCCGGGCCGTGCTGGTCAAGGACCTGCGGGTCGAGTTCCGCACGCGCTACGCGCTGAGCGCGGTGACGCTGTTCGCCGTCACCTGCCTCGTGGCCGTCGGGTTCACCGCCGGACCGCAGGCGGGCCAGCGTGTGCAGGCGGCGCTGCTGTGGCTGGTGCTGCTGTTCGCCGGTCTGAGCGGTCTGGCGCGCAGCTTCGTGGCCGAGGAGGACGGGCGCACGGCCGAGTCGCTCCGCCTGGCCGCCGACGCCGTGGCGGTCTATCTGGGCAAACTGACCTTCAATGTGTTGCTGTTGTGGGCGCTCTGCCTCATCCTGGTACCGGGCTACCAGGTAACGATGCACGTCCGGTGGCAATCGCCGGCTCTGCTGGTGGCGGTCCTGGCGGTCGGCAGTTGGGGCCTGGCGGCGGTGCTGACGTTCACCTCGGCCTTGGTGGCGCGCGCGCGCGCCCGCGGCGCGCTGGGGGCCGTGGTGGCGTTTCCGCTGCTGGCGCCGCTGCTGGTGATGGCGATTCGCGCCACCGCGGCGGCCATCGAGGGCGATGCCCTCGGGTGGTATGATGTGCGCGGTCTGATCGCCTTCGCCGGCATCATGACCACGGTGGCACTACTGCTCTTCGAGTGGGTATGGAACGCATAGACAACCCGTCTCCACGGCCGGTGGCGCTGCCCGCGCTGATCGTGTTGGGCGTCTGGACGGCCGGCGTGATCGTCGCGGCCATGGCCGTGACGATGCCGGCAGGCCGGGGCTTTCGCGACATCGAGGGCTATCGCGCGGTGTTCTTTCACGTGCCGCTGGCCTGGTGCGGCTGCCTGTCGTTCCTGGTGGCGGCGGCGCAGGCGGCGCGCTACCTGGTGCGGCGGCAGCCACTGCTCGACGCGGCGGCGTGTGCCGCGGTCGAGACCGGCCTGGTCTACTGTGGCCTGGCCACCGTGACCGGCATGATCTTCGCGCAGCAGCAGTGGGGCGTGGCCTGGAACTGGGACCCGCGCGAGACCTCCATCTTCTTCGTCATCCTCATCTACGCCGCCTATCTGGTGCTCCGCGGCGCCTTGGGCGAGGATGAGGCGTTGCGGGCCCGCGCCAGCGCGGCATACTTGTTGCTGGCCGTGGCACCGATGATGTGGCTGGTGATGGTCTTTCCGCGTCAGGCGCCGGGCAGTCTGCACCCGGAACGGGCCCCGTTCGAGGCGCGGCACTGGTGGGTCATGCTGGCCAACTTCGTCGGGCAGCTCGGCCTCTACGCGGTGATTTGCCGCCTGCACAGCGCCACCGCGCGCCTGCGGCAGCAACAGGAACGGTGGCGATGAGCGGCGCCCTCCTCGGCGGAATTGTAGCGGCAGTGGCCTGGGTGGGCCTGTGGGTCTACCTGGTGCTGCTCAACCATCGGCTGCAGGCGGCCCTCGCCCGCGGTGACGAGGCCGCGGTGTTGACCGCGCCAAAGGTGACAGTGACCGATGTCCGAAACGACGAGCCCGACGGCGACGCCTGAGCGGACGACCGCGCAGCCCACCTCCGAGCGCCGGCGCTGGTTGGTGGCGGCCGCGGTGATCGTCGGCCTGGCCGTCTTCGGCTGGCAGTCGTTCACGCAATCGCTGGCCAGCTACACGCACGACTTTGCCGAGGTGCAGCGCCGCGCCGGTGAACTGCTGCAAGTGCCAGGTGTGGTCGACCGCGCGGTGCCGGCCAGCGCGCTCGCCGCGGGCGGCTTCGAGTTCACCATGGTCGAGTTGGAGACGCGCGGCGCCAGCCTGCGCGTCCGCTACCGCGGTGTGAAGCCGGGCAACTTCGACGAGGCGCGACAGGTGGTTTGCGTCGGCCGCTACCGCGCCGGCGTCTTCGAAGCCGAGCAGCTCCTGGTCAAGTGCCCGTCCAAAGAGCAGGAGAAGCTGCAGGGCCAGGCCGGGAGCGCTCCGTGACGCAGTTCCCCGTGGCCCTGGACCTGCGGGGCCGGCGTGTGTTGGTAGTGGGCGCCGGCACCGTGGCCGAACGCAAAGTGGCGGGCCTGCTCGACGCCGGCGCTGAGGTGGACCTGGTGGCGCCCGAGGCGACCGACACGCTGCGCGAGTTGGCGGCGGCCGGCCGGCTCCGCTGGCGGCAGCGCGCGTACGAGGCCGACGATCTGGCCGACGCCTGGCTGGTGCTGGCCTGCACGGACCGGCCGGCGGTCAACCAGACGGTGGCGGCCGACGCCGCGGCGCGGCGGGTCTGGTGCAACGTGGCCGCGCCGGCCACCGCGGGCGACTGTCACCTGCTGGCGACGGTCCAGCGCGGGCCGGTGACCATCGCCATCGGCACCGGCGGCGGCAGCCCGTATGCGGCCCGGCGGCTGCGCGAGTTGGTCGAGGCGGCGGTGCCCGAGGAGCTTGGCGCGCTGGTGGCGCTGATGGCCGAGTTGCGCGAGGCGGTGCTGGCGCGGTATGACACGGAGACCGAGCGTCGCGCGGCGTTCGAGCGGATGTGGACGTCACCGGCGGCGGCCTTGCTGGCCGCGGGCGACGTCACGGGTGCCCGGGAGGCGCTGCTGGCGTGTCTGGCATGACGACGTCCGATCCCCACTGGTGCGATGAGGCCGACGACGGGCCGCTGGCCAGCCAGCCACCCGGCGCCGCGGCACAGGTGGTCGTCCTCGGCTTGAACCACCGCACCGCGCCGATCGAGGTTCGCGAGCGACTGGCGTTCAGCGGCGCGCGTCTGCGCACGGCACTCGACGAGCTCGCCAGCCAGCCGTCGCTGCGCGAAGTGGCCATCTTGTCCACCTGCAACCGCGCCGAGGTGTACGTGGCCACCACCGACGCGGTCCGGGCGGCCGATGCCGTGACGGCGTTCCTGGCCGCCGCGCACGACGGCGACGCCGCGGTGCTGACACCGCATCTGTACCACCTGGCCGGGCCCGACGCGGCGCGGCACTTGTTCCGCGTGGCCGCCGGCCTCGACAGCATGGTGCTCGGCGAAGGGCAAATCCTGGCCCAGGTGAAGGCGGCGCTGCTGTCGGCGGGGGACGCCGGCACGGCGCAGACCGTGCTCCAGGAGCTGTTCCAGCGCGGCCTGGCGCTGGGCAAGCGGGCGCGGACCGAGACCGAGATCCACCGCGGCGCGGTGTCCATCTCGTCAGCGGCGGTCGATCTGGCCATCAGTGTCTTCGGCAACCTGGCCGGCCGCGAGGCGCTGGTCATCGGTGCCGGCGAAATGAGTGAGCAGACGCTCAAGCATCTCGTGGCCCACGGCGTCGCCTCGGTGGTGGTGGCCAATCGCACCCATCAGCGCGCGGTGGAGCTGGCCGAGCAGTACCAGGGGCGCGCGGTCACCTTCGAAGAGTTCGGCGAGCACCTGGCGGTGGCCGACATCGTGGTCAGCTCCAGCGCGGCGCCGCACCCGATCCTGACTGTCGCCAAGCTCCAGCCCTACCTGCCGCGGCGCCGCGGCCGACCGATGTTCATCGTCGACATCGCGGTGCCGCGCGATGTGGAGGCCGCCGTGGGCGAGCTGGACAACGTCTACTTGTTCGACATCGACGACTTGTCCGGCGTCGCCGAGCGCTACCGGCAGGAGCGCGAGCGTGAGGCCGTGAAGGTGGAGCAGTTGGTCGCCGCCGAACTGGCCGCCTTTGTGGCGTGGCTGGAGGGTCGCCAGGCCTTGCCGTTGGTGGTGGAGCTGCGCGAGCATGTCGAGGCGCTCCGCGACGCCGAACTGGATCGGGCGATGCGCCGTCTCGGCCACCTGGGCGAGGCCGACCGCGAGGTGGTGCGGCAGATGATGCGATCGTTTGCCAACAAGCTGCTGCACGGCCCACTGACCGACATCCGCCGCCACGCCGGCGAGCCCGACGCGGTCGTCTACGCGAGTTGGGTACGCCGCCTCTTCCGTCTGGGGCGCTCGGGAGACCAGCGATGATACCGGTGCTCTGCCGTTGCGCCGAGGCGGTGGCCTTGTTGGGTTACCTGGTGGCGGCCGTGCTCTACCAGCAACGGCTGTTCCGCCCGCAGTCGCGCTCCACCGCCTATGCGCACTGGGGCCTGCTGGTCGGCAGCGTGCTGCAAGGCGCGGGCCTGATTGCCCATGCCGGCCGACACGGCCCGAGCGCGGCACTGGGGCAGTACGCCAACGTCGCTTTCGTCCTGGTGCTCCTGATTGTGGTCGGCCTGCTCCTGCTGGAGCGCACCACCGAGCGTCCGGCACTGGGCGCGTTCCTGGCGCCGGTGGTCTTCCTGGTCGTCCTGCTGACGCTGTTCGAGCCGCGCGCCGACCAGCCGCTGCCGGCGTCGCCGTGGTTCATCTCGCATATCGTGCTGGCGCTGCTGGCCTACGCCTGCTTCGGCGTGGCGTTCTGCATGGGCATGGCCTACCTCGTCAAGGACTGGCTGCTCAAACACAAGCAGGTGGACCGCCTGCCGCTCTTGCCGGCGCTGGACGTCTCCGACCGCACGGCGCACGTGGCGGTGGCCCTGGGCGAGCCGATCTTCACGCTCGGCCTGGGTGTCGGCGCCGCCTTCCTGATCAGCCGCGGTTACCGCGCCGACGCCAAGGTGGCGTTGGCGCTGCTCACCTGGGCGGTCTACGCGGCCTACCTGTTCTGGCGCAACGTGCCGCGCACGCGCGGCCGGCGGGTCAACTACCTGCTGGTGGTGGGCTTTGCGCTGGTCCTGGCCAATCTGCTGGCCGCGCCGCACCACTTCGCCGCGGGCGAGGCGGCGGCCCACACGCTGGGTGCCGGGAGGCCAGCCCGATGAGCGACGAGATCACGGCGCCCGAGCTGGACGAGCGCCTGCAACGTGACCGCAGCCTGCTGCTGGTGGACGTCCGTGAACCGCGTGAGTGGGACCTCTGCCACCTGGAGGGCGCCATCCTGGTGCCCCTGGCCACCATCGAGGAGGCGCTGGCCGAGATGCCACGTGACCGGCCGGTGGTGCTCTACTGCCACACCGGCATCCGCTCCATGACCGCGCTGCAACTGCTGCGCGACCGCGGCTTCACGCAGGTGCAGTCGCTGGCCGGCGGCATCGACGCCTGGGCTCGGCTGGTGGCGCCGGAGATGCCGCGGTACTGAGGGTGGGCGGTTGACGATGTCGCCAGAAGCCTTGATCGGGTCAACCATTCGAACCCATAGTGTTTACGAACCGCCCGGCGATGGGTATGATGTCAACCACCAAGGGGCAAGCCATGGCCATCGGCAGCCGGATACGATCAGCGCGGCTGGCCGCCGGGCTGGCGCAGCAGGAGTTGGCTGATGCCATCGGCGTCAGCAAGAACATGGTCTCGAAGTACGAGAAGGGCGACAGTTGCCCGCCTTCGAGCGTCCTGATCCAGATCGCCGGCAAGATCGGCGTGCGGGTCGAGTACTTCTTCCGCCGGACGGCGGTGTCCGTCACTGACGGGGCCTTCCGGCGGCACTCGCGGCTGAGCCAGAGCCGGCAGCAGGCGATCGAGGCGCAGGTGCTGGAGCGGCTGGAGCGCTACCTCGACGTCGAGGCGCTGCTCGACTGTGAGCGGCCTGAGCAGGTGGCCCCGGCGGTTGGCGAGCGGGCGCCGCTGGCTACCGAGGACGACGCGGAGGCCGCCGCGGCAGCCTTGCGTGAAGCGTGGCAGCTCGGGCTGGACCCGATCGAGAACCTGTGCGAAACGCTGGAAGACCACGGCGTCAAGGTCGTCTGCCACGAGGTGTCTGATCGCCAGTTCTCCGGTTGGTCGTGCTGGGTGAACAGCACCGTGCCGGTGGTGGTGGCCAACAGCCACCGGTGCTACACCAACCTGTACCGCCAACGCTTCACCCTCGCGCACGAACTGGCCCACGCCTGGTTCAGTCTGCCTGACGACGCGAAGCTGGCGGAGCGGCTGGCCAACCGGTTCGCGGGCGCCTTTCTGGTCCCGTCGGCGGCGGTTGACCGCGAGTACGGCCACCGCCGGGTGCGCCTGCTGGTGTCCGTGTTGGAGCAGCTCAAGGCGAAGTGGGGGGTGAGCATGGCGGCGTGGGTCCACCGTCTGAGCGACCTGGGTTACCTGACCGACGCCGAGGCCGCCCGGTTCTGGCTGTACCGCAACCGCGCGGGCTGGACTGTCGCCGAACCGGGCGACGACGGGACTGAGCTGGAGCGGACGACGCGGTTTGAGCGGCTGGTCGGTCAGGCCTGGGCCGACCGGCTGATCGGCGATGCCCGAGCGGCCGAATTGCTCGGCGGCCCCGTCGCCTGGCGCAGCGATCCGCTGGCCACCCGGACGCTCTGACCGGTGGCGACACTCGTCATCGACAGCAATGTCTGGATCGACTGCCAGGTCGCCGGTCTGCTCGTGCCGGCAGTCTTCGGCCGGCTGAGCGACCACCTCGTGGTACCAGACGTTTTCGCGACCGACGTGGAGGCCGGTCTGGTGGCCACGATCGAGGCGCTGGGCGCGCAGCCGGTGGGCCTGCCGGGTCGGCAGGTGGCTCGCCTGGCCGAACTGATGGCCGCCCTGCCGGCGCGGCGGCCGGGCTTCGTGGACCTGTTCGCGATGGTGCTGGCCCAGCACCTGCGGGCGGTGCTGGTCACCGGCGACGCGGCCTTGCGCACGCTGGCCTACCAGTCCGGCATCGACGTCCACGGCACGCTGTGGCTGCTCGACCGGCTGATCGAGGGTGGCGGCTTGACGTCCGCCGGCGCCGCCCACGCGCTCGAGACCATGCAGGAGCACGGCCGACGACTGCCGGCCGTGGAGTGCGACGAGCATGTCAAGCGGTGGCGCACGGGCTGAGGCCAACTGCGGGCGCCGGCCGACCGGGTGTTGGAGTAGGAGTCCCACTGGTGTTCACACTCGCGATTGCGCTGGGCCTGGCGGCGGCTGACCCGGCCGGCACGGAACTGGTTCGTGACCCTCATTTCCAGACCGGCTTCGAGGTCTGCGCGCCGGCGCCCGGGCGAAAGGTGGTCATCGGCAAGCTGACGCGGGCCGGCGCCACCGAGCTGCCGGTCTGGACGCTGGCGCAGTGGTCGAGCCGCTTCGCGCTGGGCACCACCGCGCCGGCCGTCGAGGCCGGCGGCGCGCTGCGGTTCGCCAACGAGGCCAAGGAGGTCATCGTGGCGCCGGCCGGACACGACGCGGCCGACCTGGTGCTGTCGGTCAACGGCTCGGCCGAGTATGGCACGCGCGCGCGGCGGCAGGGCGAGCCGTGGGTCCACTTGCTGGTCGAGCAGAGCTTCAGTTGCCCACTGACCTTGCACGAGATGAGCGCGGTGCCGGTGCGCCTCGAAGCCAGGCTGAGGTCGGTCCGGAAGGTGGACACCGCCGACTACACCCCGCAACTGCACGCGGCGCAGTTCCTGATGTATCTGACCGTGCAGAACCTGAACCGCGAGTCGGCCGGCTACGGCGACTACTACTGGTTCGGTATCCCGATCTACGACGACCGCTGGCCGCACATCTCGCGGGCCGCGCACGGCGACAAGGGCACCGGAAAGCTGATCTACACGCCGGGCAGCGCGCGGTTCACCACCGCGAGCGTGCAAGGCGGGACCTGGGTCACCTTGGCCGCCGACGTGCTGCCCGACCTGGTGGACGGCCTGCGCCTCGCCTGGCAGCGCGGCTTCCTACCGGACTCGCAGAACCTGGCCGACTATCGCCTGGGCGGCATGAACCTCGGCTGGGAGGTGCCTGGCGTATTCGACGTCAGTGGCCAGGTGCGCGGCCTGTCGGTGCGCGTCGTGCCCACCGCGCGCTGAGCGCGCTCAGCCCTCGACCCAGAACCCGTACACCCGCCCGTTCCGCCAGCGCAGCCGCAGTTGCACCGGCTGGCCCGCCAGCGCGGCGACGTCGGCCTTGGTGGCCCAGCGCACGGCCTGCCGCACACTGTCGGCGGTCAGCGCGCGGCAGGCCGCCGCTTCGTAACCGCTGATGACCTGCCCGGCGGCGTCGAGCACCTCCACCGTCAGCGAACCGCCGGTCAACGCCGCGTTGAGGCAGAGCGTCTTGCCCGCCAGAAGCAGCGGCTTGGTGGTCAGGGTGGCTTCGTCGGCGCCGGCGTCCAGTGAGGCGAAGCCGTCCACCCGCAGCTTGGCCAGGCCGATGCCGCCGGCATACGGACGCTGCTTCTTGGTGTTGTTGGTGCCGCCGTAGTAGATCCACAGCTCATCGCCCTGCCGCACCGGCGGGTTGTTCGACATGGTGTGGTAGCCACGGTCCCAGGCGTCGTCCGGGCCGTTCGGCAGAAACACCGGCCGGCCGGCCGGGCGCAGCCAGCGGCGGCCGTCGTAGCTGTAGACCAGTTGCGTGTCCACCTTGTAGCTGCTGCCGTTGTGGAAGGTGCGCAGATAGCCCAGCCACAGCGACTCGTACGGCCAGCCCTCCATGGAGTACATCTCCAGGTCGGGCGGGTCCTGAGCGTCGGCGTGCAGGATCAGCTCCGGCTTCGGCCACTTGGTGAAGTCATCACTCTCAGCGATGGCGCGGGCGCGCTTCTTCTCGTAGCCGGTCTTCACGTAGGCCACGTACTTGCCGCGCTTCGGGTCCCAACCGGCGATGGTCACATCACCGGCGCCGCGGAGCACGCCCTCGGGCCCCTTCTGCCAGTTGCGCAGACCATCGGCCGACCAGTAGAGGCAGACCCCGGTGTGCGCCGGCCGCGGCTGGTCCCACTTCTCCTTGTTGGCCATCGCCCGCTCGTAGGCGAACACTTCCAGGTTGTACTGGAACACCGACAGCTTCCAGCGGCGGCTCGGGTCCGGGTCGTGATCGTCATAGGTGACCTGCAACAGGTCGGTGCAGGTGTGTGGCACGACGAGGTTGTTCTCGTCGGAGCCGTTGACCGTCACGTTGCGGAGCACCGGCCGGGTCCAGTGCAGGCCGTCGGTGGAAGTGGCCAGGCAGACGAACGAGGTTCGCGGCTGCACCAGGAACTTGCCCGGGTTCTCGAAGGTGCCATAGTACATCCGCCACAGCCCGCTGGCCGGATCGCGAATCACGGTGCCGTTGAGCACCAAGGTGGTGCCTTCCCAGGGCTTCCCTGGACGGAAGATCGGGTTCTGGGGATGCTTGGTCGGCTGGTGGAACGTGCGCTGCACGCGCTCGCTGGCAGCGACCAGC
>CAZHGD010000080.1:0-31248 GCA_964531735.1 uncultured Fimbriimonadaceae bacterium | reverse complement strand
TGCCGGCCGTCGCGGCGGCTACACTCTCCTGCGAAGCAGCGCCCGGGTCGCGCTGCCGACGGTTGGGAGAGCGCTATGGAGCGACCGGTCGCCGTCACCATCTTCAGCGTGCTGTACCTCGTGTTCGGGTCCATGGCTCTGCTGTGTACGCCGATCTCCATCGCCATGGTCTTCGCGGTCGATCTACTGCCGACGGGCGGGCCAACCGTCATGCCCGCAGCCATGAAGCTGTACACCGTGGTCAGTGGGTCGCTGGGCCTGGTCATCGCGCTGGCGCAGGTGGGTGCCGGCATCGGCCTGTGGCAGATGCGCCGGTGGGGCTTGCGGACCGCGCTGGGCGTCGCCGTGGCCAACATCGCGATGGTGCTGCTGGGTTTGGTGGTCACACTGGTGTTCGTGGTTCCGGAGATGGCCAACGCGGCCCATGGCCCGCAGGCGGCGGCTCAGGTGGGTGGCGCGGTTGGCGGCGTCGTCGGCAGCGTGTTCGGGCTGATCCTGCCCGGCTGTGCGCTGTACTTCCTCACCCGGCCGGAGGTCGACGAGGCCTTCCGCGCGGCGGAGGCCGGGCCGTACGGGGTGTCGGTGTAGGCCGCGGTCGGCGCCGCTGGTCAGGCTCAGTCGGCGAGGGGTCGGGCCGGCCTGGCGAGCAGGAGGCGCGAGGCGAGCCAGCGCTGCCGCGCCGGCCGGGCCACCATCGGGACCAGCACGAGCTGCGCCACCGCGCCGGGCAGGCCGGTCAGCACGACGGCGGTGGCGGTCAGTCGGGCCGGCAGCCCGAGGTAGGGGCCGACGGCGGTGTACAGCAACCAGGTGACGGCGCCCCGCGCGATGAGCGCGCCGGCGACCACCCACCCGAGGCCCAGACCGCGTCGCGTCAGCCAGGCGGCGGCGCCGCCCAGGACGGCCAACTCGGCGCTCATGGTGAGCGTGAATGGCCAGGGCGGCATACCGGTGGCCAGCCACGACACCCACGGGGTCAGCAGCCCGACGGACGCCGCCACCGCCGGCGACAGCAGGCAGCCGGCCAGCAGCACCGGCCAGTGCATCGGCAAGAGCACCTGGCCGCCGCCGGGGACCACGTGCAGCATCAGCGGCACGGCCACGCCGAGCGCGCAGTACAGGCCGCCCAGCACCACCTCGCGGCCGCGCTCGGCGGCGTCAGCGTCACTCAGCGTCAGACTCCTCGGTGATCTCAAAAAGCGCTCCCGGCGGGGCGTCGTAGGCGCGCTGTGAGGCGGCGTCCTCGCCGAGCTCAGCCATCCAGCCGGCCAGCAGCGTCCGAGCCTGCGGGCTGACGGTGGCGACCCAGGTGCTGGTCGCGCCATCGCGCCGTAGGCGCACGACGATGCGCTCCGCCGCGGTGGCGGTCAGGTTCTGCTTGCCGTAGGTGGCACCGGTGGCCCACTGCAAACCGTCAAGCAGGCAGGAGACCGGCGGCGCGAGCGGGCACTCGACGCGCACTTCGAGCCCGAAGTGCGACGGTGCGCCACTCGCTTCGAGCAGGCTGCGGCCGAGGCGCAGCCCCAGACCCACCCAGGGACCCAGATGGCCGTGGAAACGGCGGACCAGCTCCCAGTCGACTTCGCGCTCCGGCTCAACGGCGGCGCGCCGCGGTTCATTCGTTGACATCGTAGGCGGTATCCCAGTACTTGCGCCAAGTGCGCTCGCTCACGGCGACGGCACCCGCCGGCAGCGGGTGGCCGCTGCCGTCCTCATGGTCCATGGTGCTGTGGTACTGCTCCGGCTTCATCCATTTGGCGTGGCCGTCGCCGAACATCACGTTCGAGCCGTCGGTGTGGACGCGGGTCGCGGCCCAGTAGCACGTGGCTCCGCCGTCGAACAGGCCGGTCGGTCCCACCGGCGGGCCGGCGTTGCAGCGGTCCCATTCGGGCCAGAGGATCTTGTGGCTGATGCTCTGGATGGCGGCCAGGCTCTGCTGCGAGTAACCCGCCACCACGACCGGTGTCGCCAATCCGAGGTTGAAGCCCTGGCCATAGTACCACGGCAGGTTCTTGCGGCTTGGGCAGATCCACAGGTTCTGTGATTTCATGTACGGGTCGAACTTGCCCTTCCAGCCCGAGTAGGCCGGGAAGGTCTCGTCGTAGTCCTGGACGTACTGCAGCGCCGCCAGGCCCTGCTGCTTCAGGTTGCTCAGGCAACTGATGGACCGCGCTTTCTCACGCGCCTTGGCGAACACCGGAAACAGAATGGCGGCCAGGATCGCGATGATCGCGATGACCACCAGCAACTCGATGAGGGTGAACCCCCGCCTGCGTGTCACACTGCTCACTTCAGGCTACTCCTTCGTGTCACGACTAAAGTGAGTCGTAGCACGAAGGAGAGCGGTTGTCAACGGTGAAGTTGTCGCGGGCGGTCTGTTGAGACTAAGGTGGCGGGGGGCACTCCAAGAAGTGCCGGGCGGTGTGCGATGACTCCTGATCTGCGCGCGTTTGCTGAGCTGTGCCGAAGGGACCAGCGCGACTGGCTGACCGGCGCGGCGCCGGTGCGGTGCGCGCGCGCGCCGGGTCGGCTCGACGCGTATGGCGGCATCAGCGACTACACTGGCGGCACCGTCTGCGAGCTCCCGCTCGATGTGGCGGTCCGTCTGGCTTACCAGCCGCGGTCGGACCGGCTCGTGCGCGTGCGGTCGCTGGGCCTGGAGAGTCACGGGCTGGCCCCGGAGGTGACGGTCGACCTCGACGAGCTGTTGCCGGCGGGTGGGCCGGTCAGCTACGAAGAAGCCCAGGCGAAGCTGGGCGCCGATCCGGCGGCGGCCTGGGTGCGCTATGTGGTGGGCGGCTGGCTGGTCCTGGTGCGCGAGGGCGAGACGGCGGCCATCGACCACGGCGCGAACCTGGTGATCGCGAGCGACGTGCCGCTGGGTGCGGGCGTCAGCAGCTCGGCGGCCATGGAAGTGGCCGCGCTGGCCGCGCTGACCGGTGACCTGGGCCTGACCATCGCCGGCACGCGCCTGGCGCGGCTGGGCCAGATCGTCGAGAACCATGTGGTCGGTGCGCCGTGCGGGCTGATGGACCAGCTCACGGTGACGCTGGGACAGGCCGACGCGATGCTGGTCATCCGCTGCCAACCCGACGAGATCCTCGGCGTTGAGCGGCTGCCCGACGGCGTGCACTTCGGCGCCATCCACACCGGTGTGAAGCACTCGGTGAGCGGGGGCGAGTACACCGCGGCGCGGGTGGCGGCGTTCATGGGCCATGCGATCGTGCTGGATCACCGGCGGCAGAACGGCTGGGCGGCGCCGTTGGAGGATCCCTACGACGGCTATCTGGCGCGGCTGCCGCTACGCGATTGGGAGTTGCTCTACCAGCGACTGCTGCCGGCCGAGATGGATGGCGCGGAGTTCCTCGCACGCTATGGCGGCACGGTCGATACGGCCACCGCCGTTGACCCGCGGCGGTGCTACCGGGTGGCGGCTGCAGTGGCGCATCACGTGCTGGAGAATGCACGGGCGCCGCAACTGCTGGCGGCCCTGGCCGCCTACGCGGCCGACCGTGACCCGGCGGCGCTGGTGCGGGCGGGCGAGTTGCTGCTGGCGTCGCACGACAGCTACCGCGACAACGTCGGGCTGGGCGCGCCGGAAGCCGATCTGTTGGTCGAGGTGGCCATGGAACGCGGGCCGTCGGCAGGTGTCTATGGGGCAAAGATAACCGGTGGCGGGTGTGGCGGCTCGGTGGCGATACTGGGCGACGAGCGTCTGCCCGACGCGCTGCCGCGCATTGCGGCAGAATACGAGCAGCGGTCCGGCGAACGTTCGACGGTCCTCTTCGGCTCGTCGGACGGTGCCTTGGCGTGCGGTACGTTGGAGGTGACCTGGTGACCCCGGCCAAGCTGGTGGCGGCCGTGGCGCGGGCGGTGAGGGACGAGGTGCGACCGCGTTTGGGGCGCGATCGCGAAGTGGTCGGCACGGCGCCGAGCGGTGACGTCTCGTTCAAACTCGACCAGGTGGCCGAGAAAGCGATCGAGAACTTCGTGGCGCACAGCCCGGTGCCGCTGGCCGTCTACACCGAGGACCGTGGCCTGCTCGGTTCGCGGCACGCCGAGCACCTGCTGATCATCGACCCGATCGACGGCACGCGGCCGGCGAAAGCGGGTCTGGAGTGCTGCTGTGTGAGCGTGGCGCTGGCGCCGAACCGGCCGGACGCCACGTTGGGCGAGGTCAGTCACGCCGCCATCTACGAGCTGAAGTACGACCGGGTGTTCGTGGGTGTGAAGGGGCAGGGCGTGAGCGTGCAGGAGCACGGGCGAGCGGTGCGGCCGCAGCCCAGCACCAAGGCGGCGCTCTCGGGACTGGCCAGCAGCGTCGAGATCACCGGCCGGCCGGTGGTACCGTCGATGCTGGTTCTGGAGGAGCTGATCGACGGCAACAGCCTGCGCGGCGGGGCTTATGCCTTTGCCAGCTCGACCTTCGCCATCACGCGGATCGTGCTGGGCCAACTCGACCTGCACCTCGATGTGGCGGCTCGCATTCGGCGCGACGTGCCAGCCACGGACAGCCACAGCCGCCGGGCCGGCGAGGGCCGCGCCATCGCGCTGTTTGCCTATGATGTGGCGGCGGCGCTGCTGATTGGCCGCGAAGCGGGCTTGACCATAACCGATGCTTACGGGCAGACTCTCGACGGCGTCCCGGTGGCCGACGTCTCGGCGCAGTGGCATCTGAGCTGTGTGGCCGCGGCCAACGCCAACCTGCACGGTGCGACCATGGCGGCCATCGAGCGCGGGATGCAACGGTTGCGACGCAAGTGGCCGGAGATTGGCTATGAGTGAGCCTGAGGAGCAGACCGGCACCGAGCCGGAGGAGTCGTGTGGGAGTTGTGCTTGCGACCTGGGGTTGGACGCCGCCGACCAGGCGATCATCGCGCTGGGTCTCGGTGCCGCGGCGATGGTCTTCGGCACCTTCGGCCTGATGAGCTGGCTGCACTGGCTGGCCGTGCCGCTGGGCGCCGGGGCCGTGATGTGCGGCTACCAGGCGCTCAAGCAGCACACCCCCCATGAGAAGGCGGCGCTGGGCGGCATCGCCTTCGGCGTCATTGGGCTGGCGATGTTCCTGGTCACCAGTACCTGGCATGCGACGATGAGGCTGCTCGGCTGGTGAGACGACGTCGGCGTCAGTGCGTGCAGGCGGCCCTCGGGCTGATTGGCCTGTTGGGGTTGGTCCTGCTGGTCGTCTCGCTGTGCGGCCGGCCCTGGCTGCGCTCGGGCCTCCTGGCGGTGGTCGTCTGGCAGTCGTTCTGGTACCTGCTCCGCGCGGTGCTGATGGTGGGCATCTGGCGGCGTGAGCCCGGTCTGTCGCCGGGCGAGAAGCTGTGGATGGCGCTGACGGTGCCGATCTACATCCTGTTTGGGGTCTGGTGCTACCGCGGTCGCCTGAGTGCCTGGCTGGCCGCGGAGAAAGGTGACGGGGCATGATGGTCGAGGCACAGCGTGCCCGCCTGCTGGAGTTGCTGCGCCGCGACGCCTTGCGCGTTGCCGCGGCCGGCGAGAGTTTCACGCTGGCGTCCGGCCGGCAGAGCCACTACTTCGTCAACGGCAAGGAGCTGACGCTGCGGCCCGAGGGCCTGAACCTGGTGGCCCGGCTGATGCTGGCTCGCGTGGCCGGCACGGGTGTGCAGGCGGTGGGTGGCATGACCATCGGCGCCGATCCCATCATCGGCGCCATGGTGGCGCTGTCGGCCGACACCGAGCAACCGCTGCAAGGCTTCATCGTCCGCAAGGCCGCCAAGGACCATGGCCTCGGCGACCGCATCGCCGGTCCGTCGCTGGCCGGCGTTCAGCGGGTGGTGATGGTCGAGGATGCCACGACCACCGGCGGCTCCACGCTCGATGCCATCGCCGCCGTGCGCGAGGCCTGGCCCCAGATTGAGGTCGACCGGGTGCTGAGCATCGTCGACCGCCAGGAGGGCGCGGTCGAGAATTTCGCCGCCGCGGGCTACCGGCTGGAAGCGCTGTTCACCCGAGCCGACCTGGGCGTCTGATGGGCGACGCGCGGCCGCCGGTGGCGGTCCTGCTGGGACCGACCGCGGTGGGCAAGACGGCCGTGGCCATCGAGCTGTGCCGACTGCTCGGCGGTGAAGTGGTCAGCGCCGACTCACGGCAGGTCTATCGCGGGTTCGAGATCGGCTCGGCCGCGCCGACCGCGGCGGAGCGAGCGGCCGTGCCGCACCATCTGGTCGGCTTCCTGCCGCCGGAGGCCGCCTTCGGCGCGGCGGAGTTCCGCGAGGCGGCCGAGGCGTGCCTCGCCGACATCATGTCGCGTGGCCGCACGCCGGTGGTGGTGGCCGGCACCGGGTTCTACCTCAGCACGCTGGTGCTCGGCTGGTCGCTGACTGGTGTGGCCGCGGACCAAACGGTCCGCGAGCGGCTGGCCGCCGAGACCGCCGAGGCTCTCTACGAGCGGCTGCGCGAGGTCGATCCCGAGGCGGCGGCGCGCTTGCAGCCCGGCGACAAGAAGCGCCTGGTGCGGGCGCTCGAGGTCTACGAGGTGAGCGGCCGCACGCTCTCGGAGCATCACCGCGTCGCCGGTTCACAGCCGGTGCCCTATTGCTACCGCCTGTTCGGCTTGAACCGCGGGCGCGAGGAGCTGTACCGCCGCATCGAGGCGCGCGTCGACCAGATGCTGGCGGCCGGCTGGCCGGATGAGGTGGCGGCGCTGCTGGCGGCCGGCCTGAGCGGCGACGAGCTGGCCATGGAGGGCCTGGGCTACCGCCACCTGTTGGCCGTGGTGCGCGATGGCGCGCCACTCGCCGACGCGGTGGCGCTGACCAAGCAGGATACGCGCCGCTTCGCCAAACGGCAGCTCACCTGGTTCCGGCGGCTGCCCGTCGAGCAGTGGCTCGACCTGGCCGATGACGAGCCGCCGGCGGCCACCGCTGCGCGGCTCGCGGCCGTGTGGCAAGCGGGTCACCAGGTCACGTCGTAGAGCTTCAGCTTCATCACGTAGCCGATCACGGCCCAGAGCGTGCCGGTGACGAAGTCGCCGAGCACCAGCCCGAGGAAGAACGGCAGCGCCGCGCGGTAGGCTTTGACGCCGCCGGTCCGCAGCACCAGCGTCTTGGCCAGCCAGGCCACGAGCATCGGGAACCACATCAACTCGACGGCCCAGTTGGTGGCCAGCACGAACCCGCCCGGGTGCAGTGGGAAGCCGATGAACCGCTGGCGCAGGACCGACAGCACCAGCGCGATCACGGCGCCGACGGCCAGCGCGCCCATGGCGCCGTAGTGCGGCGGCGTCGGCCGGTCGAGCCACGGCACGATGCGCTCGAACCCTTGTGGCTGCAGGCGCCACTGCGCCATGTTGTTCCAGCCCAGTTCGTAGCCGAGGTGTACCAGGCCCCAGATGGTCACCAGCGAGGCGACCGCACCGGTGACGACCAGCGCGCCCATCAGGCGGTTCAGGTTGCCGCCGGTCTGGTGCTGCAACCAGTAGCCCTCGGTCTGGTGCGGCAGGCTGAGGTTACGCTGACCGCGGTTGAACCCGAACAGGAAGCCGACGCCGATCCAGTCGCTACGGCTCAGGTTGCGCGGCGAAGCGTACAACGCCAGGAAGCGGTCGGGACCCCCGAAGTGCAGGTCGTACATCGGCGGGCCGATCTCACCGCGCACCTTGCAGATCACGGTCACCATGATGGTGTAGGTGACCAGTGACAGCGCCGCCCACTGCGCCTTCAGCCCGACGTACCGCAGGCCGGCATAGAGCGCCAGCAGCGACAGCGCAGCGCCGATGGCCGACCAACGGTAACCGCTACGTTCCTCAGCCGTGCCGGCACGCCCGAGCACGCACTGCCAGGCGTGGCGGAAGTGCTGCCGCGCGGCGTGGCAGAGCATGACGAACAGCACCAGGTAGGCGCCGACGCCCTGGTCGACGATGTGCGGGGCCACGGCGCCGGTCTGGTAGGGGAAGGGAATCGGATAGCCCATCCAGGCGCACCAGATCAGCTCGAACCGCAGGATCCAGAAGAAGACCCAGACCGACAGGCTGAGCTCCTTCGGCAGCAGGAAGCAGAGGCCGATCATCCACGGGAAGGTGCGGATGAAGTGGGGCAGGCAGGGGCCATACTGCGGCGGAATGCCTTCGCGCGGGACGGGGAAGCCCTTGACCGGCAGTTGCGGCACGGCCGGGAACAACTCATGGAGGCCGTTGATGTTGGACAGCAGCGCGGCGATGGCGAAGCCGATCCAGAGCTGGCGGCGCGTCCAGAAGCCCGGCTGGGTGGTGGTCATCTCCAGCGGCAGTTGCGCGATGGGGAAGGTGAGCCGCTCGTTCTCGGTCCAGGGAATGACGAGCAGGCGGTTGAGGCAGGCGCCGAGGAGCTGGATGAGGGCCAGGAAGACGGTGAAGAAGGCGATCGGCACGATCCAGACGCGGTAGTTCTCGGGGATGTAGAGCGTCGAGAAGCCGTTGTAGACGCGGTCGAGGGCCTTCAGGTCGAAGATGGTGATGTAGCGCGGCCAGGGCAGGTCGGCCAACGGGGCCCAGGTCGGATCGTGCGCGGCGCGCCAGAGCGCGTAGGTCCAGCCGCGCAGGTAGACCATCTGGTGGTCATGGCCGGCCACGGCCACCCCGGCGCTGACGCAGGTGTAGCAGGCGAGCAGTTCGGCGCGGCTGAGGGCCAGCGACGGGCGCAGCCGGTACAGCAGGCTGTTGAGCGCCTGCAGGGCCAGCAGGCCGCAGAGGCAGTGGTAGAAGATGGATACCGAGGTGGGCCAGCCGGAGAAGTAGACCTCCTCGAGCACCAGCGTCCACCAGACGAACGGTGGCACCAGGGCAACGGCCAGCACTAGCGCGCCAAAGCGCAACGGCGGGCGCGCGGTCGTCGATGGGCGGGGGTCCTTCATCGGCGAGCGGGTTCGCGCCGCGTGACCGGCTTCCTCCGCGCCGCCTTGACCACTGTGGCGGCGTGCCGTAGACTCGGCGGACACCAACGTCTCCTGACCGTTGGCTGTAGGTGTTCGGCCCATGGATCCACTTGTCGATCTCACCGATGTGCAGCGGCTCATCGCGATTGTCCAGCAGCATGGCCTGGACGGCTTGTCGGTGGCCGATGGTGAGGTCGAGGTGCATCTGAAGGCCGAGGCGCCGGTGGCCGCTGTGGCCACGGCACCGGCCGCGGCGACGGCGGCGGCGGAAGTCGTGGACCATCGGTACTACCAGCTCAAGTCGCCGATCACCGGTGTCTTCTACCGCTCGCCCGCGCCGAACGAGCCGGAGTTCATCCGCGAAGGTGACGTGGTCGAGGAGACCGACCCGGTCTGCCTGATCGAGGCGATGAAGATCTTCAACGAGATCACCGCCGGCGTGCATGGTCGCCTGGTGCGTGTGGTGGCGGCCAACGAGCAGTTGGTGGTCACCGGCGAAGTGCTGATGGAGTTTGAGCCGTTGGCATGAGGGAGCGGCGCCATGGTGCGGCACCGACAGCCGGGCAGACAGCCGAGCGTCGAACTGGTCGAGCCGGTGCTGCTGCCTATCCTGCGGGCGCAGGATCCGGCTGTGCGAGGCGAAGTGATGTGCGGTCTGTGGGCGGCGGCGCAGCGGCTCATCGAGACCAGCGAACGGGCGCTCCACCCAGGTTGCGACGACGCGCAACTGGCGCCACGTGTGGCCATAAGGATGAGCGGTGGATCAACGTGAGTTCATCGCCCACGTCCTGACAGCGTTCGCGGCAGCGGGCGTGGCCTACATGGTCGGCGGCGCGGTGGCGTCGACGCACTACGGTGAGGCGCGCTTCACCAATGACCTCGACCTGGTGGCCGACCTGCGTCCGGAGCAGGTCGAGGCCCTGCGACCGTTCTTCCTGGGCGACGAGTGGTACTTCGATGACGTGATGATCCGCGAGGCGATTGCGACGCGGTTCCAGTTCAACATCATCCACGTGCCCACCGCGCAGAAGGTGGACGTATTCCTGACGGAGCCCAGCGCGTACTCGGGCGAGGAGTTCGCGCGGCGGTGGCTGCGGCCGCTGCTCCCAGGTGTGCAGGCGTATCTGGCGCGCCCGGAGGACGTGGTCCTGATGAAGCTGCGTTACTACGCCGAAGGTGGTTCTGACCGGCACCTGACCGACGCCGCCAAGGTGCTTCAGGTCTCGGCCAACCTGATCGACTGGGCATACGTGGAGACGTGGGCTGCTCGCCTGGGAGTCGCCAATGAGTGGGCTGCCCTGTGGCAACTCGTGGAATCGACTCTCCCGGAGGCGTAACACTGATGGTCTGGACGACTTGGAGGTGAGCTGGACATGACCGGTTTGATGCACGCCACGCTGGACGGCCGCGCGCCCGATCACAACGGCAAGGTGCGGGACGTCTTCGACCTGGGCGACCGTCTGCTGATGGTTGCCAGTGACCGCATCTCGGCCTTCGACTGCATTCTGCCGCGGCCGATACCCGACAAGGGCCGCATCCTGACGGCGCTGAGCAACTTCTGGTTCGACCGGTGTGACGAGCAGGGCCTGCGGCACCACCGGTTGACGGCCAACGAGGACCAGTTCCCCGAGGAGTTCCAGCGCTCGCGCGCCGAACTGGGCGGCCGGTCGATGCTGGTGGCCAAGGCGCAACCCGTGCTGGTCGAGTGCATCGCGCGGGGCTACCTGGCCGGCAGCGGCTGGAAGGAGTACCAGCGCAGCCAGACGGTCTGCGGTCTTGCGCTGCCGGCCGGGCTGAAGGAGTCCGACCAGCTCCCCGAGCCGATCTTCACGCCCTCGACCAAGGCCGCCTCGGGGCATGACGAGAACATCGACTTCGCCACCTGTACCGAGATCGTCGGGCCGGACCTGGCGGCGCAACTGCGCGACAAGACGCTGGGGCTCTACGGCTGGGCTGCGGCCTACGCACGCGAGCGCGGCGTGATCATCGCCGACACCAAGTTCGAGTTCGGCCTGCACAACGGCGAGTTGATCCTCATCGACGAAGTGCTGACGCCCGATTCGTCGCGCTTCTGGGACGTGGATGAGTATGAGCCCGGCCGCTCGCAACGCGCCATGGACAAGCAGGTCCTGCGCGACTGGCTGGAAACGCTCGACTGGGACAAGACACCACCGGCGCCGGCGCCCACCGACGAGGTGGTCGAGATCACGCGGGGCCGTTACCTCGAAGCGCTCCAGCGCATCACGGGTCACGGCCTGGACTGAGTTGGTCCGTGGGACCGGCGAGCCGCCGGTCCCACGGTGGCTTCACATCGCCTCGAAGCGGTCGCCCTTGGCGCCGCAGATGGGGCACTTCTCGGGGGCCGCGCCGAGTTCGAGGTGGCCGCAGAACGGGCAGAGGTAGATGCCCGCCGCGTCCAGGTCGTGGCCGGCCTGCACCGCCTCGAGCGCCATCTGGTAGAGCTTGGCGTGCACGGCCTCGGCCTGCTCGGCGAACTTGAACATCCGCTTGGCCTTGTGGCCTTCGGCTTCGGCCTGAGCCAGCATCGGCGGGTACATCTCGGTGAACTCGTAGGTCTCGCCGGCGACGGCGGCGGCCAGGTTCTCGGCGGTCGTGCCGACGCCGTCCATCGCCTCGAAGTGCGCCAGGGCGTGGATCGTCTCGGCCGCCGCCGCCGCGCGGAACAGCCGAGCCACCAGCGCGAAGCCGTCCTGTTCGGCCTTCTTGGCGAAGGCGGTGTACTTGCGGTTGGCCTGGCTCTCGCCGGCGAAGGCGGTCTGAAGGTGCTCCTGCGTCGTTGCCATCGTCAACTCTCCTCGGGTGGCGTCGCACCGGTGTGCATCACCGGCGGCTCACCGTCTTGCCATTGCTGTCTGGACATGCAACCACTTCGCCAAGCTACTGGAGCTTCGCGTCGGCCCACACGGCGTGGTCCGAGTGGATGTTGTCGCCGCCGTCGGTGGTGCGCAGCCGCAGGCGGGTGCCGCCCTTGACGTCCACGCGCAACTCCTGCTGCTGACCGCCGCGGAGCACCGGGCTCTCGTAGACGGTCACCCAGCGGCCGTCGCGCTCCACGTCCACCGCGAAGGTGGCCGAGCCGGCTTGGCCGGTGCTGTCCTCGATGCCGATGGTGGCCCGCAGGACGGTGGCCTTGGCCAGGCCGCCGCGCAGTTCGAAGGTGGCGCGGCCACGGCCGCCTTCAGGCGAGGCGGCGGGACAGAGCATCAGGCTGTGCGCGAACTTGCGGCCACCCAGGCTGGCCGGGCCGCTGCCGGCGTAGTTGCTGTTGAGCTTCAGCCCGCCGTGCACGGTGACGTCGGCCGCCGCCAGGCCGTCCAGGTACACGCCGCCCTGCGGGCCCAGGTGCTGCACCGTGAAGGTGCCGCTGGCCACCGCCGACATGTCCTGCGCCCGCCCGCCGCGCGGCACGGCCAGCGCGCGGATGGTCGTGGTCTCGGTCAGTCGCAGCGGTGCGGTGTAGACCGGCGAGGCCAGCGTCGGCTGCCGGCCGTCGAGCGTGTAGTGGATGACCGGGTCGGCCGCGCCGCGTCCCGGGCTGAGGCGCACCGCCAGCTCTTCGACAAAGGCCTGTGGTTCGGGGTTGAGCACCGGCGTCCCCGCGGGTAGCGCCGTCCGCCAGGTGTCCAGGCGCAGACCGATCTGCTCGAACGGGATCGGGGCGAAGCCGGGCAGGCGCGCCGCCACGGCGGCCGGGTCGCGCAGCCGGAAGTCCAGGCGCTCGGGCGCCACGAAGCCCGGGTCGTCGGTGACATGGAGGTTGTTGGTGACCGTGCCGAAGCGGGCCACCTCGGGGGCCAGGGCGAAGGCTCCGCTGCGCACCATCAGGTTCTCGCGCACCGTGTTGCCCTTCGGCACCGCCGGTTCATCGCTCCAGATGCCGACCAGCTTCGGATAACGGCTGCGCCACGGCTCGCTCTGGTAGGGCATTCGGTCCAGCGACGACTTCATCGTGGTGCCGACATGGTAGCCGGCCCAGTTCATCGCCCGGTTGTCGATGCTGAGCGCGGTGGGGCAGTCGATGACCAGGTTGTTCTGCACGGTGACGTCGCGCCCGCCGCCGACCAGAATGGCGCGCGGGATGCGGTAGAGCACATTGCCGTAGACCAGCGTGCCGCACTCCATGTCGTCGAGGTAGACGCCCATGTTGCTGACCGCGTGGCCGGCCAGCACGTGGTGGAAGAAGTTGTGGCGGATGATGTTGCCGCGCCAGGTCCAGTCGCGGCCCTGGTGGATGACACCGGAGTCGTCGGCTTCCAGGCAGACGCTGTGGACCTCGTTGAACTCCACCAGGTGGTCGTTGCCGCTGTAGCACAGCGCCTCATGGACGGTGTCGTGGACCAGGTTGTGGGTCATGCGGCAGCCGACGCCGTCGAGCCGAATGGCGTTCTGGTAGGTGTGCGCCAACTCGGCGAAGTGGTGGATGTGGTTGTTGTCGGCGAAGTGGCCGGCCGGCTGCAGCGTCCGCCGGTCGCCGCCGGACAGGTTGATGCCACCGGCGCCGAGGTGGTACAGGTCGCAGCTCTGCACGCCGTGGTCGGTGCCGCCGTTCACCCTCACGCCGATCTGGCCGAGGTTGCGGAACGTGCAGCCGACCACGCGGTTGGCGCGGCCGCCGGTCATCTGGACGCCGTCGCCGCGGCTGATCTCGCCGGTCAGTGAGGCGATGGTCACGTGCGAGACGTCGGTCAGGCGGAACAGCGGCTCACTGAGCTGCGAGAAGCCGGCCTCGTGGTCGGCGAGCGGCTCGGGCGGCAGGAAGTAGAGCGTCCAGGTGGCGCGATCGATGCACCACTCGCCGGGGCTGTCCAACTCCGCCAGGGCGTTGTAGACGTACCAGCGCGCCTTCTGCCGATAGCCGTAGTAGTGCATCGGCGGCGCCAGGCTGATCACTCGCTTGGCCGGGTCGACCGCTTCCACGCGCTGGCGCCCGTCGGACCAGTCCCAGAACCAGTAGCCGTGCGCCCAGAGGTCGGGTTCGGCCACCCAGCGGCTGGGCCGGTCGCCGTCGTAGGTGAAGCGGCCCAGTTTGTCGCCGGGGATGTTGTGGATCTTGTGCGGGGCGCCGCCGACCACGTCCACGATGCGGGCCCAGCCGGTGTTCGGCCAGCGCGCCAGCGTCATGCGGCGGCCGGCGAAGAACAGCTCAGGCCAGCCGCTACGCTCCTTGAACCGGTCGTGCCACTCGGGGCCGGGCTCGGGCAGGCCGGCCTCGCGCAGGCTGAGCTGCCGCACCTGATCGCGCACGGCCGGATCGAGCCGCGCGCGCACGGCCGGGTCGCTCACCGGGCGCCAGGCCGCCGCGGGCAACAGGCGGCCGCCGAGCAGACGCGTCGCGCCGCCGGGGGCACCACGGTAGACCACCGGCGCCTCGGGTGTGCCCGAATCGATGGCTTCCAGCGCCAGGGCAGCCTGGCGCGGATAGAGCCCGGCGGCGATCTGAACGGTCACCGCTCCGGCCGGGAGCCCGCTCTGCTTGAGCCGGCGTACCTCATCGCGGGCCCGCTCCAGGCTGGCGAACGGCCCGTCGGTCCGGGCGGCGTTCGGCGTCGGCCGGCGGCCGGACCAGGTGTCGTGCCCGTTGGTGGCCACATGGAGCGTGGTGGCCGCGGCCAGAGGGACGCCGGTGAGGCCGCAAGCCAGGAGGAATACGCAAGTTCGTGACACGAATCGTCTCCGGGTACTGCCCAGCGCGATGGGGTGGGGCATCAGGTTCGCAGTCGGTGACGGTGATCCTCCGCGGCGAGGGTCGAAGGAGACCGTGATGTCGAGGCGTGTGCTGCTGGTGCTGTGGTGGTCGCTGGCTGGCCTGCCTGTGGGCGCGGCGACGCCTGAGTCCGTGGCCACCGCCGTGGTGGCCGAGACGGAGTCGTACGTCACGGCCGAACTGCGGGCGGTGATGAACCGGCTGGGCGATGACGAGGCCAGCCGGCTGCGTGCCTTCGCCACGCTGTCGCTGCTGAACGACATGCCCGCGGCGGCGGCCTGGGCCTACGCCAAGCTCGTCCTGCTGCGGCCGAGCGACTACGCCGCCAACAACAGTCTGGGCTGGTGCCTGGTGGCCGCCGGCAAGCTGGACAGCGCCGAGGTGGTGCTGCAGCATGCCAAGCGCCAGCAACCGACGAGCGCGGCGGTGCTCTCCAACCTGGCCAAGTACCACGCCGCGCGCGGCAACCTGAGCCAGGCCCGCGCGGCCGTGCAGGCGGCGGCCGCGGCGGCGCCCGACGATGACGAGGTGAGCTGGCAGCGTTACCAGATCCTGAGCCGGATGGAGGGGGTGGATGAGGAGCGCCGGCAACTGGCGCGCCAACTGCGCGCGAAGGACCTGGCCCGCCTGAAGGTGGTGCGCGATGCGGCGCTGGCCTGGATCGACCGGGCCACGAAGCAGATCGACCAGCGTGCGCAGGAACACCAGCAGGCCTGGCGACAGGTGATCGGGTCGGCCAACGGCGGAGTGCACGGCGGCAAGTTCCAGCAGGCCATCGAGCGGCGCCGCGGCGAGTTGGAGCAGAAGCTGGCCACCGAGACGCGCCTCTTCGAGACGCTACGGCAGCAGCCCGTCGTGATCCGCAAGCGGATCGCCGACGAGTACAGCCGGCTGGAGTCCGCCGCCGGCGCCACGTGGTTCATGCTGCGCGACCCGTTCCTCGACAACGTCTCGTCGAGCCTGCACAGCATCGCCTCCTGGTACGCCGCCACCAGCGTGCAACACCTGCGGTTGTCGTATCTGGGCACTGCCTGGGCCGTCGATCAGGGCGCCTGCGGGCAGGCCGGGCTGGTGCCCCAGAACAGTGACTACTGGACGCACGCCGGCACGGCCGGCGACTGGTTCGACCAGTGGTACCCGGTCTATGAGGAGTACCTGCGGCGGGAGGGTGCCACCGCCGACATGGACCTCAAACGGGCGCTGCGCAACAGCTACCTCAACTCGCTGCCGAGCATGTGGGGCGCCTGGCGTGGCCGACACACCGCCTGGGTGGAGGCCAATCAGGCGGATTGCAGTCGCCGCGTAGCTCAGGAGGTGGCCGAGTGCTGGCTGGCGGTGGCCGCGGCCCGCGACGCCGCGGTGGTGACCCGCGGGCTGATGTGGTCGTGCAGCACCGGCAGCGGCCGCCTGCGCCGGTTCAGCCAGGAGATGCTGGAGAAGGCCACCAAGCTGAACGGCAACCGGGCCTCCTGGACGCAGCAGTTCCTCGATGGCGCGGTCAAGGAATACACGCAGCGCGCCAAGTGGAACCCGACCGACGCGTGCGGCGGCAACAACAAGAGTCTGCCGGGTCCCGGCGACACGCGGGTGATGCTGGTCGAGGGTCCGCCGCTGGCGCAGTACCTGGGCGCGTTGAAGATGACCTGGTACGCCGAAACCCTCGACCTGAAGAACCTGACCGTCACCTACAAGCTGGGCAAGGACCGCGGCATCTCCATCAGCGGCGACGGCACCATTGCCATGCAGGCCGACGTGCTGCCGGTCTACCGCGTGGCCAAGTCGCGCGTGATGGGCAGTTGGAACTTCAAGACCGACGAGTTCAGCATCGGCACGGGTGTCTACGTCACGGGCAGCTCCATCGTGGAAGCGCTGTCGGCCGGCGCCGCGCGGCAGGCGGCGGTCAGCGAGGTGGCCGAAAGCGCCCTCACCTCGTTGCTCGACTTCGAAGTGGGTGGGCGGGTCTACGCCAAAGGCCGCCTGGTGGGCGGACTGGGAGGCCACGTGCGCGACCTCGACGTGATGGCCGGCGTGTCCTACTCGTTCACGGTGCTGAAGCCGTTCGGCGAGAAGGTCGAGAGCAGCTACCAGACGATCGGCGAGAGCTTCGATACCTCGCTGACGGATGCGGTGGCCGGCAGCTACCAAGTGATGCAGAAGCTCGCGGGGGATCTGCGCTAGCACTGGCGAACGCGTTGCAGGCTTCGTCAGCACTCAGGCGGAATCGTTGGAAAGGACAGCGGACCAGTGGAAGGTGACAAGCACGGGCCGATGACGTTGTGGTATCGCAAGCCCGCCGAAGGTTGGCTGCAGGCGCTGCCGATTGGGAATGGGCGGCTGGGCGCGATGGTGTTCGGCGGGGTGCCCGAGGAGCGGCTGCAGCTCAACGAGGAAAGCCTCTGGGCGGGTTCACAGCGCTACACCACCAATCCGTCGGCCGCCGAGAAGCTCGGCGAGGTCCGCCAGCTCCTGGTCGCCGGCCAGGTGGCCGAGGCCGAAGCGTTGGCCGAAGAGCACCTGTTCGGCGAGCCGCGCCGCCTCAAGCCCTACCAGACGCTGGGTGACCTGCGCCTGCAGTTCGAGGGCCACGAAGGCGTGGCCGCCTACGAGCGGTCACTCGATCTGGCCACCGGCGTGGCGCGCACCGAGTACCGCCTCGGCTACGGTATCTACACGCGCGAGGTGTTCTGTTCGGCGGTCGACCAGGTGCTGGTCATCCGCTGCACGCGCCGCAACCTGCGGCAGACCGACTTCCTGCTGAAGACCGGCTGGGTGCGTGGCATGACCGTCACGGCGCAGTTGGACCGGCCGGCCGACTTCGAGACCGTGCCCGAAGGCATGGACAGCCTGGTCATGCGCGGCCGCGTCGAGGGTGGCGCGGGCATGGGCTATGAGGTCCGGCTGCGCGCGGTGGTCGAAGGCGGCATTGTCAGCAACGACGGCGGCACACTGCTGGTGGAGGAGGCCGAGGCGGTCACCTTCATCCTGGCCGCCAGCACCACCTACCTGGACCGCGACCCGGTGGAGCTGTGCGAGTCCCATGTCTCGGCGGCCTCGCGCAAGCCCTATGCCACCTTGCACGACAACCATGTGGCCGACCACCGGCGCCTGTTCGACCGCTTCAGCATTCAACTGGGCGGCGAGGACATGAGTGACCTGCCGACTGACGAACGCCTGGCGGCGGTCAAGTCGGGTGGCGAGGACCCCGGGCTGGTGGCGCAGTACGTGCAGATGGGTCGCTACCTGCTGATGGGCAGCTCGCGGCGCGACTGCCTGCCGTCGAACCTGCAGGGCATCTGGAACGATCGGCTCGATCCGCCGTGGAACAGCGACTACCACCTCAACATCAACCTGCAGATGAACTACTGGCCGGCCGAGGTGACCAACCTGGCCGAGTGCCACGAGCCGCTGTTCGCGCACCTGGACAACCTGCGGGCCTCGGGCCGGCGCACGGCGCGGGTGCATTACAACTGCGCCGGGTTCGTGGCGCACCACATCAACGACATCTGGGGCTTCACCACGCCGGGTGACGGTCTGAGCTCGGGGCTCTGGCCGACCGGTGCGGCCTGGCTCTGCCAGCACCTCTGGTCGCACTTCCGCTTCAACGGCGACCTGGCCTTCCTGGACCGGGTCTATCCGATCCTGCGCGAGGCGGCCGAGTTCTTCCTGGGCTATCTGGTGGAGAACGAGGCTGGGCAGTTGGTCAGCGGACCGTCGCTCTCGCCGGAGAACGCCTATCTGACGCCCGAGGGCCAGAAGGCGTGGCTGTGCCTGGGTCCGGCGATGGACCAGCAGATCATCTGGGAGCTGTTCGGCAACCTGGCCACGGCGTCGGACCTGCTGGCGCGCGACAAGGCGCTGCGCGAGCAGGTGCTGGCGGCGCGCGCGAAGCTGCTGCCGCCGGCGGTGGGCCGGCACGGGCAGTTGTGCGAATGGGCGCAGGACTACGACGAGGCCGAGCCCGGCCATCGCCATATCTCGCACCTGTACGGCTTCTTCCCCGGCGAGCAGTTCAGCCTGCGGCAGACGCCGGAGTGGGCGGCGGCGGTGCGCAAGTCGCTGGAGCGCCGCCTGCAGCACGGTGGCGGCCAGACCGGTTGGAGCCGGGCCTGGGTGGCGGCCATCTGGGCGCGGATGGAGGATGGCGATCTGGCGCACGACAGCCTCTACGTGCTGCTGCGCGAGAGCACCGAATCCAACCTGTTCGATCTGCATCCGCCGCACATCTTCCAGCTCGACGGCAACTGCGGCGCCACCGCCGCGGTGGCCGAGATGCTGCTGCAGAGCCATGCCGGCGAGATCAGCCTGCTGCCGGCGCCGCCGCCGGACTGGCGCTCGGGCAAGGTCACGGGCTTGCGGGCCCGCGACGGCTTCGAGGTGGACCTGACCTGGTCGGATGGCCACCTCGACTCGGCGACCATCCGCTCGAGCCTCGGCCGCCCGTGCGTGCTGCGCGCCCGCCGCGCCATCAGCGTCCGCTCCAACGGCAAGCCGGTGGCGGTGCACAGCGCGCCGGACGGTGTGGTCACCTTCGACACCGTCCACGGTGGCATCTACCACATCGGCTAACTCCACAATGGGGTCAGGTGCGATTTCGCCTCGCGCCTGGCCCCGTTGCTTTCGTCGGAGGTGTCTGTGATGACAGTGGCGTTGCTGGCGTGCGGCCTGATGGCGGCGCCGGCTCAGACGGTCGTGCGGACCATCGACATTGCCCCGGTCTGGGCCGGGCATACCGTCGGGTTCGATCTGCTGACCGTGGCGGGGCGGCAGTACGTGGCCTTCTACGACGCGGACCGCCGGATGACCGTGGCCGCGCGGCGGCTGGACGAGACGACCTGGCACCTGGTGCGGCTGCCGCAGAGCGTGGGCTGGGACAGCCACAACTACGTGACGCTGGCGGCCGACGACGAGGGCCTGTTGCATCTCAGCGGCAACATGCACGCCGGTCCGCTGGTCTACTTCCGCACGCAGCGCCCGTACGACATCGACACGTTCCAGCCGGCAACGCCGATGGTCGGCGACCGCGAACGCCGCACCACTTATCCGCAGTTCTTCCGCGGGCCGGCGGGCGAGTTCATCTTCACCTACCGCGATGGGCGCAGCGGCGACGGCGACCAGGTGTTCAATGTCTGGCAGCCGGCCACGCACACCTGGCGGCGCCTGCTCGACCAGCCGCTGACCGACGGCGAAGGCCACCGCAACGCCTACTTCGTCGGTCCGCTGAGTGGACCCGACGGCTACTGGCACCTTACCTGGGTGTGGCGCGAGAGCCCCGACTGCGCCACCAACCACGACCTGTCGTATGCGCGCAGCCGCGACCTGCGTCACTGGGAGACCAGCGACGGCCGGCCGCTGGTCCTGCCGATGCGGCTGCGGACGGCGGAGATTGTCGACCCGGTGCCGGTCGGCGGCGGCATCATCAACGGCAACACGCGCCTCGGGTTCGACACGGCCGGGCGGGTGGTGGTCACCTATCACAAGTACGACGCCCAGGGACGTACCCAACTCTACAGCGCCCGGCGCGAAGCCACCGGCTGGCGCAGCTACCAGGTCACCGACTGGACCCACCGCTGGGAGTTCAGCGGCGGCGGCAGCATCGTCTTCGAAGTCGGTTTCGGCCCGGTGACCGTGGGTGAGGACGGGCAGCTCCGGCAGACCTGGCGCCATGCCAAGCACGGCTCAGGCACCTGGCTGCTGGACGAGGCCACGCTGCGGCCGAAGGGCCTGGAGCCGCGCCAGCCCTCGCCGCTCGACCGGTTCGGCCAGGTCGAAGGGACCTTCGCCGGCCTGCAGGTGCGCTGGCACCGGTCGGCTGGGGCGCAGCCGGGCACGAGCTACGCGCTCCGCTGGGAAACGCTGCCGGCCAACCGCGACCGCCCGCGCCCGGAGCCGTGGCCGCCGGCGAGCATGTTGCGGTTGTACGAACTGGGGCCGGCGCCGTAGCGTCCAGCGGTTCGGCCGAGCGCTTCTGCCTACCGCTCACGCCGCAGCCAGGTCGCCGCGTAGACCGCCACCGACACCAGCAGGCCCGGATACAACGGCTCCAGCCCGAACGGGTACTGCGCCGTGCCATCGACCGCGTGCATCTGGCCATATACCAGCCAAGCCAGCGACGCCGCGCTGGACAGGCTCATCGACACCACCGCCGCTAATGGGGTCAGGTGCGATTTCTGGCGATAGGCGCACAGCAGCGGCAGCAACAGACCCGGCACGAAGACGCTGCCGATGGTCAGCCAAAGGTTGACCACCGACGGGATAGCCCAGGCCAGCGCGATGGAGATGACCGAGGTCAGTAGCAAGCCGAGCCCGGTCCAGCGCGAGGTCTGCGCCGCCTCGTCGCCGCCGCGCAGGCGCCAGACGATGTCGCGTGAGAAGGTCACGCCGCAGAGGAAGGCATAGCTGACCAGCGTCGACATGACCGTGGCCAACATGCCGGTGTAGAACAGGCCCTTGGCGAGCGGCGGCAGGACCGCGTCGGCCAATAGCGGGTAGGCCATCTTCGGGTCGATGTCCGGCAGCGCCGCACGCGCGTAGAGCCCGGCGGTGTTGGTCATGGCGTCGAAGACGAACCAGAACAGGATGGACACCAGCACGCCGCGCTGGGCCGTCTGCGGGCTCTGGGCCGCATAACAGCGCTGGTGGAAGCCCGGGTCGACCAGCGTCCACAGCGCGATGAAGAACCACACCAGGATGTACTGCGTGCTGTTGCCGCCGTGCCAGGTCAGGTGGTTGACCGCGCCCTGGCTGCGTAGGCTGTGCGCCAGCCAACTCAAGCCGCCCAGGCGCGCGCCGCAGTAGGGCAGAATCAGCGCGAAGCCGCCGAACATGAGCACGAACTGCACGATGTTGACGCGCACATCGGCGCGGAAGCCCCCACTATAGACGTAGACCGTGGACAGCAGCACGCCGACGATCATGGCGACCGGCAGCGACCAGCCGTAGATGAGTTGCAGCAGCACGCCGAGCATCAGCACATACGGCGCGGGCGTGGTCATCAGATAGACGTAGACGCCGCCGAGCACGCCGGCCGGGCGGCCGTAAGCGGCGGCGAGCTTGTCGGGAATCGTGTAGAGCTCCGCTTGGCGGATGCGCGGAGCCAGCCACAGGGCAAAGACCACCGCGAACACGTAGTAGGGCAGGCCGAACACGGTCCAGGCCGACAGGCCCGAAGTGTGCGCGAACTCGCCGATGCCGAGGATGCCACCGTACCAGGTGGCCACGAGTGTGGCCACGAAGGCCGGCAGAGTCAGCGTCCGCCCGGCTACGAAGTAGCTCTCGGTGGTGCGCTCCCGCCGCAGGAACGAGAGCCCCGCGGCGAGGAGCGCGATGAAGTAGACGATCAGCACGGCATGGTCGGCCGCGCCGAAGCGGCTGGGCAGCGGCGTCATGGCGTCACGCTCGGCAGCACGGTCAGGCCCTGCCAGGTGGTCGCGTGCCGGTCGATGGCCGTCGTGGTGATCCACTTGACGTGGCTGTCGCCGAACAGGATGTTGTCGCCGCCATTGTGCCGGGCACCGAAGACCTGGTTGTCGAAGGTCTCGAACCAGTCGGGGCTGTCGAGGGTGTTGAACATACCGCCGTAGCCCGCGGTCAGCCAGTCCGAGCTATCGTCGACGAACACGACGAACTGCGAAGGGGCCACGATCTGCCCGAGCGAGCAGCGCTCGAAGTAGCCCCAGGCCGGGATGTGGATACCGGCGTAGCGGTTCCAGCCGTAGCTCTGCTTGATGGCCCGGCAGCCCGGGAAGTCGACGTTCGGCGGGCGGCCGTCCGACGGGCAGGCGTAGAGCTGGGTGTTCTTGATGTACGGCTGGATTCGGTTCGGCCAGGTCAGCGGGATCTGTGCCGCCGTGCCCGGTCCGGAAGCGGCGTCCTGGTACGAGATGGGCAGCGTTTCGTCATAGTCCTGGGCGTACTGCATGACCGACAGGCCCAGTTGCTTGACGTTGGACAGACACGAGGACTGGCGGGCCTTCTCGCGGGCCTTGGCAAAGACCGGGAAGAGGATCGCCGCCAGGATGGCGATGATCGCGATCACCACCAACAGCTCGATCAGCGTGAAGCCGCGTCGTGTGGACATGAATGGTCTCCACGCGGCGTACGCCCGGGAAACCAGTCTGGCGCGCGGAGAGGCGAACGGGCGCCGGCTCGATGCAAAGTGCATTGGTTGCTTCCCTACGGCGGTACGAACCGCATCAGGTTCCATGGGTTGGGCTCACCGCCCTCTCAGCCGCGCTCTGCGGCACCCCAAGCGTTGGGTTGTGCTAGGGTCATCGTAGGCCGCTTGCGGCGTCCTGTCAAGCCGCCGGAAAACGCACCTGACCCCATTAGGCGGTCGGCTTCTGCTTGAGTTGGCGGGCGGGCGGGTGTTAGGATGGCCGGCGGAGAACGACCGTGGCTGATCGTCGTGAGTTTCTGCGTGAGACCGCCGCCATCGCCGCCGGAGCCGTGTTGGCGCCGGTCGTCCGGGCCCAGGAGGCGCGGACGAAGGTCGTGGTGGTCACCTGTCCACAGGCCATCAACGAACAGGATGTGGCCGATGCCGGCGCGGTGCGCGCCATGCTCGAGCACGGCATCACCGCCTTGGCCGGCAAGGACCAGGTCGAGGCGGCCTGGCAGGCGTTGGTGCGGCGCGAGGACAAGGTGGCGCTGGTCGATTCGGGCACCTGGCTGCTCAACGTGCCGGCGGTGCCGGTGGAGATCGCGCGCGGCCTGGCTCTGGCCAAGCCGGCGCGGCTGACGCTGACCAGTTGCGCGCTGGCCGCCGGCAACGCGGCCTACATCGGGGCGCTGAAAGCCGGGCTGGAGCGCGTCGGACTGCCGGCGGAGACGCTCGACAGCCGGATCTACTCGATACCGGGCAAGTTCCACCAAGAGGACTTCACGCTCATCGCCATGGCGCCGACGCTGAAGAGCCATACCATCGCCGGTGTCTCGGGTGTGGTCAAGCACTACGCCACGATGTCGAAGACGCATGTGCGCGAGTACCACGCCAACGCCATGGAGACCGCCGGCAAGGTGCTCGGCGAGGAGTTCAACCGGCACCGGCACCTGACCATCGTGGATGCGTTGCGCTGGGGCGACAACCGCAAGGGTCCGCAGTACTACCGCAAGTGCCTCATCTGCGGCACCGACCCGGTGGCCACCGACGTCATCGCGCTACAGCTCTTCCTGGAGAACTGCAAGACGCACGGCAGCATTCCGCCGGACCGCCACCGCCTGTTGGCCGACACGCGCTACCATGCCGGCATCAGCGACCCGGCCCGCATCGAGGTGGTCAAGGTCACCGTCTGAGTCGACGGAGGTGGGCAATGTCCTCGACGCCGCGGCCCGCCATCGCCGAACTGGTGCGGCTGCCCATGGCCGACGGCACCCGGCTGGCCGTTCATGTGCACCGGCCGGATAC
The DNA here is from genome assembly GCA_964531735.1 of uncultured Fimbriimonadaceae bacterium. Classification (GTDB taxonomy): domain Bacteria; phylum Armatimonadota; class UBA10988; order UBA10988; family UBA10988; genus CAZHGD01. The sequence continues at coordinate 7,246 of CAZHGD010000080.1, read as the reverse complement.
CGACCAGCCGGTACCGGCGATCGTCTCCTACACGCCCTACCGCCTGGGCGCGCTCGGCGGGCCGCCGGCCATCGTGGCCGACGGCTACGCCACCATCAGCTTCGACATCCGCGGCACCGGCAACTCCGAGGGCTCGAACGACAGCATCTACAGTCCGGCCGAGCAGGCCGACGGCGTGCAGGTGATCGAGTGGGCCGCGGCGCAGTCCTGGTGCAACGGCAACGTCGGCATCTGGGGCATCTCGTTCGGCGGCGTGGTCTCGCTGCAGATGGCCGGCGCGGCGCCGCCGGCGCTCAAGGCCGTCATCGTCCGCGCGGGCAGTGACGACCCCTACCGCTGGTGGACCAACCCGGGTGGCTCGCCGCGGCCGTACCTGTACCTGAACTACGCGGCCATCATGGCCGCCGCCAACTTCTCGCCGCCCGATCCCGCCGTGGTGGGGTCCGACTGGTGCCGCATCTGGCTGGAGCGCCTGGCGGGCAACCGGCCGTGGGGGCTGTCGTTCGCCGAGCAGCAGCTCGACGGCCCGTTCTGGCGCGAGCGGTCCATCCGGGGTCACCTGGACCAGGTCACCGCGGCGGTATTCGTGGTCGACGGCTGGGCCGACTGGTACCCGACGCCGTTGTTGCAGGTCTACGCCGGCCTGACGGGTCCGAAGCGGGCGCTGATGGGGCCGTGGTCGCACCAATGGCCCGACTCCGGCGTGCCGGGTCCGCGCGTAGACTGGCTGCTGGAGGCGCGCCGCTGGTTCGACCGCTGGCTCAAGGGGCGCGAGGATCCGCTGCCCGACGAGCCGCCGGTGCGGCTGTTCGTGCGTGAGCACACGCCGCCGGCCACGCTGCTCCTGCAGGACCGTGGCGACTTTGGCGCCACCAGCGCCTGGCCGCCGCCGCAGATGCGCGAGGAGACCTGGCACTTCGGTCCCGAGGGCAGCCTGAGCGAGGCACCGTCGGCCACCGACGGCGCGGACACCGTGCGGTACGATCCGCGGGTGGGCGTGGCCAGCGGCTTCCACGGCGGCGGGCCGTTCAACATCAACTGGGCCATGCCGCTCGACCAGCGCGCCGACGAGCCCGGTTCGGTGGTCTACAGCGGACCGGTGCTGACCGACGAGCTGTTGGTCATCGGGCAACCGCGGTTGCGCCTGCACCTGCGCAGCAGCGCGCCGGTGGCCGCGGTGGCCGCCAAGCTCTGCGACGTGGCGCCCGACGGTTCGTCGGCGCTGGTCACCAAGGGCTCGCTGAACCTGACCCATCGCGCCTCGGACACCACGCCGGAGCTGCTGGAGCCGGGCCAGGACTACACCGTGGAGGTGGAGCTGTTGGCCTGCGCCTGGCGGTTCCGCGCCGGTCACCGCGTCCGGCTGCTGCTGGCCGGCGGCGACCTGCTGAACCTGTGGCCGACGCCGTACCACGCCGAGTTGACCATCGAGCGCTCGGTCGCGCGGCCGTCGGCGCTGGTCCTGCCGGTGGTGCCGGCCTCGGCGTTGGCCCCAGTGACGCTGCCGCCCTCGCCGCTGCCGCCGGCGCGTCGCGAGGAGCTGTCGGCGCCGGAGCTGCGGATCACCCAGGACCTGATCCGCGACGAGACCACCGTCGAGTACCAGGTGGCTTACGGACCGCACTGGACCAACACGGCACGCTACACCGTGTCGGCCCGCGACCCGGCGCGCGCCGTGGCGGTGGGTGACAGCCGGGCGGAATGGCACTACGCCGGGCGCCAGATCGTCGTCGCGGCGCACTGCGTGACCAGCAGCGACCGCGAGCAGTTCGGGCACACAGTGCAGGTGGAGATCACCATGGACGGCCGGCCGTACCACAGCCGCAGTTGGGCCACCAGCGTGCCGCGCGAGGGCTTCTGATGAGCATGGTCGGCCTCGGCTGGCTACTGGCGAGTATGCTCCTGGCGCCGCCGGCGCCGGAAGCGGTGTTGCAGGCGGCCTTTGCCGACGGTGCCTGGCGTCCGAGCGGCGCGCCGCGGATCATCACCGGCACCGACATCTACGAGTACATGGACGGCGCGGGCGAACTGCCGCTGGCCTGCGGCTACCGCCGCCTGGTGGTGCAGGCCCTGCGACACGGCGACGGGCGGCAGCTCACCGTGGAGCTGTACGCCTGCGCGAACAGCGCCGACGCCTACGGCATCTACAGCCTGCGCCGGCAGCCGGGCGAAGAGATCGTCGCACTGTCGCACCGGGCGCGGTACGTCGAAGGCGAGTTGGCCGGCTGGCGCGGTGTCTACACCTTCGTGCTGTCGACCGCGGCGCGCACGCAGGTCAGCCGTGACGAACTGGCGGCACTGGCGCGTCGCGTCGAGGCGCAGATTGGCGATGCCGGGGCGTTGCCCGACCTGCTGCGGTACCTGCCGGCGGAAGGGCGCGTGCCCGACAGCGGCCGGTACTTCCACGGCAAGTTCGCGCTGGACACCGTGTGGTTCCAGCGTGACAACGTGTTGTCGGTCGGCGAGCGCACGGAGACCGTGGCTGCCCGCTATGAGCAACCAGCCGCGGGCGCCCTGGTGACCGCCTATGCCACTGCCGACGAGGCTCAGGTGGCGCTGGCCCAGTGGGCCAAGTCGCGCTCAGCGGGCGAAGCGGCCGTGGCCGTGGGCAGCCGCCTGGGCCTGGTCTTCGACGCGGCCGACGCCGGCGCGGCGGAGACGCTGAGCGCGCGCCTGCGCCGCTCGCTGGCCGATCCCGGGCCGGTGTGGACGGAAGGCTAAGCCGCGTGCCACAGTCCTTGTCGTGCTGACCAGTCCTGGGTGCCACTGGTGGCTGGTCCACCAGTGCGGCGGCGGCTCGGCAACGCCCTGGTGGGCCAGCCACCAGTGGCACCCGGACAGAGACTCCGGATCGATGCTTGGCCTACTCGCTGGCCCGCTGCACCAGACTGCGAATGCGCTCCAGGCTCAACTCGCCCTTCTGGCCCCAGCCGGCCTGACCGCGGGCCACCTCGGGCCGGAAGGCTTCGTAGAGGCCGAACGCGCGGGACTCCAGCTCCTCGGCGCTGTAGCTGTCGGCCAGTTCGACCAGGGCGGCGCGCACCGGCTCCAAGGCGTCGCCGAATGACTTGGTCAGGTAGGCCCGCACCGCTTCGGGATCGACCGGCTGGTCACCGGTCACGGCGCGCAGGCCGTCCGGTGTGTGCAGCGCGGGTAGCGGCCGGTCGCAGAGCCGCAACCAGCAGTCCTCGCCGAGACCCGACCGCTTCGGTTCGCCGCCGCCGTGGCCGCTGTCGCCCTCACCGGCGTGGTACAAGCCGATGGCGCGGCCCTTCTTCTGCGCGTTCAGCCCGGCCAGCACACGGCCCATGGTCAGCGCGGTGTCCGGTTCATAGCCGAGCCGTTCGGCCACCACGACGCCCCACAAGGTCAACACCGGCGCCCGGTTGATCCGCACCGGCGACTCGCTCATGACGGGCTCCCTGCGCGCAGATTGGCCCGGCGGCGGCGCGTTCCTGCCTGGCGGCCGGCAGGGACCCGGCGCCGCGCACGGAATCAGTTGGCTGTGCCGCCTGTGTGGAGTTGAGCGATGGTGCAGATGCTGCTGTGGCTGATCTTGCTGGCACCGGCCGAGCCGGTGGAGCAGGTGGCCGTCTACGGCGCCGGTCCGGCGCCGCAGCACACCGTGGCGGTCTGGGGGCAGGGGTGTACGGAGCGCAGCGGGACCGCGCCGGCGCGGTATCTGTGGCTCAACGAGGACTGGCAGGCCACGCCCTGGGCCGGCGTCTCGCTCAAGCGCACCAGTGGCGCCGGCTGGCCGCTGACCGCCGACTGGCTGCGGGCCGGCTTCGTGCGGTTCCTGCTGAACGGTGGCGTCGACCGCTACGGCAGCCCGAACGGCACGGTGGCGCTACAGGTGCGGCCCGAGGTGGCCGGCGCGGCCTATCAGCACCTGACCAGCAGCTTCATCGACCGTGGCCGCGGCCTGGACGAGGACGACGGCACCTGGCAGGAGGTGCTGGTCCCGCTGCGGTTCTGGACGAACCTGAAGCCGGGCGACGCGGTGCGCGGCGTCAGCATCCAGTGCATCGAGCGCCCGGTGCTGTCGTACGGCCTGGCCGAGGTGAGTTTCGTGCGCTACGCCGAGCCGCCGGACTTTGCGCGCGAGCGGGGCAGTGCGGACACGCGGCAACCGCAGGTCACCTGGCCGGCGCTCGGCGATCTGCCACCGGCGCTACGGGCCGACCAGCGCCCGCCGCGCGTGGTCGACCAGCAGTTCGTCGGCCCGGATGGCCGGCGCCTGTTCGTGCTCAACCCGTACTGCGCCGAGGACGCGCGGCTTGACCTGTTCGGCAGCATCAGGCCGGACGCCAAGCTGCCCGACCTGGGTTTGTTCGACGTGTCGCACACCTGGATCTACCAGCAACTGCTGGACCAGACCGCACTGTCGCGGCTGGGGTTCAACAGCTACTCGGCCACCATGCCGCCGCAGCCGTTCTGGGCGTCGGTGGGCTTCGAGGGACCGCCGCGGACCGAAGACGCCGACCGGCTGGCCGGCACGGCGAAGCGGCTGGGCGTACCGTTCTTCGTCGACACGGTGGCCTGGCCGTGGACGCTGGGCGCGCCCGGCGCGAACCCCGGCCGGTCGAAGCTGGCGCCGGAGGCCATCACCGCCGGTCGCCACCACTGGACCTGGTACCGGCCCGACGGCGCCGGGCGCGACGTCTGGCTGCGTCTCTGGCGGCTCTACGCCGAGCGCTACCGCGCCGCCGGCGTGCCGGTGCTGATGTACGAACTGCTCAACGAGCCCGCCTACCGGGGTGTCAGCAGCGACCACCTGGCGGGCTTCCAGGCCTGGCTGCAACAGCGCTACCCGTCGCTGGCGCAGCTCAACGCCACCTGGGGCACGCAACTGCCGACCTACGCCGCAGCCGCGGCGGTGAAGGATGAGGCGCGCGACGCGGTGGCCGGTCGGCACCTCGATTACGACGAGTACCTGGCCGGCCTGTTCGAGGGTCTGGTGGCCGCCGGCGTCCGCGAAGTGACCGCGGTGCTGCCGGGTGCGCTGGTCGGGGTGCAGCCGATGGGCGGCTACGTGCTGCTGCCGCGCGAGGCCATCTGGAAGCAGCGCCTGGTGGCGCACGAAACGGTGGTTCTGACTCCCACCGGTGGCGGGCGCTGGACCAACGGGCGCGGCGCCGTGCAGCCGGCCGGCCAGCCCTGGGAGCACCCGATGGCGAGTTCGCCGCTGGAGCCCGATCTGCTACGCACGCTGGCCGGCGCGAGGATGGTCTTCGACAACGAGACCTACCTGTCGGGCCGCGCCGCCGCCGAGGTCTGCGAGCGGCTCTGGCGGCAGGTGTTCGCCGGACTCGACGGTCTGACGGTGTTCAGTTGGAGCAAGCGCGGCTGGGTCTGGTTCCGGCGCGACGCCGTCGTGAACGAGGCGGACAAGTTCCCCTACTGCGAGCTGAACCCGTACGCGCGGCCAACTGCGGCCCTGCGGGGCATCCACGATTTCGCGGCCCAGATGCAGCCGCTGGCTGACCGTATTCTGCCGAAGCCGTGGGGCCCGGCGCCGCGGGTCGGGCTGCTCTGCAGTTGGGCGCAGGCACGGCGACAGGGCTGGGACGCCCAGCTCCAGGACCGTAGCGCGCCATACCACCAGGCGCTGACCTACAGCCACCAGAACTTCGCGGTGCTGCCGACCGACCACTCGTTCGCGGGCTACGAGGTGCTCATCGCGCCTGGGCTGCGGCATCTCGAGCCCGACGTGCCGGCCAAGCTGCGCGAACGCGTGACGGCGGGCGCCACGCTGCTGGTGGCGGTGCAACCGGCCGACCGCGACCTGTACGACCGGCCGCTGCCCGACGCCGATCTCGCCGGCGCGACCTTCGGCGCCGCGGAGCCGGCCGCCGGGCGCCAAGCGCAACTGGCCACACCGCTGCCGTTGGCCGGCCAGGTGCGCCCGTTGACGCCGACCGGCGACACCCAGGTGCTGTGCCGCGACGACCGCGGGCGGCCACTGGTCACCCGGCGCGCGCTGGGCCGCGGTGCGGTCTATGCCATCGGCGCCGACGTCGCCGGCTATCGGTTGGTGGCCCTGCTCGAAGCGGTGCTCGACGCCGCGGCGGGCGGCCGGCAGCCGGCGCACTGGCGGACCGTCGACCTGCGCGACGCCGCGGGTGCGCGCCCGCCGAACGTGCTGGTCTCGCGTCGCGCCCAGGCCGATCGGGAGGCGATCCTGCTGCTCAACCGCGACAGCTACGCCAAGTCGGCGGTGCTGCGCGTGCCGGGCCTGACCGGCACCTGGACCGCGCAGCCGCTGCTGCCGGCCGGCGCGGCGGCGCCGCTCAAGGACGGTCTGCCGGTGACGCTGCCGCCGCTCCAGACGGTGGTGGTGGAACTGCGGCGGGGCGGGTGAGTGAGCACGGGGCTCACTCGTCCGTCTGGGACAGGCCGCGCGCAGCCTCGGGCTGGTCACCTTCCAGACGGACCATCGACAGCGCCGTGTCCGGCGTTTCATACTCGGCCGGCAGCGGTTCACCGGGCAACAGCAGGCCCATCTGGCGGCATTCGAGCACCTTGCGCAGCGCGTAAGCGACCTGCAGATGCTCGGGCTGCTGTGAGTCGAACCAGAAGGTGCCGCGGCGCCAGCACACCGCCCAGATGGGCTGGCTGTCGTCGATGGACTCGATCTCCCACCACTGGATGTGACGCGCGAACACCTTGCCGACCCACAACCCGCTTTCGTCGGCCCAGACCCAAGGATGCTTCCGATCGCGCCCCTCGCGCTCCGGCGTGATGACTGGCTGGCGGCCCAAGAGCCATGGTGCCAGAATGGCGAGGGCGAACACAGCCAAGGGCAGCACCACCGTCAACGACAGTAGCGCCACGAACAGCGCGGCCTCTCGGGCCGGATGGACCGGAATCAGTAGCAGGACGGCCGCGACACACAGGCCCGCGCCGGCCAAGGCCCGGGTCAGCCACGAGGAGTGGTGGCGGTCGCGGCGCCGGTCCTCGCCGCCGAACCAGTGCCGCGCGAAGTGCGCCTGGACCCGTCGCGGCTCACCTGAAGTGGGGTCCACTTGGCGGCGATGGTTGTCAGACACGGCGCCGGCCCGCCTTGGCCAGGTGCCGGCCGTGGTGCGCAGATTGACCTGACGTCGGCGACTGGTGACCGCGCACCCACTGCTCCAGACCGCAACCGGTCGGTTGTAGCATGATGCCGTGGTGGGTGCAAGGCGGATCGTCGCTGAGGCCCCACACCGGCGCCGGCACCCACCTGGGGCGAATTCGCGGTTGA
>CAZHGD010000079.1:0-31753 GCA_964531735.1 uncultured Fimbriimonadaceae bacterium | reverse complement strand
CGCGGTTGACTCACCCGCCCTCGATTGCCGATAATGCCGCCAGCCGAGCAGGAAGCACCATGCCATCCAACCCGTCGCAGTCGTCCCGCCGTGAGTTTTTCCAGACCGCCATGGCCGCCGGAGCCGGTCTGGCGCTGGCCCCGCACTTGCTCGCGGCCGAGGACCCGCTGCCGCGGGTGACCATCGCCGGGGTGACCATTCCGCGGATGATCGTCGGCTGCAATCCTATCGGCGGCTGGAGCCATATGTCGCGCAATATGACGCTCGCCATGACCGACTACTTCACGCCCGAGCGCACGGTGAGCTTCCTGGAAGACTGCGAGCAGAAGGGCCTCGACGTCTGGTTGACCTACTGGGACAGGAAGCCGCTCGACGCGCTGAAGAAGCTGTGGGCCAAAGGCTCCAAGATTCGGCCGTACTTCCTGGGCACCTTGGAGAAGGACGGCAAGCTGTCGAAGGACTTGTTGGAGTACCGGCCCATCTGGTACGTACACCACGGCAACGTCACCGATACGCTGTTCCGCGCGGGCAAGCAGGAGCAGGTGCACGACTTCCTGAAGCGCGTCCACGACACACTGGGCATTCCGGCCGGCATCTCGGCGCACAACCCCGACTGCATCAAGTACGCCGAGGACAAGGGTTGGGAAGCCGATCTGTACCAGTGCTGCCTCTACTATGTCACCCGGCCGCGCAGCGAGATCCGCGCCAAGCTGGGATCGGCGCCACTGGGCGAGCCGTTCCTCGACACCGACCGCGACGTGATGCTCAACGTCATCAAGCAGGTCAAGAAGCCCTGTCTGGCCTTCAAGATCCTCGGCGCGGGCCGCCTTTGCGACAGCGATGATTCCGTCGAGGAGGCCTTCCAGTACGCGCTGTCGCGCATCAAGCCGAGCGATGCCATCATCGTCGGCATGTGGCCGAAGTACAAAGACGAAGTCGGCCAGAACGTGCGCTTGCTGCGCAAGTATGGGAAGGTCGGCTGACCACCATGCGTCGTCTGCGTTGCGCCATGCCGGTTCTCCTCGTCCTGTTCGTGCTGGCCGGGCTGAGCGGCCCGCTGGTGCCTGCCACCGCGCAGCCGGCGGCCGTCCGGCTGCTCTATCCGGCCAACCGCGTGGTGGTGGCCGAGCTGCCGTTCCGACTGGTGCTGGCGACGGCGCTGGACGCGCCGGCGCCCGTGGCCACGCTGGACAACCAGCCACTACCGTTGCACCGGCTGACGTTCGACCGCTCCTGGACGACGCCCAGCCGGCTGAAGGCCACCGCAGCGCAGGTGGGCGACCGTGCCGCCACCGCGCTCTGGGCCGCCACGGTCAAGCTGTCGGCGGGCGCCCACCGGCTCGCCGTCGGCACGCAAGTGCTCGAAGTGCGCGCCGGCAAGGACAGCCCGCCCGTGGGCTGGTCGGCATGGCAGGGGCATCCGGTGATTGCGCCTGACCCGGAGCAGCCGGACTGCGCCGCGTGCCATGAGCACGAAGGCGAGACCATCGGCGCGGCACCGACCCCGCGGGCGTGTGACACGTGCCACGACGAGGCCAGCGTCCAGCTCATCCACCAGCATGTGGCCGAGCCGCTGGGCAAGTGCGCTGTGTGCCATGACCCGCACGGCGCGACGCGGCCGAAGTCACTGGTGGATGACCGCAAGACGCTGTGCCGGAAGTGCCACGACGCGGGGCACGCGAAAGAGTAGGGGCGCGACAGCGTCGGCCTTGCTCACTTGGACCCGCTCCGGCGGTGCGGTATCATGGGCACAGATGCACGGCTGGGGCAGTGCGCGCGCCGACGCTCCTGCGGAGAACAGCGATGACGGTCGATTGGGTCCGAGCGGTCCTCGCGACACACCAGGCCAGACTGCAGGACATGGGGGTGCGGTCGCTGTCGGTGTTCGGTTCGGTGGCCCGCGGTGAAGCTGATGCGACCAGCGACGTGGACCTTCTGGTCGACCTCGACGAGAACAAGGACCTGTTTGAGTTCATCGCGGTGAAGCATTACCTGGAAGACGCGCTCTGCCGCCGCGTCGATCTGGTCGAGGCGCGTGCCCTCAAGGAGACGGTGCGAGATCACGTCCTTCGGGAGGCGGTTCGTGCCACCTAGGGGCTGGCGCCTGCGCGCACAAGACATGGTGGACGAGGCCGAACTCATTCTCGACCATGTGCGAGGCAGGGATGCCGCTGCCTTCCTGGAGGACAAGGTGCTCCAGGCCGCCGTGCTCTACCGCCTCGCCGTGATCGGCGAGGCCGTCGCTCACATACCCACCGGGGTGCGCGACCGGCACCCGGAGATCCCGTGGCGCCAGATTCGTGACATGCGCAATGTGCTGACGCATGCCTACTTCGGAGTCGACCTGTCACGAGTGTGGAGTGTCGTCGATGGCCATCTGGCCACACTGGTCACCCAGATGCGGGCGATCATCGAGCATGAGGCCGGACCGGAGGCGTAGCAGGCGCCCGGAAGACGGACGGTGCGGTCAGCCCCCAATCACGTGACATCGCTCGGCCGGCACGGTGAGCGTCACGTCCAGCCCCACCGCGCAACCGAGCTCGCGCGCCTGCGGGGTGGGGCAGAGCACGTCCCAGGTGTAGCCGGCGGACTCGACCCGGACGCGTTGGTGGTGCTCCGCCGGCACGACGTGCGCGACACGGGCGGGCAGCCCGTCACCACCGGCCGGGCCCAGACGCAGTTCCTCCGGGCGGATGACCAGCGTCGCCGGGCCGCGGACCGCGGTCTCGGTGGGCAGTTCCAGTTCGCCGGCGCGGAACAGCGATCCCTCCACCACCTCGCCCTGGACCAGGTTGCGCGAGCCGACGAACTGGGCCACGAACGTCGAGCACGGGCGGCGGAAGACCGCCTCCGGTGTGTCGTCCATGCGGATTTCGCCGTCGCAGAAGATGGCGATGCGGTCGGCCACCGCCAGGGCCTCCTGGAAGCTGTGCGTGACATGGATGATGGTCGTGCCGAGCTCGCGCTGCAGGCCTTTCAGCTCCTCGGTCAGGCGATCCCGCGTGCGCTCGTCGACAGCGGCCAGCGGCTCGTCGAGGAGCAGCAGGCGCGGCCGCACTGCCAGCGCGCGGGCCAAGGCCACGCGCTGCTTCTCGCCGCCGCTGAGGTTCAGCGGCTCGCGGTCCAGCAGCGAGCCGATGTGCAGCATCGTGGCCAGTTCGGTGATGCGCTGCCGGATGTCCGCGGGCCGCAGGCGGCGCAGCTTCATGCCGAAGGCGATGTTGGCCGCGACGCTGAGGTGGGGGAACAGGCAGTAGTCCTGGGGCACATAGGCCACTTCGCGGTCTTCGGGCGGCCAGCCGGTGACATCGCGGTCGTCGAGCAGCACCTGCCCGGTGTCCGGCCGGTGGAGGCCGACGATGCACTCGACCAGGACCGTCTTCCCCGCGCCCGTCGGGCCGAGGATGACACCGTACTGACCGGTATCGAGCCGCAGGTCGATGTGGCGCAGGTGGAACTCGCCGAGTTGGATGCTCAGCCCGCGGACTTCGATCACCAGAGGTACCCTTGTCCGCCCAGGCGCTTGAACAACAGCAGCGTCACCGCGCCGAGCACCACCATCAGCAAGGTCACCGCAATCGCGATCTCGACGTGGCCCGAGGACAGGTTGAGGAAGGCGGCGACCGACAGGACCTCGGTGTGCGGCGGCCCGCCGGGCCGGTACGCGGTGGCGCCGGCCAGGATCATCACCGGCGCGAACTCGCCCATGGCGCGCGCCCAGGTCATCACCGCGCCGGCGACGATGCCGTTGCGCGCCAGCGGCAGCGCGATCTTGTGGAACGCCTGCCACGGGCCGCAACCGAGGCTGCGGGCCACGTGCTCGAAGCGCGGGTTGATGCCGTCGAAGGTGGCCTTCACCGCGCGGATGCCGAAGGCGGCGGCGATGAAGAACTGCGCCACCACGATGGCCTTGCGGCTGTAGACGATCTCCAGCGCGTCGTCGGCCCAGCGTCCGGTCGGTGACTGCTTGAAGAACAGCAGCAGGCTGATGCCGGCGATCAGCGGCGGCACCACCAAGGGCAGGTCGATGACGGTGTCGATGACGGACAGCAAGGGCCAGCGGAAGCGTGAGAGCGCGTAGGCCGACGGCACGGCGACCAGCATGGCCAGGCACACGGTGCACAGTGAGGTCTGGAAGGTCAGCTTCATGGCCGCGCTGATCTCGTCCCGCAGTTCGGCGCGGCCAAGCACCTGGTTGAGTGCCGAGGCGCCGGTCAGCGGGTCGGTCCGCACCAGCCAGATGGCGTCGGCCAGGAGCGTGGCCAGCACGAAGCCGAGATAGGCGAACAGGAACACCGACAGCGCCAGCCGCAGCCAGGTGTCGCGGGAGCGTCTCACGGTTGTGCTCCCACCGGGAAGACCGGTCGTTGCGGGTCGACAGTGTAGTGGCAGTTGGCGAAGATGGCCTGACCGTCAGGCCCAGACAGGAAGTCGACGAAGGCCTGGGCCTTGGTCTGGTCGCGGCTGAACTTCAGCACGCCGGCGAGGATGGCGGTGGTCTCGTTGTGCTCTTCAGGAATGGGCACGATGTCGGCGGTCTCGCGGAACCAGGCCGCCACGGCATCCCAGTTGATGCAAGCATCGATGGACTGCAACCGCAAGGCGGTGCCCAGTTCGGCGGCCAGCGCCGTGCGCATGGTGGTGTTCTGCTCCACCGCCTCGTACAGCCCGAGCTTGGTCAGCAACTTGGCGGTGAACGTACCGATCGCGCACGACTTCGGCTCGCCCAGGCCGACCCTCACGCCCGGGCGCGTCAGGTCGCGCAGGCTGTGGATGCCTTTGGGGTTGCCTTTCTGCGTCATGATCACCGGGATGAAGTAGCCGATGCGCTTGGAGCCGACGATGTACTGCCGGTCGGCGGCCTGCTGCATGAAGTACTCCTCGCCGGGAATGTAGACGTCGCCGGTCTGGCTCATGGTGATCTGGGCCAACAGACAGGCCGAGCCGGTGTAGGTGTAGCGGATCGGTACGCCGGTCTGCTCCGTGTAGGCCTTGGCGGCCGCCTCCAGCGGCTCGCGGATGCCGGCGCCCGCGAACACGAACAGGCCGCCGTCCTGACCCGCCTTGGCCTGGGCCTTGCCGACCGGCTCCAGGCGCGTGTCACGGAGTGCCTTGGCGGGCGAGAACTGCTCCAGCGCGCGCAGGATCTGCTCTTGCCCGTAGTGGTGCGGCGCCTCGCGCAACGCGGCCCAGATGATATCGGAGACCGGCGACGGCGCCGACTCGGCGCCGACGGCCGTGCCGACGGGCAAGGCGTAGGCCGGCACCAGGGCCGCGCTCAGCTCACCGGCGGTCAGCCGCGTCACGAGCTGGGCGGTCGGCACTGCCGCCAGCCGGTCGCCCTTGAGCTCGGGTGCAGCCTGCTTGACTTGCTTGCGCGCCTCGCTCGCCACGGCGCCGGCGGCCTGGTCCGGCACGCCCAGCGGACCGGTGAGTGAGCCGATGGCGGCCAGCTTCGGCTGCGGGTTGGCTCGACTGCCCAGCAGCACCAGCGGCGAGCGGGCCAGCGTGACCGCGGCGCCCGGCGTCAACAACTGGGCCTGGTCGAGCGCCACCAGGTCATCGGGTCCGGTGGACACGACGAAATCGGCGCGAGTGTTCTTGGCCCGCTCGGCCAGTTCGGCCAACGGTGTGGTGACCAGCTCGAGCCGGACGCCGGCGAAGCGTCCCAGCGCCCGTGCCAGTGCCGGCCCGACCGGGCCCAGTTCGGCAGCGACGAGGACCGTGGCGACCAGGTCGGATGACTTCACGCCCGGCGGCACCGGCACCGCCGGCCGCGTGCAACCGGCGAGCAGCATGGCGCCCAGGGCCGCCACCATGAGCGGGTGACTGGCTATCCGCCGACAAAGCTGGCACTTCATGGCCCTATTCTACGCCCTCGGGTCCAGCGCTCCTGCCCGCCGCAGCGCGGCTGCGTCCGGCCCGCAATCGGCTATAATGCGCGCCGGAGGAGCAGGTCATGCCCCGGGAGTTGTCCGCGGCCGAGTTGGAGCAGTACAAACGGCAGATCCAACTGCCGGGCTTTGGTGTCGAGGCGCAGCAGCGCCTGAAGGACGCCTGCGTCCTGGTGACGCGCGTCGGCGGCCTGGGTGGGTCGACGGCGCTCTACCTGGCCGTGGCCGGTATCGGCAAGCTGGTGATTGCGCACGGCGGCGCCATCACGCCATCCAACCTGAACCGCCAGATCCTCATGCGCGGCGATGCCGTGGGCGAGCCGCGCATTGACCACGCCGCCGAGTCGCTGCGGCGCATTCGGCCCGACCTGGACCTGGTGGCGGTGGGCCGGAACGCCACGCCTGACAATGTGGCCGAACTGGCCGATGCCTGCGATGTGGTCTGCGCCACGACGCCCGATTTCGGCGAGCGGCTGGTGCTCAACGCCGAGGCGGTGCGACAGCGCAAGCCGTTGGTCGACAGCGGCATGAACGACTGGGAGACCCAGTTGACCGTCGTGGTGCCCGGCCAGACGCCGTGCGTCCAGTGCCGGGTGCCGGAGCCGCCGGACTGGTGGGATCCGTACGGCTTTGGCGTGCTCGGCGCCGTGGCCGGCACGCTGGGTTGCCTGACCGCGCTCGAAGTGATCAAGATGCTGACCGGGATCGGCGAGCCCTTGGTGGGTACCATCCTGTCGTGCGACCTGGAGGTGTGCCGCTTCGACCGCTTCCATCCGCGTCGCCGGCCCGACTGCCCGGTCTGTGGCGGGCTTTGAGAGGGAGTGACCATGGCGAACGAGATCCGCATACCCGCACCGCTGCGCCGCTTCACCGGCGGCGCACGCAGTGTGCAGGCCAGCGGTGCCACCCTGGGCGAGCTGTTCGCAGACGCGGTGCGCCAACATCCCGAGTTGGCCGGCCGCCTCTACGCCGCCGACGGCTCCTTGCGGGCCGATGCGAGGGTGTTCATCGGCGCCGATGAGCCCGACGGCGATCCCTTGGCGGCGGCGGTGGCGGCCGGTGACGTCGTCACCATCCTGCCCCCGATCGCGGGAGCCTGACCGTGGCCGAGATCCCGCGCTACGCGCGGCAGCAGATTCTGCCCGAAATCGGCCCGGCCGGCCAGGCGGCGCTGGCTGAGGCGACCGTGGCCGTCGCCGGCTGCGGCGCGCTGGGCAGCGCGGCGGCCGCCATCCTGGCCCGCGCCGGCGTCGGTCACCTGCGGCTCATCGACCGTGACTTCGTGGAACTGCACAACTTGCAGCGGCAGATGCTATACGTGGAGGCTGACGCGCGCGATGGACTACCGAAGGCGGTGGTCGCCGCCGAGCGACTGCGGGCGGCCAACTCGACCATCGACATCGAGCCCCATGTGGCCGACATCCAGCCGGACAACATCGAAGACCTGCTGGTCGGCGCCGACGTCGTGGTGGACGCGGTGGACAACTTCGCGGCGCGCTACCTGCTCAACGACGTGGCGGTCAAGCACGGCATCCCCTGGGTGTATGGCGGCGTCATCGGCGTCGGTGGCATCAGCCTGACCATGCTACCGGGCGACGGGCCGTGCCTGCGCTGCCTGTTCCCGGAGGAGCCGGCGCCGGGCGCCACGGCCACCTGTGACACGGCCGGCATCCTCGGCTCCGTCGTGCAGGTCATCGCGGCGTTGCAGGCGGTGGAGGCGCTGAAGCTGGCCATGGGCCGGCGCGACGAGGTCCGGCGCGAGCTGATCGAGGTCGACGCCTGGGCGGGCGAGACCACGTTGCTGCGGGTCAATCGGCGCGTCGACTGTCCGGTGTGCGGGCGACACGAGTTCGCACACCTGAGCGGCGAGTCAGGCAGCAGCACGGCGCAACTCTGCGGGCGCGACGCGGTGCAGATCCGGCCCAAGGCGCGTGTCCAGGTGGACCTGGCGGAACTGGCCGCGCGGCTGCGCGCGGTCGGCCCGGTGCTGGAGCACGCGGCCATCGTGCGGCTCGACGTGGAGGACTGCCAGATCAGCGTGTTCGCCGACGGACGAGCGATCGTGCAAGGCACCGGCGACCTCACCACCGCCCGTGCCCTGCACGCCAAGTACATCGGGCTGTAGCTCAGCCGTCGGCCAGCACCACATCCAGGACCACCATGCCCTTGCCCGGCACCTTGACCTGGAACTGCGTTCCGTTGGGCCAGATCGGCATGCACGGGAAGGCCGTGACCACCTCGATGCGCTCGATAGGCGTGCCCAGATCGACCACCGGCGAGCGGTAGATGTCGCGGTCGTTGGCCACGTACACACGCCGGCGGCCGTCGCTCAGGCGGATCGCCCAGACGCGCGTCGTGGCCTGCTCCGAGACCGCGCGAGGCGCGCCACCGAGCTGGTTGACGGCCTCGGCGCAGGTCTGCAGGAAGGCCACCGGCACCGGCTGGTAGGCCAGTTCGTGGAGGAAGGTCGGCGGATCCGGCATCCCGGCGGTGGTGCACGCGTCGTCATCCGCCGTCTCGGGCAGTTCTGGCCACGTGCCGTGGAGCACGGCGGCGTGGAAGCCGCCGCGCGAGCAAGCGGCGGCCAAGCCGGCCGGCAGTTCGGGGCCGATGAACACCACCGGGCCACCGGCATACTCACGGACCTGGGCCAGTTCGCCGCCGTCGAGCAGATGCGGGTTCAACACCAGCAGTGGGCCCTGGTGGTTGGCCAGCGCCTCGGTCCGCACCGCGGCGCGCACCGCCGCGCCGCGCGACTGCAACTCCCAGAGCAGCTTGTGGACCGACGGCCGCTGGGTGGCCAGGTAGTCGTCGAGCTGCTGCTGCACGAACGCGTCGGACCAGAGCAGTGTGGCGCCGCAGACGGCGACGGCGGTGTCACCGAAGCCGAGGGCCCATTTCTGCTTGAGCCAATCCCATTCATCGGGCCGCAGGCTGTCGCCGAGGCAAACCACCGGTCCGGCCGAGCAGCGGGTCAGGTGCTCCGCGCCGGTGTCGACGAACAGGCTCGACAACGAGTACACCTCGCGTTCGCCGACGGTGGGCGCGTGGTGGATGACGTCCCACTGTTCGTTGGTGTCGTGTACGCCGTTGAGGCACTGCAACGGCAGCTCGGGCACGTGGGCCTTGATCAGCAGGAGCATCGCCTGGTAGTCGTAGATCGGCGTGGCCTCGATGCCCTCGGCGCCCACGGAGACGCCGGCGCTGACCGTCTCCACGACGTAGCCGTCGATACCCGTCTCGCCGAGCGCGCGGTAGTCGATGCCGAAGCGGTACAGGGCCTCGAACGGGTCGCGCGTCCAGGCGGAGTTGAGCACGACCCGACACCCGATGCCGTGCAACTGGTCGGCGATCTTGCGCCAGAACTCCGCCCATCGCCGCGCATGGAACCGCAACCACTCGCCGCGCCGGTGCGCCAGGAGGTAGTCGGCCCGCGCACTGATGGCCGCGGCATCGCCGTCGCAGGGCCCGGACCGGTCGTCGGGCAGCGCGAGCCCGGTGGCGCGCTGGAACTGCTCGACCAGGTCGTCGGAGAAGTCGACGTCGAACAGCGGGCGGCGCGTGCAGCTATAGCCGTCAGCGCCCTGCAGGCCGGCGAAGCCGTAGTCCTGCAGGAAGGTGGCGAGTTGGTCGCCGAACAGGTCTTCGTAGTAGGTGCCGTCAGCGAGTCGCTTGAGCGGGCACAAGCAGGTGTGCGGCTGACCGGTGCGACTCATCTCCCACAACTCGGGGTGCGAGTCGCACCACGGACTGCGGTACACCTGGCCGTCGAGGTAGCTGCTGAACAGGTTGAAGAACGACGCGTAGACCGCGACGCCGTGGCGGCGCAACTCGCCCACCAGGCCGCGGAGCTGGTGGTTCGTCCAGTCCTGACGGTCGTGCTCGAGGCTCCGCGGGCGCGCCGAGTAGGAGCAGTGGTCCGGCGGCAGCACGCGCTCGGTGTCGAGTGGTTGATGGCTGTGCACCACGTCGGGTGTGAACAGCAGGAGCGACACGGCGTCAGGTACGAAGCCGGCCCGCTGCAGGACCTCGCCGACGCCGTAGTCGGGCACGGTGTTGTCGAAACCGATCAGCTCAATCCAGACCCAGCGCTGGCAGGTCGCAGCGGCAGGCGCGGACGGGTGGGTCGCTTGGCTCATGTTGGCACCCCTCACGAGAGCGCAATCCGCTCACCGGTGGCAGCGGCGCGGTAGGCCGCCTCGATGATCGAGACGTAGGGCACGCATTCGGCGCCGGGCGAGCGGCCCGCCTGGCGGCCCAGGATGGCTGCGACGAAGCTGCCGACCGGTTGTGGCGCCTCGGGCATGGTGCTCTCGGCGATCACCTCGGGCGTCTCGCCGGGCCGTGACCAGGTCACCTCGAAGCGCGTGCCGCTGACGATGGCCGTGGCTTCGCTGCCGTAGTAGACCGAGGCCGCGCGGCGCTCGGCCAGGGCACTGTCGCCGATGCTGGTGATGTTGGCCAGTCCGCCGTCGGACAGGCCGAGCGACAACTGGAAGCGCAGATCGTCCGGGACGCTGTCCATCTGCGCCTGCACGGTGCGCACCGTCTGGCCGGTCACCCAGACGACTTCGCAGACCTGGTGCGAGCCGCCGTCGATCAGGTGGCCGCCGCCGTTGGCCGCCACGTCGCCGCGGAACAGGCTCGGCGGCACCACGCCCGGCAGCTGCTCGGGCAGCGGTGCCCGGCCGAAGACGCCGCGGATGTCGCCGCTCCAGCGGATGTCGACGGCCTCGACCGCGCCCAGGTCGCCGGCGGCGATCCGCTGGCGCAGGTAGCCCGCGTGCCGCCAGTACGGCGGATTGTAGGCCACTTCGAGCACCTTGCCGGCCGCGTTGGCGCGTTGCACCAGGTCGCGGGCATCGGCGGTGGTGATGGTCATCGGCTTTTCCAGGAGCACGTGGCAGCCGGCGTCCAGGCAAGTGGCCGCGTGGTCATGGTGCAGATTGTGCGGCGAGCAGACCAGCACGGCGTCCAGTTCGGCGCGGGCGAGCATGGTGTCCAGGTCGGTGTAGGTCTGGGGCACGCCGAAGTGCTCGGCCAGTTGCCGCAGCGGCTCGGGGTTGCGGCGGCAGAGCGCGACGAGCTCGACGTCCAGATGGGCAACGAGTTCGGGCAGGTGCCGGCGCGAGGCGAACCAACCGGCTCCGACGACTCCGCAACGGATCATGAGCTGCTCCTGGGCGTGCCCGATGGCGGCGCCAGGATAACACGTTGCGGCGTAGGTGACGCAAAATGGCCACGGGCTACCGAGGTTCGGTTGACGTCCGGCCTCACGGCGCAATATACTCGCTGCGGGGTATTGACGCTCCTTCCCCCTGGCCGGGCGCTTACTCCAGAGGCCTATGAGCAGCAGTCGGCCTGCATCGGTGACCATCCTCTGGCACATGCACCAACCGTGGTACGGGGATCCCCGTACCGGCCAGATGCGTTTGCCTTGGGTGCGGCTCCATGCGCTCAAGGACTACCTCGACATGATCGCGGTCAGCGAGGAGCACCCGGAGTGCCCGGTCAGCATCAACCTGGTGCCGTCGCTGTTGCTGCAGATTCAGCACTACGCCGACCAGCAGACCACCGACCAGGCCCGCATCGTCTGCGGCCAGGCGCCGACCGATCTGGCCGCCGAGGATCGCCGCTGGCTGCTGGACAACGCCTTCAAGTGCAACTGGGACCGCATGGTCGACGCGTCGCCGCGGTTCAAGGCGCTGCTGGACAAGCGGGGCCGGCGGCCGTCGAGCGACGGTTGGCAAGCGGCGGCAGCGGCGTTCACCGAAGCTGACTTCCGCGACCTGCAGGTGTGGTTGCACCTGGCCTGGTGTGGCCACGACCTGCGGCGGCACGATCCGGTCGTGGCCGCGTTGGTGAAGCAGGACAAGGGCTTCACCGAGGACCAGAAGCAGGCCTTGCTGACGAGCCTCGATGCGGCGGTCGGCACGGTCATACCGCGCTACCGGCGGGCGGCGGAGGCGGGTCTGGTCGAGTTGTCGACGACCCCGTTCTACCACCCGATCCTGCCGCTGTTGTGCCATTGGCCCGATGCCCGCGTGGCGATGCCGACCTGTGCGCTGCCCGTGGGGCTGGAGGACATGCCCGAGGACGCCGAAGCGCAACTGCGGCGCGGCCGGGAGCTGTTTGCGTCGCTGCTGGGGCACGAGCCGGCCGGCCTGTGGCCGTCGGAGGGCTCGGTCTCCACGGTGGCGCTGGAACTGGCGCACCGGGTGGGCTTCCGCTGGGCCGCCACCGATGAGCAGATCCTGGCGCAGTCGATCCTTCGCGGGTCCGGCGGGCGTCCGCTGGAAGCCGCCGAATTCCTGCAATGCCACGAGCATTCCGGGCTGGCGCTGTTCTTCCGGCACCACCGCGCCAGCGACCGCATCGGCTTCGACTACGGCTCCTGGCCGACTGAGGCGGCCGTGCAGGACATGCTGCGCCTGCTCGACCGCACGGCGGCCAACGACGGCGGCCTGGAGCGGCCGGTCGTGCCGGTCATACTGGATGGCGAGAACTGCTGGGAGTACTACCGGCACAACGGCCACGACTTCCTGGCGGCGCTCTACCGTCATTTGGCTGAGCATCCGCGGCTGCAGCCGGTCACCTTCTCGCAGCACCTGGAGCAGGCGCCGGCGCCCAAACGGCTCGACTGGCTGTTCCCCGGGAGCTGGATCAACCACGACTTCTACATCTGGGCCGGTCACCGCGAGGACCAGCGCGCCTGGCAGTTGCTCTACCTGACGCGCCGAGCGCTCAAGGCCGCGGAAGACGGGCTGGATGAGGCGGTCCGGCGCCAGGCTTGGGAGCACATCTACATCGCCGAGGGCAGCGACTGGTACTGGTGGTACGGCGACGACCATTCGAGCGATGACGACGCGGCCTTCGACGAGCTGTTCCGCGACCATTTGGCTCGGGTGTACGAGCTGATCGGCCAGGACGTGCCGGACGCGTTGACCGAGCCGGTGGCGGGTCTGCTGCCGCCGTCGCCGGTGACCAGCCCGGTGGCGCCGTTCACACCGGCGATCGACGGCATCGAGACGGACTTCTTCGAGTGGCGCGCCGCCGGGCGGATCGAGTCGCGCGGCCCCGCCGGCGCGATGACGCGCGGTGATCGAGGCGAGGTGATCCAGCGCATCCGGTTCGGCTTCGGCGAGGTGTGCCTCTACCTGTGCCTCCAGGTCGACTCGACCGTGACCGCTGCCGGCGGCTACGGTGTCGAGCTGTCATGGTCGGCCGAAGGGCGTCAGGCGCGGTTGGTGATCGACGACCTGCGGCGCTGTGATCGTCGCGACGTGCCGCTGGCGGAGCCGCCGAAGGTCGCCGCGCAGGTGGCCGTGGGCACGGTGGTGGAAGTGGCGGTGCCGCTGCTGGCCCTGCCGGCGTCGGTCGGCGGCCGGACCGAGCTGGCGCTGACGGTGCGGCAGGCCGGCGAAGTGGTGGAGCGTTGGCCGGATCGGGGGGCCTATGAGTTCCCGATTCCCGACGAGGGCGACTGGCTCAGTCAGTGGCTGGTCTAGCCGGGGCGCCGGCAGTCGCGAGGTGCGCGGAGGTAGGTCATGCCCGAGTTGCGCAAGGACCCGTTGCAGGATCGCTGGGTCATCATCGCCGCGGAGCGCGGACGTCGGCCGGCGGCCGCGCGCACCACCGAAGAGCTGCCGCCGATGCCGAACAACCCGTTCTCGCCCGGGAACGAGAGCCGGACGCCGCCGGAGGTGCTGGCTTACCGGCCGGCCGGCAGCGCCCCGAACACGCCGGGCTGGGATGTCCGCGTGGTCCCGAACCGCTTCCCGGCGCTGCAGGTGGAGGGTCTGACCGCGCCGCGGGCGATGGGTGTCTACGACCTGATGAACGGCGTCGGCGCGCACGAGGTGATCATCGAGACGCCGCGGCACGACGTCGACCTCTGCGACTTGCCGCCGAAGCATGTGGAGAAGGTCATCGCGGCCTACTGCGAGCGCATTGTCGACCTGCGCCAGGACTTCCGCCTGCGCTACCACATGGTCTTCCGCAACAAAGGACGTGAGGCCGGGGCGACCGTGCGGCATCCGCACTCGCAACTCATCGCCACGCCGATCATCCCGTCGGTGCCGAAGGCGAAGCTGGCGGCCTCGCGCGAGCACTACCTGCGCCACGAGCGCTGTCTGCTGGCGGACATCATCGACGAGGAGCGCCGCGACGGCACCCGCGTGGTGGCCGAGACCAAGCACTTCATCGTGCTGACGCCCTATGCCTCGCGCTTCCCGTTCGAGTTGCTGATTCTGCCCTTGCGCCAGTGCCACGATGTCACTTTGATCACCGAGGAGGAGCGGGCCGACTTCGCGATCACGCTGACCGACGCGCTGAAGCGGTTGCGTAAGGCGCTGGACGATCCGCCGTACAACTACATGCTGTTCACCGCGCCGAGCACGACGCCGCGGCCCGGGCGGCCCGACTACTGGGGCACGCTGCCCTATGACTACCGCTGGCACCTGGAGATCGTGCCGCGCGTGCAGCAGACGGCGGGCTTCGAGTGGGGCACGGGCTTCTACATCAACCCGGTGGCACCGGAGGAAGCTGCGTCATTCTTGCGTCAGGCCGGTTAGGCGGGTCGCCGTCATGGAGGAGCCGTCAGCCGGTAATCGAACCGGCACAGTGAGCGGAGCTGCCGGAGTGGAGCCGAAGAGCGACGACGCGCAGGTGTATTACCCCGACGAGATCCGCCACATGACGGCGGATGCTCTCCGGCGGCTGGCGCCGGCCATGGTCCCACGCTGGCAGCGCCGGCTGGTGACCGCGGGCGCGCCGCCGGCCATCATCGACGGGCTGATCCGGTTCTTTCCTTACCTGTGCAACCTGGTGGACGGGCTGGACCGGCACACGGCGTACGACGTGCTGGACGAGACCGCTCGCCGCGCGTATGAGACCGGGG
Source organism: uncultured Fimbriimonadaceae bacterium (assembly GCA_964531735.1). Taxonomy (GTDB): domain Bacteria; phylum Armatimonadota; class UBA10988; order UBA10988; family UBA10988; genus CAZHGD01. The sequence continues at coordinate 16,960 of CAZHGD010000079.1, read as the reverse complement.
TGCCGTATGTCCGGATCAGTCGGGGACTGCGTCTGCTGAAGCGGCGCCTGATGCAGGTGCTCGTGGCCAACCTGCCGGCGGGGCACGACCGTGATCAGGCTTGTGACCTGGTCGAGGAGGAGATCGACGAGGCCCGCGTGCGGGTCAACGGCGCCTATCACTCGTACCAGGCGCGCGACCTGCGCGAGAGCGCCGCGCTGACGCGCTTCCTGCTGAACAACACCCACGACGCCATCTTCGTGGTCGATGTGGAGAGCGGGCGCATCGACTTGGCCAACGCCATCGCGGTAACGCTCACGGACTACTCGCTCGAGCAGCTCGGCGAGCTGGAGTTCACGGCCCTGGTGCCGGCTCACCGCACGCACGAACTTCGGCAGGCCCTGCGCCGCGTCCAGGTGTCCGGCGCCTTGCGGCGCGTCGACATGCCGTTGGTCACGCGGCAAGGCACCGAAGTGCCGAGCCTGATGCAGTTCATCGCCGTGCCCGGCGACGACGAGCAGACGCGCGTGCAGATCTCCGTGCGCGACCTGTCGCGCGAATCGGCGGCCTTGGCGGCCCACGAGCAGGAGGCGGCGTTCCTGCGGGCCTTTGTGACCGACACCGCCGACGCCGTGGTCGTGCTCGACCTGGAAAACCGCATCCTGAGCTGGAACAAGGGCGCCGAGCAGATCTTCGGCTATGCGCCCGACGAGATCCTCAACCGGCCGAACGGCATCCTCGTGCCGCCCGACCTGATCGAGAGCGGCGAGTTGCCACGGCTCGACGCCGAGGTCAGCGAGCAGGGCTACGTGCGCAACTATGCCACTTCGCGGCTGACCAAGGACGGGCGGCGGCTGGACGTGGAGATGACCCGGACGGCGATCCACGACAGCGCCACCGGTGAGCGCGTCGGCACCTCGGTGGTGGTGCGTGATGTGACCGAGAAGCGCCGGCTGGAGCGGGAGGCGGCGCGGAAGACGCAGCAACTGGAGGCGATCAACCGCATCCTGGAACACACCAGCCGCAGCCTCGACCGCGACCAGACCTTCCGCGCGATCGCCGCCCAGATCGAGGGCCTGCTGCCCTGCGACGCGATGACGGTCTGCCTGCCCGAAGCCGAACTGGAGCGGTTGCGCTGCCGGGTGCTGATCGGCAGCAACGGCTTGGTGGTCGGCTCCGAGACACTGGTCGACCGCGAGGACACGGTCCATTCGCGCGTGCTGGCTACCCGCCGGTCGCTGCGGCTGCTCGACCTGGCCGATCTGGCGCGGCTCGGCGCGCATGACCGGCACCTCAGCGAACTCGGGTACCGGTCAGCGCTGGTCTCGCCCCTGGTCTACAACAACGAAGCCATGGGCTCGCTGATGCTCCTCAGCACGCAGTACGAGTGCTACGACGAGGGCGACCAATCGCTGCTGGACCACCTGGCCAACCACTTCGCGGTCATCCTCGAGAACGCCCGGCGGTTCGACGAGGAGCGGAAGCGTTCCGCGCAGTTCGAGCTGATCTCACGGGTGGGCGCGGCGGCCATCGCCAATATCGGTGACGTTAATCGCCTCATGCGCAGTGTGGTCGACACCATCCAGACCGATTTCGGCTACTACGACGTGGCGATCTACGAGGTGGACGAGCAAGCCACCGCCTTCCGGCTGCGGGCGCAGGCCGGCAGCCGGCGCGGCGCGCTGGGCGAAGGCTACGAGCAACCGCTGGATGTGGGCGTGTTCGGCGAGGTGCTGCGCACGCAGACCTCGTATGTGTGCAGCGACACGCGCAGCGACACGCTCTACTTCGACCCGGCGCCGCACGACCCGAACGTACGCTCCGAACTGTGCGTGCCCATCCGGCTCGGCCCGCGGGTGTTCGGCGTGCTCGACGTGGAGAGTCAGCGGCCCAACCGCTTCGACCGGCTCGATCGAACGGCGATGGAGGCCCTGGCGAGCCTGCTGGCGCGGTGCATGGAAGCCGACGAATCGCTGCTGCAGACCCGCATGTTGCAGTCGATGCGGCACACCATCATGGAGGCCGTGCCGTCGGCGCTGATCCTGCTGGACCAGGACTTGCGCGTCCAGTTCGTCAACCGGCGCTACCTCGAGTTCTTCGGCCAGCACCTCGACGAGATCATGGACCGGCCGGCCGAAGAGGTGTTCCCCCACTCGCTGCTCGAGGAGAGCCGCTTCTTCGAGTTGGTCCGGCGGCTCGAGGACAACCACCGGCCGGTCGACCAGAGCGAGGTGCGCTACTTCGACTTCACCGGCGCCGAACGCTACGTCGATGTGCGCATGCGCATCGTGACGGAGTACGAGACGACCATCATCGTGATGCTCCACGATGCGACGAATCGCCTGACGCGGCTGTACCAGTTGTCGATGCTGCAGGAGATCGGCGAGGAGATGCAGAGCACCCTCGACGTGGATCGCCTGCTGCGCGCGATCCTGACCTGCGTGACGGCCGGCCCCGGGTTTGGCTTCAACCGCGCGGCCCTGTTCCTGTTCGACCCGTCCGCGCGTGAACTCGTCGAGTGCCTCCGGGTCGGTCCGGCCTCGGCCGAGGAAGCCGGCACGATCTGGCAGACGCTGGGGCACAAGAAGTCGCTCCGCGAGTTCCTGCGCGAGTACGACCGGCGGCAGGACGGCTTGCGCGGGGCCGAAGCGACTCGGCGGGCTGCGGTGGCCTTGCCACTGGCCGAAGGTGCCGAGCAGCTTGGCCGCTGGCGGACGCCGATCATGTTGCGGGCCGACGATCACGACAGCCTGCCGCTGGCGCGTGCGCTGCGCGAGTTCTCCGGCGCCAGTGAGGCCCTGGTGGTGCCGCTGATTTCGCAGGAGAGCGTGCTGGGCCTGATCGTCGCGGACAACCTGTTCACCGGTGAGGAGATCAGCCGCGACAGCATCCGCATGTTGACGACCTTTGCCAACCAGGCCGGCATGGCACTGGCGAACGCGCAGGCGTACGAGCGCCTGGCGCTCTCGGTCATCCAACTGCGCGAGGCCCAGGAGGAGCTGAAGGCCGCGGAGCGCCTGGCCGGCATCGGTTCGGTGGCGGCGCACGTGGCTCACGAGATCCGCAACCCGCTGGTCAGTATTGGTGGGTTTGCCCGGCGGCTGGCCGACAGGCCGGGCGATCCCGACTACGTGCGCAGTCGGTCCGGCATCATCCTGAAGGAGGTCCACCGGCTGGAGACGATCCTGAAGAACGTGGCCGACTTCACCACGCCGGGCGCGCCGAAGCTGGCGCCGGTGGCGCTGAACCAGGTCGTCAAGGACGTGGTCAGTCTGCAACAGCCGGTGTTTGAGGAGACGCGCACGCAGGTGGAGTACGAACTGGCCCCGGAGCTGCCGGTGGTCCTGGCCGACTCCGACCAGATCAAGCAGGTGGCGCTGAACCTGGTCCGGAACGCCGTGCAGGCGATGGGTACCGGTGGCCACCTGATGCTGACCACCGCCCTCGCCGCCGACGGCGAAGGCGTGGAAGCCCGGGTGATCGATCAGGGGCCCGGTATCGCCGCCGACCGCCTGGAAGAGATCTTCAACCCGTTCTTTACCAACAAGGCCGACGGCACTGGGCTCGGTCTGGCGGTCAGCCGCAAGATAGTGTCCGATCATGGCGGCACGCTGACCGTCGAGAGTGTCGAAGGTCAGGGGGCGACGTTTACGATTACCTTGCCGCTGCCGACGGCGATGCCGACCGAGGTCGGCTAGCCAGGGAGAATGACCATGTCGAACCGGGTCCTGATCGTTGAGGACGACGAGAGCGAGCGGATCCTCTACGAGGAGATCTTCAGCGAGGAGGGCTTCGATGTCAGTCTGGCCCCCGACGCGGACAGCGCGCTGGAGGCGATCAAGGCGCAACGGCCGGACGTGGTCGTGCTCGACATCAACATGCCGGGCAAGGACGGCCTCGACCTGCTGCGCGAGATCATGGACATCGACAACAAGCTGCCGGTGGTGCTGAACACCGCCTACTCGGCCTACCAGGACAACTTCATGAGCTGGTCGGCCTCGGCTTACGTGGTCAAGTCGTCGGACACGACCGAGTTGTTGCGCGCCGTGCGCAACGTGCTGGTTGGGGACCGTCCATGACCAGAGCGCCGCTGAAGGACACCGTCGCCATGCTGATGGCGGGCGGCGTTGGCAACCGGCTGTACCCGCTGACGCGCGACCGCGCCAAGCCGGCGGTGCCGTTTGGTGCCCTCTACCGGATCATCGACTTCACCTTGAGCAACTGCCTCAACTCCGGGGTGCACCGGATCTACGTCTTGACGCAGTACCGGTCGTTCTCCCTGCACCGGCATGTCCGCGAGGCCTGGGGCCCGCTCTTCAACCTGATTCGTGGCGAGTACATCGAGCTGATTCCACCGCAGCAACGAGTGGTCGGCGACTGGTATCGCGGCACCGCGGACGCCATCTTCCAGAACATCTACCTGCTGGAGCAGGAGCGCCCGAAGCATGTGCTGATCCTCTCGGGCGACCACATCTACCGCATGGACTACGCCGCGATGCTGCGGCAGCACGTGGAGTCCGGGGCCGCGCTGACCATCGCCTGTATCGAGGTGCCGCTGGCCGAGGCCACGCGCATGGGCGTGATGGAGGTGGATGCGGCCGACCGCATCATCGGCTTCGAAGAGAAGCCGCCGCAGCCGAAGCCGACGCCGACTGACCCCAACACGGCGTTGGCGTCGATGGGCGTCTACATCTTCAACACCAACGATCTGGTGCGCGTGCTGTCCGAGGACGCGCGCACCGACTCCGCGCACGACTTCGGCAAGAACATCATCCCGTCGATGGTCGACCGCGGCCAGAACGTACACGGGTTCCGCTTCCGCAGCGCCCAGACCGGCCAGCCCGGCTACTGGCGCGACATCGGGACCATGGAGAGCCTCTACGCGGCCAACATGGACCTCTTGGAGGTGACGCCGCCGTTCGACCTGTACGACCGCGAATGGCCGATCCACACGCGCATCTGGACCGCGCCGCCGGCCCGCACGGTTCACAGCGTGGAGGAGCAGGGCCGCATCGGCATGGCGGTGGAGTCGCTGCTCGCACCGGGCAGCATCGTCTCGGGTGGGCGGGTGCGGCGCTCGCTCCTGTCGCCGCACGTGCGGGTGAACAGCTTCTCCGAGGTCACCGACTCGATCCTGTTCAGCGGCGTCGACATCGGCCGCCACGCCAAGGTGCGCCGGGCCATCATCGACAAACACGTCAAGGTGCCGCCGGGCTACGAAATCGGCGTGGATCTGGAGCAGGACCGCAAGCGGTTCACCGTCAGCGAGTCGGGCATTGTCGTGATTCCGAAGGGCATGATCCTGGCCTGACCACGCTGAGCGCGCGGGCATCAGCCACGCGTCGGGCCGCCTCGGGAGGTGCGTCGTGACGCGTCTGGCCTGGCTCGCCGTCGTGTTCGCGCTGGCAGCTTGTCGTGCCGGAGCGGCCACCTGGATCGTGGCACAGCAGGACCCGCGGGCGGCCGACACCAACCCCGGCTCCGAGGTACGGCCGCTGCGCACCATCCAGGCGGCCATGTCGCGCCTGCAGCCGGGCGACACGATCCAGGTCAAGTCGGGCTGCTACCGCGAAGCGGTGACCTCCGGCGACGACTGGCAGGACCCGGAACGGCGGTCGACGTTGGCCGCGTTCCCGGGTCACCGCCCCACCGTCTGCGGCTCTGACCCGCTGCCGGGCCCGTGGGAGCGCCTGCCCGGTGACCGTCCGGTGTACCGGCGCGTGTGCGACACCGTGGTGCAGATGGCCTTCTGCGACGGCGCCCGGCTACAGCAGATTGGTGTGCAGGGCAACCTGAAGCGCGCCGCGGACGCCGGACCGTTCAGCTTCCAGCGCAAGACCATCGGGCAGGGACCCGGCGACCTGACGGCCGGCTCGTTCCACTATGACCCGGCGGCACGGCAGCTCTACGTCTGGCTGTCGGACGGCGGCCAGCCGGACGAGCACCTCATCGAGGTGGCCGTGCGCGATGTCGGCATCACGCTGCGCGGCACCTGGACGCTCAGCGGCTTCGATGTCAAGCACATCCGCGACGGCGGTTGGCCGCGCGAGCAGGCCGTGGCCGTGGCCGGCCCGAGGTGCGTCGTGGAGGGCTGCCGGGTCACCCAGAACGACTTCCTGGGGCTGATCGTCTCGGGCGAGGACGCCACCATCCGAGGCAACGAGATCGCCCACAACGGGCTGATGGGCTTCACCAGCAACTACGGCTACCGCGTGCTGTTCGAGGGCAACGAACTGCACCACAACGCCTGGCGCGGCGACGTGCGGTGCCTGACCGCGGGCAACAAGTACGTCATGTGGCGCGACTGCCGCTGGATCGGCAACTGGTGGCACGACGAGCCGGCGGCCGCCCTGTGGCTCGACATCAGCGACGCGAACGCGCTGATTGCCGAGAACCGCTTCGATGACTGCGCCTGCGGCCTGTACTTCGAGATCAGCCGCTGGGCGGTCATCGCCAACAACGTCTTCCGCCGCTGCGGCCGCGGCGCCTGGATCTACAGTTCTGACGCGCTGGTGGCGCACAACGTGTTCGACGGCTGCGGCGAGGGCGTGACCATCACCGGCTACCCGCGCACCGCCAACCTGAACCAGGCCATCAGTGAGCCCGGACAGGACTGCCTCATGGCGGTGCGCAACAACCTGGTGGTCAACAACCTGCTGATCGACTGCGTCGGCTCGTACGTCGGCATCACCGAGGACAGCGCGTTCGGCGCCGGCAACTTCTCGGACTACAACGCCTTCGTTTGGACCTTGCCGGTCTACCATCCGACCGGCAACCACCTGAACTTCATGAACGGCTGGCACACCCTCTATGGTCGCCTGCCCGAATGGCGGTACCAGCGGCACTACGACACGCACTCGGTGGTGGTGGATGCGCACCTGGCCCGCGAGCAGCGCGGCGGCAGCCCGTGGCTGGCGCTCGGTCCGGGCGAGATCCTCGATGAGGCCCGGTGCGAGCACCGCGCCGCCGGCGACTACCGGCTGCGGCCGGACAGCCCGCTGCACGGCCGGGGCCGGGCCCTCCCCGCGGTCCTGCGGGCGGCCTACCAGCCCGGAGCCGGCCACGAGGTGGTCTCGCGGATGTGGGCCTCGACGGTCAAGGCCGGCGCGCCGGACCGGTTCACCGGCGCCGGCCGGCACTATCGGCTGCAGCCGCTACCGGGGTTCCGCCGTCTGGTGGACCTCGACGAGGGCGGCCCGGCCACGCCCGGGCTGAACGCCGCGTGGCGCGAGTCGCGACGCTACCCGGTGTTCGACGCGGCCCGTCCGGCAGAGCAGGCGGGTGAGAGTGACTGGACGGTCTTCGCCGACAACCGCCTGCTCGATCCGAGCTTCGAGGCCTCGGTCACCCGCGGCGGCGCGGCCAACGGACCGGGCCCGTGGTACTCACCTGCCGACCTGCACACCTACGCGGGCATGGCCTGTGCCAACCTGCTGCCCGCGCATCAGCAGCGCCTGCTGGCCTGGCAGCCGGTCGGTCGCGTGGCCCCCGAGACGGAGTACCTGGTCTTCGGCGATGCCACCGTCGGTTCGGCTCAGGCGTCATACGGCGCCACGGCCGAGGTGTACCTGGCCACCGGTGACAGTTGGGAGCCGGCCGGCGAGATCGGTGCGCTGGTGGCCGCACCGCAGCGGACGCGCGGCTGGCAGACGGTCCTGGCGCGGTACCGTGCTGGGCGCGCCGGGCAGGACGCGCGCGTGGGGCAGCCGCTCGCGGTGGTGATCGCCGCCCGCGTGAGTGGCCCGGCCACGCCGGCCACCAGCACCCCGGTGGCGCTGGCGCGCTGGGACAACTTGGTCTTCCTGCGCGGCGACCAGCCGGCGCGCTGACCTAGCCCGGCGGGGCCTCCGTGAGCCTGAACTTGGCGTTGGCGGCCAGACCGCTGGTCACATCGCGAACCGTTGCGGTCCAGTCACCCGCGGGATCGTTGTAGGCCAGTGGCAGGTTCAACTTCAGTCGCCCGCCTGCCGCGGCGGTGTTGGTGCTGTAGGCCGGCCGCAGTTGCCCATCCGGCGCGCGCAGTTCGACCCGGAAGACGTGGCGCCCCACGGCACCGTCGGCGCGGAGCGTGGCCGTCAGCTCCAGGTCGTGCCCCACTTCGCCGGTGGGCGACACCTCGACGTCGAGGCGTTCGGGCCGGTAGGGCAGCAGCGCGAACAGGCGGCAGTCGGCCGGAGCCAGGCCGAGGTCGAGTTGCTGGATGCGCCCCAGCAGCTTGCGCTCGCGCACGTCGACCACCCAGGCCGGCCGTCCGAACGACAAGCGCAGCGGCGGCGGCACCGCCTCGCCGGCGGCCACGCGGCGGTAGTCGCGGATGACACCGACCAGCTCGATGGTGCCGTTGACCCGCCGAACGACCTCGCAGGCGGTGGGCTTGGCCGGGTCATCCAGGCGCGTGAGGCGTAGCGTCGGCGTGATGCCGGCGGCCTGAAGCAGTCTGCCGACCAGCGACACCGCGCCGGCGTCGTCCGGGTTGAGGATCGTGCTGAGGATGACCGCCGAGCCCCGGTCGAGGCGGGTGGCCAGCGCGGCCGGCGGCCCGGCTTCGTGATTGACCGGGCCGCCCAGCCACTCGGTCGTGGGCCGCACCGCCTGCCACGGCTGTCGACCGTAGCCGGCAGCGGTCAGCGCACCGGTGAGGCGGGTCGGGGACCAGACCACGGGGCCTGCGGTGCGCACCCCGAACAGGTCGGTCACCGGACCGTCGGCGGGGTAGGGCGTGCCGTGTTCGTCGTAGCGCAGCGTGTTGAGGTCGGCCACCACCAGCCCGCCTTGCCGCTGCCAGGCGACCAGTGACTGCACCGTGGCTCGGTCACAGGCCGAGACCATCGGGAGATAGACCAGCCGGTAGCGGTTGAGCACCGTCGGGTCCGCGGCGATCTGGGCCGGTGCCAGATACCGGTAGGGCACCTGGTTGGCCTCCAGCAGGCGGCGGAAGTCGAGCTGGGCGCGGAAGAAGGCACCCCAGGAGTCCATCGGCGGCCGGTCGGGTGGCTCGGGCTTCTCGTACGTGCTCTCGCACCAACTGGCCAACATGCTCGGGTGCGACCAGAGGATCGCCACCGCGGGATCGGGCTCGCGCGACTCCATGAGCAGCTTGCCGACACCGTCGGTCAGATCGCTCAGGGAGCTGCGGACCGCCCGGGCGTAGGGCGTGGTCGCCTGCGTGGGGTAGACCAGTGCCCATGAGGTGCCGCGCTGCGCGTCGAGGGCGTTGACAGCGAAGTAGCTGACCCCGCGGCTGCCGTGCAACGCCAGCCACCAGGGCTCGAACTGGGCGGCCCGAGCCTGGCGATGGTAGCCGATCCAGCCCAGGTTGGGCAGGTCATCGGGACAGAAGCTGCGCCAGAAGGCGAAAATGGCCTTGTGCGCCTCGGACTTGATGGCCTCGCTGTACTCCTGGCCCCAGGTGAAGCCACACTCGCTGGTCAAGCGCCAGAAGTCGACACCGTTGAACGGCAGCGAGCCGAAGGTGTTGGTGTGGCCCACGCGAGCGCCGGGATCGGCGCTCTTGATGTTGGCCACGATGTGCTTGAGGGTGCGGATCCACTCCTCGGTCATGAAGGTGCGGAAGTCGACGAACGGCGCGTAGTTGCTCCGGCCGCGGACGTCGCCGGTGACGGCCGGCCGCACCTCGTCGAACCGCGCGTAGTTGGTGCCCCACTGCCGGTTCAGCGTGGCCAGGTCGCCATACCGGCGCTGGAGCCACGCGCGGAACGCGGCCAGGCTGGCCGGCGCGAAGTCGACCTCGTCCACGTCGTGGCGGCTGGTCAGCTCGATCTCATCGCCCAGCGCCCAGGCCGACATGCCCAGCGGGCCGACATCGGTGAGCCGCTTCGCGAACGCGGCGTCGGTGCGGGCCAGGAAGGCCGGGTCGCTCAGACAGCCATCGCCACGAGTGCGGTCGGGGCGCGGCTTGCTGCCGGGGAACAGGCCGGGCAGATGCGCCGTGCCGCTCGGAAACAGGCCATCCTCGACGGTGCCGTAGGTGAAGCCCTCGAACTTGCCGTTGAGTCCCAGTTCGCGGCTCATCTGGTTGTAGGTGTGTGAGATGGGCGGGTTGACCGAGCCGTCACCCCAGGCGGTGACGTGGAAGTCCGTCCACGCTCGGGCGCGATTGAGCGCCGGCACCCAGACATCGCGCCAGGCGGAGTCGAGTTCACGGCCGTCGGCGCGAGCCAGGCGCACGCACAGCTTGTTGCCCGCGGTGAGCGTGCGCGCGACGCTCAGTGCCAGCCGGAAGCTCGCCTGCGGGGCGACGTCGGCGCGTGACCGGGCATAGACCCGCCCGCGGGCGTCGACCAGCGCCGCAGTGACCGTGGTGGCCGTCGTTGCCGTCGACCGAGCGCTGACCGTGACGCCGGCCCCGGGCTCGACCACTTCGGCACTCAGCGCGAGATCGGCCAGGGCTCCTTCGCGCGGGCGCTCGAACGGCAGACCGGCCCAGTAGACCACGCGGCCGTCGGCCGCCAGCACCCGGACATCGGCCATGCCGGGCCCGCCCGGCAGGTCGGGTGGGTAGGCGACCACGCCACCGGCACCGGGCGCCGCCGGCGGCCAGGTCAGGTCAGACCGGTCGAAGCGGATCTGCCGGGCCGACCGCCAGTTGACCTCCAGGCGACTGCCGGCGGGCAGGTTCTGCGGGCTGAGCAGCAGGCCGGTCTCGTTGGCGCTGACGGCCAGCGCGGTTGGCTGATCGCGCCGGGCCGCCCAGGCCAGGGCGCGGGCCAGAAATGCGCTCGGGTACTCCCAGTAGCGGAAGCCGCGATGCCGCCAGTCGGCCAGGCTGCGCAAGGTGGGCAGCAGCCCGTGGATGGTGATCTGGCCGGCCGGCCAGGTCGCCAGCACGGCGCGGCCCTGGCCGACCGGGCCGTAGCGCACCGCGGGCTGGTACGCCGGTTCCAGGAGCGACCACGGCAGATCGCGGAGCAGCCAGTGCGCTCCGCCGGCGGCAACCAGCCCGGCGGGATCGCAGAGCCCCGCGCCGCGGCCATTGGTGTCGAGCACGACCAGGCCGCGGCCGCCCGCGACGGCCTTGCGGATCCGCTCGGCATAGGGCTTGGGCACCGGACAGGCCACCAGATAGAGGTCGTACTCGTCCTGGTCCAGTCGTCGCTGGGCCTGCTGGGCCGTCGGTGAGGCGGCGTCGTCAGCGTCGACGACCAGCAGGTCCCAGTCCAGCTCGACGCGCTGCGCGAGTTCGACGACCTCGCGAGCCGAACGGAAGTGGCGCATGATGGCCAAGGTCTTCAGCGGCCCGCCGGACAAGGGACGCGCGAACGGCGTGTGCGCGGTCGTGCGGGCCGGCTCGTCCGGCTCGTCGTTGGGTCCGAACGACAACTGACGCACCAGCGGCTGCTCGGGCCGGCCCTGGCGCAGGGACACGCGACGGTAGACCACCTCGCCCTTGCGGGCGACGTTGTACAGGTAGAGCCGGCAGGCCGGGTTGGGCGCTTGGAAGACGCGAAAGAACACCTGGTAGTCGGGTTTGACCGCTTGCGACCAGATCAGCCCCATTTCGTGGGTCGGACGAGCCGGTCCGTGCAGTATAATGGCGCCGGCCAAGGCATCGGGTGTGCCCTTGACTTCGATGACAAGGGTGTAGGTCTCACCGGGCACGAGGCGGACGTCCTGCGTGGCGAGCACGTAGGCGCCCGGGCGTGAGACGAGTTCGAAGTCGCGGCTATGCGGCATGGTTTCGCGATAGAGGGCCTGCTGTCCGCTGGTGCTCCAGCCGTCGGGCAGGCCGTTGTGGTCCTCGTCGAGATCGAACCCGCCGTTGACGAGCATCTCACGGCCCGGCTGCGCCATCGCCTGAATTGCGAGCAGCGGGAGGAGTAGCGCGGTCCAACGGCCAACAGAGCGCATGCGGGCGGAAGCTGGCGGCATCAGAGGGCTCCAGCACCGCTTTCGCCACCCGAGTTGGGTGTCCTGTCCGATGACGGCACGCGGAGGCACAGTGGATGAGCAAGCGTTACGAGACGGAAGTGATCCGAGAGCGGCTGGCCGAGGCCCTGCAACTGCCTCGTCCGCGATTGGACACGGCGGCCATCCTCGATGTCTACCCGAATGAGTTCAGCGCCATGATGCTCGGCGCGATCGTCGGCATTCTGAGCCTGTTCATCGGCTACATGGCCAACGCGGTCGGCGCTACGCCGGGCACGCGGGCGATTGCGCCCTTCGCCGTCGTGCTCGGCGTGATCGGCCTGATCGTGGGCGCGGTGATGTGCCAGCGCATCCTCACGGCGCGCAAGCAGTATGCCAACGAGCGCGCCTTCGCCAAGTCGGTGTTCGACCGCGTGCTGTCGCAGCCGTCGGCGCCGAACTGGCACCTCTACGAGCGGCTGGCGCTGCGCGGCGCCCTGGGCAACCCCGAAGCGGCCGATGTCAACGCCTCGCTGCATGAGTGGACGCAGGCGCGCCGGCAGTCCATCGCCGAGGCGCTGACGGCCGCCGCCGGCATCCAGGGCAGCGACAAGGTCTCGGAGACCGGTCCCGAGACCGTCGCCGAGCACCTGCCGTCGCGCCTGTTCGGCAAGCTCACGAGCGACCTTACGAGCACCGAGGAGACGCTCGCGGTGGACGGGCAGTCGCTGTCGGTCTGGCACGTGGAGCAGCCGGTGACCTTCCAGTACCGTCTGCTGGACGAGCACAAGGCGGGCGTTACCGAGGCCGGCCACAAGATGGCCGCGGCGGGGGTCAGCTACCGCCTCCAGGCGGTGGTCACCTGCACGCCGAGTGAGGCTTGGTACGTGCTGGCGGCCGACCTGGTGCCGGCCGCGTGAGGGGTCACTCGCTGACCTCGGCCCACTGTGTGTAGAGGTCGTCCAGCACGCGCTTGAGGCGGGCCTGCTCGAGGTTCGCCTCGCGCACTTGGCGGCCATCCGCATAGAACGCCGGATCGCCGAAGCGTTCATGCAAGGCTGACAGCTCGTTTTCGGTCTGCTGGATGGTCGCTTCGAGCCGTTGCGCTTCCTGGCGCCGCCGCAGCTTCTCGGCCTTGCCGCGGCGCGCGTCTTTCTCCCAGACCTGGTGGGCGCGTTGGCGGGCGCGCCGGTCGGCCTCCTCGGCCGCGGCCTGCTCGGTGCGCTCGGCTTCGCGAGCGGCTTCGAGCGCGCTGTAGTGCCCCTCGAAGACCTGCGCGCCGTCACCCTCGAAGACCAGCAAGCGGTTGCAGATGCGGTCCAGGAAGTAGCGATCGTGCGAGACCACCAGCACGGTGCCCTGGAACTGCCGCAATGCCTCTTCCAGCACTTCGCGCGAGGTGATGTCGAGGTGGTTGGTCGGCTCGTCGAGCAGTAGCACGTTGGGCCGGGCGATGATCAGCTTGGCCAGCACCAGGCGGCTGCGCTCGCCGCCGCTGAACTCGCGCACCGGCCGGAAGACGTCGTTGCCGAAGAACAGGAAGCGCGCCAGGTAACCGCGGATCTGCGGGGCCTGCATGTCGGGCGCCACCGCCCGGATCTCCTCCAGCGGCGTGCTGTTCAGCTCGAGGTCGCGGTGCTCCTGCTGGTACCAGCCGACCTGGCAGCTCGCACCGAGCCGGGCGACGCCTTGCGCGGGTGCCAGCTCGCCGAGCAGCAAGCGTAGCAGTGAGCTCTTGCCGCAGCCGTTCGGTCCGATGATGCCGACCCGCTGCAGACGCCGGACGAACAGGTTGACATCGCTGAACAGGGCGCGGCGGTGGTAGCCGAACGCCACATTGCGCAGCTCGGCCACATCGTTCGGTCCGCGCTGGGCCGGCTCGAAGTCGAGCGAGACGGCGGGCAGATCGTCGGCCGGACGCTCCACGCGCTCAAGCTTGTCGAGCTGCTTCTGCCGGCTGCGGGCCTCGCGCACATGGCTGCCGCGGCGCAGGTTGAGCTTCCAGCGGATCCAGTCTTCCTGGCGCTTGAGTTCTTTCTGCTGCGACCGGTAAGCGGCCCACTCGGCCTGGCGCCGTTGCGCTTTGACCTTGACATAGTGCGTGTAGGCGCCGCTGTGCGTGGCCGAGCCGTCGTCGCTCTCGCCGCTGTCGCCGTCGCTGGTCTCGGCGGTGGCCTCGATGGCGTCATCGCCGTAGTAGAACAGCGTCAGGACGCCGCCCTCGAGCTCGGCGATCTTGTGGCAGACGTTGTCGAGGAACCAGCGGTCGTGCGAGACGATGGTGACTGCGCCGGGGAAGGTGCGCAGGAAGCCCTCGAGCCACTCGGTCATGCGGATGTCGAGGTGGTTGGTCGGCTCGTCGAGCAGCAGCAGGTCACATCCGGTCATCAGCAAGCGCGCCAGCGCCAGGCGGCTCTTTTCGCCACCGGAGAGCTGTCGTACCGGCTGCTCGAGCTGGTCCGGGCCGAAGCCCAGCGCACCGAGCGTGGCCAACATGCGCTGCTCCCAGTCGAAGCCGCCGGCGGCCTCGAGCTCGGTGAGCAGTTGGCTCTGCTCGGCCAGTCGCCGGTCGAGCTCGTCCGGATCGTCGGCGACACTCGGGTCGCCGAGCGCCTCCGAGGCGGCGGCGAAGCGGGCCTCCAGCTCGTGCAACGGCTCGAAGACGCGCGCGGCCTCCTCGCGGATGGTGCCGTCGGCGTCGAACTCCGGGTCCTGCGGCAGGTAGCCGACGCGGGTGCCGGCTGCCAACTCGATCCGCCCGCCGTCGGGCTCGTCGCGCCCCAGGATCAGGCGGCAAAGGGTGGTCTTCCCGCTGCCGTTGGCGCCGACCAAGCCGATGCGTTCGCCGCGCTCGATGACGAGATCGATCTCGTCGAGCACGACGTCGACACCAAACAGGCGTGAGACTCGGCGGCATTCCAGGAGGGGCATCGAACGGCCTCGGAGGACGGCATTATCCCACTGAGTCCGCCGAGGGTCAAACTCAGGCGATGGGCGGTCAGTCGCCGCTCTGCTTGGCGCGGAGCAAGTTGGCCAGCACCGCCACCTCGCCTTGGGGCAGGCCGGTGGCGGTGGCCACCTCGGCGATGGTGCGACCATCAGCCAACAGGCGGCGGGCGTCACTGCGAGCGAGCAGCACCGCCGTCTCGTGCTGCTGCGCCTCGTCGGCCTCGACCGACGTGGTGCGGCTCTCGATGCGCACGAGGTGGTGCAGCACGCGCTCGGAGCGTTCGATCAGGTCCTGCGCTCGGGCGTGCGCGTCCTCGAGTTGCTGAAACTGCCGGCGGAACAGCGGCTCCATCTGCGCGGCCAGCGACCCCAGCGACTCGGCTGTCGGCTTGACCGCGGTCGCAGCGCGGAGGGGCACGATCATCCGCAGCAGCCAGACGATGAACCCGACCTGGACGACCTGCAGCACCAACAGCAAGGCCCAGGTGACGCTGACGCCGGACATCAGGTGCTCCCGGGACCGTGGAAGCCTTGCGCCTGGAGCGAGGAGCGCAGGCGCAGCAGGGCCTGGGTCTTGAGCTGGCAGGCGCGCCCTTCGGAGACATCCAGGACCTGCGCGATCTCCTTGAGGGTCAGATCGCGCTGGAAGTACAAGGTGACCACCAGCTTCTCGCGCTCGGGTAGTTCCTCGATGCCGCGGGCGATGGCGTGGAGCAGTTCCTCGCGGGCCACCTTGTCCCACGGCTGCCCCTCGGTGTCGACGCCACCGTGTTCGGTGATCTCGTCGAATGGCATCAAAGTGATCGGCCCGACGTCGTTGAGCAGGCCGTGATAGTCCGGCACGGAAATGCCCAGTCCGTCGGCGACCTCGTCCTCGGTCGGCTGGCGGCCCAGGCGGGTCCGCAGGTCCTCGATGGTGTCTTCGACCTGTTTGGCCTGGCGGTGCAGGTTGCGCGGCAGCCAGCTCATGGCGCGCAGCCCGTCGAGGATGGAGCCTTGGATGCGCTTGACCGCATAGGCCTCGAAGGGGACGCCCTTGTCGCGCTCGAAGCGGTCGATGGCCTCCAGCAACCCGACGAAGCCGTAGCCGATCAGGTCCTCTTCCTGCACGAAATCGGGCAGGAACGGGCGCACGCGACTCACCGCTCGCTTGACCAGCGGCAGGTATTCCTCGACCAGGCTGCTCTTCGAGTTCAGATCGCCGAACTGCAGGTAGGCATCCCACAGCTCGTCGTGTGCCGATTGCCTCGTCGAGGTGTCGGGCATCTCAGTGGCCTTTCCGGATCGCCTCGCGTTGCAGGACGAACAGATAGCGTATCAACCGCTCACGGTCGCCGTCCTGGAGATCGACGAACTCGAAAGCCAAGTCGGCCGTCTTGCCGTCTTCACTCACTTGACACCATACCACCTGGGCGACCGCGCGCAAAGACTCCGACGGTAACCTAAGCTCCAACCAGAACGGGCTGCTCAGCGATCCGTCGGCGATCATGGCGCTGACAGCTTTGACATCGCGCGTGCGCAGACAGACGCCGCCGCCGCTGAGATTCCTGGTCAGACCCTCGAATTGGGCCGGTCCTTCGCCCGTGGAGGCGCACAGCGTCTGCACCACGGCCGACTCGCGGAAGAACTGCCGGCGCTGCAAGGTCTCGATGCGGCGCGGCCGGTCGACCAGCATCACCGGGGTCGGCAGGTGGTCGCGGCCGATCACTCGCGTCTGGAAGGCGTGCGCCCCGCCACCATAGAACATGGTCACGCGGAGTTCGGTGCCGACGCGCAGGACCACCTGCGCGCCGTCTCGGACCGGTTCGGCCAGCGCCAGGTGCCGTTCTGTGACACCCTCGATGCGACTGGCGTAACGCTCCGGTGGCTCGCCCTCGAGCACTTCCACGGTGACACGCTGGTTGACTCTCATGGCTCCGGCTCGGCCGAGGGCCGGCCGGCGCTTCCGCTGGGTCGCTTGGCGAGTACCTGGCCGGCCTCCTCGCGATCACCGCGAATTGGCGAGGAACCGGGAGTCTCCTCCTCGGGCTGCGGCTTCGTCGTTTTCGGCGCGGCCGACGGCGGCTTGGTCGGGCTGGCGTCGGGCTTGGTCGGGCTGGCGTCGGGCTCGGCCGGGCGGCTGGGTTCGGCTTCACGGCGCGGCGCCGGCGTGGTGACCGTGGGGCCG
>CAZHGD010000078.1:0-31840 GCA_964531735.1 uncultured Fimbriimonadaceae bacterium | reverse complement strand
TGTCGATGCCTCGTGACGTTGGCGTCAACTTGGGCTCGCCTCCCGCCCGAGCGATTCGCGTCAGCAGGCTTACCATGTCGGTTACGGCGCGGCCCAGTCGGATGTGCGACCGCGCTCGGACACCCGGCATCCGGGTCGCACCCACCACGTTAGGCCCCGCGCTGCAGGCGCGAGGCCGGAGGCAAAACGCATGACTGACCGTCGTAACGCGTTCACGCTGATCGAGCTCCTGGTCGTGATCGCCATCATCGCGATCCTGGCCGCGATACTGTTCCCGGTCTTCGCCAAGGCGCGTGAGAAGGCGCGCCAAAGCTCCTGTCAGAGCAACCTCAAGCAGCTCGGGCTGGCGTTCATGCAGTACAAGCAGGACTATGACGAGTGCTGGCCGTCGCAGTACTGGAATACCGGCGCGAGCCGCTGGGAGCCGTTCGGCGTCTACTGGGGCGGCGAAGTGGCCCCGTACATCAAGAGCACGCAGATCTTCATCTGCCCGAGCACGCGCTGCGTGACCAGCTCCTACCTGTACAACAACGGCGCACTGGGCGGCGGTGCCACCTCTGGCGTGTCCGATGCGTCCGTCCTCCTGCCGGCGAACAAGATCTTCCTGGGCGAAAGCACCAGTGACAGCTACTGGGGCATCGACAACCCGACCTCGTTTGTACCGGTCAGTAGTGCCCTCTGCCGGCTGAAGGCCAACCACAATGACGGCGCCAACTTCACCTACATGGACGGCCACGTCAAATGGCTGAGCAGCCAGAACTGGCTGCCCAACGACTGGGTGAACAACAGCACCCCGTAGCCCGCGCCAGTCACTGACCGGACGGCCGCCAGTCGGCCGTCCGGCTGATCACCCGGACCCGCTCGGCCGCGCCCGCTGTGGCGTAGGCCGAGCGGGTCCACTCATATCCGGCCGGCACCTGGCCCACGAAGGTCAGCGGCCGCGGACACAACGCGGCCAGGTTCTGCGGCAGGTCGCCCACGCGCAGCACCCCGCAGAACTCCGGCCCGCCCGCCCAGTGCGTCGCCACCGGCTGTTCCAGCACCAACTCGGTGATGCGCGGCTCCAGCAGCGCCGCGTAGATGGCCAGCGGCGCCGTCTCGGCGAACCCGTAGAGCGCCACCGAGGCCACGTTGCCCTGCGCCAGCAGCACGTCGACGCCGCGCAGCAGGTCGAGCGTGCGCCGTTCGGGCAGCGACTGCCCCAACATCGGATAGGCCCGCCGCACGAACCACTCCAGGCCCGGCCCGAGCGAAGTGTCGCCGGTGCCACGTACCTCGACACTGCCGCGGCCGATCCCGGGCGCCAGCGCGCCGCAGCCGGTGCCCTGGCCGCAGAACGGCGACCGGGCCTCGGCCCGCACCGCGCCGACCAGCACCGGCACCGGCTCGCCGGTCTCGCGTGGCTCGCTCAGCCAGGCCTGGAGCGCCAAGCCCGGTTCGCTCTCGAAGCGGAAGCTGAGTAGTCGCTGGTCGCCGCTCAGGCCGCGCGGTGACGCCTGCCAGGCCGGCGTCTCGCGGCTCGTCGGCCAGTGCCCGAAGGTCCGCCGCCGCAACTCGGCCAGGGTCCGTTCGCGATGCGCCGCCACCGCCGCCGGACCGTTGAGCACCGGTGGCTCGGGCAGCGGCACCAGCAGGCGGTCGACTTCGGCGATGCGGTCGCCCTCGGGCGGATGGCCGGCGGCGAACACGCGCAGCTCCGACTCGGGCAGGTCGTCGGCGTCCAGGTCGTCGGTCACCGGCGCCGCACTGTCCTTCAGGTGCTGTTCGAACCAGGCGAGCAACGGCAGCCGAATCACCTCGGAGTAGCCGTGCGGAATGACGTCCTCGACGAACGCCAGCCGGTCCTCGGCGTCGAGCAGACGATACAGCTTGCGCAACCGCAGCAGGATCTCGCGGTTCGACCAGGGCCGCCAGATGGCGTCCTCGGTGGCCGAACCGACGAACAGCGGCCGCGGCGCAATCAGCGCGCCGACGTCGGGCCAGTCCCAGCCGAGCGTGTTGACCCAGGTGGTGCAATCGCAGTGCCCGTCGAGCGTGCGCTCGCGGATCTGCTGTTCGGCGGTCCCGGTCTGGCAGATCGGCGCCACCACGCGGAACCGCTCGTCGGCGGCGCCGGCGAACCAGGAGATGGCCCCGCCGCCCGACAGCCCGGTGAGGCCCAGTCGGTCCGGATCCACCTCGGGCCGCGCCTCCAGCAGGTCGGCCGCCCGCATCGCGGCCCAAACCTCGATGGCCGCCGGCGAGTAGCCCTGGCTGAACCAGTGCCAGTAGCCGTGGCTATAGGTGCCGTGGTGCGTGCCGGTGCCCTCGCCCACCTCGATGGTGTCGAGGATCAGCGCCACATAGCCGTGCCGCGCGAACCAGCGCGGATGGGCCTGGTAGTGCACCTTGGCCGTGGTGCTGTGGCCGCAGACGTAGACCACCGCCGGCAGCGGACCGCCGGCAGCGCTGGGCCGGTAGAGGTTGGCGGTGATGCGCACGTCCGGCAGCGGCTGGAAACACAGCTTCTCGATGACATGGTCGCCGCGGTCGATGGCGCCGGTCATCTCGACGCACAGGTCGGTGCGCGGTGGCTCGGGCCACAGGCCGAGCATGTCCAGCCACTCCTGGCGCCGGTGGGGCAGCGCCGCCAGCCAGCGCCCCGCACTCGGCAGATCGACCAGCGAGCGGCTCGACAACTCCACCGCTCGGCGCGTCAGGGCTGTGTAGACCATGTCCGTGTCCTCACCTGTCTGGGGGCTATCGCTCCCACTCGCGCAGACTCCGGCGCCGCTCCCGCGCGTCGCGCAGGACCGTCTGGAACGCCTCACCTGCGCCCGCGTACCACAAGCCGCAGAGCGAATCCTGCAGCGCCAGCGCGACGGTGCCGCCGGCGTCTGGTGCGACCGTTTGGAGCTGGTCGCGCCAGAAGTCATACACTTGGAGCGCTTGACCGGCGGGCAAGCGGAGCGTCCGCGCCACGCCCGGCGCGTCGTAGGCCAGCGGGGCAAGGCCGGGCTCATAGCGCCAGTTCCAGCGGCCCATCGTGGGCGCGTCCCAAGCGCAGAGCACCTGTCCACCCGGCACGGTCCACCGCTGCACCAACGTGTCGAAGTCGGCCGCGACGAACGGGCGCTGCTCAACCTCGGCGGCGATGGCGCGCAGCAGCGCCGCGTCGAGCTGTTGCGCGGCGGTGCCGTCGCCGGCGGCGTAGTGCAGGTAGTAGACCCAGCTCTCGCCGACGCGCGCCCGACTGACCACCGGACCGGCGTCGCTGACCACCACCGGCTCACCCAGGCTGCTGCGGCACAGCGGCGCTACGGTCTCCACCGCGCGGCCGACCGGCACCAAGGCCCGCCACGACTCCGGCACGCGCGTCAGCGTGAACCGCTGGCTGGTGCCGCGCGTGATCGCGCCGAGCCCGAGCAGGTCGCCGTCGCGCGCGCCGCCGAGACCGGCCGTCGGATCGGTGCCCCAGAACTCGGTGGTCGAGCGGGTGGGCACGAAGCTATGGGTGACCAGCACGCGCCCGGGCCGCGCAGTGAGCCAGCCGCGGAGTGCGGCGAGGTCACCGGGACGCGGCGCCCAGGGGCTGTAGGCCACCAGCGCGTAGCGGTCGAGCACCTGCTCGAGGTCGAGACTGTCGCGGACGTCGCACAGCAGGTGCGCGCGCGACAGGCCGACGGCCAGGCTGTGCGGCTGGCCCAGGCCAAAGTAGAAGCTGCCGCAGGCCTTCGCCGGTGGGCGCTCCGAGACACACAGGATGGGCGCGGGCGGACGCTGTGGCTGCTCGCGCCGCGCCTGCTGGAACGCCGCGGCCTTCGCCAGGCCGTCGCGGAAGCGGTTGAAGTGGTAGGCGTGCTTCGCCGGCGCGGCCAAGACGCTGACCGGCGCTTCGTCGAGGAAGTCGTTGTCGAAGTCGTCGAGCCGGCCCGAAGCGGTCAGCGCGTAGACGCCGCTGTAAGCCACGCGCCAGTCGAGGTAGGGCGTCGAGTGTCCGCCGGCGCCGGTCTCGTGGATGATGGACAAGCGCGACCCGGCGCGGTCGGCCACCTCGCGCAAGGCCGGCAGGCTGGCGTAAGCCGCTTCGGCACACCAGCCGATGGGACCGAACCATTCGGGCAGCAGGTTGCCCACCCCCTGGCTCCGCAGCAGGAACCAGTAGTCGCTGGAAGCGTTGCTGTCCTCGGGATTCGGCACGATCCACAGGGGCTGGCCACCTTTGTCACGGTAGTGCCGGCCGGTGCGGTCAGGCAGCTTCAGCCACTCATAGGAGCGCAGCATCCAGAACGTCGACCAACGGGCGCGCCGGTACGGCCCCGGATCGTCCGGCCGCGGTGAGACCCACTGCGACCAGTCGGCGTAGCCCAACTGCGCCGGCTCCGGCGCGAAGCCGTGGTAGGCGCGGAAGTAGTCGGCGAACTTGAGCACGCCGCCGCCACGCAGGAACAGGCCGGCGTCGCGCGCTTGCAGGTCGGCTCGGAACGCCTGCTGCATCGTGGCACTGTAGCCCCACGGCCCATCGGGCCAGGGGAAGACGTAATCGACCACCATGAAGGTGCTGATGCCGGCCTGGAGCAGCGCGTCGATGCGCTGGGACTGGGCTTCATCCACAGCCGGGTGGGCCAGGGCCAAGGTGTGGCGCCAGTCCCAGCCGGTCAGCGCGCCGGGGATGTCGTTGCAGCTCCGGCCGGCCAAGTTCATGTCCCAGGCGCCACGCCGGGTGAGGAACCGCCGGTGGTCGCCACCGAAGGTGGCGTAGTGCAAGACCGGCAGACCGGCGGCGCGCAACTCGCGGCTGACGCGCACCGCGTTCGGTCCGAGACCCGACATCGGCACGCCGACCGCGCCGAGGCGGCGGTGCAGGGCGATGGCCGACTGGCGCAGCGCGTCGTCGTCCAGGCGCGAGCCGTCGAACGGCAGGTAGACCGTGCCCGCCGCGGGAGCGCCCTGGACCGGCTCGTGCCAACTCGGATCGGTGTGCAGGCCGTCGTCGGCGGTGTCGAACAGGCGGGCCAGCTTACCATGGGGGCCCTTGAGGCAGAGGTTGTCCAGGTAGAACACCGCGGCGCCGGAGTTCGGCTCGATGGCTAGGCCACGCACGCCGGCCCAGTCGCCCGGATTGGCGCTGAGCTGCCACAGGCGCAGTTGCTCGCGCGGCACCTCGAAATGGCGCCACTCGCCCAGCGGCAGGTCGGCCAGCGGGCCGCCGAAGACCACCCAGCGGTTGTCCGAGGGCTCGACGAAGAAGATGGTCAGCTTGGCGCCCTGGTTGCGCTCGACGCGCAGATCGAAGCTGACCGTGTCATAGTCGGCGGGCACCAGCCCGGCCGGCAGCCCGTGGCGGATGCTCCACCAGGTGGGCTCACCGGGATGATCCTGCCAGTCGACGCGCAGGCTGAAGCCGAGGGTGTTGCCCGGCGCGCGGACGTCGGGCGCGGTGTCGTAGGTGCCACAGTCGCCAAAGCCGAACAGGCCGTTGAGCACGATCAGCTCGTCGGGCGACCAGCGCCGCTCGGCCGCGCCGGCGGCCAACGCGGCGCCAAGGGCCAGGACCAGGCTGAGACGAGGCAGGTTCACCTCACGCTCGCTTCCCGCGGGCGCTGCCCGCACCAGCCGAGGCGCACAAAGCACCACGGCGCGCCGGCCACGGTCCAGCCGCCGACCAGGGCATAACGCAGCAGCGCCGACAGGTCAGCCGGGCAGTGCGCCAGCGAGAGCAATGGCTTCAGGCCCTCGCGCAGCAGCGCCACGCCCAGCAGGCCGACGAGCAGCGCGGCCCACCGATGAGGCCAAGTGCCGGCGGCGACAAAGCGCACATAGCGGGCTTCGAGCACCGCACCAAAGGCGAAGCCAGCCAGCGCGCCAAGCGGCCGCAGCCCCTCGCTCACCACGGTGGGTTCGCGCCCGCTGAGCCAAAGTGGATGGATCACGGCGAGCACCGCGATCCCCAGCGCCATGATGGCCAACTGCTGACCCAGCGGGCGGCGCGCCAGCGGCGCGAGGCGCGGCTCCAGCCACCGCGCGGCGGCGGCGACAGCCAGACCGAGGCCGGCGCCGACGACCACGTCCTCGGGATAGTGGACCCCGAGGATCAGCCGCGAGGCCGCCATAGCGAGCACGTAGAGCGTCAGTAGCAGGCTCAGCCAGGGCCGCCGCAGACGCCAGGCGAGCGAACTCATCGCGGCGGCCGACAACTGCGCATGCCCGCTCGGCAGACCGTGACCCGGCGTGTGCGAGAAGGCGTACACCAAACGGCAAGCCTGATATGGCCGCGGTCGCGCGCAGAGGAACTTGAGGTGGTTGTTGCACCAGGCCGAGAACAGGAACACCAGGCCCAGTCGCCGGCCGAAGGTCGCATCCCAGCACCAGTAGACCGCGGGCAGCAGCAGCAGATAGGCGCCCTCCGAGCCGGCGGCCTCGAGCACCCGGCACAGCGCGACGACCGGTGGCCAAGCCACCGACTGCGCCCCGATGACCACCATGTCTCGCCACGCAGGATCCATGTCGGCCCACCTCGCCGGCCGCCGGCTAGCGTAGCACAGTCGGCGCGGCCCGGACAGCGACCCACGCCACGCCATGGACGGGCCCCGCCGAACAAGACCAGGGGGCGCCAAAACCGGGCGACAAAACCAGGGGACGCTAACCGCATTACGGAAACCAGGGGACGCTAACCGCATTACCGGGGCGCCAAAACCAGGGGACAAAACCAGGGGACGCTAACCGAATTACCGAGTTGGTCGGCCAAGACCCAGGGGACGCTAACCGCATTACCGAGTTCGTCGGGCCAGTAATGCGGTTGGCGTCGCCGATTTCGGGTCAGCTTGAGCGGCTCAGAAGGTATCTGGTCGTCAATGACCTAACCCCCTATGGTTCGCTGCCGTTCGCTGTCGGGGAAGCAAGGCGTGTCGCCTTGGCTCCGAAGCTCGCGAGAGGTGGTGCCGCGTGCTCGGCCGAAGGTGCGATGCGCCCTGCCCGCCACATCTGGTTAGGAGGTGGTGCGGATGAGGTACTTCATCGAGTACGAGTGGGAGACCAGACCGAAGCGCGGGCCGGATATGCACTTCGATTGCCCGGCGTGCCACCGGGTCGACGTGGTGGGCGAGACCACCGAGACCATCTATCTCGGGCGCGTCTTCTGGGTGCTGCCCATCCTCCGGTCGCGCGAGACGACCATCCGCTGCCCGGAGTGCCATGAGGAGCTGGGCGTCGTCTGCACGCTGGCCGACCTGGCCAAGCTGAACCGCGAGCAACTCGGGCGGGTCATCCGCTACCGCGCCGGGTGCGGGGGCACGGCGTTGACCGTGCTGTCGCTCCTCTTCTGCTGGAACCCCGTGCTCTGTCTGCCTTTGGCGCTCGGCGCGAAGTGGGCCCTGCGCGCCACCAAGGGCTGGCAGCGGGCAGGCAGCACCGTCAGCCTCTGCATCACGCTGGCAGTGATCCTGATCGTCGCCATCCTGCTCATCAGCGAGGCGGCCGGCGGCAAGAAGTAGCCTCGCGCTCGGGCCGGTCTAGGCCACCTTACCTGCCACGCACCCCGCGCGCGGCAGGTTAGGTGGCGCCTACCGCTTCGCGCCACCAGCCCAGGAACGGCTCGGTGAACCACTGCTGCGGCTCGGCCTTCAGCAGCGTGAGCATGGTGTCGACCATGACGCGCGCCCGGATGCCGCGCAAGGTGGCGCTGCCGATGGTGCTGAAGCGCACCAGCCCCAGGTCGGCCAGACGCTCGCCCATGGCCTTGAAGCTGAACATCGGCCACACGAACTCGACCTTGCGGCCCGATCCGGCGCGCTGCTCCTGGTAGTACTCGACAATCGTGCCCCAACGCGAAATGCGCCCTTCGAGCGCGGCTCGCCGGTCAGCCGGCGCCTGCGCCAGGGCCCACTCGACCAGCAGGCATTGGGCGTGGTGGCCCATGGTGTTGTAGGTGAAGTCGACGCCCAGGAAGCAGTAGTGCGCGTCCCACTGGTACAGGCGTTCCCACGGGCTGGCCTCGGCGAAGGCCGCGTCGCCGAACAGGCACGGCCGCAGGCCCCATTGTCCGTGGTCGGCGGTCAGCTCGGCCGCGCAACGCCCGATGGCCGAGACCGAGTGCGTCGGGTTGTTGCTGCGCAGGCTGTCGGCCCGCTGCCGGAAGGTCTCGGTGATCAGGCCGGGGTACGATGGCGACGTGGCGCAGTCCCAGTCGGCCAGGTCCTGCTTGCCGTTCCACCACAGCGTCGGCACGCAGACCGTGCCCTCGGGACCGACGGCCTCCAGGAAGCCGTCGATCACCGCGTTCGGGCCGCCGACCACGTGGCCCATGCTCTTCAGCGAGCTGTGGAACATGACGATGTCACCGGGTTCGACGCCGAGGGCGCGGACGCCGACGGCGATGTCGGCGACGGTCACTTCGGGAACGGGCAGGGCGGTGTCGGACGGCATGACGGTCACTCCGGTGCGTGGCACGGCCACCGCGCGTGGAGCGGCGGCCTCAAACGAGCCGAAGGCGCTAACCCAGCTTCACCGCGGTGCCATAGGCCAGCACCTCGGTAGCGCCTTGGGTGAACTCGGTGGCGTCGTAACGGATCGCGACGATGGCATCGGCACCCATCTGCACCGCGTGTTCGACCATGCGGTCGAACGCGGTCTGGCGGGCGGCTTCGCAGACCTGGGCATACGACTCGATGTTCCCGCCGATGACCTGCTTGAGCCCACCCAGCAGGCCCTGCGCGAGGTTCGGTGAGCGCACCACCAGCCCGCGCACCACGCCCAGGTACGACTTGATCGGGCGACCCTCGACATCGTTGCCGGTCGTGACAATCATCGCCAGACTCCCCGCGGCCTCGTGCGGCCCGCGGGGAGCCTACCGCGCCGGCCCGGCGCCGTCAACACACCGCTGCGCCCTATTCGCCCATGGTGAATTCGCGCTCGGCCAGCACGCGCCCGCCCGCCACCACGCGCACCCGCCAGCGACCGGCGGGCAGGCCGGCCGCCCCTTTGGTGCTCAAGCCGAAGGCCGCCAGGCCGTTGCCGCTGACCGTCTCGGTATTGGCCGCCAGTTCCTGGCCGTTGCACTCCCAGACGCACCGCACCGCGGTCTCCGCCGGTTGGTTCTGGTAGCGCCAGACGCAGGTCACCCGCTTCACCCGCGGTAGGCGGTCGCCTTCGTAGACGTCGACGGGCGTGCCATCGCGCACCTCGCGACAGAGACCCAGCTTGGCTGGCGCGCCGGCGGCGACGCTGCCGCCGACAGTCGGGCTGGAGCCGGTGGTCGGCCTGGTGTCCGGCGTCGAGCCGGTGGCCCCGCCCGGCGGTGTCGGACTGCCGGTGGCGCTCACGCCGGGCGCCCAGACGTAGTCGTAGCGCACGAAGAAGGCGCTGTAGCGGCCGTAGCCGCGAACCTCGACGCGGAACCTCTGGTACTGCTTCGGATCGGCCCAGGCCCAGGGATTGCACTCCAGTGTGCGCGTGACCTGCCCGCTGTCCGGTTGGCTCTGGCGCGGGTCCCAGCCCAGGTTGACCTCGTAGGTCTCCGGCTTGCGGTCACGGCGATACGAGTTCTCGAAGCCACGGTTCTTGGCCGCGACGTCGAGTTCGGCCGTGGTGTTGCCGCAGGCCGCCAACACCACCAGAGCGCTGGCCAGGTGCGCGTCACTGCCATCGAGGTACTTCTTGTCGCCCTGCAGCACCTCCAGCTTGCAGCCGGCGTTCTTCAGCGTGTAGAGCGTCTTGATGGTCTCGCCCGGCGCGAGCATGCCGGGCAACTCGCTCCAGGCGAAGTCGTAGGCGAACGTCGCGCGGGCCTTCAGGCCGATGCCCGCGTACGGTCCGCCGCCGGTCTTCCGAGCGGTGGTCTCCACCGTCACAGCCGACGCCGAGCTGCCACCGACCTTGACGTCGACGGTGCGCCACTCCTCTTTGATCGGCTTGGTGGTGTCGACGGTGCGCTTGGTCAGCATCCAGACGCCGGTCTGGCCGGGCTTGGCAGCCACGTCACCTTCCGCCGCCACCCACTCCACCCCTGCCAACTCCGGCTTGGCGAAAGCCGCCGGCGGACCCAGGGCGACACCGAGGCGGAAGTGCGTGGTGCCGGCGGGCAGCGGTACCGTGGCCTCGACCTCACCTTGCCGGCTCTGGTCGAAGCCGCTGGCCGGCAGCGCGGTCAGCGCGATGGGCGCGCCGAGCGAGGAGCGGTTCAGCGCCTCCACCAGCACGCACAGCGCGGTGGGCTGCGGGTCACCGCGCAGCGTGCCGTCACCCATGCGCGCCCGCAGGCCGCCCAACCAGCGCGCGCCGGCGTCGGGCGACCGCAGTGGGTTGTCCAGGTCGATGTGGGGCAGCACGGCCCGGACCGCGGCCAGTCGGGCGGCGTCGCCGGGCTTCTCCAAGTAACGGATGACGGGCCCGAAGACCGCCGGCGAGGCGGCGGCGACCGCGTCCATGGTCGGGCTCCACTCGCGGAGGAACTTGCCGAACAGCTTGGCGTCGTTCACGCGCACGCGCACGGTCACGCGGTCGGTGGCCGGCGTCAGCCGGACGATCTCCAGCGCCTTGAGCAGGCTGTGGTACTCGCCGGTGGTCGGCACCCGCGCGGCGAACGCCGACAAGACCGTGTCCATCAGCCGTGAGTTGCCCTTGCCGGTGCCACTCTCACAGGCTTCGCGATACCACTGCGTGCTCTGGCCGATGAACACCCCGGCGGTGCTCAGCAGCCCGGTGAACGCCGGCGGCGTGCCTTGGTAGGCCCGCTTCGGGTAGATCGCGCCGAAGGCCCGGGTCACATAGGCCGATGGCACGCTGCTGCCGGACACCACCAGGTCGTCGGCCTTCACGCCGTAGGGCTTGGTGGTGTGGACGTACTTGGCCTCCACCACCTCCAGTTGCGAATGGCGGTGATGCCGCTTGATCTCCTCCCAGTTGCCACCGTAGGCGTTGACCAGCGTGTGGACGTGAATGTCGGTCAGCCAATGCGTGATCCAGCCCAGCGCGAAGGCCCGTTCGGCGTCGGTGCGCGCTTCGCGCAGCAGGCTCACGCAGAGGTCGCCCGTGCGGTCGTAGTGACTCTCGGTGCCAGGCGCCGAGCGGTCCTTCGGGTCCGAGGCGACGAACGCGATGTCGGGTCCGGCGGCGCCGGTCAGGAACGCTGGCCGCTGTCCGGCCACCAAGCGGGCCAGCCCGGGGTTCGCCGCCAGGATGCGCGTCGCCGCGCACACGTGACCGGGTATACCGCTGGCCGGAGCAACCTTGGCCAGCAGCAGAACGCTCAGCGAAACGACCAGGATGCGGTGGACCATGGCCATCTCCGAAGCCCGGCCCCCACTGGGAAGTATGCCGTTGGCGACGGCCGCCTGACAAGACGAATCCGTACCCCCTGGTGTCTCCGGATCGTGGCCCGGCGGGTACTGTCTCCCAAGGTCCGGCTGGCCCACGGCTCGCCGATTACACCACCTGCGCCAGTGCTGGCAGGCGGGAGAGGCGCCTCTCTTTCGCTGCATGGCGAACGAATGGTGCTGGCTCTATGGTTGGCGGCCGCTGCGGCGCCGGCGACTTGCCGGCAGGCCGACCACAGCGCTGGCTTCGGTCGGCAGCGCGCGCCCGAACCGCCCGGCACGGCGGCCTGGGCGCAGGCGCAGCGGCCCCGCAGGCCGTCTGGCCGGGCACGCGGCCAGGGAAGGCGCAGCACGCCCTGGTCAGTTCTCGGCGTCCTCCTGGCGGGCCTGTTCGCGCTGGTCATTGATGGCCGCGACATCCAGGCAAAGGAGCACAGTGAATCGATCAACAAGATACACAATGAGCCATATCGCAGACCCCACAATGGATACGAGCGTCATTAGTATCCAAAAGAACCCTCCTTTCGGATGTCCCCAAGGGCTGTCGGGGGAGAACATGGGCCCCCTGTCTTGGCCTGAACTGGCATCGGCGGCGATCAGCAGGCCGAGTGCCCATACGGTGCCGCCGACGGCGGCGGGAATGGCCATGATCGCGGCCGTGTTGGCGACCACCCCAGCAAGCATCTGCGCAGGAGTCCACGGGTGGTCGGGCACCTGCCGGCGCCGGCCGAGCGCGATCCGCAGGCCGAACAGGCTGCTGACCAGCCACATGGCGCCGAAGCAGATCCCGAGCGCTAGCCAGTTGGTGTCCGCGCCTTGCACGAGCACCACAAACACGGCGCCCGCCAAGGATGCCTCCACACCTATCAACACCTTCACGCCAGAGGCGCGGTAATACGCGCCCTTCGGACTGAGCGGCTCGGGCGGCTGGCGCCACACCACGGCCAGCACCAACGGCAGCGCGAGGGCGGCCAAGGCATACGAGAAACCGAGCCCGGCCACGCCGGGAAAGGCGGTCTTGTAGACCGCGAGGGGCACGAGACACAAGCTGCCTGCGCTGAGCACAAGGCGTCCGAACACGGTGGATGCCGGCGCCATGCCGCGAGACCTGTGCCTTGCGGGCCGGCGCGCGCGCAGCTCGCCCGATGCGGCTTGTGCTGCCGCCGTGCAGCGCGGGCACGCCGTCTCCAGTGGTGGCAACACCAAGCCGCACTTCGGGCAGACAGGGTCTGGCATCGCAGTCTCCTCCGGCACGGCTCTGCGCCGCACCGGCCAACCTCCTTGGCCGCCCTGTTGGGCGACCAACCAAGGCCAGTGTGAACGTGCCCCAGCCCTCCTTAGTTCACCTGAGTTCGTCAAGTAGACGACCGCTCCTCCTCTTGCCGGTCGTTGGCAGGCACGGACGCTGAGCCAGCGGTCTGCCCGGCTTGGCCGGCAGATTCCGCATCCGGCGTCCTCAGCTCTTGAGTGCTGCTCTGCGGCGAGTGGTCAGCGACTCGGGCACTCGATGTCAGGGCTACCGACCTCGGCCGCCGCGCCCAACAGAGGATCCCGGCGACGCGAGGGCAAACGCCGTGCAGCCGGCAAGCCGTAGGCGGAGCGCCCGGAGCATGCGGATGAGAAGCGGCGTACTCGGTCTACTGACAGCGTTGTGTGCGTTGGCCCCACTCGGCGCCGCCGAATTTCATGTCGCGCCGGACGGTCGCGACAGCAATTCTGGCACCGCCGCGCAGCCCTTCGCCAGCCTGCCGCGGGCGCGCGAAGCCGTGCGTCAGGCGCCGCGCGACCAACCGCGCACCGTCACGCTGCACGCGGGCGTCTACCGCGTGATGGACACGCTGGAGCTGAGCGCGCCCGACTCGGGCACGCCCGCCGCGCCGGTCACCTGGCGGGCCGCGCCGGGCGAGACGGTGCGGCTGAGCGGCGGCGCGCGGCTGACCGACTGGCAGCCGGTCAAGGACCCGGCCGTCCTGGCCCGGCTCGACCCGACGGCGCGCGAGCAGGTGGTGGTGACCGATCTGCGGGCGGCCGGCGTGCGCGAGCTCGGCCGCCCCGCGCCCGTCGGCGGCCGACCGGCACAGCTCGTCTGCAATAGCCGCTACCTGCCCCTGGCGCGCTACCCCAACGTGGGCGACTGGCTACGCGTGGCCGCGGTGCCGCAAGACGGCACCCCGATCAAGGCCGAGAGCCCGCACTGCGGGCGCTGGACCTACGCCGGTGACCGCCCGGCGCGCTGGCGCGACCTCAGCGACCTGTGGGTGCACGGCTACTGGGTGTTCGACTGGGCCGACCAGTACCAGCGCGTGGCCAAGCTCGACCCGTCGCGCCGCGAGATCACGCCGCAGGCACCGTTCCACCACTACGGCTATAAGGCCGGGCAGCGGTTCTACTTCCTGAACCTGCTGGAAGAGCTCGACTCGCCGGGCGAGTGGTATCTGGATCGGGCCACCGGCCGGCTCTACCTGTGGCCGCCGTCACCGCTCGACCGCGCCGAGATCCTCTTCTGCGAGCTGGAGCAGCCGATGCTGCGGCTTACCGGCACGCAGCATGTGCGCGTCCACGGGTTGACTCTGGAAGCCTCCCGCGACCAGGCGGTGGTCATCCGCGACGGCTCGGACAACGAGTTGGCCGGCTGCACCATCCGCAACTTTGGCGCCAAAGCGGCCGTCGAGATCTCGGGCACGCGGCAGCGGGTGCGCAGTTGCGACCTCTACCAACTGGCCGGCCGCGGCCTCCAGATGGCCGGCGGTGACCGCCGGACGCTCAGCCCCGGGCACAACGAGGTGGTCAACTGCGACATTCACCACGTGGGGCAGGTCTTTCGCACCTACCACGGCGCCATCGACCTGTCCGGCGTCGGTCACCGCGTGGCGCACTGCGCCATCCACGATCTGCCGCACCAGGGCATCTCGTACGCCGGCAACGACCATGTGATCGAGTTCTGCGACTTCACCCGCATCGCTCAGGAGACCGGTGATGTCGGCGTGACCTATGCCATGGCCGACTGGACTTCGCAAGGCCACGAGTTCCGCGGCAACTACTTCCACAACGTCCACGGTCCGGGCAACCTGGGCTGCTTCACCATCTACCCCGACCTGCCGAACGGTGGCATTCACCTCCACCACAACGTGTTCTACGACGTCGACCAGGTCTTCCACACCAACAGCGGCCGCGGCATGTTGGTCGAGAACAACCTGTTCCTGAGCGGCCGCGGCCTCTCGTTCAGCGTCTGGACCCAGGACCACATGTTCAAGCAGGGCGGGGCCTGGCGCATGGTGGAGAACCTGGCAGCCGTCGGCTACGACCGGCCGCCCTACAGTGAGCGCTACCCGATCCTGAAGCAGTTGGCCGCCGACTTCGCGCTGGGCGAGGAGCACATCCTGCAGCGCGAGATCCCCAAGGACAACCTCGTGCGCCGCAACGTCAGCGGCGGCACCTCGTTCCTCATGCTGCACCCGCGGGCCAGCCTGGCGCACGTTCGGGTCGAGCAGAACGTCCTGGCCGACACCACCATCTTCACCGGCTCGTTCGACGGCAGCGGCAAGTCGGTCGCCTACCGCAATGGCGACCCGCTGGTCGCGGCCGAATTCGCCAAGCGCGGCAACCTGATCGTGCCGCCGGAGCCGGGCTTTGCCGACCTGCCCGCGCGGCGCTTCCGCCTGGCGCCCGACTCGCCGGCGCAGCGGACTGGCTTTGAGCCCGTGCCGTTCGACGAGATGGGCCTGCAGCGCGACGAGTTCCGCCGCGTGCTGCCGCTCGACGCCGCCGAGCCGGCCATCCGCCCGGCCTCGCGGCATTTCACCACGCCGCTGGCGGTGACGGTCGCCGTCACGCCCTCGCCGCGGCCGGCGCGCCTGGTGCTCCGCTACACGCTGGACGGCACCGAGCCCACCCCGGCCTCGCCAGCCTGCACCGGCGCGCTGACCATCACCGAGACGGCCACGCTGAAGGTGGCGGCCTACACCAGCGACGGCCAGCGCGTGGCCCGCTCGGCCACCGTCAGCGCCACCTACACTCGTCTGGCCACCGATCGTGACGCGGTCTACCTGAGCGACCTGCCCGAGCAGGACCTACTGGCCTACTCGCTGTGCTGGAAGAAGGACACGAACTACCAGGACGGCCCGATCCGGCTCGGCGGCGTCACCTACGCCAAGGGCCTGCTGCTGCATCCCACCGAGACCGCCGCGGGCCCGGGCCTCGGCCGCGTGACCTATCGGCTGGACGGTCCGCTGCGCGCCCGGCGCCGGTTCCGAGCGATCATCGGCATCGACGACTCGATGCACGCCTACGGCAAGGGCTCGGCTGCTTTCGTCGTGGAGGTCCACCGCGGCGGCCAGTGGCAGCGCATCTATGAGAGCCCGGTGATGAAGCTGGGCGACCGGCCTCGCGAGCTGGACCTGGACCTCGCGGGTGCGGACCAGTTGCGGCTGGTGGTGACGGACGGCGGGGACGGGATTGGCTGTGACCACGCCACTTGGGCGGAGGCAAGGGTGAAGTGATCCGGCCGGTCACGGCCGCACCAGCACGGCCGCCTCGCCCTGCCGCAACCTGACCGCCGACCGCGCCGCACCCATTCGGCCATCGGCGGCCACCGGGCGCAGCGGCTCCTCGAGGCGGCACTCGCGCGCGCTGTCGTCACCATAGCCGGCGCCGCCCGGCGGGCGCAGCAGCACCAGGCCGCGCTCGAAGCGGCGCGCGAAGAGCACGTCGGCGGCCTCGTTACCGGCCACCAGCCGCAGCCCATCGAACCAGGCCTCACCGGTGGCGCGGAACAACCGCAGGTTGATGCGCCCGCGCGGGTTGGCGCCGGTGCGGAACACCAGGTCGTAGCGAGTCCAGTCGGTGGTGCCCAGCACGGTGATCAGGCCGCCGCCGCTGGCGCCGGCGAAGTCATAGGGGTAGAGCTGCGCGCCGCCGCCATCGACGTCCTTGGTGCGCAGGTAGCCCGACAGCGTGTAGACGGTGTTTGGCGCGAGGGTCAGCCACTGCTTGCAGATGTTGTTGGTCTCGAGACTGCGGCTGGCCAGGTGGAGGCAGTGCCGGCCGTCGTGCGCGCCGGTGCTGATCACCTCGAACGGCGGCGCCGGCAACCACCCCGGTAACGGCTCAGCGGCCGTCGGCGGCTCCTCGAAGTCGCCGTTGCGCAGCAAGTTCGGGCCAGCCGCCGTCGCCGGCGCGGCGACCTGCTCGGTCCACTCGCCGAGCGGCCCGCCGAGGTCGGCCCGCGTGGCCGCCGGCCACCAGCGGGCGTAGACGCCGTAGGGATGCCGGCCGTAGCCGTAGTAGGTGCGCTCGCCATGCGCCAGCAGGTAGGCGGCCAGGCCGTAGAGCTGGTCACGGTCGGGCGTCACCGGCAGCCGTGGCGCGAAGGTCGGCTGGTCGTCGAGTGCCACCGGGTTGTACTGCACCCATTGCACCTTGCCGCGCCGGTCCAACTCGCGCACCGCGGCCACGGCGGCGTGTACCTGGCTGGCGCTGGTGGGCAGTTCCAGCCAGTTCTCCCACTGCGTCCCGTCGATCACGAACGGCCGGGCCAGCCAGCCGTTGGCCACCAGCGGCACGCGCGGGTGCTCGCGCTTGATGGCCGCCAGCATCATGAGCATGTCGCGCAGCCAGCCCTTGGCGGCTTCGGCGCGGTACTCGTGGAGCACGCGCCCGGCCGCCGGACCGGGCGGCGCCGGCGGCGTGGTGTCGATGTACAGGCCGTCGTGGCCCGCCAACTGGGCGGGTACGTAGACCGTGGCCAGATAGCGCTGGTACACGGGGTGACCGGGGTACATGATGTAGTCGTCGGCCGGCGGGCCCCAGTAGTAGATGGGCACACGCGCCTCGCGGGGCGTGCGCGCGGTGGCCTGCGGGTTGGCGAGGGTGCGGGCCTCGGCGTCACTGACGCGGCCGTCGCCGTCGCGGTCGTTAGCCGGGTCCCAGCCGCGGATCGAGCGCTCCTCCAACGGCCGGTCAGCCGCCTCGCGGCCCACGTGCAGGCGCACCTTGGTGTCGGCGCCGTAGTGCAGGAACATCGCCTCCACCGCGCGCTCGTCGAGCCCTTCGCGCGCGGCGAAGGCGCGCAGTTGGTCCCACTTGGCCGACGGCACGACCATGGTGGCCAGCAGCGAGTAGTTGAACGCCTGCATCGCCGGCCGCCGGGCCTTCGCCGCGGCGCTGTAGGTGACGTCGTAGTCACGGACCATCACCGGCAGTTCGGCGTCGAAGTTCAGGAAGCTGCGGATGGTCGGGTAGAGCCGCGCGACCGTCGCCGGCTGGTAGGTCGCGGTGAACGGCCCGACGCGATGGGTCTGGCCGTGGCGGTCGCGCACCTCCAGCCGCCAGTGGACCGCCTGCCCCACCGGCCACGGCCGGCCGGCATGCTCGACAATCGGCAGCTCGCTGGTGACCCAGCCGCTGTCCCAGAGGTCACTCGGTGCGTCGGTGCTGGAGCCGACCAGCACGCGACAAGCCGCCTGCGCCGGGCAGAGCCACGAGAACTCGGGACACGGGTCGGCGATCACCGCGCCCGGCGGCAGCCACTCGCAGCGCGGGTCGGTCGGCGGCGCCAGAGCAAGGGCGAGCAGCAACCAGCAAGCGGGCGACATGGGCAGCTCCCGGCCGTAGCCTGCCGCGGCCATTGCCGCCTGGCGCGGCGAATCCTCCGTCGGCGTCGGCTCGGGGCACCGGATAATATGGGTTGCACCGCACCACACAAGGTGGCATAGTCCATCGCAGCGGTGGAGCAGGCGTCATGGGCAGGTGGGTCTGGCGGATGGGTGCGGTCGTCCTGCTGAGCGGTTGTGTGCCGACGGCCCATTCGGGGCCACGGCCGTTGCCATCGGGGCCGCAGGCGGTCACCGTGGCGCGCGTCCAGGCGGCGGCACGCCAGTTCTACCAGCGCATCTACGTCGACGCCTTTGCCACCAACGGCAACCACTCCGCGCCGTGGTCGCCGCAAGCCGAGGCGCTGGTCCACGCGGCCGTGGCATGTTGGGCCAACAGCAGTGACCGGGCCGCCGCCAAGGCCTTCGACCAGGCCGTCGTGGCGCTGCTCGACAGCGCCGCCGATGACCCGCTGGTCTGCATGTTGGTGGGCCTGCGATTGCAGGAAGTGTCGGATCGTCGGGCCGGCCGGTGGCTACGGCGCGCCGTGGCTGGGCTGCCGGGCTCGCGCTACTCGGCCCAGGCGATGTTCCTGGCCCCGCCCGCCTTGTTCACCGAGCAGGAGGCGCAGCAGCCAGCCGCTGGACCGTCGCCGGCCGGCGGTGGCCGCCGCGCGCTGGCGGATGATCCATCGCTCTGGCCCACCACGCAGGACCTGCTGCGGCGGGCCTTTGAAGAGCCGGTCCGGCAGCCGGTCGAGCTGCGGTTCGTCTTGCGCCGCACGGAGCGCGCGGGCTTCGATCAGACGAACACGCGGCGCGCGCTCGTGCCCATTCTGGCCAGGGCTCGCCGTGCGGATCCGTGGTACGGGCACGTCGTGCGCGGTCGCATCGCGGTCGCCGACGCCTGGGCCGCGCGCGGGAGTGGCTATGGCAACACGGTCACTCGCGCCGGCTGGGAGGGTTTCTCCCGCCACCTGCGGGCCGCGCGCCGCGAGCTGGAAGCGGCCTACCAGTTGCACCCCGACCTGCCCGAGGCGCCGACCGCGATGATCGAGGTGGCGATGGCCGGGTACGCGGGG
Organism: uncultured Fimbriimonadaceae bacterium; assembly: GCA_964531735.1. Lineage (GTDB taxonomy): Bacteria > Armatimonadota > UBA10988 > UBA10988 > UBA10988 > CAZHGD01. The sequence continues at coordinate 12,877 of CAZHGD010000078.1, read as the reverse complement.
CGGTGGGACACGCCGCGCCGCTGGTTCGATCGGGCCGTGGCGGCACAGTTCGAGTATCCGCTGGCCTACCGCTGCCTGAGCCGAGCGCTGATGCCGCGCTGGGGCGGCTCGCACGAGCAGATGATGGCCCTCGCCCGCGACTGTCTGGCCACGCAGCGCTTCGATACCACCGTGCCGCTGGAGTACTTCCACACCGTGCGACTGATCGCCGAAGACGACGAGCTGCCGGCCACGTGGCACGATCCCACAGTGCGCCAAGAGCTGGACACCATGTGCGCGGGCCTGGTCAATGCGCCCGAGCACCAGAGCGAGCGGCGCCGCTGGGAGCTCATCTGGGCCGATGTGTTGTCCATGTGCCAGCGCTACCGCGAGGCCTACCCCCTCGTGGCGGAACCGATCGAAGTGGCCGACGTGGGTTGGCTGGCGAGCACGCTGGACATCGACGCCGTGCTGGTGGTCGGTCTGATCCGGGCGTTGGGCGGGCCGGACGACACCGCCCGGCAGGCCGAGCGGGCCCTGGCCGCCGGCGACCTGCGCCAGGCCCTGGCGCGGTACCAGGTCGTGCGCGAGCAGACCAAGGACAAGTGCATCGGCCACTGGCTGGACGTCCGACAGGGCGCGGTACGGAGTCAGCTCGCGGCCGCCGGCGGCGCGGCCGCACCGGAGTCGGTCGCCCGCGGCCAGCTCATCCCGGCGAGCAGTCTGGACGGCTGGGAGTCGGCGGAGGGCACCTGGCGCCGCCGCGACGACGGGACGATCGAGGGTCAGGTACCCCGCGGCCAGGTCGGCCGCCTGGGTGTGCCGGGACTGCTGCCGCCGAACTGCCGGGTCCGGGTGGTGGCGCAGTGTGGCGCCGACCGTGGGGCCGGGTTCGGCCTGGAGTACGGCGTGCCGCAGGGGGCGACGACCACGGCGAGCACGATCCATCTGCGGTGGCCTGGTCCGCAGGGCCAACCAGCGACCTCGGCAGACACCGTCGACGTCGACCAGCCGCGGTTCGAGGTGGTGCTCGAGCTGCGGGACGGCGTGCCGTCGGCGACCGTCAACGGCCGCGAGGTGGCGGCGCCGCCCTTGCGCGGCGGCGCGACGGGGGCACCGTGGCGGCTGTGGCTGGCCGTGCCGCCCGGCGCGCCGGTAGTGGTCGCCAAACTGCGGGTCGATCCGCTGTAGCGCCGGTGGCCCGGCCGGCGCACGCGGCGGGCTTCGCGGTGCCGCCGTTCGAGCGCCCGGACCTCGTCCGAGCGCCGGCGTCGAGGTGGTCATGCCCGGTCGGGGAGTCACCTTCCTGACCGCGCTGGCGCCGTGGGCCGCCGGCGGCGGTTGGCGGGCCGGGCCGGCGGGTTGCATCGCGCCGCGCGGGGTGGCATAGTCCATCGCAGCAGTGGGAGCTCGTCATGGGCAGGTGGGTGTGGCGCGCGGTGGCGGTGGTCTGGTTGGGCGGGTGGCTGAACGGGTGTGGGCCCATGCCGTCGGGACCACGACCGCTGCCAGCAGGGCCGCAGGCGGTGACGGTGCCGCAGGTGCAGGAGGCCGCGCGCCGGTTCTACCAGCGCCTCTACGCCGATGCCTACGCGCGCTGGGGCAACCGCTCGGCGCCGTGGGCGAGCGGGGCCCAGGTCTTCGTGCGGGCGTCGGTGGCGCACTGGGCCAACCGCGATGACAAGGCGGCCGCCCGAGCGGTCGACGCGGCGCTGACGCCGCTGCTGGGCAGTGGGGTCGACGACCCCCTGGTCTGCCTGCTGGTGGGTCTGCGCTTGCAGGAGAGCGACGATGGCCGCGCTGCCCAGTGGCTGAAGCAGGCCGTCGACGGCGCGCGCGACGCGCGGTATCCGGCGCAGGCGCTCTGCCTCGGGCCGCCTTCGCTGTTCCGCGAGCTGAAGGGGAACCGGGTCGCGCCGACCGCACCGGCGGAGGTGTTGGCCACCGACCAGCGCGCGCTGTGGAGCCTCGAGAAGGAGCTGCTCGTCCGTGCGTTCGACGAGCCGGTGCGCCGCCCGATCGAGCTGCGGCTGCTGCTGCGCCGCATCGAGCGCGCCGGCTTCGAAGAGGCGAAGGACGCTCAGAACCTGCTGACCATCGTCCAGAAAGCGCGTCGCGCCGATCCCTGGTACGCACACGTGCTGCGCGGCCGTCTGGCGGTGGACGAAGCGTGGAAGGCACGCGGCAGCGGCTATGCCAACACCGTCTCACGCACTGGCTGGGAGGGCTTCGCGCGGCAACTGCAGGTGGCGCGCAAGGAGTACGTCGCGGCTTGGCGCCGGCACCCGGAGCTGCCCGAAGCGGCCGCGGCGATGATTGACGTGGCCAAGGGCGGCGGGGCCGGCCCCGGCGAGACGCCTCGCCTGTGGTTCGACCGCGCCGTGGTGGCGCAGTTCGACTATCCGCCGGCCTACGACAAGCTGGCCTGGGCACTGATGCCGCGGTGGGGCGGCTCGCACGAGGCCATGCTGGCGCTGGCCCGCGAGTGCCTGGCCACGCAACGGTTCGACACCTCGGTGCCGTTGCAGTACTACCTGATCGTGCGGTTCCTCGCCCAGCAGGACGACCAACCGGGGATCTGGGACGACCCGCGCGTGCAGCAGGAGCTGGACACCGCCACGGCGGGTCTGGTGGCTGCGGCGCCGGAGTCCGAACGAGTCCGCTGGCAGTTGGTGCGGGCTCAGGTGCTCGGCCAGATCGGCCGTGTGTCCGACGCCTACCCGTTGGTGCAGGGCCCGCTCGACGCCGAGGACGTGCAGTGGCTCGGCAACACGCTGAGCGTCGACCCGCAGTCGGTGGTCGGCTACGTGCGCGCGCTGGGCGGGCCGGATGACCACGCTCGGCGCGCCAAGCAGGCTCACGAGAGCGGCGACGCGGCGACGGCGCTCAAGCTGTATCGCGCTGCCGGCCAGCAGTCGGACGATCCTCACGTGCGCTACTGGCTCACGCAGCGGCGACGGGCACTGCTGCTCGCGCAGGACGGCTCGACCGACGCCCAGCCGCTGATGGCCAAGGGCGTGCTGATCCCCGGTGACGACCTCGACCTGTGGACCAGCAGCATCGGTACCTGGACGGTCGGTGACGATGGCACCTTGAGCGGCTGCCGCAGTGCCGGCCAGGTGGCGCACCTGGCGATCCCCGCGCAACTGCCGGCGAGTTGCCGCGTGCGACTGCTCCTGCGCTGCCCGGCTGACCGGCCGGCGGTGGTCTGTCTGAGCTTCGGCGTGCCGCGGGGCAGCGTGGTCGTGTCGCGGCCGGTCCAACTGCGCTGGCAGTCGCCGGCCAAACCGGCGCCGGCCACCGGCGTGGCGGTGGATCTGCCGCAGGCCCGCAATGAGGTGGTCCTGGAGCGCACCCACGGCGAGATGTCGTTGACCGTCAACGGCGAAACGCAGAGTCTCGAGTCGAACGGCGAGGATGTGCCCTGGCGCCTCTACCTGGATGTCGATGCCGATCAGCCGGTGACTTTCGAGAAGCTCCAGGTCGACCCGTTCTAGCTGTCCGCGCCGAGGTCGGCCGGGCGACGTGAGGTGGTGCATGGACCTGCCGGCACGGCGCCAGCGGTGCTTCGCGCCCGAAGACGACTACGACGAAGCGCACTTCGGCCCGGTCAGTGTGCCCTTGACCATCGACCCGGCGCGATCGGCGTTCGTCACCATCGACCTGTGGAACATGGGGTGGTCGGACGAGCCGCTGGATCCGGAGTTGGGGCGCGCGGCCGAGTACAACTTCCTCGGCCTCGGTTGCCGAGCCACCGCCGAAGCCAAGCGGCGCGTCACCGAGCACCTGGCGCCCGCGCTGCACGCGGCGCGCGCCGTCGGCTTCACCATCATCCACAGCAACGCCGCCGCGGTGGTCGGCAAGTATCCCGCCAACGCCTACCGGGTGGCCGAGCCGCCCGCCGAGGCACCCGACTGGCCGCCGCCCGAGGTCGGCGACGAGGCGCTGGCCACCTACTTCGCCACCACCTTCGGGGCCGATGCGCCGGCGCGCTGGGCGCGGCTGCTCGCCCGGCTCGACTTCCCCGCGCCGGTCCGGCCGCGGCCCGGTGACTACTGCGTCTGCCAGCAAGCGGCAGTGGACCACCTGTTGCGCGAGCGCCGCCTCACTACCGTGGTCTACGCGGGCTTCCTGCTCAGCCACTGCCTGCAGGACAACGTCGGCGGCCTGCGGCGGCTGGGCTTCCTCTGGCGGCAGCCGGGCTACCGGGTGCTGGTGGTGCGCGACGCCACCTTGGCGCAGGAGTACGCCGCCACTGTCGAAGGTTTCCGCGCCACCGAGTGGTGGCTGACCTGGCTCGAGGCCACCGGCGTGCCGACGGTGACGGCCGCCGACTTGATCGCGGCCTGCGCGACGGAGAACCACGCATGATCCTGGCGACGCGCACCATGACGGTGCTGACCGAGGCGGAGCTGGCGCAGATCGAGCAGGCGGCCTGGCGCGTCTTCGCGCGCGTGCCGCTGCGCGCGCAGGGCACCGACGAGTTCGCGACGGCCCTGCGCGAGTTCGGTTGTGACCTCGCCGGCGAGCGGGTCACCTTCCCGGCGCCGGTGCGCGACCGGCTGCGCGACCGCCTCGCCGCGGCCCGCACGGTCAACGGCCCGGGCCGGCCGGCCGAGCACCTGGCCACCACCTTGTCGTACTCGGCGTCGGGCCAGGCCCTGACCTGCTGTGACCTCGATACCGAGCAGCTCCGGCCGGCCACCCGCGACGATCTGGCGCAGTGGTCGCGCGTCTGCGACAGCATCCCGCGGCTCGGCCGTTCGCATCCGACGTTCATTCCGCAGGACGTGCCGGCGGCCACCTGTGATCTGCACACCTTTGCGGTCAACGTGCTCAACAGCCGCCGGCCGACCACCGTGTCGGTCTACCGCGCGGCGCTGATCCCGTACTTCCTCGAACTCCAGGCCATCTGCGACGGCTCGCGCGAAGCGGCGTTGGCCCACCGCGCCTTCGTCACCAAGTGCTGGATCAACACGCCGTTCATGATCACGCGCGAGAACATCGAGATGGGCCTGGCGGCGCGCGCGCTGCTCGACCAGCCGTTCACCATGATGACCATGCCGGTGGCCGGTGTGGCCACGCCGGTCACGGTGGCCGGTTGCCTGGTGCAGTCGCTGGCCGAGGTGCTGATGGCCAACGTGATCAGCCTGGCGCTCGATGACCGCCTGGTCGGCTGGATCGCGCACCCGTGCCCGTTCGACATGCGCGTGGGCATCCACACGCAGAGCGGGCCGGACATGGACCTGCTGTCGCTGGCCGCGCGGCAACTGGGCGCCTATGTGTTCGGTGGTGAGTACGTCGGCTACGGCGGTCCGGGCACCGCGGCCAAGACACCGGGCGAGCAGGCGCTGCTGGAGAAGTCGCTGTCCTGCCTGTGGGGCCTCTGCGCCGGCGTGCGCGGCTGGGGCTCGTTGGGTACGCTGGCCTTCTCCGACGTGGGCAGCCTGACCCAGCTCATGCTCGATCTGGAGCTGATGAGCTACCTGGAGCGGCTCTTGCAGGGCGTCGTCGTGGACGCCGAGACGCTGGCCGAGGAGCTGATTGCCGAGGTCGGGCCGCAAGGCGCCGGCTATCTGAACACCGAGCACACCGCGCGCCACTTCCGCACGGAGCTATGGCTCCCGGAGCTGGTGGACCGGCGCGTGCCGCTGGCCTGGCAGGCCGACCCGCGCACCATGCTGGACAACGCCCGCGCCCAGGCGCAGCGCCTGGCGGCGCAGGCGGAGAACCAGTGCCCACTGACCGACGAGCAACGCCGGCAGGTGGCCGCGGTGGTGGCCGAAGCGGACGGGCGGTTCGCGGGTTGAGGCGGTGCCCGACCGGTGATCAACCATCGGCCGCCGCCGGCACTCCAAACCACCGGAGACCGCCGTATGCCTCACATCATCCTCGTGCTCAGTGGCCTGGCCGACGATCCGCAGTCGGCGCTCGACGGCCGCACGCCGCTGGCCGCGGCCGACACGCCGTCGCTCGACCTGCTGGCCGCGCGGAGCGAGGTCGGTCTGGTGCGCCCGTGTCCCGAAGCGCCGCTGGACGACCCGGCCATCGGCGCCGATTGGGCCACGCTGGCCCTGCTGGGCTACGACGCGCCGCCGCCGGCCCGCGGGGCGGTGGAGCTGCTCGGCGCGGGGGCCTCGCTCGGCTGGCGCGATGTCGGGCTGCGGCTCGATCTGCTGAGCCTGAGCCACGGACTCGACCCGTTCGTGGCGCCGCCCAGCGCGGCGCAGGCCGAACGGCTGTGGGCGGACCTGGCGGCGGTCTGGCAGCGGCCGGGGCTGAGCGCGCGCGGCGTGGCCCCGGCGACCGGGCTGGCCTTGTGGGAGTCGGGACCGGTGGAGGTGCAGTGTACGCCGCCCGGCGCGCTCGACGCGGCGCAACCGCTGGAGGCGCAGTTGCCGGTGGGCGAGCGCGATGGCGAGCTGCGGCGGCTGATTGACGATGCACGTGAGCTGCTGGCGGACCATGCGGTGAACCGCGAGCGCGACGCGGCCGGTCTGCCACGCCTGGACGTGCTCTGGCCCTGGGGCTGCGGGCGGGCGCCGGAGCTGCCGTTGTTCATGCTGCGGGTGGGCCAGGTGGCCTCGCTGTTCAGCAGCAACCCGGCGGTGCGCGGCGTGGCCCGGGCCGCCGGCGTGAGCATCGGCCGGCAGGACGCCGCCGGCCCGGCGCAGCCGCACGAGCGCTGGTCGCGGCTGCTGTCGGCGCTCGATCACGCGCCGACGGTGCTGGCGCAAGTGCGCGATTTGGATACCGCCGGGCACACCGGCGACGCCGAGCGCAAGCGCGACGCGCTGGCGCAACTGGAGCGCGACCTGTTCGCGCCGCTGATGGCGCAACTCGCCCGCGACCGGTCGCTGGCGGTGACCATCCTGGGCGACTACGCCTGCCGCCTGAGCACGCGCCGCCACGCCAACCGGCCGGCGCCGTACCTGGCCTGGCGCCCGGGCCGCAGTGACAGCGGCCCGGGCCGCTTCACCGAGGACACCGCCGCCGAGACCGGCCGCGAGCGCCACGGCGCCGCCGATCTGCGCGGGCTGCTGTGGAGCCTGGACTGACCGCTACCAGTCGCGCTCTTTGGACTCGGCCTGCTGTCCGCGCAGCAGCTCGTCGAGCGAGGTGTTCGGATCGAGCGGGTTCGGGCGCACGTGCCGTTGGCTCGGGCGCGGGTTGAACAGGCCACGGTCTTCGCGCTCGTTGCGCTGCAGGCCGTCCAGGCGCCGATTGGCCTCGGCCTCGGTCATGTTGGACGGCTGCTGGCCGCCGGTGGTCTGCCGGTCGTCCGGCCGCGCCCGGGGCGGCTGGTTCTGTTTGTCCGCGCTGTTCTGAGGGTTGGGCGGGCTCTGGCCGCCGCCCTTGTTCTTGTCCGACTGGTTGTTCTGCTGCTTCTGCCGTTCCTCGCACAGCCGCAGGTTGTAGGCCGCGTCCTCGTCGTTCGGGTCGGCCGCCAGCGCCTGACGATAGGCTTGCGCGGCCTCCGGGATCTTGTCCAGCCGGAAATAGGCGTTGCCGCGGTTGTAGTGGATGCGGTCCAGTGCGGCGCGGTCGTCGGTACGCTCGGCCGCCCGCCCGAGCACTTCGAGCGACCGGGCATACTCGCGCTGCTGCAGCCAGGCCGTGCCCAGGTTGTAGGTGAGTTCGGTCGAATCACCCGCGCCCGACAAGGCGTTGGACCAGGTCTTGGCCGCCTCGTCGAACCGGCCCTGGCGGTAAGCCTCGCGGCCGGCGGCGGCCAACCGGTTGGTCTCGCCAGGCCAACGCCAGGCCACCAGCAGCGGCAGCAGCAACAGCCCCAGCCAGGCGTGGCGTGGTCGTCGCGTCATCGTCGGGCCTCCCAGGAGCGGCGCCGCCGGCGGTGCCGGAGCAGCGGTTCGATCGCCAGCAGCAGCACGGCCGGCACCAGGTACCAGCAGAAGATGTCCTCGCGCAGGTCCATTCGGCCCGCCCGCAAGGTCCGGGTGGCCATGCGGCCAACCTCGTCGAGCACCTGCTCCAGGCGGTGCGCCGAATCGGCCCGGAAGTACCGACCACCGGTGGTGTCGGCAATGGTCTTCAGCGTGGCCTCATCAAGCTTGGACGTCACCGTTTCGCCCTGGTGCCGCTTGGGGGTGGCGTTGCCCCAGAAATCGACGCCCATCGGCACCTGTCCGCCCTCCGGAGTGCCGAGGCCGAGGCAGTGGATGACCACGCCACGGCTCTTGGCCAGGCCGGCGGCGGTGAGCGGATCGGAGTCCTGGTCCTCACCGTCGGTGAGCAGCAAGATGCCCTGGCCGCCGGTCTGCTCGGGATCGAAGCGCTCCAGGCACAGGCGAATGGCCTCGCCGAGGGCCGTGCCTTGCTTGGCCACGGTGTCGTAGTCCACGTCGGCCAGGAACATGTCCAGCGCGTCGTGATCGATGGTGAACGGGCAGAGCGCGTGGGCCGACCCGGCGAAGGCGACCAGCGCCAGGCGGTCGCCGCGACGGCTGGCGACGAACTGGCTGAGCAGGTCCTTGGCCACCTCCAGACGCGAGCGGCCGGTCATGTCGCGGCAGCGCATCGAGTTGCTGACGTCGAGGCAGATGATCAGGTCGCAGCCCTCGGTGGTCACTTCGGTGCGCCCGAGGCCACCTTTCGGTCGCGCGGTGGCCAGCACGACCAGCACCAGCGCCGCGGTCAACAGCAAGCCGCGCAGCACCACCGCCGGCGTCAGCGGCGCCTCGCCCATGCGGTCGAGCAGGCCCAGATCGGCAAACCGCCGCCGGGCCGACAGGCGCCACCACCAGTCGTAGGCCAGCAGCAGCAACAGCATGTTGACGCTGAGTAGACCGGCCAGCGCCTGCGGCCGCGCGAAGCCGCTGGTCCGCCCGCGGAGCACCGTGGCCACCGCCACCAGGGCCAGGACGGCAACCACCGTGCCACGGTAGGACCGCAGTCGCTCGCGCCGCGACGTCCGCTCCGGCGGTGCCTGGCTCATCGGTTGACCCTCAACACCGTGGTGCGCAACAGCAGTTCGACGAGGAGCAGCCCCAGCGCCAGAATGACCGGGCCCACGAAGCGCTCGTCGTACTGCATCAGACGTTTGATCTCGACGTCGTGCTTCTCCATCTCGGCGATCTGGCGGTAGATGCGCTCCAGCCCTTCCGCGTCGGTGGCGCGGAAGTACTGGCCGCCGGTGATGTTCGCAATGGAGCGCAGATTCTGCTCGTCGAGGCCGGTGATCAGCGGGCGGCCGTCCGGCGTCTGCAGGTACATCCGCTGGCCGAAGCGGTAGTACGGCACCGGGGCACCTTCCGGCGAGCCGAGGCCGATACAGTGAACGCGGATGTTCTTCACCCGGGCCATCTCGGCGGCCTCCAGCGGCGCCAGGTGGCCGGTGTTGTTGAACCCGTCGGTCAGCAGGACGATCACGCGGCTCCGCTTGAGTGCGTCGGCTTCGGCCTTGGCCGCGTCGGCCTCGGGCCCGGCGCGGCGGCGGGCCTCGTTGCGGAACCGGTAGATGCAGTTGGCCAGGGCATCGCCGATGGCCGTCCCGTCGAAGCCGATCATGTTGATGCGGCACTCGCCCACCAGCTCCAGCACCAGGCCGTAGTCGGTGGTCAGCGGCACCTGCGTGAAGCTGCGGCCGGCGAACACCACCAGACCGACGCGGTCGTTGGTCAGCCGGCTGACGAAGCGGATGATGGTCCGCTTGGCGGCCTCGATGCGGTTCGGCTGCACGTCCTCGGCCAACATGCTCGCCGAGACGTCCAGGGCCAGCATGATGTCGACGCCGCGCTGGGTGATCTTCTCGCGCTCACGCCCCACCTGCGGCCGGGCCAGCGCCACCACCAGCGCCACCAGCACCAGCCAGCGCAGCAGGTCGCCAAGCGGCTGCAAGCGCACGCGCCAGCTACGCGGCAGACTGCCGCAGTCGCCGAGCGGGAAGGTCAGCGCCCCGCGCCGCCGCCAGCCCAGCGTCACCGTGAGCCACCACAGCAGCAGCGGCACCAGGGCGCAGAGCGCCCAGGGATTGCCCAGTCGCAGCCCGGGGACGAGGGCGTCGAGGCTCATGGCGCCACCTGTCGGTCACCGGCGGTCTGCTGCACCAGGTTGCGCGACTGCGCCAGCCAGTGCGCCATGATCTCGCGGCGCGGCTGATGCTCAGCGAACTTCACCCGGTCACAGCCGTTCATCAACTCGCGCACCTGGGCCACGACGGCGTCGCCCACGCCGCGTTCCGACAGCGCGCGCGCCAGCTCGCTGGTCGTGGACTCCTCGGCCTTGATCTGGAACCGCTGCGCCAGGTAGACGCGCAGAATGGCCGACAGGCGAACGTAGTACTGGTCGACCAGGCCGCGGCCGGCGAGGTCGAGCTGTTCGAGCTCCTGGAGCCGCCGCAGGGCGATGACGTGCGGCAGGAGGGCCTCGGCCGGCGTCGCCGGTGCCGGCTGGCGCGCCTGCCAACGACGCCACGCGCGCAAGGCCAGCAGCGACAGGAGCCACAACGCCACCACCGCCGCGGTGTAGTAGAGCAACAGGCGGTACGGCGCCAGGAAGTCGGGCACGTCCAGCGGTGGCTTCGCCGGCCGGATGTCGGCCGGCTGAGCCCAGAGTGGCGCGAGCTGACCCAGCACCCCGGCTGCCCACAGCCGGGGTGCGGCTGGCCGATGTGGCGCTCGGTCGGCTGCGGGCCTCATCACACCCCCAGCCCGAGCCGCGCCGCGCGGCGGCGGAAGAACGCCACCAGCGGTTTCTCGAACGATTCGTTGGTGACCAGGCGGATCTCCTCGACGTCGGCCCGCCCGAGCTCGCGCCGGCGCAGCCGGTCGGCTTCCAGTCGCCGCTCGAGCAGCGCGTCGCGCGTCGGCGCGTGGCCCAGGTCGAGCAGGTGCACCTGGCCGGTCTCCGGATCCTCCAAGGCCCAGACGCCCTCGTCGGGCAGCGTACTCCCGGCTCCGGTCAGCTCGTGGCGGTCGCGAATGGTGACCGCAATCGCGTCGTGCCGGTGGCCCGCGGTGCGCAACGCGCGCGTGTAGTCCGGCGAGTCGAAGTCGGACACCACGAACAGCGTGCCCGCTCGGCGCATCAGACGGCTGGCCGTGTCGAGGGCCACCTGCAAGTCGGTGCGCCGGTGCTGCGGCTCGAACAGCAGCAGCTCACGAATCAACCGCAGGATGTGGCCCCGCCCTTTCTGCGGCGGGATGATGCGCTCGATGCGGTCGGTGAATAGAATCAGCCCCACCCGGTCGTTGTTGCTGGCGGCTGAGAACGCCACCGTGGCGCAGAACTCGGTGGCCAACTGACGCTTGAGGCGCTCGGCAGTGCCGAAGTACATCGACGCGCTGACGTCGACGAGCAGCATGACGGTGAGCTCGCGCTCCTCGACGTACAGCTTGACGAATGGCCGGCCGAAGCGACCGGTGGCGTTCCAGTCGATCAGTCGGATGTCGTCGCCCGGCACGTACTCGCGGAGCTGCGCAAACTCGATGCCGCGGCCCTTGAACACGCTGTGGTAGCCGCCGGCGAAGTGCTGGCGCACGAGCTTGCGGGTCTGGATCTCGATCCGCTTGATGCGCTTCAACAAGTCGCGAGACGCGCTCATGGCACCTTCACGTGGTCCAGGATCTGCCGCACCAGCGCCTCCGCGGTGATCTCCTCGGCCTCCGCCTCGAAGTTGACGATCACGCGGTGCCGCAGCACATCCATGGCGATCGCCTTGACGTCCTCGGGATAGACGTCGGCGCGCCCTTCGAGGAAGGCGTGCGCCTTGCTGGCGAGGGTCAGGTAGATGCTGGCGCGCGGCGACGCGCCGTACTCGATCCAGCCGCCCAGGTCGAGCCCGTAGGCACTCGGCTCGCGCGTGGCGAAGACCAGGTCGACAATGTACTTCTGGAGCTTCTCGGCCACGTGGACGCGACGCACGGTGCGCCGGGCTTCCAGCAGATGAGCCACGCTGGCCACCGGGCGGACCGCCGGCAGCGCTTCGTTGGTGGTGCGGGCGATGATCTCCAGTTCCTCGTCGCGCGAGGGGTAGCCCACGCGGACCTTGAGCATGAACCGGTCGACCTGCGCTTCGGGCAGCGGGTAGGTGCCCTCCTGCTCGATTGGGTTCTGCGTGGCCAGGACCAGGAACGGCTCGGCCAGGCCGAAGGTGTGGCCGCCGATGGTGACCTGGCGCTCCTGCATCGCCTCGAGCAAGGCGCTCTGCACCTTGGCCGGCGCGCGGTTGATCTCGTCGGCGAGCACCAGGTTGGCGAACACGGGACCATGCTTGATGCGGAACTCGCCGGTGCGCGGGTCGAGGATCTCGGTGCCCATGACGTCGGCCGGGAGCAGGTCCGGCGTGAACTGGATGCGCTGGAAGCTGCACCCGACGGTCTGGGCCAGCGTCTGCACGGCGAGCGTCTTGGCCAGGCCCGGCACGCCTTCCAGCAGGATGTGTCCATCGGCCAGGAGCGCCACCTGCAGGCGTCGCACCAGATAAGCCTGACCGACCACCACGCGGCCGATCTCGGTCCGCATCTGATCGAACAGCGGCTTCCGCTCCTCCACCTCGCGAACGGTGGTGTCCTTGTCCTGGTCCAAGCTCAGCGCTCCTTATCGGTTGACGGCTGGGTCAACGCGGCTTCGAGCCGGCGCACCAGCACCCAGGCCTCGTCGGGGCCCCAATCGGCGCGGGCGAAGCGCACTTCATCGGCGGCGCGCAGCGCGGCGAGCAGCGTGGCTTGCGTGGCCGCGGGCAAAGCAGTGCGCGACAACACCGCGGCGGCCTCGGTGGTGGTCAAGGTGCCCGCCGACGCGCCGCCGATCCGAGCCACGTAAGTATACAGGCAGCCGGCCAGCCCTTCAAAGAAGGCCGGCAGGTCGCCGGCGGCCAGGCTGGCCGAGGACGCCTGCAGCCCAGTGAGCGCGGCGGCCGCCGCCGCCGGTGCATCGG